>CAWBUI010000001.1:0-553772 GCA_963791875.1 uncultured Acidobacteriaceae bacterium
GCGCACTTATGTTGTGTTCGCAGTTATGTTGCGTAGCGGTTGCGAGGGTGCGTCTTTGTTGGGTCTATAGCTTGTGAACGCAACATAACGAGATGAAGGTGGCGATACTGGGCGGATTCATTTCACCCAAGGAGACCGCCATGTTCGATCAGCTATTCACGCCGCAAGCTGCTATTGTCCGCTACCAGTCCTTAGCCTTTGCAGCCGAACGCCAGCTTTACCTGAAGCACCTCGTTGAAGAGGGGCGCTCGCGGAAGACTGTGCGTAACATCGCGCAGCTGCTCGTTGTCGTCGTTCGGCATCTTCGGCTCGACCGACCCGAGATCACCCTTGCTGAGATCGAAGCCGCTTCAGTCGAGTGGGCTGGGACCGCGCACCGCTCTCGAAGATGTCTCCACGTCGGCGAGCGGCAGTTCGTCTATCACGCGACAGGCTTGCTTCGCCTGCTTGGAAGGTTGCACGAGTCACGGCCGGAAGCTGCCTACGCCGCGCGGCTCGGGGCCTTTCTTGATTGTCAGCGGCATGAACGATACCTTTCGCCAAGCACTCTGCATCACTACGAGATGTGCGTCGGGGAGTTCCTGAACTGGATCGGCCGGCAGGGCAAGCCGCTGGAAGAGGTTAGCCTCGAAGATATCTCCGAGTATTTCCAGGCGCTTGCGCAACGCAAGTTGAAGCGGACCAGTATCGCCCTTCACGTCGCAAAGCTGCGCAACTTCTTCCGCTGCGCTGAATCGAAGCATTGGTGCCGGGCCGGTCTCGCGGCACTCGATGCGCCTCGCATTTATCGGCTGGAGAGTCTTCCGCGAGGTCCGGCGTGGAGCGACGTGCAACGGCTGCTTGCAGCCTGTGCAGGCAACACGCCGAGCGAGATCAGAGATCATGCGATGTTGCTGGTCATTGCCGTCTACGGCGTGCGCAGCGGCGAGGTGCGCCACCTTCGCCTTGAGGACATCGACTGGGAGCGTGAGATCCTCTGCATTCGGCGTCCCAAGCAGCGCAAGACTCAGCACTATCCGCTCGTCCGTGAAGTCGGGGCAGCGATCCTTCGATACCTCCGCGAGGTGCGACCGAAGTGCAAGCTGCGAGAGATATTTCTGACGTGCGTCCAACCGTATCGAACCCTCACCGCTCCGGGATTCGGCACGATGGTACGCAAGCGTCTCCATCGGCTCGGGCTGGTTCTGCCATGCTATGGCCCACATGCTATCCGGCATTCCTGCGCGACACACCTGCTCGCCGAAGGCGTTTCGCTCAAGGAGATCGCAGACCATCTTGGCCATGTCTCGCTGACCGCCACGCAGATGTACGCCAAGGTCGATTTGCCCGCGCTGCGTGAGGTGGGCGCTCTCCCGCTCACGAGACTTGTGGAGTTCGCGGCGAACAGCGAACGGGCCGCTACGCCGATCGAGATGCGAGGCAGCATCGAAGCGTTGCGCGGCGTTGCCGCGATCGGCCTCGGAGGTCTTCTATGATCCTCTCTCAAGCGGTCGAACAGTACATCCTGCACAAGCGGTCGCTTGGCATCGGATTCCGCAGCGAAGCCGTCCGCCTCCGCGCCTTCATCCAGGCCATAGGCGATTGCGAGATGCATCTCATAGAGCCGGCACTGGTGCTGCGCTTTCTCGAAGGCAGCGGCCCGCTCACCACCTTCTGGTTCTCGAAGTACCACACGCTGAAGGCCTTTTATCGCTACGCTATGGCCCGTGACTACTGCGCGAGTTGCCCTCTCCCACTCAGCGTTCCGCAGAAGCCGGAGGCATTCCAGCCTTATATCTACACCAACCAGGACATCGAGCGTCTGATCGATGCCGCCGACTCGCGGCATCGCTATCGCTGGCTGCTTGAACCACATACCGTACGCACACTCCTGCTGCTTCTCTACGGAACAGGCCTCCGGATCGGCGAGGCGCTTCATCTCACGCTGGCGGACTTCGATACAGGCACAGGAGTCCTTACCATCCGCGAGACTAAGTTCTTCAAGAGCCGCTTTGTCCCCGTGGGCAACGACCTTCGCGGCGTACTGTGCCGCTACATCGACCGGCAGTGGCCGCAGTCATTGCGGTCCGAGACGACTCCGCTTCTCGGAACCGTCAAGGGAACTCCCATCACGCGTCAGACTGCGGAGCTCGTCTTCAAGCGGCTTCGTGAACAGGCAGGCGTCTCGCGCTCTGACGATGCTACTTTCCAGCCGCGACTGCATGACTTCCGCCACACCTTCGCGGTCGTTCGCCTCGTCACCTGGTACCGCGAGGGCAAGAACGTCCAGCGGCTTCTTCCTCACCTGTCGATCTACCTTGGGCACAGCGTGCTGCGCGACACCCAACGCTACCTCTCCATGACCACGGAACTGCTCCAACAGGCCAGCCTCTGCTTCGAGCGCTACGCCAGGCCGGAGGTGCCTCATGTCTAAGTCGGGATTATTAGGTCCATGGGTGAAGCGATTCCTCCTCGATCATTTGATCGAAGAACGCAACCTCAGCAGGAACACGCAACGCAGCTATCGTGACACACTCGCGCTGTTGATGCCCTATGCCGCCACCGAGCGGAACAAGCCGGTGGATCGCCTCGATGTTTTCGACCTGTCGAGCGACGTGCTGCGCGGCTTCCTCGAACATCTCGAACAGAGCCGGAGATGCTCCATCCGAACCCGCAACCAACGTCTTGCGGCCATTCACGCGATGGCGCGATTCATCGCCGAACGCAGCCCAGAGCATATCGCATGGTGCAGCCAGATACGAGCCATTCCTTTCAAGCGATTCAACCGGAACGAGCTCTCTTACATGGATAAGCCTGAGATGGATGCCATCCTCGCCGCCCCCGACCGCCGCACAGAGCAAGGGCAGCGCGATCATGCGCTCCTGCTGTTCCTCTACAACTCCGGCGCTCGCGTCTCCGAGGCCGCGTCTCTGCTGATCGGCGATTTGAACCTGCGTCCCAACCAACTTGGCGACGTGCAACTCAGAGGCAAGGGCCGCAAGATACGACGCTGCCCACTTTGGCCGGCGACTGTCGACGCGCTCCTCGCGCTCGTGCGCAACCGTTCGCCCGACCAACCCGTCTTCCTCAACCGGCTCGGCGATGCGATCACACGCCACGGCATCCACTGGATGCTCCGCAACCATGTTCGCGCCGCGTCGGATTCGCATCCGTCGCTGCTGAGCAGGCCGATCAGCCCACATACGATCCGGCATACGACCGCGACGCACCTGCTCCGCTCAGGCGTCGATATCAACACCATCCGCGCCTGGCTCGGCCACGTCTCCATCGACACGACCAACATCTACGCCGAAGTCGATCTGCAACGGAAAGCCGAAGTCCTCGCACACTCCAACAACTTCAGTACAACGCCCACGCCCCACAACAAACCCTGGAAAGACGACCCGTCCCTGCTCGCCTTCCTCCACTCCCTCTAAATAGTTATGTTGCGTACGCAGGGCTCGGAGCTTCCTCTCCATTGGCGATGAGCCCGCTACGCAACATAACTGCGAACACAACATAAGTGCGCGAGCTCGTGGACCAAGGTGCTGAACTCCTCGGCCGCTTGTTGTCCCGGCAGAATGACGAGGCGTCCGCCGTAGCTCATCCCCAGTACGGGAGCGATGCTGTCCCAACTGATTCGGCCCCAAGTGGGCCGCGGAACATTTGTGACGGATAGAAGCGCCGCTGAATCCGTGCCTATTCGGGGGGCAGAGTTCTCCCCAGTCCACGCTCAGGCGCGCCTCCATTGGAGGAGACGTTCTCTGATGAGCTCGGGTGCGCGCTTGCGAGCCGTGTACCCGGCCGCTCTCGAGTGCAGTACAGGAGGGCGGGACCCGGGATTGTTGCCCGTCGATGCGATCAAGAGCGCATGGAATTTCGTTGGACCGTCACTCACCGCAAGAGATTGCAGTACGCTGGGCCAGGGGCAACGGAACGTCTCGGTACCCGGCTGATTCCGCTGCTCGAAGCAGACCTGGTAGGAGCACGTTTACAGGATCTAATAATTGGAAACTCTGCGCAGCAGTTCCTGATGCTTGCTTTGGAGCTCGTGTCAAACTCTGTTTCCGGACAACCCACAGTCGGAGTGGAAGAGCCGGGATATCCCACAAGCTTCGACACATACGAACGATGTGGCGCCCGCCTGATCGGCATCCAGGTCGACAAATTTGGAGCGGTTCCTGCGTCTCTGCTTTCCGCCTGAAGGGAGGAGCTCGTGCGGTACTGCTGACACCTCGCGGCCACAACCCTACGGGAGCCTCATGGACTCGCGATCGCAGGAGCGAACTTGCGGACGTCCTGGCATCGTTTCCCCGACGTGATGATCCTTGAGGATGACCACTTCGCGGGCATGGCCACGACGCGTCCCGGTTCACTCATCACAGATGCCAGACTGGAGAATCGTGTTCTCTATGTACGTTCGTTTTCCAAGTCGCTTGCGCCTGATCTCCGCATCGCGGTTGGTGTTGCAAGGCCCGCGCTTCACGAGGCGCTAGCGCACGCATAGAGTTTTTCTGACGGCTGGACATCCAGGCTCTTGCAGGGACTTTTGGCGGAGATGCTTGGCGGAGAAGAGGTTCACGTTGCCCTGGAGCTTGCTCGCACAGAGTACGGGGAGAGGCGAGCAGCCGCTGCGAAGGCAGTAAACCAGATCCTGCGTCCCTACGGTGCAGGTACCTGGTGCGGCCCCGATGGGCTCAATTTATGGGTGAAGTTGCCGCCTGGCACGGATGCCAAAGATGTAGTTCAGCGGAGTGCGGAGGCTCGCGTTCGTGTCGCCGACGGTGAAGCATTCTTCATGTCGCCAGGGCACCGCGATTTTGTTAGGCTCAACGCAGGTTCGGTAAACGTCGACTCGGCTGACCGTGCAGGCCGACTTCTTGCCGCGTCCGCGGTTGCTTGTGCATGGAACAGACCAGGGCCAATCCATGTATGAAGCACTCGGATTTGGCACACCTAATGCTGCAAGGCTCGGCGTCTAGAGGTCTCAACGTCCTTCCTTCCCCGTCCTGGGAGCGATTACGGATGACGCGCCGCCCAGCTAAGCCTCACCGAGTTTCTTTCCGACCCCTTGCGTCACAACGGCTGACCACCTTGAGGCTTTGCACCAAATAACCCGAAGTTCTCCACAATGACCCATATGCGGTACTGCCTTCATAATGATTGAAGAGACCATCGATTTTCGCAGAAACAAGCAGTAGGGCCAACACATGATGCACGTTCAACAAGCAGGCCCCAGCTAATTCTTCCCCGGCTAAGCCAGGGACTCTTTCGAGTGGTCGTCACGGACGCGTACATAAGATGAAAAGCCGAAATGGGACTGTACAGAGCTATCAGCGTTTCGGAACGAACCGGCACATCCACATCCACGAAGCAACCGGCCGGTTCTATGACCAGCAGAAGACACCCATCAATCAGGATGGCAGCGCTAGACAGGGCGATCGGTCCCGGCAGGCATTTGGCGCTGAACAGAATTAGCTAGTCAGAAGAAACGTCTCTGTCTAACATCCATAGCCGAGGACCTCACGTTTGGAACTGAATCGTGTGTTTCCCAGGCTTTAATCCAATCTCAAGCCATCCCTCTGCGCGGCGGGCAGGAGCGGCTATTCCGTCAATCTCCAGAACTTCGCGTGCCTCTTGGGAGGGAAGCCGAAGCATAGCCTGTACGTTGTTCGGAATGGTGCAGACGATTTTGGGCTTGCGGGCGCCATTCATCGTCCATTCCATTTCCACCGGGCCGAACTCGGTAACGCAAACTCCCTTCGCCCAGTCGAGGCCCGAGAAACGGGGCTCTATCAAGATCCTTCGCCGATCCGCCGGATCCTTCCTTCGTGCCCCTAATACATAGGCTGTCAGAAAATAGCCGGGGTGCATGCCATAGATATGAACCTTCGAACCGCCACTCTTTTCCAAATCCTCCCAGGTAGTCTGCCACTCGGAGTCGACCTGATTTTTCCAGCCCGTTCTCATGAGCTTCAGCACCTCGCTGTCCCGTTGCTGGTCTTCCATCGCGTAAAGCATCCGGAAGAGGTAGTAGTGCGACATCGGTTCGCGCACCTCGTCCAGGTGGTTCAGAACCCATCTCCTCACCGGGCCAAGACGTTCGGGCGGAACAATCCCGCCGTAGAGCGCGAGCAGGTTGGCCTGAGCGGTAGGACGAAACCGGCCGCCCACGATAGGACCCGGAAAGGCATGGCCCGACTGGGGGCGAACCTCCGATCCCGGCCCGAAGAGCGCGCCATCGTAAGCGCCTTCCTGCTCGTTCCAAAGCAAACCGTCGAAGGCCGACTGCAACCGTTGCGCCTCTTGCGCAAGCCCTTGCGACTCATTCTGCCTGCCGATGCTCCTGGCAAGCACCGAAGCATCTTCCAGGGCGCGGTACACCATAGCGTTCAGGCCGGCCCCCTCGCAAATCTCGTAGCGCAGAGGATTGTCCCAAACCTCCCACTCCCGCGCCAGCACCAGCCCGCGAGCCGTCCGCCGGGTGCGGTACCAGTCGAGCAGCCGGGTCAGCGTGGGCCACAACTCGCGCACCAGTCCCGTGTCCCCGCAGCTTTCCTGGTATTCGCGCAACAACACAACCCAATTGCACGTGCGGTCTTCCATGATCGCGTGAATATCGAAACGTTCCGAACAGCTGTGCGCCTTCAATTGACCGTCCGGCTGCTGGGTCAGCGCGATGCGCCGCAACAGACCGCCCAGCAGGCGTGCATCGCCCCAATGCTGCGTGTGGTTCTTGTCGGGTCCGCGCATCATCACACGCGTGCAATCGAAGGCCGGCGGGCTGTCGTCTGTCCACTCGACCCGTTCCCGGTCCGCGCAATCGACGTAGGAGTCTTCGCTCAATACCTCAAGCGAGCGTGCGCAGATGCCCCATAACTGGCTCAGGAAAGGATCACTGCACGTGAACGAGGCAGCTCGCTCGAAGGGATATCTCACTTCATAAGCCGCCGCGCGTGTAATGAGTATCTGCCCCGTAGTTACGCGCAGGCGAAGCCGCAGGAATGCAAACGTGTCACCGCCCATCCAGGCCTGCACGCCGGCACGCGCGATGTAGGTGCATCTGCCGCTGGTTTCTCCCTGGGGCAAAGCGTAAGAGACCTCCAACGAGCTCCCTTCTTCGGCGTCCATCTCCAACAGATGAAACGCCTGCGCTATCTCGGGGAGCGTGAACTCGATCTCGCTTCCTGCTGAAAGATTAATGGGAACTGCGGACGTGCCGGACGTCCATCGTCGCTCCGTCTCAAGCTGGAGCGGACTGCTGCGCGGGAAGAATCGAGTGTCTCCGCTGCCCGGCACAAGTGCCGACGGCTTCCAGATTGGGAGCCCAAGGTCGAGCCGGGTCCAATCGCCCATCTTGCGAGCGTCGATGTGTTCCTCAATCGAAGACCATGCCTGCCGACGGGCACCGAAGGAAAGCTCAGGCGTAGATAGCCATGACGCATCTGTCGCTACGACTTGCCTTCTTCCACCTATCTCCATCTCGAGCGCGGCGACAAAGCCGGGATCATGTCGCATGATGCGCCCCGTGGGAGCGTCGCGATGAACAAGAACAACAAGGATGTTTCGTCCTGGTTTTAGCACGCTGGCTATATCACGGCTGTCGTACTCCGGCCATTGATTTTGATAGCGACATGGGCCACGTCCGATGTAGTTGCCGTTGACGTACAACCGATATCGCGTGAAGGCGGAGAGGTGCAGTATCGCGAGTGAGGGCACCGCGGACAGAGTGATCTCTTTTGCAAAGATGGAGTGGAGGTCCTGCGCAGCGCCCTCAGGTGGTCCGTCGGAAGAGGAGGCAATTTTTTCCGCTGCTCCTCCTGATCGAATCGCCACTGGAGCCGTTGTGGCAGACCAGATGATCCGGGCGGATGCCAGCACATCTGGCGTCCCCGCGATAATCGGAGCAGCGAAGGTGGCCGTCCGCGCCACGACTGGCGCCGCAGCAGCGGCAGCACATCGAATGAGAAACTCTCTCCGCTTTAGGGACACTCCCTATTCTTCCACACTGCGGAAGCATGAGTCCCGAGACATTCCAAGCAATAATCGAGGCATACTCTATCAGACAAGTCAGGACTGGCCTCAGCAAGAAAAAACGTCCCGTACCGAACGCGTCGACTGTCCGCATATCGGGGGTTCGCTCCCGGACAATGAACGATACTGTATCTGAGCTTCAGATGGCGAGAACAGGCCAAACCGCTCCTGTCCGTTTATTCGCAACCGGCAGATTGATCCCAATAAATGCGGAAGAGCCGAAGTGATTCTCGCGAATTTCAACTGCAGCCTACCTCCCAACGACCGCATGATGACCAACTCAATCCATGGCCGGCACCGTTTCAGTATGTATCTGCTGTGTTGTGTTTTGGTTGCTGTTGTTGGATGATTGTTCCGGTTGATGGGGTCTACTTATAACCACCAGGTACCATGTCCGCTCCTGTCTATCGACGCATGTCGATTCTCAACCGACGGACCTCCTCCCCCTCCCGCCCGATCCCCCGCTGCGGAGACCGGCCTCGAGGACTTGGGTCCGCTTCCCCGCCTTCCGCCCAACTTTTGGTACCGATGATCTCATCGCAGGCGACAACGTCATTAAAGTCTCAAGATTCGGGCGCCCCGAGTAGATCGGAGACAGGGGTCCGCTCTCAAGTTTGCGGCTCTTTAGAGCAGGATGCGGGAATATCGGAGGAACAAGTGAAAGCCTTTTCACGACGTGACATGTTGAAGTCCAGCTTGCTGACAACGGCCGTAGCGGCAACGTGCGGAATAAAGCCCATCGAGGCGGCGGCCCAAGCTTCCAGCGAAGCCGCAGGACCGCTCCCCATGCCCCACGAAACTCCGGCCACCGTCCCCGGTGCGGGGCGCGAGCGCCTGCTGCTCGACTTCGGCTGGCGCTTCCACTTGGGAAACGCCAATGACCCGACCAAGGACTTTAATTTCGGCAGCGGTAGAACCGGCAACTTTCAGAAGACCGGGAACTTTCTTCCTGCCGGGACCTCGGCCTTCGACGACAGCCAATGGAAGTCTGTCGATCTGCCTCACGACTGGGCCATTGAATTGCCGTTCAAGAACGATCCGGCTCTCCTCAACAAGGGCTTCTATCCGCTGGGCCGTAACTACCCCGACACCAGCGTCGGCTGGTATCGCCGCGTCTTTGAACTGGACCCCACGGACGCGGGCAAGCGGATCACGCTTGAATTTGACGGCGCTTACCGCGAGACGGTGGTCGTCTTCAATGGCTTCTACATGGGCCTGCACAGCGGCGGGTACGATCCGTTCAGCTTTGACGTGACCGACTTTGCCAACCCGGGCGGAAGAAATGTCCTGCTGGTGCGCGTGGACGCCACTTCGAGTGACGGCTGGTTTTACGAGGGAGCAGGAATCTATCGCCACGTGTGGCTGACCAAGACCAACCCCGTTCATGTGAAGCAATGGGGTACATTCGTCTCCGCCGAACTGAAACCCGGTGCCGCGACACTCTCGATTCGCACGGAGTTGAGCAATAAGAGTCCGACGGCGCAGATGGCAGGCGTCGTCTCCACAGTTCTCGACCCCGCTGGCAAAGCGGTAGGCAAAGTGGTTACGCCTACAGGTTCCATCCCCGCCATAGGCGAGCAGAGCTTTGAGCAGCAGATCAGTGTGAGCCAGCCAAAGTTGTGGTCGCTCGAAGAGCGGAACCTGTACACGTTGGTGACCGACGTGCGTGTAGGTGGGGACACTGTCGATCGATACACCACCCCGTTTGGCATTCGCTCGATCAAATTCGAAGCGGAAAAGGGGCTCCTGCTCAATGGCAAGCCGGTGAAGGTGAAAGGAACCTGCAACCACCAGGATCACGCCGGCGTAGGGGCTGCGCTGCCTGACGCTGTGCAGTATTACCGCATCCGCAAGCTGCAGGAAATGGGTTGCAACTCCCTGCGCACCTCACACAATCCTCCAACGCCGGAGTTGCTGAATGCGTGCGACGAGTTGGGCATGCTGGTCTTTGACGAGACCCGCATGATGTCGTCGAATCCCGAGGGCCTGTCTCAGTTTGAGAATCTCGTCCGCCGCGACCGCAATCATCCCAGCGTCTTCATGTGGTCCATGGGTAACGAAGAAGGCACAGCCAACAGCGAGCGAGGTGTTGGCATTCTGACCGCGATGAAGGCAGTCGCGACGCGCCACGACGGCTCCCGTCCGGTCTCAATCGCGCCGACCGGGGCAATCGGCACCGGCGGTCTGGCCGTCGGCGACGTCATAGGCTACAACTACGCCGATCCCCAGGCCGAGGCGTTCCACAAAGCGCATCCTGACAAACCTGTCATCGGCACAGAGACGGTGAGCGCCGTGTGTACCCGCGGCATCTACATCACGGATCAGGAAAGAGGGTATGTCAGCTCATACGATCCCTTCACCACTACCGGCCGCGCATCGGCTGAAGGCTGGTGGCGTTTCTGCGATGCGCGCCCCTGGCTCGCGGGAGGATTCATTTGGACCGGCTTCGACTATCGCGGCGAACCGTCGCCCAACGGCTGGCCCAATGTCAGCTCGCAGTACGGGATCATCGACACCTGCGGTTTTCCCAAGGACACTTTCTACTACTACCAGTCGTGGTGGACTGCGCAACCGGTGCTGCACCTCTTTCCACACTGGAACTGGCCGGGTATGGAGGGCAAGCTGATCGCCGTCTGGGTCCACTCGAACCTGGACAAGGTTGAGCTGTTCCTCAATGGCCAGAGCCTGGGCATCAAACAGATGGAGAAGAACGGCCACCTGGCCTGGAACGTGGCATACAGGCCCGGCATAATCGAGGCCCGCGGCTACAAGGACGGCAAGCTAATCCTCTCCGCGAAGCGCGAGAGTACTGGCTCAGCGGCCTCCCTTGCCGCTGCCGCCGACCGGAATGAAATCGCAGCCGACGGGGAAGACGTCACCATGGTTGCTGTTGAGGTCCGAGACGCGCAGGGCCGCCTCGTCCCCATCACCGATGCCAGCGTCACCTTTAAAGTCAGCGGCGCGGGCCGTCTCATCGGGGTGGGCAACGGTGACCCCACTGACTTGGCATCCGACAAGGGCTCCGTGCGCAAGGCCTTCAGTGGGATGTGCATGGCGCTCATCCAGTCCACTAAAGCAGGTGGCGGCATCACCGTCGAAGCGAACTCGCCCGGCCTCACGTCGGCAAGTGTCACTATCGCGGCAAAGCCGGTCAGGCTTCGTCCGCAGGTGGCGCCATGGGAGCGCAAAGCCCCATCAGGCGCAGGCATCAGTGGCCTGTGGCGCCCGGCGGAGAACGCAGCCACTCAAATCTTCGCTCTTCAGCAAAACGGAAATCAGCTCACAGGAACCGCGGAAGGCATCTCCGCCGGCTGGGCGGGGGGCGGCGATGTGGCCGTCCTCATCACCGACGGCAAGATCAATGGTGATGTGGTCAACTTTAAGGCCGCCAATTCGTCTTACGCAGGCAAGGTCAAAGGGGACTCGATCGAGCTTGTGCGAACGCCCATTCCGCCGCTACCGCACGCAACCCTGCCGGGCAGGCCCCCTGAACCGGGCCCTGCCCCGGTGATCGGCCCTGCCCCGGACGGTTCGGATCCCTCGCGAAGTCCTTCTGCGCGCCCTCCGGGGCCACTTACGGTCATGCTTCATCGCGTGCAGAGGTAAGGGCACATTACTCTACCGCAGGTGCGCCAAAGGCAGGCTTGAACACGACCCTCAAGCTTCCGTTAATCAGACGATATTGCTCCAAACGGGTGCACAGGCATCTGCTCTTGCGGGCGGACCTTTAAGAGCAACTCACCCGAACGGGATGGAGCAGAGCGGAGTAGTCAAAATCCGGAATTGTGCGGGGCACCAACTGTCTCCCTCGCCGGCACACTGGATGAGGCCGTGCTGATCGAGGCCGACCCAAAATTCGGAAGTAGCCTAGGCCGAGGACGGAGCAGGCCGGGTTGCTGGTGGCGTGGTTGATTAGCGCAAATTTGGCATCTTCATGCACTTTCGTATCACCTCCGTTCCGACACACGGTGATCGTTTTAAGCCGAATGTCTGGCTGCCGTGGCTCTGGCAGCCCAACGGCTTCCTCAACTGCCGTGGCTTTCGTACGCTTAGCCGCTCCCAACCGTTTGTCTCCGGAGCCATGTCGAAGCCCATCTCATCGGAGCGCCGGGCCCGGTCGAACCCACGTGAAATTCCCTTCAGCAAGACTACAACGTGCCGGATTGATTCTAGGTGCCTTTCTATAGCCTCTACGCCTGGGTCTTTCTGACCGTGCTGCCGAAATTCTTCGGGCTGCAGGGAAGCGTGGTTCCTTCGGCATAGGGCAAATTGCAAAGAAGGTGAGCCTGTACCTTGGCGTCCCGTTCGTCGCAGGGTTCTTGACCCGCTTCATGCTGATCCGGACAAAGGGTGAAGAGTGGTACCGGACCCGTTTTGTACCCCGGATTAGCCCTCTGACCCTGATCGCTTTGCTCTTTACTAGTTTGGTGATGTTCTCGCTCAAGGGAGATCTGATCGTGAGATTGCCACTTGACGTGGTGAAGATCGCCATTCCGCTCGTCATCTACTTCCTCATCATGTTCCTGGTCGGCTTCTACATGGGCAAGAAGCTTGGGGCAGACTACTCAATCGGCAACCCTGTCCTGCACGGCCGCGGGCAACAACTTTGAGCGGGCGATTGCGGTAGCCGTTGCCGTCTTTGGTCTCAACTCGGGTGAGGCATTCGTCGGCGTCGTCGGCCCGCTGATCGAGGTTCCGGCTCTGATCGGGTTGGTGAATGTCGCATTGCTTTGTCGAGACGGTCTGCCCGGTCCAAAAAGGCAGGGGTCGGGCCATTCCAGAGCAGATCGTCCACGGAACTAAACAGCGGGAGATCTGTTCGCAGAGTTGCGATATCGCGGAATAGGAATGCGAGGTCTCGCTTCTCGTTGAAGATCCCGGAGAGGCTCTGCGGGTTCGAAACGTTGACATGCCAATCCCGTGCATTCACCGGAATCGCCTCCAAGCTGCCGAAGCGAGACAGAACGGCGGCAGCGGACTTCGCGCCCCATCCGGGCAGACCCGGGTAGCCGTCGGCGGCATCGCCGACGAGGGCGAGGTAATCCGGTATGGAACTCGGCTGAACTCCGAACTTGTCCACTACTCCGCCGCTGTCTCGTTCGATTCTTCTCCTGCGGTCGAACTGCACGATGCGCGTGCCGACGACGCACTGGGCCAGATCTTTATCTGGCGTGCTAATCACCACGCGCTCAACGCGTTTGTCTTTCCCGGCCAGAAAGGCCGCGGACGCCAGCGCGTCGTCCGCCTCGTACTCCTCCATAGCCCAGACCACAACCCCGAGAGCTCAAAGCGCATCGTCCAACAGCTGAAACTGGGAGAAGAGTCGAGGATCGACGTCCTCTCCTGTCTTGTACCCAGGCCACATCTGGTTCCGAAAGGACTCGATCACATGGTCCGTAGCCACTCCGATGTAGGTGGCGCCAGCACGCATCATGCCGAGAAGGGAGCCGAGGACGCCTCGCACCGCAGCGACCTCCTGGCCTTCGACGTCTTTGGCCGAAGGCAGCGCGTAGAAGTGCCTGGAGAGCTCATACGTCCCGTCGATCAGGTGTACTTCCACCACAACAGCCTATCGCGCACGGCGAATTTAATGCTGACGTATAGGCTCGTTGCCCCCCGAACCGCCGAGCGCAGTCCAGAACTGATGTCCAGTAAAGCTGCCGCGATGACCCTGGTCGGTGCTCCCGGATATTGGCGCTTAGTGCTCTGGATGGATTGGATCCGTTAGCATAACGGCTGCCAACCCGGAGAAAGCCTCTGTGCGAGGTCTGTACCGGAGGATGGCACGCTTTCGTTGGCCGGTTGACTGGCTCCGCAACAGGTGGAGCTTCCGGAATAGTGAGACCCTCGGTGACCCACGAGGTTCCCTCCGCCGGAATCCAGCCTCACGCCACCCCTCACTTTGTAAGTGAGGGTACCCCTCTGGGAATTTCGAGTGCACGAGAAGCGCGATTATCAGCATCAGCAAAAATGCGTTACCGGTGAACCGCAGGAGCTGCGGCGGAAGCGGGAACGGTAGCCGCGTTCCGCCGCATGCGCCTCTCTACCAGGGAATTTCTCCGGCTGTCTCGAGAAATTTGCCAGTAACGGGAGGGTCGAGAAGAGCTACGCGCACTATTTCAGCGGCCCCTTCTTCTACCGTCTGTGTCCCTTGGTTATGGTTCAGGTCTGTGGCCGTGTAGCCCGGGTTGACGGAGTTTACGGCGACGCTTCCGTCGCGGAACTCGTATGCGAGTTGCACCGTCAGCATGTTCAGAGCGGCTTTAGAAGCGCAGTACCCGAGGAACTTCACCGGGGCGTACTTCCACGTCGTGTCGCTGTGCAGGCTTACAGATCCGAGTTCGCTCGAAACGTTGATGATCTGGGCCTTTGCCGCGGTTTGCAGCAGCGGAAGCATGGCCTGCGTGATGGCCACGGTGCCGATGTAGTTCGTGTGCATGGCCGCTTCCAGTGTCGAGATCTTGACCTTGCTGGGCGCGCCGTCGCCCATGTCCGCTACAGCAGCATTGTTGATCAGCAGGTCGAGTTTACCGAATTCGCTGCGGATGCTCGCCGCCGCCGTACTTGCGGTCTGGTGATCATCGAGATCGACATGAATAAAACGCACATCGAGCCCTTCGGCTCGGAACTTCGCGACCGCCTGCCTCCCGAGCTCTTCGTTGCGCGCACCGGCGAGCACGGTCCACCCGGCCTTCGCAATCTGGCGGGTCACTTCGAAACCGATGCCCTTGTTCGCGCCCGTAATCAGTGCAACTTTCCTTGCTGTTTGCATGTTGTTCTCCTCTCCTTGATTATATGAATGAAGCTTCAGGTTCTTATTCGCATATGTCCAAAGCCGCCTTGCTTGAACTAAAGCCAAGAAAGACGCCCCAACAAAGCCGCTCTGTGGCTACGGTGGAGGCGATCCACGGCGCAACGATTCAGGTTCTGCTGAAAAGTGGAGTGGGGCGGCTGACGACCGTACATGTGGCGCATCGCGCGGGCGTCTCCGTGGGCACGCTCTACCAGTACTTCCCAAACAAACAGGCGCTGCTGTTCGCCGTGCTGGAGCGGCACCTGATGTTTGTGGGCAAGGCCGTGGAAGACGTCTGCGCGGTCAACCATTTTCAGCCGGTCGAGATAATGATTGACGAGCTTGTGAACCGCTTCGTCGACGCAAAGCTGATCGACCGGGATACATCCCTTGCTCTCTATAGCATCGCTGCAGAAGTGGGAGGCAGCCTGATTGTGGATCGCATTCGCAGGCGTTTCCTGTCATCGATCACGGCTATGCTGCAAACAGCAGCTTTGCCGTCGTCTGCCGATGTAAGCTTCATGGCGGATATGATTTTTCAGACGATGGCAGGAACGCTTCGCGGACATCTCGAGAGTAACGCGCCGCCAAGGCTGACGAAGAAACTACGCGAGCACCTCAGCAGGATGATCCTGGCATATTGCAAAGCGGTCTGATGGTTTGAATGGCCAGAAACTTTCTCACTTTGAATTCAAATTACTAATCTGGGGTGGCACTCGCTGATGGATTGGCTAGCCGCCATATCGTCGTACTCCGTGGATGAACATCAAGCTGAGTCTGCCGGCTCCTCTCCTCGTCGAGAGATTCCAACGTGGCCGCGAACGAGCCAGCAATGCTAGAGCGAATTGACAAGATAAGACCGATAGCCTACAAAGCGTACGGAGACTCCCTTGAAAACATTCGGTTGTGCCGCGTCCCCGTGCCCTCCAGCTTCAAGGTTCCGAGGGTCGAGCGGGTATCGGATCCTTGTGCTTGCGTTCGCGTGCTTCATCGTGGCCGGTCGCATGTTGGCCCAGTCCACCAACGGTGAGATAAGCGGCCTCATCCAGGATTCCGCTCAGAGATCCATCCCCGCAGCCGCAATAACAGCCACCAATGTAGCCACCGCTGTGGCCTACAAAGCGACCTCGACGAACGCCGGCGAGTACACCATCCTCTTCGTCCCTCCCGGGGAATACGTCGTCCAGGCTGCCATGCCCGGCTTTAGCACGCTCAAGCGATCCGGCGTCACCGTGCAGGTGAACCAGACGGTCCGTCTCGACCTTACGCTGCAAGTCGGCGCTGTCGATCAGACGATCACCGTCACCGGGACGGCACCCGCGATCGACACCCAATCGGGCTCCGTGGCCACCGTGATCGACAACAAGAAGGTGACTGAACTTCCGCTGAACGGACGAAATGTCTACGCCCTTGAAGGTCTTGTGCCAGGAGCGGCCCCGGACAACACGGGCCGAATCAGGTTCAACGGAGTTCGGGCCAGGAGCAATGAAGTTCTCGTCGATGGTGTCAGCCAGGTCCCGCCTGAGACGCGCTCGGACCCCGTTTCGCCGCCTCCCATCGATAGCATCGAAGAGTTTCGCGTCGCGACCAGCGGCTACACGGCAGAGTTCGGCAGTGCGGCCGGCGGTCTCATCAATGTGGCCACTAAAGCGGGCACGAACTCGCTCCATGGCACCGTGTGGGAGTTCCTCCGCAACGATGTATTGAACACCAGCAACTACTTCCTCGCGCTTGGCCAGAAGAAGCCGGTGCTGCGCCAGAACCAGTTCGGCGCCGCCGGTGGCGGACCCATCTACATTCCGCATCTATACGATGGAAGGGACAAGACCTTCTTCTTCGTCGACTACGAAGGCCTCCGCATCCGTTCGCAGACTGTCTTCAACGTGACCGTCCCCACGCTCGCCATGCGCGGCGGCGATCTGTCCGCCTTTCTCGGTGCCGTGCTGGGCGCGGACGCTGCCGGGAACACCATCTATCAAGGCCAGATCTACGATCCTGCTTCCACTCACACGGTCAAGGGGGTTCAAGTCAGAACTCCGTTTGCCGGCAACATTATTCCTAAGAGCCAGATCAGTTCCGTCGCAAAGGGCTTGCTGGGCTACTACCCCAACCCCACCAACACCGCCCTGTCGCAAAACCTGCAGGACGCCACCAGCACCGGCTCGGGGACTAATCGATACGACGTTCGCGTCGACGAGAACATCTCCACCCGCAACCGTGTCTTCGCCCGCTTCTCTAACTACCGCTCCAGCCCCCTCACCTCTGTGCCCTTTCGCGGAGCGGCGGGTGACTTCGACGTCAGCCAGGGGCAGCAGCGGTCGGTCAGCACCTCCTTCATCACCACGCTTTCCCCCCAACTCTTCAACGAGGCCCGCGGCCTGTTCCTGCAGTCGAAGGCCAACAACGCCCCCTATCTCAGCACCGGGGGCGTGGCGCAAAGCCTCGGCATCCCCAACATCACCACGCAGGCCGGACTGCCGGATATAGACATCTCCAATATCCAGCAGCTCGGCAGCTCCGCCAGCGGCACCTTTCTCCAGGACAACCAGCGCATGTTCGCCATCGTGGACAACGTCACCTATCTTCGCGGCGCACACGCCATGAAGGTCGGGACCGAGATTCGCTTCTATCGCCTGAAGAACTTTCAGCCCTCGTTCTACAACGGCTATTTCGGCTTCCGCTCGGCGGAAACCTCGCTGCCCGGAACGCTGTCCGCCAAAACCGGCAACGCGTTCGGCAGCTTCCTTCTGGGCCAGGCAGACTCGACGCAGTACACGCAGGTCGACCCCGGCCAGCTCGTCAACGGCGAGTATTACAGCGGCTTCTTCCAGGACGACTGGAAGACCACCAAGCGGCTCACCCTCAACCTCGGCATTCGCTACGAGGTCAACTCGCGGCTCTCCGACAAGAGGGGACTAAGTTCGACGTTTGACACAGCGTCACAGCGCGTACTCGCGGGACCGGCGCGCCCTGTTCCGCCGCTCAGCCTCACCAATGTCGGGCCGCGCGTCGGAATGGCCTACGACACGCTCGGCAATCAGAAGACCCTGCTCCGAGCCGGGTTCGGAATGTTCTATTCGCCGATCACCGGAGCCGGCGGAAATCCCCTCAACGGCGTCCCGAAATTCCCTTATGAGTTCACTTCGATTGCCACCTCTCCGGATGGAATCACGGCCGTAAGTTCATTGGCGGCTGGGCCCGTGATCACTCCTCAGTACACCCCTACCGATCCGCGACTCGGCTTTGGTGCCAACGTCCAGATTCAATCTCCCAACACCGCTCCCTACGTCTACCAGTGGAACCTTGGCGTGGAGCAGGCGGTCGGCCGGTCCACCGTCGCCGATATCTCCTATGTCGCCTCCGCGGCCCATAAGTTCGATATCGGGCGCTTGAACTACATCAACATCAACCAGGTTCCATATCCGGTGGCCAGGCAAGCCGCCATCGCGCAAAATACCACCAATCCCAACACCGCCGGGCTGCGGCCGTATCCAAATTTCAACTACGTGGAAGTCATCAACCCGCGGTGGGGAAACTCCAACTACAATTCCCTCCAATTAAAGCTGGAACAGAGGGCGCGCTACGGCATCAGCTACCTGCTCTCCTACACCTGGTCCAAGTACATCGACAACGGCTCTGAGGCCTATAACTCACTGGGTGGAAGCTGGCCTGCGGATATTTACAATCTCCGGGCAGAGCGCGCCGACTCCACCGCAGAGGTCCCGCAGCGGTTCGTCGCATCCTATGTCTGGGAATTGCCTTTCGGACGGGGCCGCCAGTACAACATGTCCGGCGTCGTCGACGCCTTCGCGGGCGGCTGGCAAGTCAGCGGCCTGGCGATCGCGCAGGTCGGGCAGCCGGTCGATGTCGAGCAGTCCACCATCACGTCCAACACCTACAGCTTGATTCAGCGGCCTAATCTGGTCGGCGATCCTATCCTGCACACAGGCAAAACGGTCGCGAAGTTCTTTAATACCTCAGCCTTCGCCCCCGCTGCCCCTCAGTCGGTAGGCACCTCTCCGCGAAACCCCATCCGCAGTCCAGGGCTGACCGACTTCGATGTGGCGGTCGCCAAGAACTTTCGCCTCTACGATACTGCGCGGCTGCAGTTTCGCATGGAAGCGTTCAACCTCACTAACACGCCTCCGCTGCTGCTCGCCACCCGTGTTACCTACAATCCGAGTCTGACGCTCGCCCAGCAATCGTTCGGACAGATCACCAGCGCCGGAAACGGGCGTGTGCTGCAGGCCGCTCTGAAAATCCAGTTCTAAACCCTTGGGAGAAGCGCGATGACAGTAACGCGAAGAAGGTTTCTAGAGAGCCTCGCGGCCACCCGTCTGCTTGGAACTGCGGGATGGTCCTCGGCCAACCTGTTGGCCCAGGCTCGGGAGGCCGGTGTTCCGGTCCGCGCTATCACCAAGGGACCGGACTTCCACTGGTTTGGCTACTACGACAAGCTGCAATTCGATCCCACGAGCCGCTACGTACTGGGGCAGCGGGTCAGCTTTCAGGGCCGCACACCCGCCCCCGACGATGTGATTCACGTCGGCATGATCGACACCGAGGATGGCGACCGCTGGATCGATCTCGGCGAGACCCGCGCCTGGAGCTGGCAACAGGGATGCATGCTTCAGTGGATCCCGGGGTCCGCCCATGAGGTCATCTGGAATGACCGCGACGGGCAGCACTTTATCTCTCACATCCTCGACGTGCAGACCCGCAAAGCCCGCAGCCTTCCCGCGCCCGTATATGCGCTCAGTCCGGATGGAAAAACCGCCTTGCATCCCGACTTCGGACGGCTCCATGACACACGGCCCGGCTACGGCTATGCCGGGATCGTGGATCCAAACCGCGATGCGCATGTATCGGACAAAACCGGTATCTGGAAGCTGGACCTCCAGACCGGCAAGGAGCGGATGCTCTTCTCGCTCGCGGATGTCGATGCATTGAACGACGGCATCAGCAAGCGGGATAATGTAAAAGAGTGGCTCAACCACCTCCTCTTCGCGCAGGATGGACTGCGCTTCTGTTTCCTGCACCGCTGGGTGGGGCCCAAGGGGGGCGGAAGCTTCGATACGCGCCTCATCACAGCCAACCCTGATGGAACGGACCTGTACGCCCTCGACCCCTACGGAAAGACCTCGCACTTCATCTGGAAGGATCCGCGGCACATTTTGGCGTGGTCGTGGCATCCATCGGCGGGAGATAAGTTCTACATCTACGAAGATCACACCCGAAAGGTGGAGGTCATCGGGGCTGGAGTGATGACCGAGAACGGACACTGCACCTACCTGCCCGGCAACAAGTGGATCCTGAACGACACCTATCCGGATCCTGACAGATATCAGCACCCATATCTCTACCAGGTCGCAACCGGACGGAAGATCAGCCTCGGAGACTTCCGCTCGCCACCTGAGTTCAAAGACGAGTTCCGTTGCGACACCCACCCACGTTTCAGCCCCGACGGCCGCAAGGTGACTATCGACTCGCCTCACGGCGGCGACGGTAGGCAAATCTACCTTATTGATATCTCATCGGTCGTCGGCAAGCCTTAGCTGAAACGAGCGAAGCCGACCCGGTTGTTACGTCGAAAACGCGTAGGATCTTTTCTCCGGATCGCTCAGTCTCTCGAACCGCCGTTCCGCTGCAGGCGCTTGTCGACCCATCCGCGCCGCACGCTGCCGCGGCAAACACCGCGAACGACTTCGCAAGTCCGAGCTTGTGTACCACCGTTCTGATCCAGAAGCGTTGGCGGATGACCGCAACATCAGATGGGCTCAGGTGTGTAGCGGCGGATCACCTAGTCCCTGCTGTCCGGCAGCGCAATCAGGCTCTCCGGTACGGAGGTGGTAAGAAGCGTGCGGCGGGGCGTTGAGGTCCTTTCGCAGATTCGATGTAGATGAATTGGCGCCATGGAAGGCTTCTTCTTTACTAAGCGCGCCATAACGGTTCGGAGTAGCCACGTCGACGCGATCGTTATGTCGACCTGGACTGTCTGCGTGGGCTCTGCTAACCTGGCCCCCTTTTTCCCGTCCATTGGTGGCTGGAGTTTACCGGGTCGGATCAACTCAACCCTGTATTGGAGCAGACGGGCCATCGATCGTTATGAGGCGGGACCCTCGAGGTTTGCCGTTCTGAGCGCGTCGTTTTTAAAAAGGATTCAGTGCTTGTATGAACTTCCCGCAAAAGAATGCGAGCAAACTCCCGAGGAGGAGCGATATGGGTGGAGAAGAGAAGCGATCATTCCTGCGGCAATGGGGCGCTCGGTTGTTCGGGAGCGAGAACACTGAAGCCAGCGTATTAAAGTCCCCGTTCGTCAGCCGCTCCCGTCCGTCTCACCGGTGTGCCTTCTTCTGCCCCGAAAGCAGCAGAGGCGCTCCCGACGAAGATTGGCCAGGCGCCCCCCGGCATTGACCGACGGTTGGTTTCTTTCACGGATCCACGGACCAAACACGTATTCTTTGCGCATACTGTGTCATTCCTCGCTGGGCAGCGGCATGCTTCGATCCAGCCTGGATCAAGAGACATCCTTGGAAATCCAGGTGTCTGGGTGAACGATGATATGGACTTGAGCAGCCGAGCCACGTGGGAGGATGATCCGGTCTTCGGGCTATTTGCTAAGAAGATTCTCCATATGGAAGAGGTCATCGGATGCAAGGGTCGAATCGACGGGGTTCCGTATGTCTTCGACCAGATCCTGCAGGTGGGCCGGAATGTCATCATCTGTCAGCTCACGAACCTGAATACGTGCAGCCACCTGATTCGTGGCCTCGGACGCGGTGAGTTTGACCCTGTGTACGACCTGCATGACTTCCTGCGGAAGGTAACGGAGGGAACCCGCAAGTTCACGCCCGAAGTGGTAATGGCGCTTTGTGACCGGGTGCTGGAGTCATTTCCCATGGAGGAGATCGCGCTCTTCAACAAAGGGGTGGCGCTGTTCATAGAGAAGGACTACGTGCAGGCGCATGCATGTTTCGGCAAGTACCTGGATGTTGTGCCGGGAGATGTGATTACTCTTCTGTACGATTCAGTCTCGTTGGCTGCCGTCGGGGAGGACCGCGCCGCGCTCCAGCAGTTCGGCAGGGCGCATGAGCTTTCGGAGGAGCAGTGCCGAGAACATCTGGCCACGATGGACTCGATAAGGAGGCCTCTGCTCGACTTGATCGAGAGGCTTATTAGGCTCCGTCCCGAAGAGACGGCCGCTGAGAATCTTTGGCTGAGGTGTTTTCCGCCACAAATTGAGCAGTTCCCGGGCTGAAACAGCAGCCCGCAGGATCGAGAAGGTTGCGACTCTGGGAGGGTGGGGTCCGGTCGCACTGCTGGGAGGAGTGTGATCCTTCCGAAGAGGAAAAGACAAGTGAAGGCTGCAGGAATTGAGGTGGCGAACTTCCTAGACTGTCCCTTCCCATAACTTGATCATCGTGCCCCCCGGAGCCGCTACCATTCTCGGTGCTTCATGGGGGGTCATTGTGTTTTCGGCTGACACGTTCCTCGCTTTACCAGCCGCGTTGGCACGAGGACTTCGGTAACCGCCGAGGTGGCGAACTCCGGCATTTTTCGATGGCCATTTGTGCCAGGTGCGAGCCAGTAGATTCATTTTCCACTCGAACCGCGGAGAGCCCTACTCCCTTTTAAGACCCTCGCTGGTCGTCGAGACCGCTGCTACTTCTTGTTCTTCGCCGACCCTGTAGAGTTGCGGACCACAAGCGAGGTCTTGACCCAATACCGCTTGCCGATCCCATCGGGGTCGTGGGCTGAAGATTGGAGTGCCGTGACAAACATCCGTGCCAGCTTGTGCGTCGGCAGCCGGATCGTAGTGAGCGGCGGAAAGAATACATCGCAAAGCTCGATATCGCCAAACCCGATGATCGAGATGTCCTTCGGTACTGAAAGACCCTGGCGGTTGACCACAACCAACGCCCCGATCGCCGTCAAGTCATTGGCGGCCAGTACGGCTGTCGGCGGCCGGGAAAGCTGCAGCAGGTCCATCATTGCTGTCTCGCTACCCGAGCTTCGGTGATTTACGACCCGAATGTATTCCGCTTTCGCCTTCAAGCCGGCCTTCTGCATGGCCTTTCGGAACGCATGCTCGCGGTGGTCCGGGATGCTCTGCCCGGCCGAGTCGCCGATGTAGGCTATTCTCCGATGCCGCAGCGTGGCTAGGTGCTCCACAGCCTCAGCTATACCAATCAAATAATGAACGGAGACATCGCTCACCCCGGGCCCGAATTGACGCCGATTCATCGTGACTAGCGGAACACGGTTGCGAATCAGAGTTTCGATAGGACCTGTCTCGATCTCGGACGACAGCAGAGCAACTCCGTCAACCTGCCGCACCAGCATGCGGTGGATTGTCTGTTGCATGCGCGAAGCGTCGAAGTTCGTAGTGGCCATCAGCATGTCTTGCTTCTTTGTCACCAGGATAGATTCGAAGCTGCGGATGAACTCTGGAAAGAACGGATTCGTGATGTCGGGAACAATCAAGCCGTAGCTGCTGCTTCGGCCCTGCTTCAGGGTCGTAGCGCTTCCGTTGGGTACAAACCTTGATGCAGCGATTACCGGTGGACCTTTTGGGCCGTGGCCGGGCGCACCAGACTCGATCCATTGATGACGCGCGATACGGTGGCGCTGGAGACTCCGGCCAGCTTGGCTAGATCGCGCATGTCCACGGATCTGACCTCTTTTCTGCTCCCAACGCTAAATGTGAAGCCTGCTCCGGCGCTAACGGGTGTCTCGCACAATGTATACGATTGCATTCACGTTGACTTAGCATTTCTCACAACTAACCTCGGCAGAGGTGAACGTGGTCACGGAGGAAGCAGCAAAGGACGGCAGCGCCAGAACCTTCACACGCGCCAGTGGCTCGGACAGGCTCCAATCCCTGCACTTGGCCTCGCTCATCACTCTGGGCGCTCGGGCCGCCGATGCGCGGACCGCGCCAGTCCCGACGGCGATGTTAGCGATTTGGTAACGAGGGAGTTTAACGACTGTTCCGAGACGAGGAAGCCCTAAACGGATCGCGGCGCTCCCGCAGATTGATCCTTGGAGCGCCGCGGTACTGATTCAGGTTTCCGCCATTGCGGTTAAAAGCTGAGCCGGAGAGCCAACTGCATGTAGCGCGGGTTCTGAGCGCCGTTCTTCTGCCCGAATGTACCCGATAGTTGGGTGTTCGTGCTCGATTGGCTCGCATTCTGGAAAGTAGCCGCGTCGTCCACGCTGTTGAACTGAGTGTGGTTCAAGGTGTTGTACGTCTCGACGCGGAGTTGAACGGTTGCTTTCTTTTCGACGGACCAGTTCTTGAAGAGTGCTGTATCGAAGTTGCCGTTGCCAGGCAGGAAGTAATTCACCTTCGGTGAGAACACTCCGGACCCGGTGGAGAAGGGCGCGGCCGCTACGGCGGGAGACACAATCGCAGTACCGGCAGAATTGTAGAGATCGGGATGAGCTACCGTTCCCGCAATCGGAGCCTCGACGCATCCACTGTTGAACCAGGAGTTGAAGTTTTTTGGAGCATTCCGCATGGGGTCGCAGGTGAGGACCACACGCGCGCCGTCGCCGCCGCCCGTGATGTTCGTCGAGGTTTTGACGGACAGTGTGATCCCCTGGGGCGCTCCGCTCACGTAAGAGGCGATGCCAGAGATCTGCCACCCGTCGAGAATGGTCCGCGTCCCAAAGTTGTTCCACATCCGGCTTGCCCTCGGGAGGCTCCAGACGTAATTCACAATGAGATTGTGCCTCCTGTCGTAGCCCGCAGGACCATAGCTCCATTGGCGCAAATTCTGGTACAGCGGCGCTGTGAAGTTGTACGATTCCGAGCAGCTTGAGGAACATGAGCCGTAGTCGAGGGACTTGGAATAGGTGTAGGCCACCCCGAACTCCAGGCCATTATGGAACCTGCGTGTGACCTGGGTTTGCAGTGAGTTGTAGTTAGCACTCAGGTTGAACAACTGCATGTTAATGCCATTAAACCCCGGATAAGGCCGGAAGAAGTTGTCGGGAAGCGTGGAAGATGCAGTCGGTTTGCCATTTGCAGCGAGGCCTGAGATGTACTGATGTTCCGGAAGGAACTCTGAATTGTACGGCACCTCGTTGATGGGGCTGTAGTCCGATGCGTGTCTGGTGAACGTTCCGACGTAGGCGACGTCCACCAGCATGCCCCAGGGAATCTGCCGCTGAACGCCGAGGCTGCCCTGTTCCGTGTACAACTGAGGCGAATGGAGCGGAAGGGCATGGCCGATACCGAACGGCCCGTTCAGCGCGCTCGCACCCGCTGCGGCAAAGTAGCCCGGGGTTCCCGCGTTTACGTTGGTGTAGTACTGAGTCGGCGAGTTGGAGGTGGGGGCATTGTTGGTGAGGTCGCCTTCCTGGCCGGAACGAGCGCGGGTGTTATAGAACATTCCGAATCCGCCGCGAAGCACCGTTCTGGAATTCGGAGAGTACGCGAAGCCCACGCGAGGAGCCCAGAGGATTCCGTTGCCATATGTCGTTCCTTGTGGGAATCCCTGAGTGTTGACGTATAGGACGCCATTGTTTAGATTGCCGGTATTTGGAACCAGCAGGCCGGCATAGGCCTTGGGATAGGTCAGGCCCGTGGTCGGATCGATAGCATTGGCTCCGTTGGCAGAGAATCCGTACAGGACAGGTGCGTTGGCCGCACTGTAGAGGCTCGGCACGAAGTTGTTGCCGTCATGAAGCCGTTGCGCCATGGCCCACGAGTTGCGAACTCCGAGGTCCAGGACGAGCTTCGTGCTCACCTTCCAGGTGTCCTGGTAGTACCACTCGAACGCATTTGTCCGCGGCTTGTAGTCGTGCAACGCAGTTGTCTGGGAGTAAGTGTTCAGGTCTCCGAGCAGCGCGTTCGAATAACCCCAGTTGGTGTTATTCGGATTGCTTGAGTTCACCGTGGTGTCGAACTTCCCGACGCGGTTCTTGTTCGGCTGCAGATAGGAATCGGTTTGGGCGTCTATCCCAAATTTCAGCGTGTGCCCGCCAATGATCTTGGTGACGTTATCCGTGAGACTGTAAGTGCGAACCTGGTCCGCCATTGGGAATCGGGAATCCCATCCAAAGTTGGCCGCATTGGTACCTCCGAAGCTGGTTGCCGGGAAAAGGTTCATCGGGTTGACACCAGAGTAGAGCGACGGCAGGTTTACCCCGTTCGCACCTAGGGTGACCTTTGCCAGATCCGCTTGATCGTAGAGTTGGGTCTCACTCCATCCGGCGGTCCCGAGGTTCAACTCATTCACAAGTGTCGGCGTAACTGTGTACGCGATGTTGTATACGAAGTTTGGATTGCTGGTTTTGTAGTTGACCTTCATCAGCCATGGCATGGAGTTGGCAGGCGAGCTGTAGTCATTGTCGTTGACCGTTTCGAGATCGCCGCGACCAAACATATGAATTCTGCTCGTTGGAGCATAGTCGACGCGAAAGATCTCTTGGTTTACCGGTTTGTTGGCAGAGTAATTTGTTTGATAGTTGTAGTTGTACTGGGTAAGCGATGGATTATCCACGAAGAAGCTCGGGTTCTTTCCGATCGTGTTGTCGTACATCACCTGCATCAACGCCTGCAACTGTTTGTTGATTCGACCGGAAGGAACCATGTTTCCGGAAAAGCAGGCGGGCCCGCCTTTTGACGTATCGCAAGCACCTGAGGCGAGCGGGTCACGGATGTAGACGAGCTGCGGCGTCGACTTACCCTGTTGATAGGTATGTGAGAAATCGCCGTTGATCTCCGCCTGGGTGGGTATCAGGTATTTCTTCACGCCGTCCGGCGACGTAGTGGGATCGTATTCCAGAGAGACAAAGAAGAAGAGCTTGTCTCTGCCAGTGTTAAAGTGCCCGGGCCACATCACAGGCCCGCCAATGGTGCCGCCGATTGTGTTGAAGCGATATTGCGGACGGCTGAGATTGGCGCCGTTGAATTTGTTGAAGTACGAATTTGCGTTTAGATCTTCGTTGCGGAAGTAGTAGTAGGCGGCGCCGTGGAATTGGTTGGTGCCATTACGCGTTACGAAGTTGAAGTTCGCGCCTGCGGTCTTGCCGTACTGGGCCTGATAGTTGGAACCGAGCAATGTGACTTCCTGGACCGCATCCATGTTGATGGGAGTATCGAGCGTCGACAGGCCGCGCGTGTTGCCGACCACGCCATCGATGGTGGCCGAGTTGTATTCGTTGTTGATGCCATTAACGTTGGGAGTTCCAGAGGTTCCGAGACTCGATCCGCCTTCGCTGCCGACGACCCCAGGAAGAGTGCGAGTGAGAGCCATCGCGTCCCGCCCGATCGCCAGTAGATTTACAAGCTGCGTATTATCGAGGACGCCGGAACGCTCGGAACTGCCAGCTTGAAGGGGCGTGATATCGGCGGACACGGTCACCGTCTCCGACACTTCGCCGATCTGCAGCGTGATCTTGCCGGCGGACAGCACTTGCGAAGCGCTGAGATGCAGGTCGACTTGCCGGAACTCCTTGAATCCCGTCGCCTTGACGACAACGGTGAACGTACCCGGCTGGACGTCTGCAAAGGTAAAATCCCCGGTGGACCGGACCGTGCTGGTCGTCAGTACGCCTGTATCCTGGTTCAGCAGGTCGACCGCGGCGCCCACTACAACGCTTCCGCTGGGGTCGACCACGTGCCCGGTCAGTGTTCCGCTGGAGGTCTGCGCGGGGCAGGCCAACCCCAGGCTGCACAAGGAAAGCAGGAGCGTCCCTGCCCTCAAGAGTCGTTTCATGGTGGTTACTCCCTACTGCATATGTGGTTTATCGGGGATGGCCGGTCGCGTCGATCACCTGCGAAGCGGCTCGGAATTGCAAACGTATACATACTAGGTCGAACCGTATCTTGTGGTACCCGGCACAGGACTGTCAACGGTTTTCCCGGGGACTACACCCCTCGCGCGGGCGAAGACCTGAGGCGCGCGGATATTGAGGCGCCCAGGCTGAAGTCGCTGCTGCGCGCCGTGGGCATGGCCGCTGCGCCGGTACACGACATCACCATTCGCGCATCAGCTTCGAGTACGCGGGTTGGCACCAGCTTGGGACGGCTGAGGGGTTCTCGGAAAATTACGCCAACTATCGTGTAACAGGAACCGACGGGGCCGATAAACAGGCGCTGTGCACGCTTGTTTCCGGAGGGACGTGCCCGTTTGCCGCATGGACTCCAGAGCCCGCGGGTGTGAGCACCCGGTTCGCTGACGCTATTCACCTTGAACGTGACACGTTCACCCACCTGGGTGCTGCAGGGCTGGCGATTGCCGCGGGTGCGCACGGAGACGTGGTCGAAGGCTGCGTATTCACGGATGTCTCCGGTAACGGGCTGCGTCCGTGGCGGCCTTCATCAACGGATCGGACGCGAATCTGACCTGGCGGGTTCCAGTCTTCGAAGGTGGGTCGCCCGTGACCAGCTACCCGATCCACTCAGACGACGGATCGCAGGTCAACCTGTTGGCGCACAAGTTTGACACGCAGGCTTAGCCAAGCTTCACCTCTTGGAAAAGGCGGCCACACACCGGTTCGTAGTCACGGCGGCAAACGCGGGAGGCACGAGTCCGGATTCACTGCCATCGGCTGAGGTGAGCGCGCCGGCACAGGCATTAGTGGCGCCCTCGGGGCCGCAGAGCGTCTCGGTGCGCCTGCAGGGCTCGCGTGCGAGCATCCACATTTCAGCCCCGAAGGATTGCGGTGGGGATGTGCTGTCGTACGTCGTCTACGCGGAACCCGATAGCCGGAGAGAGCTCTTCACCGGCCGGCGGCTCATCACATTGGAAGGAACCCACGTCACGTTTGTGACATTGGATGGGCTCCTCCCGGGTAAGCACTACCGGTTTGGAGTCGCGGCTGTAAACGCGGCAGGCGAGGGTGAGAAGACATGGGCCGAGGAGAAGTCCAAACAGAAGTGAGGAGCTCCTGAATGTAACTACCAGAGCTGGCGAGTCGCAAGCATGCATACACTCATGCCGACCGCTCACCGGGCTGCTCGACAGCCACAAGCCCTCGTAAAATGCGGCGCGCTGTATTCCAACTTGGAAACTGTAATTACCATGTCGACCGCTGAAACCGCCCCGCAAACATCTGCCCTAACCCGCCGTGAGTGGCTCAAGAAGGCCCCCCATCCGGCCGTGATGGCCGCTGCCCTCTTTGCAGATGAAACTCCGGGCGCGAAGGCGCAGGCTCAGGCCGAGGCCCCCAGTCTGCACCTGCGCCTCTCGGCGCTCGCGTTTACGACATTACCGCCTTCGGAGCCAAGGGTGACCGCACCGTCTCGAACTGCGTTCTGTACAAAGTCTACGGATGCCCTATCAAATCCAGGGCAACGACGGCTCACGGTTCGAGAACATCTCCTTTTCCGACATCGTGCTGCAGGAGGTAACCGGGCCGATTCACCTGGGCGTGGGGCCACGCCCGCAGCAGCCAGTGAACCCCGGTCTGCAGCCTGAGGTGCGAGCTCCACGTCCCCCTGCCGTTGCACGGAACGTATCCTTCTCGAACATCAGCGGGACGGTCACGGATCGCGGAGGCCAGCTTCCTGAATCGTCGCTTGACTTGGACACGCAGCGGCCGGGCGAGGGACATTCCGCTATCACGTTCAACTGCGCGGGCAATGCTACGATGGAGAACATCTCACATTCAAACATCCACTTGACCTTCGCCGGCGGAGGGACTGCCGAAGAGGGGCCCGGCGTGAGTTGCCACAGATCGCCCGCGAATACTTCATGCTCGGTTCCATCCCCGCCTACGGACTCTACGCCCGCAACGTACATGGCCTCACAGCCTCCAACATTCGTCTCCAAACCGCCGCCGGCGATCTCCGCCCCGCACTCATGTTGGACCACGTGAAGGACGCTGCGCTGAACCTTGTCAGCGTTCAGGTGGACAAGCACGCGGAGTCGGCATTTCGCCTGACGGATTGCTCGGATGTTTTGATTACGTCGCCACGTCTGCTGACGGACACGGAGAACGAGGAGCCCAGCACGAATGCCAGTCCTCGCCGGGACGCTCTGGACACCGGCTGCATTGCAGGACCTGCTAGAGGCGGCTCGGGGACTTCAGCGATGACATCGAGGTTCGGCGCGGTATCGTTCTTGCCTTCACATACACTGCCTGTCACGCCATCGACGGACGCCGAGTTATACCCATCGCGGACGCCATTGACAGTCGGCAGCCTCGAGCCGCCCCCACCTATGACGGAGGACATCATCTGCTATGCGATCGATTGTTTTAGCCGGTATCACCTTGCTTGCCGTGCCCGCCGCTCTCTCCCAGATCGTTCTTGCAGGACAACCGGGCATGCCGGTTCAACTCGCAAGCGGGCAAAGAACTGGCAACGGCAGTCTCGTACACGTGCATTCAGGCCGCTCTGCGACTGCAGCTGCCGAGAATTCACGACCTGCGTTACGACTTCTGTATGACCATCCAGCTGCCGATAACAACGATGGATGGGTCAGCGAATCGCTGCCGCTGGGGAACGGCTACATGGGTGTGAACCTGTTTGGCGGCGTACAGAAGGACCGGCTGCAGATTACCGAGAACAGCCTAGTTGATGCTCCAACGGACAAAATCGGCGGCTTGAATAACTTTGCCGAGGTGTCTCTGGAGTTTCCACACGCCGCACCCAGCAACTATCGACGGGACCTGGTGCTGAACAGTGGAACTGCGCATGTGTTCTACGACAATGCGGGTGTGAGCTACTCGCGGGAATACTTCGCCAGCTATCCTGACAAGGTATTCGTGATTCACTTAAGCGCCACGAAACCGGGCGCTTTGGACTTCACGCTCCGTCCCACAATTCCCTATATCGTAGATTTTCGCCATACCAAAGATGACAACCGAGGCAAGCACGGCACAGTTAAGGCCGACGGCGATACCATCACTCTCGCCGGAACGATGGACTATTACGGAATCAAGTTCGAGGGACAGTTCAAGGTCCTTTACGAAGGCGGAACGCTCACTTCTGCGAACTCTGACGGCGGGTCCATCAGTGTCCGGGGTGCTGACGATGCGGTCATTCTGATCGCAGTCGGCACCAATTATCCGATCGGGAATCCGCAGGTGTTCTCAGCGACCGATCGGCTCGACAAGCTCAAGGGCTTTCCCGATCCGCATAAGAAGGTTAGCGACGCCATTGCTGCGGCTTCGCTGCGCAGCTACGACGACCTGCTCGCGCGCCACGAGGCGGACTACCAAAAACTCTATGCCCGGGTAAGTTTCAGTCTCGACGCGCCCATACCCGCGGTCACCACCGACAAGCTGCTCGACGGAGTGCGACAGGGGGAAACCAGCGAATACCTGGACGAGCTCGCGTTCCAGTTCGGCCGCTATCTGCTGATCTCCTCATCCCGATCCGGGGCGTTGCCGCCGAACCTGCAGGGCGTTTGGAATGTCTACCAGGATCCGCCCTGGACGGCAGGTTACTGGCACAACGTCAACCAGCAGATGAACTACTGGCTCGCGTTCAATACCAACTTGGCGGAGTTATTTACTCCCTATCTTGATTTTTATCGAGCCTATCTTCCTGCCCATCAAGACCTGGCGAAGCAGTACCTCACCCGGTATCACCCTTCCGGCCTGGCTGCCGACGGTGACAACGGCTGGGCGCTGGGCAATTCCATGCGCCCGTACGAGCGCAGCGGCAAAACCGGCCATTCCGGGTTCGGTACCGGTCCGTGGACCACAATGCTGTTCTGGGACGACTACGATTTCACGCGAGACAAAAAGCTCCTCCGTGACGTCGTCTATCCGGCCCTGCGTGGACAGGCGAACTTCTTGTCGCGGTTTGTGCAGGATGTGGGTGGGAAGTTATTAGCCAAGCCATCCTCGTCACCGGAAAATGCCAACAGTCTGCAGACCGTGGGTGCAACCTTCGACCAGCAGATGATTTATGAGAATTATCGCGAGACGATCGAGGCGGCCCAGGTGCTCGGTATCCATGATCCGTTGATTCCCGTTCTCAAGGCACAACTGCCCAGGCTCGACCCAATTCTGATCGGCGACTCAGGACAGATCAAGGAGTATCGCGAGGAAACTACCTACGGATCCATTGGTGAGCCTAACCACCGGCATATGTCCCAGCTCCTTGGGCTTTATCCGGGTCAGCTAATTAATTCGACGACACCTGCCTGGTTGGCAGCGGCGAAGGTTTCCCTGGAGGGCCGAGGACTTACCAAAGGCACACCAGGCTGGGCTGTGGCCCAAAGGTTGGCAACATGGGCGCGTACCGGAGACGGCGACCAAGCCTATGCGTGCTATCAAACCTGGCAGTCTCATCACGCGATGTACAACCTATGGAATAACCATCGGGATTCCATCTCCACGAAGCTCTTTCAGGTTGACGGCAATCTCGGTGTGACTGCCGGGGTCGGAGAGATGCTACTGCGAAGCCACGAGGAAGTCGTCGCACCGCTGCCCGCTCTTCCGAAGGCGTGGCCAGAAGGCAGCTATCGCGGCTTGTCTGCCCGCGGTGCCTTTGAGGTCTCGGCAAACTGGTCAAAGGGACATGCGGATCGTTTCGAAATCCTCTCTCGCGTGGGCGGTCCACTGAAGCTGCGTTATCCCGGAATTGCAGGCGCCACAGTTCGCGATTTGATTGGCAAGAGTGTCAGCTTCAAACGTGTCGACGACGCTACCATCAGCCTGGATACCAGGGCAGGCGAAACGTACGTCTTTACCCGTATCCCGTGATGGCACTCAGCTAAGCAATCCTCAAAGGCCGCCTCACCCTTGCGCACCCTTGGCGAATTCGTTCTGAAGGGTGTGAGACGGTAGGTCTGCTGGCGGGGTCGAAATCTTGTACGACCGCAGACCAGGAGGGAATTCGTGCGTGGATGGCAGGTTATCTGAAGTGGGACGCGAACCAGCCACAAAGGTAAGGATGAGGATGCAGCCAAGAACAATCACGGACCGTGGTATGACCTGCAAGTCAAGGAACCCGCGCTCTTCATCGGAGATCGAAAGCTCGCTGGCATCCGCGGGGTGCAGCTGCAGGTTCAATGCTGCGTAGTGCTGTTCATGCTGGGAGCGTGTGTAGAGGCGCTCTCCCTCTGGTTGCTGGTTCAAGTCCTCGTGACGTAGTGCGCGGTCATGGCCGCGGTCGTTCATAGGCGGTTCCCACTCACCAAAACTGCGCAACTGGTTCAGGGCAAGGCACTTATTTCCAAAAAATAGTTGGCCGTTTAGTTTTGCCCCGCCAGCTATACTTAAGACAGCAAGAAAACCAAACACAAACCAAACACCGGAGGGAACACCGCACCCTCCAGGTCCAGACCTAACCCTTTATTCCGAGATACTTTAGCCCCAAAAAGTACAGGGGGGACCCCCCGCCCCGCCAGTGACCGAGACGCCTCCCCACCCAACCCCAGCCCCGTGGAAGCCCCGGTCGATCGCCCTGATCGTCGGCGCCTGGCTCATCCTCCACATCGGCTGCCTCTTCACGCCCGGTCTGCTGGACGACGTCGACTCTGTCTACATCGAGATCGCACGCGAGATGCTCCTCCGCCACGATTACGTCACCCCGTACATCGACGGCATCCGCTTCTTTGACAAGCCGCCACTCATGTACTGGCTGGCAGCAGGATCGATGCACCTCCTCGGCGAGCACGATTGGGCAGCACGCCTTCCACTCGCGCTCCTTACCCTAGCGCTCTTCCTCGCAACCTACGCCCTCGGCCTGCGACTCTTCGCCCGTTCCTCCCCGCCTGAAGCTCCCGACCGCGGCGCGCTCTACTCCGCCCTCGCGCTCGCCACCTCCATCGGTCCCTTCCTCTACACCCGCTTCTTCATCCCCGACATCCTGATCTGCCTATGGATGGTGCTCGCTGTGCACGCCTTCCTCGTCGCTCTCGAACGCATAAAGGCGAGCGAATCCGCCCTGCTACCCTGCCTCGCCTTCGCCGTCGTCACCGCGCTCAACCTGCTCACCAAAGGCTTCATCGGACTCGTCTTCCCGCTCGGCTTCGTGCTCCTCTACCTCGCGGTCACACGCCAGCTTCGCCTCCTACTCAAACTCCACCTGCTCCCGTCCGCCGCAGCTTTCCTTGCCATCGCCGCACCGTGGCACATCCTCGCCGCGCTGCGTAATCCAGCCATCCCGCTGCCCCGCGGACTCGGCCTTCCGGACCGCGGAGGCTGGGCCTGGTTCTACCTCTACAACGAGCACATCGCCCGCTTCCTGTCCCGCCGCATCCCCCACGACTACGGCCAGGTTCCCATCCCGATCTTCTGGCTCCTCGCCGCCATCTGGCTCTTCCCGTGGGTCGCCTTCCTGCCCAGCGCGATCGCCCGGCACCTGCGCGACCTGAAGAGCCGGCAGGCATTCGTTATCAGCGGCAGAGCAGGCGACCAACGCTACGAAGAAGAGAGGGCTTCCAAGCACGACCTGATTCGCACCAACCGCAAAGCCGCTCGGGCATTGCTCCTCTGGGCTGGAGTCGTGATGATCTTCTTCACCCTCTCCGCCCGCCAGGAGTACTACTCTCTGCCTGCACTGCCTGCCCTTGCCCTGATGGCTGGAGGCTTCCTCGCACGCGCCGAGGAGATCCCGACCGGCCTGAACCATCTCACGATCCCGGCGGGTCTCCCGTTCCGCACCTACGACGAGGCGGCCACGGGCCGCGTTCTTGTCTGGCACAAGTGGCTGCTCCTCCCGCTGGGTTCCCTGTGTGCGCTCGTTGCGCTCTTCTTCGCGATCACCGCGCCGCATGCGAAGCCCGGCACCGACATCTCTTCGCTCCTCGCGCAGGGCGGAGACTACAACCTCTCCCTGGGTCATCTGTTCGACCTCACAGGCGCTGCGATGGGCCTCTTTCGTGGCCCCCTGGTCCTGTTCGGCATGAGCATGGCAGTGATTGGCCCCGGAGCCTACCTGCTGCGGTCTGCGCGCCACACCTACGCCGCAAACCTTACACTGGCCGGCGCTGCCACCTGCTTGCTGCTCGCCATGCACTCGGGCCTGGTCCGGTTCTACCCCACGCTAGGCTCCGAACCGCTCGCAAACGCAGTCCTCGCCGACCAGGCCGCGCACGCTGCCGGACCGGCCGACCCGCCAAGTCTCACTCTCCTCGATGGCGAACTCACCTCCGGTTCGACCATCCTCTTCTACACCCGCCAGCCAGTCCATCTGGTCAACGGCCGCGTGAACGGCCCCTGGTACGGATCCTTCTGGCCGGATGCGCCGCCCAATTTCGAAACAGAGGCCAGCCTCCATCATCTCTGGGGTTCGGACCGCACGATCTATCTGCTGACCTATCACCCGGCGGAACGCCTGCGTGACCTCGCCCCCCTCGGACCGGTTCGGACCATCGCGACCTCCGGAGGAAAGGCGATCCTGACCAACAGGCCCCGGTGACGACCCCAGGGCAACACGCCGACTCCGCAATGGGTCCTATGTCGAGTGTTGATCACATAGAGTGATCAGAAATGGCAGGTGCAAACCTTGGCAAAAGGCAACAAGAAGTCTCTCGCTGACCCCACCAACCTAAAGCCCATCGACAAGAAAGAGAGCCTGCTCCAGGTCATTGTCGAAACGCCGAGAGGCTGTCGCAATAAGTTCGCGTTCGATCCCGAGCAGGGCATCTTTACCGTCAAGGCCGTACTGCCCGCCGGTATGGCCTTCCCGTACGACTTCGGTTTTCTGCCACGGACCCGCGCGGATGACGGCGATCCGATCGACGTTCTTCTGCTGATGGATGAACCCGCCTTCCCGGGTATTGCTGTCCGGGCGCGCCTGGTCGGTGTCATCCAGGGCGTACAGATCGACGGTAAGAAGAAGATTCGCAACGACCGGCTTCTCGCCGTGGCCGACGGGAACCACATCTACGCCAACATCAACAAAATTGGTGACATTCCGAAAAAGTGGCTGGAAGAGCTTGAGAATTTCTTTGTGAACTATCACCGTCTGCAGGGCAAACAGTACAAACTGCTCGGCTGCAAGGATGCGAAGGAGGCAATGCGCTCCATCGAAAAGTCAGAAAAGGCCTTCTAACCTGCGGCCGGCCTCACCGTCCAGGCGATCTGTGGGGCTCCATCGGCCGGAGGCAGGTGACGCTGCAAGCAGGATCGCGGGCGAAGTGAATCTTCGCCCGCGACCGGTAAAGAAGGGAAGTGCGTGAGAGTTAGACCGCGAGGCGTCGGCGAACGAGGCCCGCGAGTCCCATTACACCGGTGCCGAGAAGCATCAGGCTCGAGGGCTCCGGAGTCGCAGCGACACCGGGGTTGGAAGAGGTCGGACCGGTCAGTACCTTGATCGTGAGGTCTTCGGAACCCGCGAACTCGTCTCCGAAGACAGAGTCGCTGATCGTGAAGTTAGGGAGAGAAAGGGAGACCGAAGATCCATCCGCAAAGCTCACAATCTGGGAGTTCTTGGCCCATACGATATCTGAATTCTGAATGAAGCCGAAGAACGTGAAGTACTCGTCGCTGCCGGTACCGGTGAAGCCGCCGCTTGAGGAACTGGGCTGGGTGAAGTTGACAGTCACCGCAAGGTTGTCCGTTGCACCGTTGCACGGATTGTTATGCCCCGTGCAGGTAGCGTTATTGACATGGATGGTCAGATTGTCCATGTAGGTGGTGCCCACGGTGCCTACGAAGGAGAACGGAGTGGTTGTGAAGGCGCCGGTGAATTGGAAATCGTTGTTGTTGCTGGAGGTATCCGTGAAAGCCGCAGTGCCTGCAAATGTATCGGCGTGTGCAGCTATCGGGAGGACCATGACGGACAGGGCGAGGACGGACCGAAGCAAGTGGCGCATGTGAGGTATAACTCCTGGATTTATTTACACCGGCACCATCGATCGAATGTGGATCATTGCTATTGCCCAAGGGCACGAACGAACATGTCGGATGCTCCTGCTGAAGCAACTCAGTGGCCGAACGGTGTCGGCTGTGGAGAAGTCGCGTGGGATAAATAACTCCGCCAGAAAGACCTGTTCTGGTGTAGTCACGGCAGCCGAGGAGAGGTAAAAGGGAAAATGTTTTCCCTTTAGAAGTGGGAAAAGGTTTTCTCGGTACTGCAACCAAGACTAAGGAACCTGCATCACAGCGCCTGCGTTCGGGCGGTCTCTAACGTCGTGGGCGCTAGTGGGCACCGGCTGGGGCCTTGCCGGGCTTCACCTTCTTGAACAGCCAGACTGCCGCAACGCACACAAAACAAAGAAGCGAGAGCCATCGGAACACGTCCACAAACGACCACAAGGACGCCTGGCGACTGAGTTCCCGATAAAGAATCCCCTGCGCTGGAGCGAGGGCATTGTTGGGTCCGAAGTACCCGCCGACTGTCTGTTGCGCGCCTCGGACCGAGTTCTGAAATTGCTGCCCGGTAACCGGGACGGAGTTGATGATCTCGTTCTGATGGACTGCGGCGCGCCTGGTCAGCAGCGTCTGTGCGACCGAGATCCCGATCGAGCCGCCTACGTTGCGCATCAGGTTGAACAAGCCGGATGCGTTGCCGATCTGTTCGTTCCGCAGCGTGCCGTACGCCGCGGTAGAGATCGGCACAAACACAAACGACAACCCAAAACCCGTAATGAGGATGGGCACCAGGAGCGTGGTTGGCGAGACGTCAAGCGTCACGTTGCCGAAGTAAAGCGTGGTCAGCCCAAAGGTGAAGAAGCCAAACGTAAGCAGCCACCGCGGGTCTACCTTGTTCGATAGGAAGCCAATCACAGGCATTCCGCAGATCGCACCAAGCCCTCGCGGGGCGACCACCAGACCCGCGGTGAATGCGGTGTATCCCATCAGTTCCTGGTAGAAGAGCGGCAAGACCGTGACGGTGGAGTAGATGCCTACGCCAAAGAGGAAGATCAGCAGGCAGCCGACACCGAAGTTACGGTCTTTCAGCAGCTTCAGGTCGACCATCGGCTCCTGTTTGCGCCAGGAATGCCACACAAAAAGAGCGAAGCTGGTGACCAGCACGAACACCGCCCACCGGATCCAAAGTGCGCCAAGCCAGTCGTCCTCCTGGCCTTTATCGAGGATCACCTGCAGCAACCCGGTCCAGACCACGAGCGCGCCGAAACCAATGTTGTCGAAGGGTGGCGCCTTGGCGTCCCGGATGTAGGGCGGGTCCTTAATGAAGCGGTTGATCATGAACAAGGCCAGGAGGCCGATAGGAATATTGATATAGAAGGCGTACCGCCACGAATACGTGTCGGTGAGCCAACCGCCCAGCGTAGGGCCGAGCACCGGGGCGACAACGACGCCGAAGGCAAATACCGCCATTGCGGCGCCGCGCTTTCGCGGAGGAAAGGACTCGAGCAGAATCGCCTGCGACAGGGGCTGAAGTGCCCCGCCGCCCGCACCCTGCACCACCCGGGCAAGCAGCATAAAGATGAGGCTGGGAGCGGCCCCGCACGCAAACGACGCGATCGTGAAGATCGTCACGCAGGACATTAAAAAGCGCTTGCGACCAAACTTGAGCGAAAACCAGTTCGAGGCGGGGAGAATGATCGCATTCGCCACCAGGTAGGACGTCAGCACCCAGGTCGCTTCGTCCGTCGTCGCGGAAAGAGAACCGGCGATGTAAGGGAGTGCTACGGCAGCGATCGAGGTGTCCAGCACCTCCATAAACGTCGCAAGCATCACCGCCGCGGCGATAAGCCATGGATTGACACCCGCATCTACCTCGGCGGACTGGTCTGGTGGTGCTGTGGCTGTAGCAGCCATTTCGTTGGGCGGTGCTCCTCGGCTGGACTTAGGTCTTAGAGGAGCGGCCGGCCAGCGAGGATGCTTTTTCTACTCCTGTCGGCGCCGCGGTTTACATACCCCGTTACATAGCGCGGCGGTTCGAGCGAGCCATGCCCTGGCTCGTCACGGGTGGTGAGCACACGGCCCCGTCGCACAGGTGCACCCGCGTGCTTCGCACGGCAGTTCGGGGCGACATCTCAGACGTGGCGGAGGCGTAGGTCGAGGACGTCTGCCATCCCGTGTCGTTGTGCGTAACGGAAAGGCGGCTTGGCGCTCCGGAGCAGCCGGTCAAAACTCCGGCAAACAGCAGCGCAAGGCCAAGCGGGACACGTTGGACGAGAGGACGGGCAGTACGGGAGGGGCGGCGCAGACGCATGGGGAGACTCCAGTGAAACAAGTGGGACAATGGCCATTTCGGCCGGAACATAGGGTGACGTTACGTCCCGGTGGGACGGGCGACAATGGTTCATTCGGGGTATTAGAGGCCCGCCAACCCTGCTCATTACCTGGGGCCGGCCGGTACAGCGGAGTGCCCGCGAGCCGCTCGCACGGCACGCGCCGTACCCATGCGTCGAGGAACGTCCCGTCGTGTCCCCCGCCGTCCTCACTCGCCAGTTGGCTGCGGGCGAGGGTGTCGCGCTGGCTGTTTGGGGGGGCAGATTGTTCCACGTGGAACAATTGCGCGGTCAGGCGAATCTCTGTGCACAGTAAAAGCATCAGATACATTGACAGTAACTCACTCACATGTGAGACTGAGCTTGTCGAACGACCTCGCTGAAACGACAGAGCGGGTTCAAGAGGAACTCGCGGAGCACGTCCGAGAGTCGCAGGCGAGTCAAGTTCAGGAACGAAATTAGCGGTTTGAATCAGTGATTCATAGGAGCCAAAGTATGGGAAAGATTATCGGAATTGACCTGGGAACCACGAACAGCTGCGTAGCCGTGATGGAAGGCGGCGAGCCGAAGGTCATCCCCAATGAAGAGGGCGGGCGCACAACTCCGTCGATCGTGGCGTTTACCAAGTCCGGCGAGCGACTGGTCGGCCAGGTAGCCAAGCGGCAGGCGATCACCAACCCCGAAAACACGGTGTACTCGATCAAGCGGTTTATGGGTCGCCGCATGAACGAGGTCGGCGACGAGATGAAGATGGTGCCCTACAAGGTCGTGTCCAAGGGCGACAACGTTGCGGTGATGGCGCAAGGCAAGGAGTACACCGCGCCGGAAGTCTCGGCGATGATCCTGCAGAAGCTGAAGAAGGCGGCGGAAGACTACCTCGGCACCTCGGTGACCGAGGCTGTCATCACGGTGCCTGCCTACTTCAACGACGCGCAGCGGCAGGCCACCAAGGACGCCGGCAAGATCGCGGGTCTCGACGTGAAGCGCATCGTGAACGAGCCAACGGCAGCCGCACTCGCCTACGGTCTCGACAAGAAGAAGGATGAGACCATTGCGGTCTACGACTTCGGCGGCGGTACGTTCGACATCTCGATTCTCGAGGTTGGCGAAGGCGTGATCGAGGTCAAGTCCACCAACGGTGATACCCACCTTGGCGGCGACAACCTCGACCAGCGGATCGTGGATTGGCTTATCGGCGAGTTCAAGTCTGACACTGGCCTGGATCTGCATGCCAAGGGCAACGAGATGGCGCTGCAGCGGCTGAAGGATGCGGCGGAGAAAGCGAAGATCGAGCTTTCGACGGCGCAGGAGTCGGAGATCAACCTGCCCTTTATCACGGCAGACGCGAGCGGACCGAAGCATCTGGTGCGCAACCTGACGCGGGCCAAGCTCGAGTCGCTGGTCGACGACCTGTTGCAGAAGTCTGTTGGGCCGTCGCAAGCAGGCGATGAAGGATGCAGGCGTCGACGCAAGCAAGATCGACGAGGTGGTGCTGGTCGGCGGACAGACCCGCATGCCCAGGATCCAGCAGCTGGTAAAGGAACTCTTCGGCAAGGAGCCGCATAAGGGTGTGAACCCGGATGAGGTTGTGGCGATCGGCGCGGCGGTGCAGGCCGGCGTTCTGGCGGGCGAGGTCAAAGACCTGCTCCTGCTTGACGTCACTCCGCTGACGCTCTCCATCGAGACGATGGGCGGCGTGGCGACGGGGATGATCCCGCGCAACACCACCATCCCGACCAAGAAGACGGAGACGTTCTCAACCGCAGCCGACAACCAGACCGAGGTTGAGGTGCATGTGCTCCAGGGCGAACGCCCGATGGCCGCGCAGAACCGGACGCTGGGCAAGTTCAAGCTGTCCGGCATCCCGACCGCGCCGCGCGGCGTGCCGCAGATCGAGGTCACGTTTGACATCGATGCCAACGGCATTCTGAACGTTACGGCGAAGGATAACGCCACCGGCAAGGACCAGAAGATCACCATCACGAGCTCTTCGGGTTTGAGCAAGGAAGAGATCGAGCGCATGGCCAAGGACGCCGAGGCACACGCGAGCCGAGGACAAGGAGCAGCGCGACAAGGTTGAGGCACGCAACGGGCTCGACTCGATGGTCTACAACGTCGAGAAGATGCTGAAGGAGTCTGGCGACAAGGTAGCCGAGGGCGACAAGAAGGACGTCGAAGCTGCCCTCAGCCGATGCCAAGTCGACACTCGCCGGCGACCCCAGCGCGAGCGACCTGAACTCCGCCAAGGAGAAGCTGACCACGGTAAGCCACAAGCTTGCCGAGGCCATGTACAAGGCGGCATCCGCTTCCGCTCCGACCGACGGCGCCACCGCCGCGACGGGCACCGCGGATGAAGGCCACAATCATGCCGAGAAGAAGGACGAAGGCGTGATCGACGCCGAGTACGTGGACGTCGAAAAGTAAGCGCAGCAAGCCGGCAGTGTAACGACCCTGTGCTGTCCGGCGACAGAGAAGCAAGATGATTCAAGGGGCGCTCCTAAGGACTGGGGCGCCCCTTGTGTATCACGGAGAGCCTGTACCGAACAGGCGAGGATTCAATGATTCAGTGGAGGCAGGCCATGACACAGCAAACGGAACAGATGGTGTGGAAGTGCGAGCAGTGGTTTGGCGGATCGATGCGCGAACAGAAGGTGTTTCAGAGCGAGGCGCAGGCGCGGGACTTTGCGCGCAAGATCTCGGGCGTGGATCCCGGGATGGTGTTGAAGATCGAACCGATGCCGATCCAGCACGTGTGGAACTAACGCGGTACATGCTCGACTTCGGACGTGGGGGTGCGCTTCCGTTCGCGCACGCCCACCGGTCCATCACGGGGAAGAGATGCCTGAAGGAAACGAGATCCATCGGTGGGCGGAGCGCCACGCTGCGGCATTCGCGGGCAAGGTCGTTCGTGTGGACGGGCCGCAGGGGCGCTTTCTGGACTCCGATGTAATCGACGGCCGCAGGCTCAAACGCGTGCTTGCGGTAGGGAAGCACCTGGGGTATGACTTCGGGGGCGACCGCATCCTTCATGTTCACCTGGGCCTGCGCGGCGATTTCACGGAGGGTTCCGGACCCTTGGCTCCCATCAAAGGCGCGCTTCGGCTGCGCATGTGGAATGCGGCTGCGATCAGAAAGCCTGCCGTGCCCGGGCAAAGCAAACGGCATGCCTGGTATTCGAGTGACGATGGCAGCGGTCATCCGGAACCGGAGAGGCTGGCGTGGATCGAACTCCGCGGCCCGACGGATTGCAGCATCTTTTCACGCGCAAAGTGGCAGGCACTCGAAGCGCGACTGGGCCCGGACCCGCTGAACGGCGATACGTCCGAGAAGGCGATTGCCCGGATTGCAAAGAGCAAGAAAGCCATCGGCGAGTTGTTGATGGACCAGAAGGTGATCGCCGGGCTGGGCAACATCTTTCGCGCGGAGCTTTTGTATCGAGCGCGGCTCAGTCCATTTACGCCGGGCCGCGAGGTGCCGCGTGAGACTTTGGAGATGATCTGGACGGAGTCGGGTCCGCTGCTGCGGGCGGCGATGGCGGATCGTCGCATCGTGACGACGCTCGAGACGCACCGGCCGAGCGGGAAATCGAAGGCGATCCGCGGGGAGGAGCATTACGTGTACCGGCGCAACGGACGTGAGTGCTTCGTCTGCGATACGACGATTCAGAAGCGGGAGGTTGCGGGTCGTAACCTCTTTTGGTGCCCAAAGTGTCAAGCCGTATGACCCTTTCTCGTGGATTGGCTGGCTTCGAATTCGCAGCACGCAGAATGCGTCTAAACAAAATAGAGACGCGTAGACAGCATGGAACGGATCAGTACAGAGGTTGCGGCTGCCGCCCGAGCACCGAAGATTGCGGCAGCTCAACTACCGAACTCGTACCACCTGGAACTCAAATCTGCAGGATTGGGAGTCAAAGGCGATGAGCGAGACGATGTGGCGATGCGATCAGCTTCGAGCAGGACAGCTATATAACCGCATGATGTTCGATACCCGCGAAGAAGCTGAGCAGTTCATGAACCGCATGCGCCAGATGGAGCCTGACCAGACGATCTCGATCGAGGCGATCGATGCGCGGCAGGTTTGGAACTGAACCGAGTGGCTATCGATTGGGTAGCCGTGCAGGCGGTAGCGACCGTGACGCTGGTCATGACCAGCCTGGGCGCTATCGGCTATGCGGGTCTGCAGTTGAAACATGAGCGCGAGTACCGCTCCGTTGCGAATCTTGAAAAGCAGTTGGCCTATTTCCTTGGGGCAGCGTTCACTGGAGCGCGCCGCCGGCTGGCCCTGCCACGGCTGGTAAAGGTGGAGACGCGCTGAGCGACGCCGGAGGCCTCGCCCTCGTTTCCTGGGAGCTGAACGATCCGCCAGTCAAGCGCGTTTGAGGTGCTCGACTTCTACGAGCACCTTGCCCTGCTCGTCAAGAAGGGCCATCTCGATCTCTACGACGTGTGGCACACCTTTTACGAGTGGGCGCAGCCCGTCTATGTGGATCTGCAAACCGATGATCGAAAGTCGCGCGAGAGTGCCTACCGGGACCACTACAACGATCTCCAGCGCATGATGCGCCGCATGGATGACATTCAGCTCAACAAATGCACGCGCGCAAGGCAAACCACTGGGCGCTTTGGACCGAAGATCGCATCATCGAGCACTACCGCTACGAACTGGAGGCGGGCGCGCAGTCCCGGCCCATTCGCCGGCTGAACGCGACCGGGTAGTCGGTTTGTAGCGATGCCTGCTCTTCTTCAGCCCAGAGATACCTGGTGCGATAAGCTCTTCATCAAGTGCAACGAGCGTCGGTGGCTCGGCAATGAGCCCTGAAAGGACAGAGGATCGAGGATCGAGGATCGATGCAGTCTCAGCAGACGGAGGTGACCATGACCTGTGAGCCGTCGCTCTGGTTCGGCAAGTCCATCGCGGGGCGATGGATGGGATCTGCAGCTTCGAAATAAGGGATTTTATGGCGACACAGACCAAAGACTATTACGGCACGCTTGGCATCAAGAAGACGGCGACGCAGGATGAGATCCGCAAGGCGTTCCGCAAACTCGCGCGCAAATATCATCCGGACGTGAATCCCGGCGACAAGAAGGCCGAAGAGCAGTTCAAGGAGATCTCGGAAGCCAACGACGTCTTGTCTGACGAGAAAAAGCGCAAGATCTACGACCAGCTCGGCTTCTACTCGGACAACATCGACCCGGCAGCTGCGGAGGCGGCGGCGCGCGGGGGCTACGGCGGCGGCTTTCCCGGCGCCGGCGGCGGTGGCAGTCGTGCGCGGGGCGGCGGCAGGAGGTGCCGTTCGACTTCGGCGGCTTCGACTTCTCCGGCTTCCAGGGCGGCGAGGCACGCGTGGCCGCGCTGCGGAGGAGCCTGCCGGGCGGCTTCGGGTCGAGCTTCCGGGACATCTTCGGCGGCATGTTCTCGCGGCGGGCAGAACGACCGCGCGCGGCCCGCAGCCCGGCACCGACCTGGAGTACCAGGTGCAGGTGGATTTCTGGACGGCGATTCGCGGCGGTCCATGCAAGCTCGAAATCCAGCGGCAGGAGGTGTGCCCGACGTGCAAGGGCAAGTCCACTACCGGGGGCACGACCGAGTGCCCGGAATGCCACGGCTCCGGCCAGGTGACGCAGATGGGCGGCCGGATGAAGTTCAACATCCAGTGCCCGCGCTGCGAAGGCACAGGCAAGGTGCAGAACGCGTGCCCGACCTGCGACGGCGAAGGCGTCGTCACACGGCGCGAGCCGCTCGAGTTCCGCATCAAGGCCGGCACCCGCGACGGCCAGCGCATCCGGCTGGCCGGCAAGGGCAACGCGGGCACGGGCGGAGGCGCGCCCGGCGACCTGTACCTGATCATCAAGGCAGGCACGCATCCGGTCTTCCGGCGCGTCGGGCGACGACATCCATGTGACCGTCCCGGTCACCGTCGCTGAAGCTGCGCTGGGCGCGAAGATCGAGGTGCCGACCATCGACACCCACGACGGAGGCGGACGCACGCAGCTGAAGATTCCGCCGGGAACGCAGACGGGGCAGAAGCTCCGGCTGCGCGAAAAGGGCGTCCTCAGCGCCGCGCAGGAGGGCATGCGCGGCGACCAGATCGTGGAGGTCAAGATCGTGGTGCCGCAGGTGCAGGATGAGCGCTCGAAGGAGATCCTCCGCGAGCTTGCGCGACTGAACCCGGAAGATCCCCGCGCCGCCATGCTCACGGAAGTTTAACGGAGAACCAGCCGCACCGATGCCCGTTCAGGAAACCGGGAGCGGCTGCGACGCGTTCCCCTCTGCCTCGCCTGTCGTATCAGCTGCCGCGGGAAGTACAAGCGGTTTGCCTGGGCCGCAATCCATTGCGTCGTCTCCGGGCACAACCCCGCGAAACGCGCGGCGAGCCATGCCTGCGGCGTGATGGTGATCTCCGCGCGCCCCTCTGCAAGCGGACGACACGATCTTCGCCGCCGCGTGCTCGACCGAGCACGACGACGCCCGGCGTCTTCGCGCTGAACCGGAACCAGCGCTGCTTCCTTGTCCCTCTGACCAACAAAGGTGCGCGTGGTCCTCGCCGCCCGGTGCGCATCAGCCCGGGGCAAACGGTCAGTCACGTGGATGCCCTTATGGCGCAGCTCCGCATGCAGGCCTTCCGAGAAGCCGACCATGGCGAACTTCGCCGCGGAGTACGGCAGCAGATGTGGCACGGCCAACTTGCCGCCGATCGAGGAGATGTTGACGATCGCCGCCCGGCGCCTCCATCCGGGCAGCGGCTCCTGTCGCAAGCAGCCGCGGCAGCGCCGCCCAGGTCGTGTACAGCGCGGCATGAAACATGATGCTGCATGGCATGTTCGAACGTCTCAACGGACTGGTCCTCGATCGGCCCAACCTCGATGATGCCGGCGTTGTTGACCAGCACGTCGATGCGGCCGAAGCGCGCGAACGCCTCGTCGATCAGGCGCTCGCATGCCGAGCGATCCGCCAGGTCCGCCGCGACCAGGTAGAAGTCGTCGGCGCGCAGGTGCGGATGTCGCTCCAGCAGGCTGGCCTGCGCCCGCTCCAGCTCTTCACGATCCGCGCCGCAAGCACCAGCTTCACGCGCTTCGCGCGCAAAGCGTGAAGCGATGGCAAGCCCGAGCCCGCGCGAGCCGCCGGTGATCACCACCACTGCCTCTTCGGGCAGGGGCCGTGGCAGACAGCGCGCGCAGACTGCATCCCGACACTGCCGCCGCGCGGTGCCGCCCACCAGCGGCGCCGCGCGGTCACGCCGCCCACACCGCTGCCGTGGCCAAGCGCTTCGATGTTCTTACGCATCCTAGAGTTCTGGCAGGTTCCGTCTCGCGACGTTGGATGCGCAACGCATGCGCACTCGCGGTATCCTTTTGCCGTGAGCGCAAACGGACGACACTATGGCGACGAAGCGAAAAGGCAAAGGCGCGTACATGATCTCGGCCGTGGCCGAGATGTACGACATCCATCCGCAGACCCTGCGCCTCTACGAGCGCGAGGGCCTCCTGCGCCCAGCCGTTCGGACGGCAACACCCGCCTGTATACCGACGAAGATCTGGAGCGGCTCGAGTTCATCCTCAACCTTGCGCGCGACCTCGGCGTCAACATCGCCGGCATCGCGCATCATCCTGCAGATGCGCGAGCGCATGGAGGAGATGAATCGGCAGATGCAGGGCTTTGTCGACTATGTGCGCACCGAGATGCTCACCCGCATGCAGCAGCGCAGATCCAGCCGCCGCGGCCTGGTGCCGCTCCGCCGTCCGGTCATTGTGCCCCCTCGAACAAAGCGCCCCGCAGGCCCTCGGACCTGACACACGACTCACCACGCGCGGCCCTTTGCGGGCATCATCTACACTGGTAGTGTCCCCATGCGCTCGTTCTCTCGCATTCTGTTCTACGTCGCCTGTGGTGGGACGTTACCTCCACGATCTATACCGCGATGGTGATCGTCGGCGCGGTGCGCTTTGCACGGCGCAAACGCCGCGAAGAAGCTGCGCCAGTCGCGTTCACTCCACCCGTCAGCGTGCTGAAGCCGCTGCATGGAGCCGAGCCAGACCTCGACGAAAATCTCCAGGCTCTTCTTCCAGCTTGAGTACCCAGAATACGAGCTCCTCTTCTGCGCGCGGCATGCTAATGATGCGGGTCTCCAACTGGCTCAAGCTGTCGCGGCGCAGTACCCGCATATTCGTGCACGCTTCCTGACGTGCGGCGAGCCCTGCTTCCCAAACGCCAAGATGTGGTCGCTGGCGCACCTTGCGGAGCGCCGCAGCCTACGAGACCCTCGTGACCAGCGATGCGGACGCCCGCGTTACGCCGGACTACCTGCGACGCTGCGTCCAGGAGCTGGCTGACCCTGCACGTGTGCTCGCATCCTGCCTGTACCTGGGCCGTACGCAGGGCGGTCTTGCCGCGCAACTTGATGCTGTGGGCAAGTCGGTCGAAATGTCAGGCGGCATCTTCGTGGCGGACATGGTGGAGAGAGGCACTCACTTCGCCCTCGGCGTCACCATGATCCTCCGCACAAGTGCGTTTCAGCAGGCCGGCGGTTACGAAGATCTCGGCCAGTATTACGCAGAGGATTTCGTGCTTGGCAATCGCCTCGCCGCACAAGGCAGAGGGGTGCGGATGGCAAACTACGTGGTCCGCTTGATGGTGCTTCCGCAGGGCCTTCGTGCCTCCTTTCGCGATCAGTTGCGCTGGATGAAGAGCACACGCCGCTCCAGGCCCGCCGGACACCTCGGCACAGGTCTCACCTATGCGGTGCCCTTCGGCCTGCTGGGCCTGCTGTGGGGCGTGACTGCTGGAACCCCGTTGCTCGGTCTCGCGTGGCTGACGGGCACATGCATCAATCGCTGGGTGATGGCAGCCGTCGTTCTATGGGCGCTTGAAGACGAGCAGCCCCTGAAGCCCACGGCAATCTATCCTCTGCGCGACCTGCTGGGCTTCGCGGTCTGGGTCGCCAGCTACATGGGCAGCCGGATGGTCTACCATGGGGGCCGCTACTCGCTGGGCCCGGGCGGGCGCTTTGAACCGGTTCCGGAGACTGGAACCGCACGCGCCAGGGAGCGGCCGATACAGCCTTGAGCGGCTCCTTCTCCCATGTGCCGCATCCGATTTGCTGCCGGTCACGACAGTTTAGAAAAGGTTTGTGTTGCCCGAGGGTTTGTGACAGAGTTTGGAATGAGGTGAGAGTTTGAGTCTGGTGCTGAGACCGCAGTCCCGCCTGCGGGCAAAGATCAGTTCGGTGGGTTACTATCTCCCGCCTCGACTGCTGACGAATGCAGACCTCGAAGCAATGGTCGAGACGAACGACCAGTGGATCCAGGAACGGACTGGAATACGCGAGCGCCACATCGTGGAGAAGGGTGTAGCGACGAGCGACCTTGCGACCGAAGCAGCACGCGATTGCCTGAAGCAGCGCGGCATCGGCGCTGAGGAGCTTGAGTCTGGCTGGCTCGGGGCTATCCTTGTGGCCACCGTTACGCCCGACATGTTCTTCCCGGCCACAGCTTGCCTTGTGCAGGAAAGGATCGGCGCCAGGGGCGCCTGGGGCTTCGATCTCTCCGCGGCATGTTCCGGCTTCATCTACGCCCTGCAGGTGGGCGCCAAGCTGATTGAAACCGGCGCGCACCAGCGGGTCATGGTTATCGGCGCCGACGTGATGAGCTCCATCCTCGACTACACCGACCGATCCACCTGCATCCTCTTCGGAGACGGCGCAGGCGCGGTGCTGCTCGAAGCCGCAGAGGAAGGCGAGATCGGCCTGGTCGATTTCGTGCATGAGATCGACGGCTCCGGCGCCTCCAGTCTGTATATGCCCGGCGGCGGCAGCCTTCATCCCGCGTCCGCCGAAACGGTTGCTCAGAAGATGCACTTCGTTCACCAGGAGGGCGGCGCGGTCTTCAAGGTTGCTGTACGCAAGATGGCTGAACTCAGCGAGGATGTTCTCTCGCGCAATGGCCTCACTGCCGCCGAGGTCGATCTCTTCATCCCGCATCAGGCCAATCGCCGCATCATCCTCGCTACAGCGGAGCGTCTGGGAATGCCGGAAGAGCGCATCCTCATCAACATCGGAGAGTACGGGAACACAACCGGCGCGACCATTCCCCTGGGCATGCACAGCGCCCTCGCACAAGGACGCCTGAAAAAGGGTATGACCGTTCTGCTGGCGAGCTTTGGCGGCGGCTACACGGTCGGCGCTACGCTGCTCAGGTGGGAGTAAGTGGGCATGCGGCGCACGCGCCTGCCTGCCGGCCTGCTCGTCTGCGCCTGCGTATTGGCGCCGCTCGCCCAAGCCGCTCCGCCCGCGGGTTCTGATTGGAGCCGTGTCCGGGCGCTGCAACCCGGCACGCGTATTCATGTCGCGGCCCGGCAGCATCGCCGCATCGCCTGTGATCTTCTGTCGGTCAGCGACACTGACCTCTCCTGCCTTCAGCCGCGGCACTTCTTTGTACGGCGACAGGCTACCTTCGCGCGGGACCAGGTGCTCGTGGTCAGCATGAGCCGCACGGCCCTTTCTTCGGTGGCCGGCGCCGGCCTCGGGGCGGGCGTGGGCGTCGCAATCGGCGTCGGGGTAGACCAGGGCGCCACGCGCGCAGAGGACCCCAACTTGCCCGAGTTCACGTTCGGGATACTCGGCGGGATCGTGGGTATGGCGTTTGGCAGTGCCACCGACTTCCTGTCGGGACCGGTCATTTACCGCGCTCCCTAACCACGGCCGATGGATCGGCGAAGAAATTTCATAAGCATAAAGAGCGGCGAACACCGCCGTACAAGCTACCATCAGCCACACGGAGGAAGTGAACCATGGCATCCGACCCGATCTGGATGAAGGGCCTGCTTGCGTTACATATCGCCGCGGGGTTCACGGCCTTTCTGCTTGCTCCGGTCGCGCTTGCTACCGCCAAGGGCGGCAAACAGCATCGCCGCTGGGGCATGGTGTACCTCTGGGCCATGGGCGTGGTCGCCGGCACGGCACTGCCGATGGCGCTCTTTCGTCCCGTGCTGTTTCTCGCGCTGGTCGCGGTGTTCAGCTTCTATGCGGCGTTCTCGGGATACCGCGTGCTCAAGCTCAAAGACCTGCCTCGCGGTGGCAGCGCAAAGCCCATCGATTGGCTCGCCGCGGGCATCACGCTCTGCTCGAGCGCCGCTCTCATGGCGCTGGGAGCCTTCCGCCCTGCGGCGGTGCAGGGAATGGGCATCGTGTCGATCGTCTTCGGGCTGCTCGGCGTGCGGCTTGCCACCACGGAGATGCGAAAGTTCATCTGGAAGCCGAAGGAGAAGATGTTCTGGTGGTACACCCACCTTGGCAACTTTATCGGCAGCTACATCGCAGCGTGGACTGCGTTCAGCGTGGTGACCCTGCCCCGGGTGTTCGGCAATCACATCTGGCTGTGGCTTTGGCCTACTGCTATCGGCGTTCCGGCGATTGCCCTGACGGTCGTGTACTATCGTCGCAAGTTCGCGCCAGCCGCAAATCGCGTATCAGCGTAGGTACTCCGGTCAGCCTGCCTGCGCCGGCTGCGGCGACCCTTGCTGGCGTCTGCCCGCGGCATCGTCACGCTTCATCTCTTTCGAGATCTTCCAAAGCTTGTACATGGCAATGCCCACGCTGATCAGGATCACGGCCCAGATGGTCGACAGGATCGGCACAGCATACTTCCGGCTGAACATGTTCCACAGATGGAGCACCGAACGCCCGTAGTGCACGCCGATCGCGACCGCCGCGGCATGGCGCAGGGCGCGGCTGGCGGTGAAGGTCGTCATGAAGGTGCGCTGCGACATGTTGGCCGCACCCGCTGCCAGTACGAACGGCGACAGCGGCATGGGAGGGGGCAGTATCGCCGGCAACGCAACCGAAAGGATGGCATGGCCCTCCATCCAGCCCGTCACGCGTTTGAAGATCCGCTTCGGCACCCGTTTCGCCACGAACGCCATGCCGCCCGAGTGCCCAACCCTGTACGAGAGGTACCCGCCGAGTGCGGACCCGGCCGTGGAAAGCCCGATCAGCACAAACATGTTGGCATGCTGCGCGGCCATCACAACCAGCATGATGTCAGTGACGCCGGGGACCGGCAGGGGTACAAACGACGAATCCACCACCGACACAAAGAACAATCCCACAAGCCCGAACGAGAGCAACAGGCCGACGAGGTGGCCGGACTTGTGGGCATCCGCCAACACCAGCACAAGCGCACGAATCTCGGGTACAAGCTGCGCCAGGGCTGCGGGAGGGCTCATGTGCATAAGACGCGCGCCGTCACCGCGAAGTCGCTAAAGAATCAAAGGAACCGAAGATCCCCAAGCGGAGGAAGCACGCCTGCCTCCGCCGCATACCGCCGGAACAGCAGAATCGCCTCCACGCAGTCCGGCGTCAGCACGTAGTGGATGTTGCGCGTGAGGTAGTGGCGGATCGTCGCAGGCGGAAGCGCGATCCGCGGCGTCCACTCCGCGACAAGCTCTTCTACATGCGCGAGCCCCGCATCGCGTGAGCCTTGGAGCTCCGCAATTAACCTGGCGGGCGTGAGCCCCGCCTCCGCCAGACTCGCCGGCCGCGCAGCCCAGACCGCCGCCACCCATGGCAGTCCCGTGCGCGTTCTCCACTGGTGCGCAATGTCCACCCACACGCACGGTCCCACCCCAGGCGCCGCCTCGATCTCCGCCCGTCGCTCCAGCGCAAGCAGCGCCGGATCCCCGATAAGCAGTGCCGCGTCCGCCCCCTGCAACATCGTCACCGGGTCCGCCACTGCAGGCACAAAGGCGGGCGCCACCCCCAAGAATCTCCGGAACAGCACCTCCGCATACGCAACCGACGACCGCGAAGCCGTATCCGCCGCAATGCGCCGCACCCCACGCAGCACGCCATCCACGTCCGCCGCATCACCCACCTGCCCGCCCGGGCTATGTTTCACGATCAATTGGATCGACCGCACGCAGTCGAGCGACGCGATCGCGCACCCCGGAACCACCGCCAGCTCCGGCGTAAGCGCCGCCACCGGGATCAACCCCAGCCCTGCGCGCCCGGCTTGAAGCTCCGCCGCGCACTGTGCAGGCTGCGTATAGTGAATCGCATACCGCCCCGCCAACTCCCCACGCCGCGGCGCGTGCTCGAAGTCCCACATCAGCGGAGCCGGATTCAGGAAGTCAATCGCCGCAACGGAAAGCCGGTTTGGAGCGTCATCGCGCAAAGGTCTAGTCTATGGGATGCCGAGGTGCACCCCGCGATGCGGCAGCCCGTCGTCGCCTTTGATCAGGATGAACAAGGCCACTGGCGCGCCCTGCTGGAGTGCGGCCACGCCATCCACGTTCGCCACGATCCTCCCTGGACCCTCCGCCCCTGGGTCCTCGGGGAATCAACCCGCGCAGAGCGCATCGGCACCGTCATGGACTGCAAGCGCTGCGACGAACGGACTCAGCGCCAGCCCACCAAAGTAGCAGGCCCGTACCCCGGATAGTCGCCTGCCCGCCCGAGCCGCCGTTCTACACTGCATCGAACACACCCGCACGGAGGACACGTGATCGCAGTAAGCGCCGCAGAGCAGGACGCGCTACAAGCATCCCCAGAAGACAGGCTCGGCTGGATGGCCCTCACGCTCACCCCGGAGATGGGCCCGACCCGCATCGCCCGCGCCGTGAACTCCCTCGGCTCGGCCGAGCGCGTCTTCACGCCTCGCTCACCGAACTCGAAGCCGTCGCCATGCCGGCCCGCGCCGCGCAGTTCATCTTCGACGGCCGCGCCCGTGCCGCCGCGGAAGACGAACTCCGTCGCATCGCAGGACACCGGCGGCACCTTCCTCACCCTCGTCGGACCCCGCCTATCCCGACCGCCTGCGCAAGATCTACGACCCACCACCCGTCCTCTGGGTGCGAGGCCGGACGGCCCTGCTTGCCCGCCCCGGCATCGCCGTCGTCGGCACACGCCAGCCCTCTCCCTACGGCGCCGGCATGGCGGAGATGCTCTCCCGCGATCTCGCCAGCCGCCGCCTCGCCATCTTCAGCGGCATGGCGCGAGGCGTCGACACCGCCGCCCACAAGGGCGCGCTCGACGCCGGGGGCCGCACCGTAGCCGTCTGGGGCACCGGCATCGACGTCGTCTACCCGAAGGAAAACAAGCGCCTCGCGGAGCGCATCGTGGAATCCGGCGGAGCCATCGTCAGCGAGTTCCCCCTGGGCACCTTCCCCGCGCCGCAGAACTTTCCCCTTCGCAACCGCATCCTCAGCGGGATCAGCGTCGGCGTGCTGGTCATCGAAGCGGGCGAGTACTCCGGCACCCGCATCACCGCGCGCTGCGCGATGGAGCAGAACCGCGACGTCTACGCCGTACCCGGCAACGTCACCAACAAGAACGCCTGGGGCCCAAACACCCTCATCAAGCAGGGCGCCAAGCTGACCGCCACCTGGGAGGACGTCTGGGAAGACCTCCCTTCAGAGGTCCGCGTCGCGCTTGAAGACGAGCTCGCCGGCCGAGCCAATGAATCGAACTCGTCAGGTAGCGCATCTTTATTTAGCAGACGGCGGACGACAAACCGCTGCCCGATCACGAGCGCACGGTCCTCGACCGGCTTCGTCGTGACGAGGCGATGCAGCTCGACGAACTGATCGAAGTCGCTCGAAGCGGAACTCGAGCTCAGCAGAAATTTTTACTGCGCTTTTTGAGCTGGAGCTCGAACGGTCACGTGAAGCAGATGCCGGGCAAGAATTATGTGCGCTGCTTCTGAGCCGCAGCTACTTCACTCAGATCGCGATGCGCCAGCCGTAGACGTCTATGTTTGTTGCGCTTGGAACTGCCGCGGTGCGTGTGCGACGTATCTCACCGCAACGATTTGCAATCCGCGCGAAACGTACCGATCGGGTGCACGTCTATCTGGGGTGATCGCTGTGACGCAGGGGGCGCGCAGCAGGAACTCGCAAGGTTTGACTTACCCTCCGCACATCGTGTTAGGTTGCATTGGAAACGCACGCCGGCAGAGGCTCACGGCAGCAATACTGGATCTCGGGTCTTAAAGGAAGCAAATGGCAAAGTCACTCGTGATCGTAGAGTCGCCCGCAAAGGCGAAGACGATCAACAAATATCTCGGCAGCGACTACGTGGTGGAGGCCTCCGTCGGCCACATCATGGACCTGCCCAAAGAACGACATCGGCGTCGAACTCGAGCGGCGCACCTTCGAGCCGACCCTGATCGTCTCTCCCGGCAAGGAAAAGGTCGTCGACCGCCTGAAGAAGCTTGCCGCGAAGGCCGACTTCGTCTATCTCGCGCCCGATCCCGATCGCGAAGGCGAAGCCATCGCAGCGCACCTCAAGATGCAGATCGCGCCGATGATGAAGGACAAGTCGCAAGCTGCTGCGGCGTCACCTTCAACGAAATCACGCAGAAGGCCGTGAAGGCAGCGTTCGAACACGCTCGCGATGTAGACGAGAACCTCGTCGACGCGCAGCAGACTCGCCGCGTCCTCGACCGGCTGGTCGGCTATCAGATCTCTCCGCTGCTCTGGGACAAGGTTCGTCGCGGGCTCAGCGCGGGACGAGTGCAGACCGTCGCTCTGCGCCTGATCGTGGAACGCGAAGGCGAGATCAACGCGTTCCAGCCCGTCGAGTACTGGAATATAGATGCGCAGCTTGACGCGGGCTCGCAGCCAAACCTTCACGGCGCGCTTCGTCGGCGTCAACGGCAGTGGCCTCGCGCGTCGCCAACGGCAAGGACGTGGAAGGCAAGGATCAGTTCATTGCCAACGCGCTTCCCGATAAGGAAGCGGTCGATGAAGTCGTCGCGCGAGCTCCAGCGGCGCAAAGTGGACCGTGCGTTCGGTCGAGAAGAAAGAGCGCCGCAGCAATCCCCGAGCGCCCTACACCACCAGCAAGCTGCAGCAGGATGCGTCCGGCCGGCTCGGCTTCAACGTCCGCCGCACCATGGGCGTCGCCCAGCGACTCTACGAAGGCGTAGAGATCGGCAGTGAAGGCACCGTCGGTCTCATCACCTACATGCGTACTGACTCCACGCGCGTCTCAGCCCGATGCGATCAAGGACGTCCGTGAGTTCATCGCGAAGCTGGGCCCGCAGTATCTTCCCGCAAAGCCCAACGAGTATGCAGGCAAGAAGCAGGTGCAGGCGCAGGACGCTCACGAAGCAATCCGGCCCACCAACGTTCGATTCACGCCGGAGTCGATTCGGCGCTATCTTTCGGACGAGCAGTACCGCCTGTACAAGCATGATCTGGCAGCGCTTCGTCGCCAGCCAGATGACGCCGCCGTCTTCGATCAGACCACCGTCGAGATCGTGGCGAAGGCCGGCCTCCCCTATGACTTCCGCGTCTCCGGTAGCGTGCTCAAGTTCGACGGCCACCTCAAGTTCGAAGAAGAAGATAAGCTCGCGCGTGCCAAGGCGAAGAAGCAGGCGCAGGCAGAAGAAGAGGCCGCCCAGGCAGCCGAAGCCGCACGCGATGCGGAGAACAACGACGCGTCTGCGGAAAACGAAGACGACGACGAGCGCCGCCTGCCGGAGCTGCGCGATGGGCAGGTCCCTCGGCCTCGTCCAGCTTGACCCGCAGCAGAAGTTCACGCAGCCGCCCCCGCGCTACAACGAAGCCTCTCTCGTAAAGGTGCTCGAAGAGCGCGGCATCGGCCGGCCCTCCACCTACGCCTCAATCATCAACACGATCCAGGATCGCGACTACGTCAAGAAGATCCAGGGCCGCTTCGTGCCGACCGAGATCGGCACGGTAGTCACCGGCCTGCTGGTCAAAAACTTCCCCTACATCTTCGACACGCAGTACACCGCCAAGCTCGAGACAGAGCTCGACGCGGTCGAAGATGGGGAAGAGCGCTGGACCGATCTGCTCAACGGCTTCTACGACCACTTCGAGAAGGAACTCATCGTCGCCGGGCGCGAACATGGAAGACATCAAGCGCATGGAGCACGCCACCGACGAGATCTGCGACAAGTGCGGCAGTCCGCTGATTCTGAAGTGGGGCAAGTTCGGCAGCTTCTACTCCTGCTCGAACTTCACCAAGGCGAAGCCGGTCACGGTGCCCGCCGGCCCCTGGAAGAAGGATCCGAAGGCGGTCATCAAAGAAGATCACGGCGGCCCTGTCACTTTCCCCATGACGGTCAAAGGCACGATCGAGGACGTCACCGAGTTCTCTGAGGACGTGAACGACACGTCAAGGAGATGGCCACCGCCATCGAGCAAGGCGCAACGCGCAGCCAAGAAGGTCACCGTCGAGCAGGTCTGCTGCGACTTCACGAAGGAAAACTTCGCCGCCAAGCCCGACCTTAGCGCCCCGGGCGCCGACGACGTGCCCGAGAAGGAGTTCTGCGACAACTGCGGCAAGGAGATGGTCCTCCGCAACGGCCCCTGGGGGCCCTTCATGAGCTGCCCGGACTACGCGGCCGACCCGCCCTGCAAGACCATCCGCAAGCTCACCCAGAAGGTCCAGCAGAAGCCGCCCGTGCAGCTCGAAGAGCCCTGCCCGAAGTGCGGCAAGCCACTGCTGCAGCGCGACGGCGCAGTACGGCGAATTCATCGCCTGCTCCGGCTACCCCAAGTGCAAGTACGTCAAGCAGGAGCTGCTGGAGGTTCCGTGCCCGAAGTGCGGCGGCGACATTGCCGTCCGCAAGACCAAGCGCGGCGACGTCTTCTACGGCTGCACCAACTACCCGAAGTGCGACTTCGCCTCCAACCAGAAGCTCGTCAACGAGACCTGCCCGGAGTGCGACAGCGCCTACCTGGTCGAGGTGACGAACAAGGAAGGCACCTTCCTGGTCTGCCCGAACAACCGTGAGGACCTGCCCAAGCGGCGACCGCAAGAAGGGGGCGCCCGGCTGCCGAGGAGCCGACAACGCCGCAGCTTGCCACTTCAAGAAGGAAGTAGAAGCTCCCGAACCCGTCGCTGCCTAACCTCACGCCCCGTGTCCCCAGGTCAGACAGCTTCTCGTCTGACCTGGGGACACCACCCTTCTGCCGACTCTTGCGGCTCCTCATATCCCTTCGTTATGAGAGGTTACAGCGGAACGTCCCCGGCCCCCTTCCGTTTTCGCACCGATTTGGTACAAAGGGCAGAGCAGTTCTGGGGCACCGTCCCCCGGGCGCTGGCGGGTACTCTCCGCGAGCGCTCGTGCAGTTTTGAGATGACGAACAGGAAGACGACTGATGGCGAAGGCGATCTGGAACGGCCAAACCATTGCGGAGAGCGAAACTTACGAGACGGTAGAAGGGAACATCTACTTCCCTGATGAAGCAGTTCGCCGGGAGTTCTTCCGGGCAAGTTCCACCACCTCAAGCTGCACCTGGAAGGGGCAGGCCCGCTACTACACCCTCGTCGTAGATGGCCAGGAGAACCCCGACGCGGCCTGGTACTACCCGGATCCAAAGCCAGCGGCCCGCAAGGTGAAGCACCACGTAGCGTTCTGGCGCGGTGTCGAAGTCACCACCGACCCCAAATAGCCGCCTCCCGCAGCAGCAGCCGAAAATCTGCACGCCGCCACTTACATAATCTGAGTCGCCCCCTAACAACTGTTCCACGTGGAACAATTCAGACAAAACGGCGCTGAAAGGCACCGGCTATCACGCATCTGCGGGGAATACCTGACGACGTCCAGCCCGGCACAATGTTCCACGTGGAACATTTTCCGATGCCCCTCAGTAGGCCTGAGCACGCTCGATCGGCAGGCGCACCTGGAAGCACGTGCCTTTTTCGCCGGTTTGCACGGAAACGGCTCCGCCTTGTGCTTCGACACGATCCGGTTCACCGTATCGAGCCCAAGGCCAAGGCCCTGCCCGGGAGCCTTGGTTGTGTAGAATGGCTCGAAGATCCGCGACACGATCTCCGGGAGGATGCCCGGGCCGGTGTTCCAGACCTCCACAGTGACCAGGTCTGCTGCCCGAGCGGCTCTGCGTTGAGTCGGAGGGTGCCTCGGGGCGTGCCGTCGGGGCTGTCCTGGCTCATCGCGTCCAGCGCATTCTCGATCAGCTCGGTCCAGACCTGGTTCAGCTCGCTGCCGTAGGCGCTGATGATGCGGCAGTTCAGGATCGTACTGGCGCTCCACCGATGACGTGCTCCAGGCGCGAGGTGAACATGGTGAGGGTGCTGTCGAGCGACTGGGCGAGGTCGATCTCCTGAATGGGCGCCTGGTCCATGTAGGAGTAGTCCTTGATGGCGGAGATCAGGTCGAAGATGCGGACGGTTGAATTGAGAACGGTTTCTGCCATGCGCTCTACGCGTAAGCGAACTCGAGAAGGCGGCGGCGGAGACGGTCAGGGCCTTGGGGGAGATGAGTGTCGGCGAGCTCCTCGAGGTGGGCGATGGTCATGGGGGATTCGGCGAGTTCGGCGGCGATGATCCAGGTTCTTCTACGCCGTGCGCCTCGAGCCAGCTCCGGAACAGGTCTTCGCGGTCGGCAGAGGTCGAGCGGATTGTCGGGCAGGATGGCGCGGCTCGCGTAGCCGGCCATCTTCTCGCGTGTCGCCGGGCCCATTCCTGGTATGCGGCGAACTGGCCGTTCCTCTGCAGGACTGCGCCAAGCTGCTGCTTTTTGTCGCCGAAGTCGCGGATCTCGCCGAAGAGGCTGGCGGCGGAGCGCTGCGCGGCCGAGGCGGGGTTGTTGAGCTCGTGGGCCAGGTTGGCGGCGAGTTTGCCGAGGGCGGTGAGCTTCTCCGCCTGCATCTCCATGCGAGTGACTTCGCGCACGCGGTTCAGCAGGACGGAGACGCAGCGCTGGGCCATGGAGGGGATGGCTGCGAGCATCTCGGGGAACATTTCCTTGGGGATGTCGAGCGACCAGACATCGCCCGACGGCGTAGCCGGTGCCGCCGTAGCCTTTCATGCGCGAGAAGGGAAGGAGGCCGGAGATCTGGCCCATGCGCGCGATGAAGAAGGAGAGGTTGCCGCTCTGCGCGCGGCGGATGTGTACCTCGCCGCGCAGCATGATGTTCATGCGGCGGGGGGGTCGCCCTCGCAGAAAGAGGACCGTCCCGGGGCCGGACTTGCGCTCGATTCCATGGTGCGCGAGCCACAGGTAGTCGTCGTCCGAGATGCCTTCGAGCGCCTGGATGCCGCGCAGCGCCTGCGACGATCTCTTCGGGCGGGGATGGGGGGCGGCGGCGGGGCGGCCGCGATACCGGGCTCGACTTCCGTAGTGGAATCCATAGAGGACGAGTGTATCGCGACCGCCGGGCAGGGCAGGGTACAACGGAGTGGGGTTAGCGCTGGGGCAGGGTATCGAGCTTGGCGACCAGCTCATGGATGTCCATGGGCTTCTGCGAGCGGAGCTGCTCGGCGCCGTCTTCATTGAGGAGCAGAACGACGAAGTCGCTGGCATCCACGTGGAAGCGGGTGCGGGCATATACCTGTTCGGTGGTGCTGGACAGCGGGAGCTGTTCTCCGCCGAAGAGATTCCCGACGAGGCCGAGATTCTCGGAGACGGGGACGAGGACGGTGTTGCGGGAGGAGAGCTCAAAGCTGTGGTGCTCGATGAGCTCGAGCTGGCGCTTGAAGTTGGCGCTGTCCGGGTTGGGCGCAAAGACCATGAGGATGCGCGAGGTGCCCTGAAGCTGGGTGATCGGGTGTGACTGCTGCGCGGCGCAGGTACCAAGCAAAGCCAAGAGTGCAAGCGGGAGCTTCTTGAACATTTCGTACTCCTATAGTTGTATGTGCCCTACCAAGAAGTGCCAGGTGGCTAGCACTTAGGTGTACCTTACGTTGGGAAAAGCGACTTGGAAAGGAATTCTTTGTGCTAGGGCCACGTTTTCTTGCAGTCTTTGGTAATCGGTAACCCGGGTATTTTGGAGGTAGGTAACAGATGCCCAAAAGTGGAACGTCGGATTCGTGCGGTGATGACGCGGGTTGGAACAGAGTACAAGCAGGCCGACGGGCGGCCCCCTATGCAGGAGTTAGGATCCGGACGATGGAAAACGCCGCCGCCGGATTCAGGAACCGTGCAAAGAAGATGTCTGAGACGAGGAGAATTATGACATCGAATATGGGTTACGAAGTGCTAACGTGGGCGTGGTTACTAAAGATCACGCAGTAACAGGCCTGGCGCCGCCTGGCTGTTCTTTCTGAGGGCAGGGAAGCAGACGCGAAGTGGGGTGGCCTTGATGACCGTCCAGCAGTTCCGCACCAGTGAAGTACGATCGGCTCGTAGTGCGAGGTTTCATGCTGATGAGACGACCCATAACAGAGGCGATTTCACCATTCTTCATTGTCAGCAACGTCGATCAAACCACCGATTTTTATCGCGAGAAGCTCGGTTTTGAGACGAGATTCCAGCAGCCGGATCGGAGCCCTTTCTTCGCGATCCTCGGACGTGACGGAGTACAACTCTTCGTGAAGTCCGACGATGGCACAGCGCCCTTGCCGAACTCCCAGCGTAATCCGTCGATCAGATGGGATGCGTACGTCTACACGCCAGATCCCGATGCGCTTGCCGTCGAGTTCTCGGGTCGGGGAGCTGTCTTCAGCGAAGTGCTCCAGGATACCCATGACGGTCTACGCGGGTTTGAGATTTGCGACCCCGACGGCTATGTCTTGTTCTTTGGCCGACCCACATTAGAGCGAACTGCCAGCTTTAGGGGCGAGCGGCGAGGCGATAAGGCAAACCAATCCTGAGGAGAACCAGGGGTTCAGCCTTACTGTTGCTGCTGTTGCTGCCGCTATTGTTGCTGCTGCTGCTGTTGTTGCTGCTGTTGTTGTTGCTGCTGTTGCTCCTGCCCGTTGGCAAAGCTGGTGAAGTAGGTGACGGGTTTTCCTTGGTGCGGGTAGTGCTGTTCGCAGTAGTTGGAGTCTCGGATCGTGATCTGGGCGCCGCACTTGAAGCAGGGCATACGGACCTCCTAGTGGTTCCAAAACTGTATGACCCGGAGAACGAGAATCCTGATCATAATGAGCAGCAACGCTGCTGAGACGGCAAGTATAGACCCGGCGAGCAGCATTTGTGCGCTTTTGAGGTGACGGGCGTTGACCTTATTCGACTCGATCTGCTGATCTGTCTTGTGCTTCCAGGTATGGACGAGGTGCCAGCGATTGGCTTGTTGCGTTTTGAAGTTGATGCTGTTCTGAGGCTGGTTGAAGGTGTCCTGGGCGATCTCCACCATCAGGTCGAGCGAGATAGGAGTGGCGTGGTCGCTGACCCAGATGACGCGAAGACACTGCAGGACTGTAAGTACAAGGAGAACGATGGCGAGGCCGAGAAAGAGCAGCGCGCCTATGCCGCCGACGACAGAGTCCGCGTTGAAGTTCTCTTTGTTGATGAAGGCAAGTCCCGCGGCGAGGAAGATGCCGGCAAGACCCGCGACTTTCTGGGCCTTGTCTTCGATTACGCCCGCGATGCGAACGTTCTCTTTGAAGTCGTCCGCCCCCTGCGTCACGAGCAGACGCAGTAGCTCCTCGCAGTAGACCTCGTACTCCATTGCTGCACCGTCGAGGCATCGCCGTGCATAGAGCGGGCGGATGCGCTCCCCGCCGCAGTGTACCGCGGCGGGGAGCAGACGAGCGGATGGGGTGTTGGCTGCTAGGCCTTTACGACGGCTCCGTCAACAACCTTTACGGGATCGAGGAAGGGCATGGCGGAGCGGAGTTGGGCACCCACGGTCTCGATCGGGTGGGCGGCCTCTTCCTTGCGGATGCGGGCGAACTCGTGGCGGCCGGTCTCGTTTTCTTCGATGAACTTCTTAGCGAAGGAGCCGGACTGGATGTCATCGAGGAGGGACTTCATGGCCTTCTTGACGTCGGGAGTGACGATGCGCGGGCCGGCGACGTAGTCTCCCCACTCGGCCGTGTCGGAGATGGAGTGGCGCATGTAGGCAAGGCCGCCGCGGTACATGAGGTCGACGATGAGCTTGAGCTCGTGGAGGACCTCGAAGTAGGCGAGTTCGGGCTGATAGCCGGCCTCGGTGAGGACTTCGAAGCCTGCCTTGACGAGGGCCGCAGTTCCACCGCAGAAGACGGCCTGCTCGCCGAAGAGGTCGGTTTCGGTTTCTTCCGTGAAGGTGGTTTCGAGGACGCCGGCGCGGGTGCAGCCGATGCCTTTGGCATAGGAGAGTGCGAGCGCGAGGGCGGTGCCGGAGGCATCCTGCTCGACGGCGACGAGGGCCGGGACGCCGCCACCTTCGGTGAAGACTTCGCGGACGCGGTGGCCGGGGGCCTTGGGCGCGGCGAGGGAGACGTCGACGAAGGGTGGGGGCTGGATGGTGCGGAAGCGAATGTTGAAGCCGTGCGCGAACATGAGGGTCTTGTTCTTACCGTCGGGGCCTGGCTTGAGGTGAGGCTCGATGTCGGCGTGGTAGACCTTGGCCGCGGTCTGGTCGGGGGTGAGGTTCATGATCACGTCGGCCCATTTGCTGACCTCTGGCGACGGTATCCGACGACCAGGCCGGCTTTGCGGGCGCGCTCGGCGTTGGGGGAGTCGGCGCGGAGGCCGACACGGACGTCGACGCCGGAGTCTTTGAGGTTGAGGGCGTGGGCGTGGCCCTGGGAGCCGTAGCCGATGATGGCGACCTTCTTGGCCTGGATGAGGGAGAGGTCGGCGTCCTGATCGTGGTAGGTCTTTGCCATTTTGTCTTCTTTCTGTTTGGAGGTGACGGTATCCAGTTTACGCGTGTTGGCGGCGATAATCTGCCCGCGCAGGTCTGGATGGCGTGCGCTGCAGCTCCGGGGGACTGAACCCGGGGAGTCGCGGGGAGCCCCGATGTGGAGCGTGGAGTGGCAGAAAACGCGAGATGGCGGCAGGACATCGAAGTACGAGGCAGGCGGCCGGAACCGTAGGCGGATGCTTGAGCAGAGGGACGAGCGTGCCGATGGATGTGTCAGGACCCCACGATCTGCTGTTTAGCGATTCTCGAAGCTGGGTTACGAAAGAAATGCCAGGTCGACGCCCCTCTGCTCTTCACGGAAGTAGACCCCGTCCGCTACTATCCACTGCGGTCCGGTAAAGGGCCGGACTGTGGGCTGAACAATGATCCGCGTGCATCAGTTTGAACAGAATTTTGACCGGCATGGGACTTAGACAAACAATCAGATGGTCAGAGCATCCGGCAGCGCGGGCGGCACGTACGCTTTACCGGTTGCCAGAGAAGGTCAGCATACCGGCTCCGGCGCCGCTGGCCCGGCCCCTTCTGTTCGCGTTCCAGGCCGCCCGTTCGTTGGTTCACTTTGGGCGGCGTGTGCTGGTTGCTGAGCCGCTTTTCAAGGCGTATTGCCATAGCTATGGGCCGCGCCTTCATACAGGCATTTTCGTCCATTGGATTCAAGGGAAGGGCGAGATTATCCTGGGCAGTGATGTGCGGTTCGATGGCAAATCGTCGTTCAAGTTTGCGGCGCGTTACTCGCCGAACCCCACGCTGAAGGTAGGCAGTCACACGGGCATTGGGCATGCGTGCTCGTTTACTGTAGGCAAGCAAATCACAATCGGCGATGATTGCCGGATCGCTTCCGGGGTCACTCTTTTTGACGCGCCCGGTCATCCGCTTGATCCGGAAGCGCGGAGGCTTGGCGCGCCGGCTGACGAGGAAGATGTCCGGCCCATCACAATTGGCAACAATGTCTGGATCGGGTCGAATTCGGTTATTTTTCCGGGAGTCGTCATCGGCGATAACAGCGTCGTTGCGATGAACTCGTGTGTGATGACGAGCGTTCCGGCGGACACAATGGTTGGCGGTAACCCCGCCCGCAGTATGAAATCACTCGTAAAGGTCCCCCATGCCTGAACTCAGCAGCAGTACCGTGCAAACGGTTGTCACCATCATCAAATCGATCGCAGAAATCGATGAACTTACTCCGGATCAGGATTTCTATGACGCTGGGCTGACTTCGCTGGCGTCTCTGAGCTTGCTACTGGATCTCGAAGAGCGCTTCAACGTGAAGATCTCGGACGAACGCTTCATTGCCTGCAGAACAGCGAACGAACTCTCCGCCGTGATTGAGGAGTTACAGGCATGAGCGCACAGCATCAGTTGAAGGTCCAGCTTGCGGCGCCGGCTTCGGAGATGGCGCAGGAGGAGATCCGCAAGCAGGTGGCATTCCTGGCCCGCGGCATCAGGGATATTCGGTTTTCGCCGGACGCGTTGGAGATGAGCCTCTCCTCGGAAGGCGAACCGTCGCCGGAGCTTGCCGGGAAGGTACTTGAGGTGGCGCGCAACATTCAGCGATCGCTGCGTCAACTTACGCGCAAGATGGTCTTCAGTTCTTCGCGCATGGAGAATCCGCAGTTCAAGCCCTGCGAGCTTGTGCCGGGAGTGCGTCCGATTGCGAAGGGTATCGTCGCGCTCGATGGGCTTGCGCTGTCGTTGTTCCGGTACTTCGATCGGGTTTTCACTGAGTTCGGGAATGAATGGAACCCGGTGCCTCTCCAGACTCCGACGTTGATCCCTTCGGACGTGCTGGCGAAGTGCGACTATTTCCGTTCATTTCCGCACAATGTGACCTTCGCCTGTCACCTGGTGGAAGAAGCGGAGAACATCGAAGCGTTCCGGGCGCGGTATCGTACGTCGGACGAGCTGGACGCGCACGCGATGTCACATATGGGGACGCCGGAGGCTTGTCTTTCGCCCGCAGTCTGCTATCACACGTACTACCTGAACAAAGGCACGACGATCCCGGCGGAAGGGCTTGTCTACTCGGTGTGCGGGAAGTGTTTTCGCTTCGAAGGGACCAACCTTGCCGATCTGCGCCGGCTGTGGGATTTCACCATGCGGGAGCTTGTCTTCCTGGGGTCGCGCGAGAATGTGCTTGCGCATCGCACACGGTCGATTGAGAAGATGTCGCAGTTTCTTGAAGCGCATGAACTGGCTGCGGAGATTCGGACAGCGAGCGATCCCTTCTTTATCGCACCGGACGCGTCCGCGAAGACGTATTTTCAGCTTAGCTCCGAGACGAAATATGAGATTGCGATGCTTCTTCCCGATGGCGCGAAGCTGGCTGTGGGATCGCACAACCACCACTCTGACTTTTTTGGGCGTGCGTTCGATGTTCAGGTGAAGGACGCGGGCGCAATGCACAGCGTGTGCGTGGCCTTTGGGCTGGAACGCTGGGTCTATGCTTTCGTCCAGCAGCATGGGATCAATGTCGCCGAGTGGCCGGAACCGATACGCAATGCGCCCGAGTTCCGCCAGGGTTGACCGACTGCTGGGAGCCTTGGCGTTTGGCGCTCGTTGCAGCTTCATTCGGCAGCGCCGCGAGGATCTGCTGTCGGAGGAGCGGTTGATGCTCGGAAGCTGGTCGCCTGAACGAGGCTGCGGGATAGGTCAGAAGACGTCGATGTATGCGGCATCCAGCTCGCTCGGAACCGAGAGGCCGTTCCAGGAGGTTAGATATAGATTCAGGGTGCGGCGTGTTTTGCGGAAGCCTGCGGCCACGAACGGCGCAGGGTCGAAGTAGTTGAGCACTGGAACCAGCAGGAGTTCTACGTCCATTCCTCTGGCGGAATTCAGCAGGAGGTCGACCATCCGGCTGCATTGGGCATCGTCGAGTCCTTCCCAGAGCACATCGTCCACCAGGCCGCAGCGAACCGGCTTTAGGCCGCCGGTGAGCATGGAATAGGCGGTGATGGTGGCCTGGGTTTCTCCCTCCGCAAGAGAGCACCCGAAGGCTCCGAGACGTTCGTTGCACTGCCAAGCCGCGTCCCGGGAGGTCCAGATCCGACGGAAGGCGGTGCCGAGCCCTTCGGATTTGCGCAGCAGAATGTTCGGATCGGCGCGCTGTGCATCAGGTGTGCGGTTTTTAGGTACTGGTCGCGCGAGATAGGACACGGTGAAGGCTTTGACGGTGGTAAGGGAGTCGCTCTGGGCGAAGCTCATCAGCTTGCGGTCCATGTGCTCGCCCTCGACGCAAAAAGTGATCAAGCCGTCCCATCCGCCGCGTCGCGTGCGTGCCGCCAGATCGTGCCAGATGGTCGCTCCCAGATTCCTTCCCCGGGCAGCAGGAGAGACGGTGATGAAGCTGTCTAACAGGAAGCGCAGGGTCTTTCCTGCGTAGTGAACGTTGCGCAGGACGCCGGCGCCGAAGGCAATCAGCGCATCGCGCTGATAGATTGCTGTGCAGAGGCTGAGTGGTGCGCTGGGCTGTTCAGGGGACCCGCTGGGCGGTTGAATCATGGAACGTAGGAATTCTTCGGTATACAGGAGAGGCTCTTGCGTGTTGCCGGCCCACGACTCTTTCATGAGAGCTGCCAGTGCGCGAAAGTCGCCGCGAAAATCTTCAGGTTGGTTCATCAGGAGACTGTACACGGGCACCAATTCGCATGGTCCTCATGCGGATGAACGGCCCTGCGGGGAATCTCTATGCGGATGCTTGCATGAGACCGACTATGCGTGGCTCGGGTGTGTGGGATACGGGCTTTGGCAGTGGGTTTGGATGGTGTCGCTCGATGCCCGCGGAACGGCAGTTGCGGGAAAAAGGGGAGGGCGCCCTCGGAGCGCGCCCTCCATGTTGCCTTGCGCTGTACTGCTACCAGTTGTCGTCGTGGTTGTCGTCGCGCTGATGGTCCATGTCGCGATCCTTCTCCTGGTCGCGATCGTTGTCCCCTGCGTTGCTGGATTCTGTGATCCGCATGACGACTCCGGTGGTCCCCTGGACGGTGCCTGTTTGGCTGGCCAGGAGGTAGAGTTCGCCGTCGTGTCCCTGGGCGAAGCCGAGGACTGCGAGGCCGAGAGGAGAGCGGCCTTCGACGGAGAGCTCCTGAATCTGGTTTGCGGCGCCGCGGAGGATGAAGAGATGGCCCTGGATAGGCGTGGTGTTGCTGCCGTAGTCGCCAAAGACGTATTTGTTCCGGAGAGCCTGGACGGCATCTCCGCGATACATGAAGCCGCCTATGATTGCCTGGCGGACGTGGACGCCGGAGTGCAGCGGGAGGACCTCGCCATCGCCGTGGTCGTACTCGGCGATAGGATCTACGAGGCCGGCTGGAGAACCCGGGCTATTCTGCCAGACGTAGCCCGTTCCCGTGCGGCCGGGAAGGAAGCCGTCGAACAGGAAGGTGCCCTCTTTGAGCGGCCAGCCGTAGTTCATTCCCTTCTTTACGATGTCGATCTCCTCGATGTCATTCTGGCCCACGTCGCCGGCGATGAGCGTGCCGGTGGCCGAATCGAAGGACATGCGCCATGGGTTGCGGAAGCCGTAGGCGAATATCTCGGGTTGCCCGGCGAAGGGGCCGGGGCCGGCGAATGGATTGCCGGCGGGGATGCCGTATTGACCATTGGCGGAGTTGTGGCCACGGGGATCGATGCGGATGATCTTGCCGAGGACGTTGCCGGGAGCGAGGGTCTGGCCGTTGCCGGCGGGCGCGTGGCCTACGCCGGAGTCGTTCGAGCCGCCGCCGTCTCCAAGGGAGAGGTAGAGGAGCTGGTCGGGGCCGAACATCAGGGCTCCGCCGTTGTGGTTGAACTGGGGCTTATCGACGCTCAGCACGACGCGCGCGCTGCTGGGGTCAACCAGGAAGGCATCGTCGCTGAGTTCGAAGACGCGCCACTCCTTGAGTACGTTTTGGGCGTTGGCCGTGACGCCAAGGGGCAGGGTGCTGAAGGTTGAGTTTCCGGCGGGAGGCTGCGAGGCATAGGTGTAGAAGAGGTGATTGTGGCGGAAGTCGGGGTGGAAGGCGATGCCCAGAAGTCCGCGCTCGTCGTACTTGGTGGGCCCCAGGCCAAGGGTAACGAGTTGGCTGCTGATGTCCAGGAACAAGCGGGGAGCCTGCGCATTGTGGCGGGAGAGATCAATGACCCAGACCTTTCCGATCTGGTCTGCGACGTAGAGGTGGTCCGAGTCTCCGGGTGCAACCGCGCCGGCAGTGGGCTGGACGAGGCCGGTCATCACGGTCTGGAGCCCGATGGTGATGCCGCTTGACGGGATGGTGGCGGGGATGGGGTCGACAAGCGGGGTGTGCGTTTGCGCCGAGAGGGACGGCAAAACGGCTGCCGTGCTCAGGGCGAGAAGAGCGGTTAGAACAGGATTCTTGAACGAGTGCCGTCTCATAGGTTCTCCTCTGGTTGTCCTGCGGAACGTGGCGGAAGGCCGAAGCCGATCCGCCTTGTCTGCAGCTGACGGGAGAACTATAGGAGCCGTAGTGGGGCGTGTTGTCATCTTCGCGTCCTGAGTTCGTCGCGATTATGTCAGGGGGGTGACGATGATTTTGCGGGCGAGCTCTCTGAGACGTGCGGGATTGTTCTCAACCGCTCCATGAAGGCTTCGTGCGGCTCAAGGTGCGGAAGAGCGAGCCTTCGGCCGGTGCGTGAGGAACTGTGGCTGTTGTCAACTTTCTTCTTCGTGGACTTCGGGGAACTCGTTCGGGATTATTTCGGCTGTGCTCGGCACGGGGGTGGTCGCGGGATTTGGGTCTGCGGTGGGGGTGCCGAGGGCTTTGAGCACGCGCGACGTGTGGTGCCCGCGGCGCATGGCCATGCGGCCGGTGCGGGAGACCTCGAGGATGGTGTAGTTGGACTCGCGGAGGACCTGGATGAGGCCTTCGATCTTCGAGGCGGCGCCCGTCATTTCGAGCATGATGGATTCGGGCGCGAGATCGACGACGCGGGCACGGAAGACGTTGGCCAGTTCGAAGACGTGCGAGCGCGAGGCGATGCCCTGCGGGGCATTCTGCTGCTGGCTGCCGGCACTTGGACCCGCGGCGATCTTGATGAGACAGAGCTCGCGGATGACGGCCTCGGAGCGGCCGACCTCGTCGATGTCGACGGTGATCTCGAGCTTGTAGAGCGAGGCGCGGATGCGATGTGCGGCGTCTTCCGGCGCCTCGCAGACGATGGTCATGCGGGACTGGTCGGCGCGTTCGGACTCGCCTACCGTGAGCGAGACGATGTTGATGTTGAGGCGGCGGAAGAGCGAGGCGACCCGGGTAAGGACGCCGGGCTTGTCTTGCACGAGGGCGACGAAGGTGTGGAGCATTGTTGCTTACCTCTGGGTTGGGCGGCGGTTCGGAGGAAGAATTAACACGGATGAAACACGGATAGAAGTACGGATTGACGACGAGGACGTACGGCGAGTTGATTCTTGCGGGACGATCACCAGTGTAACGGTCGGCCTGATGCGACAGAGTTCAGCCGGTGCGCGCCGCCGAGGCGTGGAGTTCGAGGGACGGGTTTCTGAGTAGGTAGAGCGTGTGACGGAGGTGTGGGTGGCCTTGCGGGACACGTGGGTGGTCGAAATCGAGGTCGGGACGGTGGGTCATTCCGAGCTTCTCCATGACGTGGCGCGAGGCGCGGTTGCCGAGCGCGGTCACGGCCACGACTTGCGGCAGATTGAGCGTGCGGAAGCAGAAGTCGACGACGACTCGTGCGGCTTCGGTGGCAAGGCCCTGCCCCTGGGCAGAGCGGGCGAGCCGCCAGCCGATTTCGACTGCCGGCTGTGGGAGGTTGGGGACGACGTCGCGCATGGTCTGGGCTCCGATGAGGCCGACGAACTCGCCGGTGGAGCGGAGTTCGGCGGCGAGGAAGCCGAAACCCTCGCCTTCGACGGCGCGCTGGTAACGGAGGATGGCTTCGTCGGATTCGGTGGCGGTCATGAGGGCGGGGAAGTAGGTCATGACGGCGGGGTCGGCGTTCATGGCGGCGAAGGGTGCGCGATCGGACTCGCGCCAGGGGCGGAGGAGGAGGCGTGCGGTTTCGAGTTGGAGGGGCGTGGGCATTGGAGTTGTTTCGAACCTATGCGTCCTGGTGTTTGAACATATGCCAGGTACCGTACACCACCGACCCTGGATCGTGTCGCGCTTGGGGGAATAGATCCAACGCTGCTTGGGAGATGGGGCTTTCGTCGACTCCTTCTAGCGACTGTTCTTGTTCGACGACCGTTAGACCTCCTTGAGCCATTGCGTGCTGTACTCGTGCAACCAGGTTTGCTACATCCTCAGCCTGTGCTGCAACCCATAGGCACGCACCGGCGTTGCCTATGAGAAGCTGGTTGCCTTTCGGTCCCGTCACGGTGAATAGGCCGTGCCAACTGAATTCACAGTGACACCCTTACTGACCCGGCGCCGACGCTCGAAGCCAAGTTCCTCATGCCTTCACTCATCCTCACCGGTTTCGAGTAGGGGGTCGCGGCTGGGGCGGCGGACCATGTCGTGGAGGGCGGCGCCGGGGGCGATCATGGGGTAGACGCCGTCTTCTTTTTCGACACGGAAGTCGATGAGGAAGGGCTTGCCGGAGGTGCGTGCTTGTGTGACTGTGGGGATTACATCCTTGCGGTTGGTGACGCGGGCGCCGGCGATGCCGTGGGCTGCGGCGAGCTGCACGAAGTCCGGCGATAGGATGGGTGAGGCGGCATAGTTCTTCTCGTAAAAGGCTTCCTGCCACTGGCGCACCATGCCGAGGAAGCCGTTGTTGATGACGGCGATGTTGATCGCATAGCCCTCCTGCTGGATGGTGGAGAGTTCGGCGGCAGTCATCTGAAAGCCACCGTCGCCGGCGATGACCCAGACGTCTTTCGCGGGGCATGCGGCCTTGGCGCCGATGGCTGCAGGCAGCGCGAAGCCCATGGTGCCCAAGCCCCCGGAGGTGATGAGGGAGCGCTCGGCGTCGTGGCGGAAGTATTGGGCTTCCCACATCTGGTGCTGGCCAACATCGGTGGCGATGAGGGTTTGGGCGAGGCGGCCGGCCGTCAGCGCTTCGCGCCAGATATCGTGTATGACGTGCGCGGCGTAGAGGTGGCCGTTGTCCGGCAGATTGATGATGTCGCGGACGCTGGCGTCCCCTTTGAGATTGCTGATCTGGCGGAGCCAGTCGGTGGTGGGGACGCGAGAACCGGTCCCTTCATTGCGCTCAGGACGAGTATCTGTCTGGGGTGGAATCAGGGGGAGGAGTGTATTGAGCACCCCCTTGAGGTCCCCGATGAGTGCGACGTCGACCTTTACATTCTTATTGATTTCGGATGGGTCAATGTCGATGTGGATCTTCTTCGCGTCAGGGGCGTAGTGGGCCAGGTTGCCGGTAACGCGATCGTCGAACCGCATGCCGAAGGCGAGGAGCAGGTCCGCGTCCTGAATGGCCTGGTTGACCCATGACTCGCCGTGCATGCCCATCATGCCGAGCGACAGGGGATGGTAGGTCGGGAAGGCGCCTAAGCCGAGCAGTGTGGAGGCGACGGGAACGCCTCGGCGCTCCGCGAAGTCGATGACCTGCTGGCGCGCGTTGGACTCGAGGATGCCGTGGCCGGCGAGGATGAGAGGCTTCTTCGCCGCGAGGATGAGGTCGACTGCCTGGCGTATGCTGGAAGATTCCGCGCGGAGCATGGGATGCGGGCGGTGAGGTGCGGGCGCGGCGGCTTCAAAGTCGAAGGGTGCGGTGGCCTGCTGGGCATCCTTTGTGATGTCGACGAGCACGGGGCCGGGGCGTCCGGAGGTTGCGACCTGGAAGGCTTCGCGGATGGTGGGGGCGATGTCTTCGGCGCGGGTGACGAGGTAGTTGTGCTTGGTGATGGGCAGCGTGATGCCGGTGATGTCGATCTCCTGGAAGGCGTCAGACCCGAGGACCTTCGAGGAGACCTGGCCGGTGATGCAGACGATGGGGATCGAGTCGAGCATGGCCGTGGCGATGCCGGTGACGAGGTTGGTCGCGCCGGGCCCGGAGGTAGCCATGCAGACGCCGGGGCGGCCGCTGGCGCGCGCGTAGCCGTCGGCCATGTGCGCGGCGCCCTGCTCGTGACGCACGAGGACGTGGTGGATGGTGGGGAACTTGCGCAGAGCGTCATAGACGGGCAGGATGGCTCCGCCGGGATAGCCGAAGACGGTGGTGGTGCCTTCGCCGGCGAGAGTGGCCCAGAGGATTTCCGCTCCGGTGAGGGTGGGATGCTGGTTAGCGTTTGCCATCGTTGTCTCCTGCTGAATGCGGTATTGCCGGTTGAATGTTTGTGGTGATTCGATGTGTCGGGCCTTCAGCCCTCGCGTGATAAACGGTGCCTCACCTAGGCCTTCGGCCTAGGCTTTTATGTGGTCGCGCCTTTGGCGCTTTGATTTATGGCGGCAAGCACAGGATTCAGGACCGAAGGTCCGGTCACATAACAGCCTGGGCGGAGGCCTAGGTATGTGTTCGTTTGAATCGAAGAGGGCTGAAGGCCCGATATAGAATCAGCCCGATGCCGCAGACGCTGAGCTTCAACCTGGTGCATATCATCTTCAGCACGAAACACCGGCTTCCGCTGATCAACGACGAGATTCGACCCACGCTGCATGCCTATCTTGCGGGAACGGCGCGGAAGCTGGATTGCGAGTGTTTTCGCGTGGGCGGGGTTGCGGACCATGTTCATCTTGCGATGAAGCTGGCGACCACGCGAACGGCCGCTAAGGTGGTTTCGGAGATCAAGACAGGATCTTCGGCGTGGATGAAGGAACAAGGAGTTGCTAAATTCGCTTGGCAGCGCGGATCTGGATTGTTCTCGGTTGGTCCCGCCGACATCAGCGCGTTGACCGGATACATAGACGAGCAACAGGCGCACCATCGCAAGCGGAGTTTTCAAGAGGAGATGCGTGCGTTTTTCGAGAAGTATCATGTCGCGTTTGATGAGCGTTACGTTTGGGATTAGCGCTGGTTGTGTGGGGCCTTCAGCTCTTGCGTTTATTGGTTGGTGTGCTACCTAGGCCTTCAGCCTAGGCTGTTATGTCGTTGCGCTTTTGGCGCTGGTCAGCGCGTCGGGAGCTTGATGCTTTGTGTCTCCCAACGCCAAAAGCCTAGCTGGTGATTGCTCCTTCGCTCGCGGAGCTTACGGTGTTGGCGTATTTGGCGAAGACGCCGCGCTGGAAGCGTGGTGCCGGGGCTTTGAAGTTCTTGAGGCGGGCGGCGATCTCTTGGTCGGGGACGTTGAGGGTTAGCTTGCGTGCGGGGATGTCGAAGGTGATGGTGTCGCCTTCGTGGACGGCGGCTATCGGGCCGCCGAGGAAGGCTTCGGGGGCGACGTGGCCGGCCATGAGGCCGCGGGTAGCGCCGGAGAAGCGGCCGTCTGTGAGTAGAGCGACGGAGTCGGACAGCTCGGGGATGCCTTTGACGGCGGCGGTGACGGCTAGCATCTCGCGCATTCCGGGGCCGCCGCGTGGGCCTTCGTAGCGGATGACGAGGACATCGTTGGGATTGATGCTGGCCGTCTTCTACGGCCTTGTGGCAGTCCTCTTCGTTGTCGAAGACGCGCGCCGTGCCGGTGTGGTGCACGCGCTCGTGGCCTGCGACCTTGACCACGCAGCCCTCAGGCGCGAGGTTGCCGCGCAGGATCACGAGGCCGCCGGTCTGCTTGAGCGGCTTGTCCCATGGGTAGATGACGGGCTGGCCGGGTGTTTCACTGGCGAGCTCGGTTTCTTCGAAGAGCGTCTTACCGGAGACCGTCGGGCCATCATGTAACTGCCCGCGTTCCTTGAGGCGCTTGGCGAGAAGGCGTGAGCCGCCGGCTTCCTGGTAGTCCTTGGCGGCGTACTTGCCGCCGGGCTGCAGGTCGCAGATGAAGGGCGTTTGCTCGGAGATGCGGTCGAAGTCCTCCATCGTGAGCGGGATCTTGAGCTCGTGCGCGATTGCGATCAGGTGGAGCACGGCGTTGGTCGAGCCGCCCGACGCGCAGACGGCTGTGATGGCGTTCTCGATGGCTTCCCGCGTGATGATCTGCGAGGGCTTCAGGCCCTTGCGTGCGATCTCCATGATGTCGCGGCCGGCCTGGCGCGAGGCCTCGTGCTTTTCGGGGGACATGGCGGGCACGCCCGAGATCATCATGGGCGAGATGCCGAGGAACTCGCCAGACATAGCCATCGTGTTGGCCGTGAACTGGCCGCCGCAGGCTCCGGGGCCGGGACAGGCCGCGGCTTCGAGCGCTTCTAGCTGCTCGTCGTTGATCTTGCCGGCGGCGTGCGAGCCCATGCCTTCGAAGACCTGCAGGATGGTGATCTCTTTCGAGGAGCCATCGGGCTGCGGGAGGTGGCCCGGTGCGATGGAGCCGCCGTAGAGCATGAGGCCGGGGATGTCGAGCCGGGCGAGCGCCATGATGGCGGCGGGCATGTTTTTGTCACAGCCGGCGATACAAACCAGGCCGTCGAAGGAGTTGCCGCGCGCGACGAGCTCGATCGAGTCGGCGATGACCTCGCGCGAGACGAGCGAGGCCTTCATGCCCTGCGTGCCCATCGTGATGCCGTCGTGGATGGTGACGGTGTTGAACTCCATGGGCGTGCCGCCGGCCTCGCGGATGCCCTGCTTCACGGCCTCGGCGACCTGGCGGAGGTGGAAGTTGCAGGGGCCGATCTCGGTCCAGGTGTTGGCGATGCCGATGATGGGCTTATGCAGGTCGTCCTTCGAGAAGCCGACGGAGCGGAAGTAGGAGCGGGCCGCGGCGCGGTTGGGGCCTTCGGTGAGGACGATGGAATTCTTCTTTGCGGGATCGAGATTATTGCTCACTGCATGCCTTTCTGGTGGGGCGATGTGTCGGGCCTTCAGCCCTTGGCGTTTGGTTCGGTTATGTACCTAAGCCTTCGGCCCAGGCTGGTATGTTGTCGCGCGGTTGGCGCTTTGCTGATCTGTGCTGCTCCGGGCATGAGTCATGCAGTCTTGGCCTTCGGGGCGGACCAGAATTCTTTGTCGTGCTGCGATTCGAATTGGTCTAGGTCGGCTTCGTGGCGCAGCGTGAGGCCGATGTCGTCGAGGCCGTTCAGCAGGCAATATTTGCGGAACGGGTCGATGTCGAAGTGGGCGTTGAATCCTAGCTCGTCGGTGACGGTCTGGGCTTCGAGGTTGATGGTGATCTTGTGCTGCGGGTTTGCCGTGGAACGATTTATGAGCGTCTGGACGTCTTCTTCGGAGAGGCGGACGAGGACGATGCCGTTTTTGCCGGCGTTCGAGAAGAAGATGTCGGCGAAGCTCGGCGCGATGACGGCGAGGAAGCCGTACTGATTCAGCGCCCATGCCGCATGTTCGCGGGAGGATCCGCAGGCGAAGTTCTTTTCGGCGATAAGGATCTGCGAGCCCTTGTACTCGGGCTTGTTGAGCACGAAGTCGGGGTTGGGTTTTCCGACCTGCTCCTTGCTCACGCCAGGTCCTTCCTGGAAGCGGCGCCAGTCGAAGAAGAGGAACTCGCCGTAGCCCGTGCGCTCGATGCGCTTGAGGAACTGCTTGGGGATGATCTGGTCGGTGTCGATGTTGGGCATCGGCAGCGGCGCGGCGGTGGAGGTGAGTATGTCGATCGGGATCATGCGGCTCCTACGGGAAAAGGCCTAACACGGATGAACACGGAAGAGGCACGGACCAAAGTCAGGCGCTGCCTTTGATGTTGTTCAGGGGATGAGTGGTGCGTTGAGCTCCGTTTGCCAGGTGTTGGGGTCTGGATTCTGTTGAGGGCTGATCAGGTAGACCTCCCAAAGGTCTTCGGCGGTCTTATGGTTGTTCGCTGCGATCCAGGCGACGAACTCGCCCCATGCCGCGGATAGACCTTCGTAGGGGCCGTGATGGATGGTGCGGACGACCTTTGTGGCGCGGAGTGTTCCGTTGGTGACGCGGCCGGTGGGCTGGATGGGCGTGGCCACTGGACTGCAGACGTTGAAGTCAAAGATGTTCGTTGGGCGCTGGAGATGATGGGCAAACCATGGACCCGTAGGCGGGATCTGCTGGGCCTTGAGGACTGCGCCGAGCTCGTTGAAGGCTGGGCCCATGGCGGTCATGATCTCGGAGCGCGGAACGGTCAAGTGGATAAGTGCGAGCTGCATCTCGGGGGAGTCGGCGAGCTGTGGGGTATCGATGGTGGACATTAGCGTGATTCTCCGTTTGGGTTCCAGCTGCGGATGTCGGTGAGGTGGCCGGTGATTGCAGCGGCGGCAGCCATCTGCGGACTGAGGAGGTGGGTGCGGCCTCCGCGGCCTTGTCGGCCTTCGAAGTTGCGGTTCGAGGTGGAGGCGCAACGCTCGCCGGGCTGCAGGATGTCGGGGTTCATGCCGAGGCACATGGAGCAGCCGGGCTCGCGCCACTCGAAGCCGGCGGACTTGAACACCTGGTCGAGGCCTTCGGCTTCGGCCTGGCGCTTGACTGCCTGCGAGCCGGGCACGACCATCGCGCGGACGGTTGTGGCGATGTGGTGGCCTTTGACGATGCCGGCGGCTGCGCGGAGGTCTTCGATGCGGCCGTTGGTGCAGGAGCCGAGGAAGACTGCGTCTACCTTGACGTCTTGCATGGGCATTCCGGGCGCGAGGCCCATGTAGTCGTAGGCGCGCTCGTACGATTTGCGGTCGGCGTCGGTGGGCGCGTCATCGAGCGTCGGCACGTGGGCGCCGATGGTGGTGGTCATTCCGGGCGAGGTTCCCCATGTGACGGCAGGCTGAAGGGTGGCGGCGTCGATGTGGAGCTCGCGGTCGAAGGTGGCGCCTTCTTCGGTGGGCAGTGTGCGCCAGTGTGCGACGGCTTCGTTCCAGATGGCTTCGTCGACTTCGGAGGCATTTCCAGAAGCAGGTCCTTCGCTGCGCTCAGGATGACAATTCTCCTTTGTAGCGGAGCGTGTGCCGGGCGAGAAGCGGCGGCCTTTCAGGTACGCGAAGGTGGTCTCGTCGGGGGCGATCATGCCGGCGCGTGCGCCTGCTTCGATGCTCATGTTGCAGACCGTCATGCGGCCTTCCATCGAGAGCGCGCGGATTGCGGAGCCGGCGTACTCGACAGCATAGCCGGTTGCGCCGGCGGTGCCGATGCGGCCGATGATGTTGAGGATGATGTCCTTCGCGGTGACGCCGAAGGGGAGATCGCCGTCGACGGTGATGCGGAAGGTTTTGGGCTTGTCCTGCGGGAGCGTTTGCGTGGCCATGACGTGCTCGACCTCGCTGGTGCCGATGCCGAAGGCGAGTGCGCCGAAGGCTCCGTGGGTCGAAGTGTGGGAGTCGCCGCAGACGACCGTCATGCCGGGTTTGGTGGCGCCGAGTTCGGGGCCGATCATGTGGACGATGCCTTGCGAGGCGTCCTGCACGTCGAAGAACTCGATGCCGAAGTCGGCGCAGTTGCGGCGGAGCGCCTTGATCTGCGCGTCGGCGATCTGGTCGGCGATGACGAGGCGATCCTGCACGGAGCTGGTGGGGACGTTGTGATCGACGGTCGCGATGTGGCGGTCTGGACGGCGGAGTTTGCGGCCGGTGAGGCGCAGGCCTTCGAAGGCTTGCGGCGAGGTGACCTCGTGGATGAGTTGGAGGTCGATGTAGAGGATCGAGGGCTCGCCTGCTGGTTCGGCTACGAGGTGGGATTGCCAGACTTTCTCGAACAGTGTCTTTGGTGCGGTGTTTGCGGTCATGATCGCGTGTCCGTTCTACGTTGCCGTGCTTAGTTGCGGGGTTTGAGGGCTGGTGCGGATTCGGTTTCCGTGTCGGCGGGTTTGTGTGGCGTGATGCCGAGAGTTGCGGGCGCGACTTCGTGTGGAGTTCCGTCGGGATCGACGAGGATCGCGTGGGTGATGTTCTGGACGATGCCGGAGCCGGGAAGCGGTTCTGCGGACCAGCGGGCGATGGATCGCGTGAGGGCTGCTGGCGGCGTGTTGCCGGCGAAGGGCTGGTCGGGGAAGAGCCAGAGCGTGTATTCCGCTGCTGGATCGGTCGTCGGACGGCCTTCTTTGATCCAGTCGATCGCGGCGAAGGCGGCGAGGTGCGGCGCGTTGCCGCGATCTTTCGGTCCGCCGAGATCGACCCAAAGGAGGCCGCGTGCGGGGCAGAAGTGGACGACGCAGCCGGTGATGGAGACGAAGCGCTTCTCGTCGGCGAGGACTTTGCCGGGAACGGTCAGGTGGTCGAGCGCGGTGGTGGCGAGCGTGCGCGGACGGCCGTCGACGGGAGTTCCCCAGAACGATTGAGGCGCGGTGAAGTATTGCTCGAGCATGGGGCGAAAACGGAGGTCCTGAACGAGATCGTTTTCGCGGCCCTGCTTGTTGCTGTCGTCTGGCGTGTATTGCCAGATCCACTCGATATTTTCGGAGGGAGGCTTCTGACGCTTCTGCGGTCTTTCCGGGAGGCCGGACGGCGTCATGGGGGCGATCTGTGCTTGGGAAGTACCTGAAAGTAAAAGGCTTAGCGCCAACGACAATGATAACGCGCCGATTGGACCGAAAACGCCCCCCCTCCCCCCTGTTTTCCTGCAAGTGTTGAAACCAGGGGAGTTGGCGCCGTCTTGTTTTCCGCAGGGGAAGAGCGTGGCGCTCGGCCCAGGGGGTCTCCCGGGGTTGGTTATGTCAAGGGCGGCGGGTTTCGTTTGAAGCATCGGCATAGGGGTTCGACGGCTGTTGTTGGTGGAAGGCGAGAAGCAGGTCCCTCCGCTGCGCTGCGGGATGACAAGCAAAGGGGCGGGCAACGGCAAGTGCAAGTGCGACGGCAAAGGCAAGTGCAACGGCAAGTGCAAGTGCGAAGGCAAGTGCGACGGCAACGGCAAGTGCAGGGGCAAGTGCAACGGCAACGGCAAGTGCGAGTGCAACGGCAAGTGCAAGTGCAACGGCAAGTGCAAGTGCGACGGCAAGTGCAACAGCAATGGAAGGTGCAAAGGGGCGGTTAGACGGCGTGCATGGATTGGCGGCGGTCGATGGATTCGGATAGCGCCTGGTGGACGAGCTTGCCCATCTGGGTGGTGGTCACGGTTTGGTGGGCTGCTGCGTTTGAGGAAGCAGGTCCTTCGCTTCGCTCAGGATGACGATCGGATGGGGTTGGCGGTATGTCGCGGCCTCGGGCTATGTCGGCGGTGCGGTGGCCGGCGGCGAGGACCTTGGCGACGGCGGCTTCGATGGCGGCGGCGTCCTGCTTCGAGGCCTGGCGGAGTGGCGGAGGACCATGGCGGCGGTGAGGATCGCGCCGAGCGGGTTGGCCTTGCCGGTGCCCGCGATGTCGGGGGCGGAGCCGTGGACGGGCTCGTAGAGGTTGACGGTGCCGCCGATGGTGGCGGAGGGGAGCATGCCGAGGGAGCCGGTGATGACGCCGGCCTCGTCGGAGAGGATGTCGCCGAAGAGGTTTTCGGTGAGGACGACGTCGAAGTTGCGGGGGATGTTCATGAGGTGCATGGCCATGGAGTCGACGAGCTGATGCTCGAGGGTGACGTCGGGGTAGTCCTTCGCGAGTTCGGTGACGGTGGCGCGCCAGAGCTGGGAGACTTCGAGGACGTTGGCCTTGTCGACGGAGGTGACTTTTTTGCGGCGCTTCTGGGCGAGCTCGAAGGCGACGCGGGCGACGCGGACGATCTCGGCGCGGGTGTAGACCATGGTGTTGTGGGCGCGCTGGGCTTCGCGGTCCCAGGCGCGGGGCTGGCCGAAGTAGAGGCCGCCGAGGAGTTCGCGGACGAAGAGGATGTCGACGTCTTTGGTGACCTCGGGGCGCAGGGGGGAGTTTTCTGCGAGCGCGGGGTAGCCGATGGAGGGGCGGAGGTTGGCGAAGCCGCCGAGGGCCTGGCGGATCTGAAGGAGGCCGGCTTCGGGGCGCTTGTCGGGGGGGAGGGCGTTGAACTTGTTATCGCCTACGGCGCCGAGGAGGACGGCGTCGGATTCGAGGCAGGCGTCGAGCGTGGCGGTGGGGAGCGGGGAGCCGGTCGCGTCGATGGCTACGCCGCCGAGGAGGAGAGGGGTGAAGGTAAAGTCGTGGCCGCCGAACTCGGCTACGGCTTTGAGGATGTTGACGGCTTCACGGGTGACCTCGGGGCCTATGCCGTCTCCGGCGAGGATGGCGATTTTCAGGTTCATTGCTTACTCCAAGGGCGAAGGCTTAACACGGATGAACACCGATAAAAGCACGGATCAAAACTCTAGGACGTTTCAGGTTGACGGTTACTGTCTATTCAGGCTGATTATCAGAGGCAGGAGCCGGTCCAGATGGGGGAGTTGGGGTTGCCGGCTTCGAACTCGATCCAGACGTTTTCGCCTACGGGCGGGATCGAGATGGTGCGGGTGATGCCGGGGGCGGAGTAGGGGACGCAGGGCATGGCCCAGTTGGTCAGGATTCCAGGGAGGGCGGGGATCTGGGCGAGGATGCGGCCTATCTCGAGCGGGTCGGTGTTGTTGAGCACAGTGCCTCGGAATTTGCCGAAGTGTGGCGGCGGTTGGGTGGGTGTCGGGATTGGGTTCATGGGCGTTGGTCTCTCTTGTGGCATGGCCCGGGGCTAAAGCCCGCTCTTGTGGCGGTGCGGTTATCGTGGGAGCTAAAGCCCCACGCTCCCTCCGGAGAGCGCGCCTTCGGTCGAACATGAACAACAGTACGAGTTTGGCGAACGTAAACAACGGAACGAGTTTGGCGAACGTGAACAACGGTACAAGCAAGAGCTAAACGCGGGTTCCCTTCGGGAATGACAAACAAAAGGCAACAGCAAAAGCAAATAGCAGAGATTCTGGAGCTGCGCTCCAGAATGACGGCGGTGGTGGTCTATGTGTTCATGACGGTAGTGGTTCGTGCGTTCATGACGGCGGTAAGGGACTAGGCGGTCACGGCGGAGTTTTCCGCTTGGCGCGTGGCGGTTTCGGGTTTGAGCAGGGCGATTAGGTCCTGGTCGTAGATGGTTTTTTTGCGGTCGGCGAGGGCGGTGAAGCGGGCGTAGACCTCGTTGAGTTCGGGCTTGGTGAGGGGGTGGCCGAGTTCGGCGAGGCGGTGCTCGAGGGCGCGGCGGCCGGAGTGCTTGCCGAGGACGAGCGAGTTCGAGGGGACGCCGACGGACTCGGGGGTCATGATCTCGTAGGTGAGGGGGTTGGCCATGACGCCGTGCTGGTGGATGCCGGCGGCGTGGGCGAAGGCGTTGGCGCCGACGATGGCCTTGTTGGGCGCGGCGCCGAAGGAGATGCAGCCGGCGAGGAGCTGGCTGGTGGGGTAGAGGTGCTGCATGTTGATGTTGTGCGTGTAGGGGAGCTTGTCGCGGCGGACGGTGAGGACGGCGGCGATCTCTTCGAGGGCGGCGTTGCCGGCGCGTTCGCCGATGCCGTTGATGGCGCATTCGACCTGGCGGACGCCGGCCTGGATGGCGGCGAGGGAGTTGGCGACGGCGAGGCCGAGGTCGTCGTGGCAGTGGGCGGAGAGGATGATGCCTTCGGCGTCGATGCGCGGGATGCGGCGCGCGGACCATGAGGAACATGGCGGCGTAGTCCTGCGGGATGCAGTAGCCGACGGTGTCGGGGAGGTTGAGGGTGGTGGCTCCGGCTTCGATGGCGACTTCGCAGACCTTCGACGAGGAAGTCGGGGTCGGTGCGGGTGGCGTCTTCGGGGGAGAACTCGACGTTGTCGGAGTAGGTGCGGGCGAGGGCGACCATGGCGGCGATCTGGTCGAGGGCCTGGGCGCGGGTGATCTGGAGCTTGGCGGCCAGGTGGAGGTCGGAGGTGGAGAGGAAGGTGTGGATGCGGCCGCGGTGGGCGGGCTCGATGGAGCGGGCGGCGGCTTCGATGTCTTCGCGCTTGGCGCGGGCGAGGGAGGCGATGACGGGGCCGGTGGCGGTGCCGACCTCCGCGGGCGATGGTCGCGGATGGCTGGCGGCGTCGCCTTCGGAGGCGATGGCGAAGCCGGCTTCGAGGATGTCGACGCCGAGCGCGGCGAGCTGGTGGGCCATGCGGAGCTTTTCGGCGTGGTGCATGGTGCAGCCGGGGGACTGCTCGCCGTCGCGGAGGGTGGTGTCGAAGATGAAAGACGCTGGGCCGGTTCTGGAGGGACGGGCGGACTGATGGCTGGATCGGGTGAGCTCATGAACATCGGCCTCGGGTGCTGTTGAGGATTGAGTAAAGGATAAAGCATGCTTATGCGTTTGCGGGTGAGTATTATGTATTCTAATTGGGGTATTCGTCCTCGTCACGGCTAAAGCAACCGCCAAAACGACAGCAGGTCCCTTCGCTGCGCTGCGGGACGACAAGCAAAAGAGCGGACGACAGCAACGGCTGGTGACGGCGGCGGCGACGGGTATGGCAGAGGCACGCAGGGCGAGGAACGGTCGGTTGGGGGAGTTATGGATTTGTTTCAGTTGGAGACGTTTTTGGCGGTGGCGGAGGAGCGGAGCTTTTCGCGGGCGGCGGCGCGACTGCATCGGACGCAGCCGGCGGTGAGTCAGGCCGATGGCGAAGCTGGAGGCCGAGTTGGGGGAGACGCTGCTGGAGCGGTCGTCGCGGGATGGGACGCTGACGGATGCGGGGGAGGTGCTGCGGGAGTATGCGCAGAAGCTGCTGAATCTGCGGAGCGAGGCGGCGGGGGCGCTGCAGGAGTTGCGGGAGCTGCATCGCGGGCGGTTGAACCTGGCGGCGAACGAATACACGTGTCTTTACCTGCTGCCGCTGCTGGATGAGTTTCGGCGGCGAGAATCCGCGGATCAAGGTGGCGGTGCAGCGGTCGCTGGCGAGCCGGATCTCGGACGAGGTGCTGATGCACGCGGTGGAGATTGGGGTGCTGAGCTTTCGGCCGGATGATCCGCAGGTGCGGTCGGTGGTGGTGTATCGGGATGAGCTGGACTTTGTGGTGAATCCGAAGAGCGCGCTGGCGCAGGCGGGAGAGGTTTCGATCCGGGAGCTGGGGCGGGAGAATTTTGTGGCGCATAATATCGCGTCGCCACAGAGGCAGAAGGTGATTGAGGCGTTCGGGCGGCACAAGACTCCGCTGCGGATGGGGGTGGAGCTGCCGTCGCTGGAGGCGATCAAGCGGTTTGTGGAGATGGGGAACGGGGTGGCGCTGGTGCCGGGGCTGACGGTGAAGACGGAGCTGGAGAGCGGGGCGCTGGTGCGGGTGAAGATTCGGGAGCTTCAGTTGGAGCGGCGGCTGCGGCTGGTGTACCGGCGGCAGGCGAGTTTGTCGCACGCGGCGATGGCATTTTTGAAGGTGGTGGAGGCGTACGCGGCGGCTCATGGGGATCCGTACAGCTTTGAGTCGGAGCGTGGGGCCCAGGGTGAACTGAAGCGCGGCTGCAGAATATTTCGTAGCGGGTTGCTAAACAAATTTTGGCGGGGCCGTCGTCTGTAAGGGAAGAACGAACCGCCGGAAGAGGATGTCCGGTATCGACGCTGGAAAAGAGAGTTGCCTATGAAGATGATGACGTTCCGCAGTTCTGCCACGCGCACTGGCGCCGTGGCTTTGTGTAGTGCTGTTCTGGTCTCACGATGGCACGGCGCCGATGATGGCGCAGGGCGGGGGCGGCGGCGGTCGCGGGATGATGAATCCGCAGACGCAGCTGGATGCGATGACCTCGCAGCTTGGGTTGACGGCGGAGCAGCAGCCGAAGGTGATGGCGATTCTTCAGGACTCGCAGAAGAAGATGATGGGATCTGCGCAATTCGGGCGCAGACCCGGCGGATATGCGCCCGAAGATGATGGCGGTACGCGAGGATCAGCAGACGAAGATCAAGGCTGTCCTGACGGACGACCAGAAGCCAAAGTATGACGCGATGATCCAGGCGCAGCAGCAGCGGATGCGTAATGGCGGCGGACCCGGCGGCCCGCCTCCGGCAGCTCCTCCGCAGTAGAGTTTTCCTGTAGCAGCGGACCAGGGGAGGGCAAAAGGCCGGAGCCGACGAGTTCCGGCCTTTGCCGCGTCTGGATGCTGTCGCGCGGCACACCCGATTATGGTGTGTGTGCAGGTACAATTGGGGAATGATTTGCGCCGCCGAAACGGCGGTACTGGTTCCCAACGGATGTCCGCGGGACTGGCAAGCAGGAAGCTCACGAGGTTGAACTACAGAATGAAGAAGATGATGTTGCTGGGCGCACTGCTTGTGCTGGCTGCGCCGGGATTCGCGCAGGAAAGCCGGCAGGATGTGAGCTTCAGCGGGACGGGCAGATTCGCACCGCAGGTGAACGGAAACGGGGCACAGTTGAACCCCACCGGTTCACTGGGGCTGCTGACAAGCTATCGGTACATGCTGACACCGCACAGCGCGCTGGAGTTGAACTACAGCTTTACGCAGAACCAGCAGGTGTACAAGGTCAGCTTCAACGGGCCGAATGGGCAGCGGATTCACTCGCGCGAGCAGGAGCTTACGGGGGCTTACGTCTACAGCTTGACGTTCAAGCGCTTCAATCCCTTTGCGGAGGCGGGGGTGGGCGGTATGATCTTCACGCCTATCCGGGATTTCGGCACGCAAACGCTGGATACGAAACAGAACACCAACATCGGTGCGCTTGTGGGTGCCGGCGTGGCGTACGAGCTGAGCCCGAGCTGGGATGTTCGCGTGGAGTATCGCGGGTTCATCGCGAAGGCTCCGGACTTCGGAATCGCTGATTTCAAGACGAACCGGTACACGGTGTTCTCGACTCCGGCGATTGGGATTGCGTACCACTTCTAGGGCTTGGGATTTGTAGTCCGAATGCTCCGCTTCTCTTCTTGAGAGCGGAGCATTTCTGTTTGCGGGGATCTGGTTCAGCGGATTCTGCCGGCGAAATGGTAGGCGATCCCGATGGTGATGAGCTGGGGGTGCAGGCCTCCGTTGGTGAAGCCGAACCAGTTCTGATATTCGTAGTCGCCGCGGAGACGGAAAGAGTCGCCGATTTTGTAGTCGGCACCGACGGCGGCCGAGATCAGGTTGTAGGAGAGATTGGTGAGGCTGTAGGGGTAGTTGAAGTCGCCGCGGCCGTAGCTGCCGCGGACGTAGGGGACGAGTGGGCCGTAGGCGCGGAGATAGCGGGCGCCGATCTCGTAGGTGCGTTGATAGGAGCCGTCTCCGGATGGGGAGTTGATCTGGTGGAAGGCGAGTTCTGCGCCGAGATGCGGGCGGAGGTCAAGGTCGGCGTAGGCGGAGATGCCGCGGAAGGTATCGGGGGCGTAGTCGGGGTGGCCGAAGGTGAAGCCGACGCCGATCTGGGCATCTGCGAGGCGGGAGGCGGTGGGGAGTGCCTGAGCGTGGAGAGTTGGGGTCGCGCCGAGCAGCAGAAGAATCGCCAGATGTCCAAGGTTCAACGAAGGGCTCTCCGTCTGTCGCTTAGCGGTGCAAACGACAACGAGAGCGATTATATCGCTCTCGTTGACAAGGGCTGGTGACGGCGGTGTTAGTGGAAGTGGTAGGCCGCTCCGAAGGTGAAGACGAGCGGGGTCAGGCCATTTCTCCCATAGCTCGGCCACTTCTGAGATTCGACGTCGATGGCGCGGATCACGATGTGATGGGACGCGCGGTAGTCGAGACCTCCGCCAAGAGCGTACGTGAAGTACGTGCCGTTGTACTGGCCTTGATTGTCCTGGGTCTCAAGCACCTTGAAGGTGCTTTCGCCGACGAGCGCTTTGCCGTAAAAGTTGAAGCGCCCGCGGTACGGGTAGATGATTCGTGGTCCCGCCAGGTAGCTGTTTTCGGCGATGTCGGTGGGGGTGATCAGGTTAACGACGTGGGCGTCACCCTCGATCCCGAAGTGGAGGCCAAAGTCGTAATCGACAAAGCCGGTAAAACCCTGGATCTTCTTCTGACCGTAATCAGGACTGGCAATGGTGTACCCGGCGCCCACCTGAAGACTCGCGGTGGTACTGGCGGTCGGGAGAGCCTGGCCTCGCGCCTGTGGCGCGAAAGAGATTGCCAGGATAAACGCACCGATCGTTAAAGAAGTCTTGAACATTCATTCTCCTGGAGAAGTGTGGGGGAGGTCTTCTCGCTTTTCCTTTATTGCTGATAAGCGTCGGCGGGATGCAGTGAAGATGCATCCCGCCGACGTTATGTGCTGCAGGGTTTGATGCTGTTATCGGGGTCCGGCTGCCTGCTGTACCTGCTGATCTGCGGGCGCATTGGGTACCACCGGTGCTGCGGACCCGTTACCGGAAGCCGCGGCAGATGCCGGGGCGTTCGGGTCAGGGTTGGCGGTGGATGCAGCGGGGGCACCGGCAGCGGGGGCGGCGGGAGCTTCAGGAGCCTTCCAGTAGGCGAGCTTCAGGTAGACGGGCTCGACTTCGAACGGCATTTTGTCGCGTGCGTTGAGGATGGGCTCGAAGCTGGGGTGCATCTGGATCAGGCCGTCGGTCCAGGGATCGAAACGCAGGAAGCTGGCCAGAGGCATGGCTGCCTGCTGCTTCAGGTCCTTGGGGTCGAGCTTGAGGCCTTTGTTCATGAGCGCCTGCATCCAGAAGGTCTGGTCGGTGTCGCTCTTGATCAGGGCGTCGCCGATCATCGGCTCGTTGAGGGCGTGGAGGCCCTTGAGCCGCTGCTGGAGCTGCTGGAGGTAGAGGCCGAAGTACTGCTGGCCATCGGCGAGTTCCTTGACGGATAGCAGTTCGGCTGCCTTCTTGGCGGCTTCGCTGTTGTCTGCCGAGGTGTGGTGCATCGGGATGCGCTCGAAGACCGAGGTGGAGGGGAAGAGGAGGCGGTCGCTGAAGGCGTACTTGGTGTCCAGACGATGGCCGAGGATGATGTGGGCGACCTGGAAGGCGAGGATCGCGTTGAGATTGCCTTCGATCTGCTTGCCGTCCTGCGTGGGTACCGCTGCGGTGTCGATCAGGCCCTTGGAGAGGATGATCGTGTTGCCGACGGCGAGGGATTCAAGCGGCTCGGTGAGCAGGGTGCGCACACGGATCGGGCTGGAGAGCTGGATGTTGTTGTAGACGAGGATGTTGTTGGCGAGGGCTTCGAGGGTCTTGTCGAAGTCGCTGGGGGCGTCGAGGAGGCCGGCCTGGAAGAGGCGGTCGACGACGTTGTCTTCTGCCTGCTGGACCCAGGCGCGCTGTGCGCCGAGGGGGCTGACATCGGGAGCATCGTTCGAGACGTCGGTGGCGTTGACGACTTCTTCAGAGGTCTGTTCTGCGTTGTTCTGGGGAACCTTGAGAACGTAGCCCCAGACGTAGTTGATGGCCTTGAACTTGAGCGTGCTGCTGTTGCTCTTCGGGTCGCTCTCTTCGACGTAGAAGGAGGTCGGCAGCCAGAGGTCGGGCTGGACGTTGGTGCGCCAGCTGTCGAAGTGGTAGAACTCCTTCATTGTCTGGATGGAGCCGGCGAAGTCGCCGTTGAAGCGGACGACGTTGCCGCCGCGGGTTTCGACCCAGATGCGGCCATAGAAGCGGCCAAAGGCCTTCTTGCCGCCGACCGGCGAGACGTCAAAGACTGCGGTCGGGATGGTGCCGAGGAAGTCGTTGCGGATGAACGGGAAGTTGTAGTGCTGGCGGTCGAAGTCCGTTGGAGTCCATCAGGATCATCTGGACGAAGCCGGACTCGTGGAAGGTGAGTCGCAGGCTGGAGGAGATGCCGCCGAGGGCGCCGATGGAGTTCTTGAAGAAGCCGAGGTTGCTCTTCTTTCCTTCGAAGTTGCCCTTGTTGGTGGCGTAGTCCTGGTCGTTGATGACCTTGTTGAAGTCGACGCGGGCGAGGAAGTGCTGGTCGGACTCCGGGACCTGGAGCAGGACCGGATCGGGCTTCATGTTCTGGATGTAGGTTTCGACCAGCGGAGCGCGTTCCTTGACGACCTTGATGACGTTCTTCTCGCGGGCGATCGCCTTATCGATGAGCGCATTTTGAGCGGGGGTGAGCTTGCGGCCGGCGGAGCGTATCCTGGTCGACCTTCTTCTTGCCGAAGATCGACGCCCCGGCCAAGGCAGGGGACGATGCGGCGATGAGGATGGCCAGCGTTGCACCGGCTATGGTTTGTTTACGAGCGATCATGATGTGCGGCTCCCTTTATGGTGCCCGAGGTCACTGGCGGATATGACCTGAGGCTGATTCGAGATGTGATCCGGAAAACTTGCAATCCTGCAAGACGACCGGTTGAGAGGTTATCCAGCGAGCTGGAAGGCGATGTTGACGAAGCCGTCCCACTCGATCGGGTGGCCCGAAGCGTCCGTTGCGGGTTCAAACCTGGTTGCGAGTACAGCACGACGGGCCGATTCGTCCAGGCCATGGCCGAGCCCATTGGTGACGCCGACGACTTCGACGGCGCCGTTAGGCAGAACATGGATATGGACGGTGACGGTGCCCTCGAGATGCATCTGCTTGGCTTCTTCGGTGTACTCGGGCTTGGGCTTGTAGAGAACCTTGGGAGCGGTGTGCTTCGGAGCTGAGGCCTCCGCCTGCATTTTGGGCACGGGCGGCGGGGTGTTGACGGCCATGTTGACGGGGCCGGCGACGCGCCCTGTCGAGTTGAGGGGGCCGGTGCCGCCGGTGACGCCGAGCTTGACGCCCTGCACACCGCGGGATCCGGAGCCGCTCATGCTGCCGTTGGGCTGGCCGCTTCCGGCAAGGTTGACCTTGCTCGGGCTGCCCATACCGGTGTTTGAGGAAGGCATGCCAGCCATGCCCTTGTTGCCGAGGTTCACGTTGGAGACCTGCGACGTGGACGGCGCGATGGGGTTGGAGGTGCTGCCCAGGGCGACGGCGGAGGGATGGGGCGAGTTATTGACGACGGCTGCATTTTGCCCGAGATTGACGGCGACCGGCTTCGGCGCTGCCATGGCGACGACCTGCTTGGGCGGCGCGGGCATGATGACCGGCTTGGGTGCTTCCATCTTGACGACGGGCTTGGGCGGCTCGGGGAGCTTGACGTCGGGGACGGTGATCTTGGGAGTCTGCACCTGAATCTTCGGCACCTCGGGGAGCTTGGGCACCTTGGGCGGGATGATCTTGGGTTTGGGCGGCTCGACCTTCTTCATCTCAGGGATGGGCATGGTGAGCTCTGTCAGCTTGCGGCTGTTGTCCATGGTCTTCTTGGTGGCTGCGCCGACGACGACGATGACGAATGCCAGGAGCACGTTGATGACAACGGCGGTGAGCGTGGAGGTCTTGCTCTGAGCTCCGTCGTTCAAGACGCCGAAGTGGGCGAACTGCATATCCTTGGGCTGGCCGAGTTCTTCGCTGCTGGTGGGCTTTGCCATGGTCGGAACAGTCCTTGCATCAGCCGGTGTTTCCACACGACTGGAGTTAGTTTAGTATGACGCAATTTAGAGACGCGGAAGTAACGATTCCGCTTACATGCTTGCCGGGTACTGATCGGCGAGATGCAGAATTTGTCTGCAACTTGCTGAAATATATGTAAATACTCCGCAAACCAAAATGCTCTATATCCAATTTGGTGCCGTTACCGATGTCATCGTTGCCTGACTGCTGGTAGGCTTCCCAACGTGTCATCGGACGGGATGCGAAGTGTTGTCCCTGGTTATTGGATGCTTCGCAGCCCTGGATTGTGGAACAGATTGCGTTTTCGGTGTCCGTTTGTTCAAGGACATCCTCCCTTAACCCCAAGGCTGAAGAAATCACTCTTTCGCGCGAATCCCTATACTTTGGTGTTAGAGCGGCGTAGCCGCGCAGGAGAAGACATGCGCATCCTTGTAACGGGTGGTGCCGGGTATATCGGGGGCACGGTGGCCAGGCTTTTATTGGCCAAAAAACATGAGGTTACGATCTTCGATAACCTCTGTCATAGCAAGCGTTTAGCAGTCGCGGAGAAGGCTACTTTTGTTGAGGGTGGATTGGCCGATCGGGAGCTGCTGGAGGATACCTTGCGGAGGGGTGAATTCGATGGTGTTCTGCACTTCGCCGCGCTGATCGAGGCGGGCGAAAGTATGCAGGAGCCGGAGATTTACTTCCGAAATAACACGGCGGGTACCCTGACGCTGCTTGAGGCTATGCGGGCTACGGGACACAAGCGGCTGGTCTTCAGTTCGACTGCGGCCTGTTATGGAGAGCCGGAGAGTGTGCCGATCGCGGAGGATGCGAAGCTAGAGCCGACGAATCCATATGGGGAGAGCAAGTTGCTGGTGGAGCACATGTTGCGGTGGTTCCAATCAGGTGCACGGACTCCGGTATGCGAGCCTGCGGTATTTCAATGTGGCGGGTGCGATCGAAGGGTACGGGGAGGCGCATGAGCCGGAGTCGCACCTGATTCCATTGATTCTGGATGTGGCGCTGGGGCGGCGGGACAAGATAAAGATCTTCGGGCTGGATTATCCGACGAAGGATGGGACGTGCGTCCGGGACTACATCCATGTGCAGGATCTTGCAGATGCGCATTTTCTTGCGCTCGCGGCGCTTGAGACCCGGGAGAAGCTGATCTACAACATTGGAAATGGGCAGGGATTTACGGTTCGGGAGGTGATCGACTCGGTGCGGCGGGTGACCGGGAAGCCGATTGCAGTGGAGGAGTGCCCGCGGCGGCCTGGCGATCCGGCGGTGCTGGTGGCGAGTTCGGAGAAGATTCAGCGGGAGCTTGGGTGGAAGCCGCAGTTCGGCAACCTGGATGCGATCGTGGCCAGCGCGTGGGAGTGGCACCAGAAGCGGTACTCCGCCGCATAGCGATGGTCGCAAGCGAAGAAAGAGGGCTGGATGCTGGATAGCATGTTTCATCTGCACCCTCCGGTGCTGGAGAAGATCCTGCGGCCGATGATTGTGTACGTCTGCCTGATTCTGTTTCTGAGGCTGTTCGGGAAGCGGGAGCTGGCGCAGTTGAACCCGTTCGACCTGGTGGTGCTGCTGAGCCTGTCGAACACGGTGCAGAACGCGATTATCGGTGACGACAATTCCGTAACCGGCGGGGTCATCGGGGCGTTTTCGCTGCTGGCGATCAACTGGGTGTTGATGCGGCTGCTGTTCAAGCTGCCCAAGGTGAATCATGCGCTGGAAGGCGGGGAGACGGTGCTGGTGCGGCGCGGGGTGGTGGATCTGAAGGCGCTCAAGAAGGAGACTCTGACAGAGCTGGAGCTGCTTTCGGTGTTGCACAAGCAGGGGCTGGCGGACTTCTCGGAGGTGGAGAAATGCGTGCTGGAGCCGAATGGGAACTTCTACGTGGAGCCAGTGAAGCCTTCGCCCGACCAGGCGCAGATGGCGGCGTTAGCGGAGAGCATCGCCGCGCTTCGCACGGAGCTGAGCGCGATGCGGGCAGAGTTGAGCGCGCGGGGGTAGGGTGGGTCTGCGGGTGCCCAGACTGGGCTCGGCTGGGCACTGCAGCGGAGGCAGTGTCAGTTCAGTGGGTGGCGGGAGCCTCGGCTGGGGCGGGGGATGAGGCTGCTGGAGGGGGCGCGGTAAAGATTTTCACGGCGTTCTGGACGGTGTAGTTGAGACCCCAGGCTGTGGGAATAACCACGATGGCCCAGGCCAGGACCACGAGCAGGGGGGACGAGTGGGCGGCGCGGTCGGCGGTGTCGGGATCGGGCATGGTGTGGCTCCGGAATTTGAGTGTTGCTGTGAAGCGAGTTCGCCTTCAATGGTTGATCGGCGCGGCTAGTCGGCCTAGCTAATGAGCGGCAGTTTCGGCGTAGACGGGCTTGTCCTTGAGCCAGAAGCGCTCGGATACAGGGCGGACGAGCAGGTTGGCGAGGAAGCCGACGCAGAGCAGGCCGGTCATGATGTGCAGGATGAGCGGGTAGGCGTCCTGCTTGGGCAGGTTGGCGGCGACGTAGTGGTCGAGGATGCCGTTGACGATGAGCGGGCCGACGATGCCGGCGGTCGACCAGGCGGTGAGCAGGCGGCCGTGGATGGCGGAGACGTTGAAGCCGCCGAAGAGATCTTTGAGGTACGCGGGAATAGTGGCGAAGCCGCCGCCGTACATGGAGATGATCAGCACGGCCATGGAGACGAAGACGGGGACGGAGTTGAGCTTGTCGGCGCGGGTGAGCGGAAGGAAGAAGAACAGGATGGCGCCGAGGGTCAAGAAGATGAAGTAGGTGGGTTTGCGGCCGAGGTAGTCCGACACGGAGGCCCAGAGGAAGCGGCCGGCCATGTTGAAGATGGAGAGCAGACCGACAAAGCCGACGGCGGCGGTGGCGCCGACGTGGCCATTGAAGAGGTCCTGGATCATGGGGCTGGCTTGTTCGAGGATGCCGATACCCGGCGGTCACGTTCGTAAAGAGGATGACCCAGAGAAGCCAGAACTGGGGGGTCTTCCAGGCCTCGGAGACGGCGACGTCGTGGTTGGAGATGAGGGCGGAGGTGCGCGTCTCGCCGGACCAGCCGCGGGTTTCCATCCCTGCGCCGGGACGCGGATGGTGAAGACGCCGAACATCATGAACACGAAGTAGATGACGCCCATGGTGAGGAAGGTGGCGGGGATGGGCGGATGGCCGGTCGCCTTGTAGTGCGCCATGAGTTGGCTGGCGAGAGGGCCGCCGATCATGGCGCCTCCGCCGAAGCCCATGATGGCGAGGCCGGTTGCGAGACCGGGGCGATCAGGGAACCACTTGATGAGGGTGGAGACGGGGGAGATATAGCCGAGTCCGAGGCCCATGCCACCGACGACTCCATAGCCGAGATAGATCAGCAGAAGCTGGTGAAGCTGGGCTCCGGCGGCCGCGATGACGAAGCCTGAGCCGAAGCAGATGGCGGCGTAGAACATGGCGCGCCGGGGGCCTGCCTTTTCGAGCCAGGCGCCGAAGAGTGCGGCGGAGATGCCGAGGAACGCGATGGCGATGGAGAAGATGTAGCCGATAGCTTTGAGGTTCCAGGCAGAGCCGTCGGCGGCGTGCATGGCGAGGAGGGGATTCTTGAAGACGGAGAACGCGTAGACCTGTCCGATGGAGAGATGGATTGCAAGGGCGGCGGGTGGGATGAGCCAGCGGTTGTAGTTCAGGGGAGCGACGGTGCGCTCTCGGTCGAGGAACGAAAGCATGTGGACCTCCGGGCCCGATTCGGTTGGCGAAGCGTTGGCTGCGCTGTGGCCGCGAAGGTACGCCGGCAACACGTTACGCCTTCACGGTGAGATGCCGGAAGATGTTTGCCCATCAATGCCGGGTTAGCGTACCTTTTTTGTGCAGATGAAATTCAAGCGCAGACAGTGTTATCGCAGTGGTAGTGTGAGGGCTGTCGTGCGTTCCGGGAGACGTGGTGCAGGGGTCACAGGGGACAAACATGGAGTCGCTGCTGCGGGAGAACCGCGTGTTTCCTCCGCCGGCGGAGTTTGCGGCGAAGGCACACATCAAGAGCCTGGCCGAGTACGAGGCGATGTACCGGCGCAGTGTGGAGGATCCTGACGGCTTCTGGGCGGAGGCGGCGAAGGAGCTGGACTGGTTTGCTCCGTGGACCGACGGTGCAGGAGGGCGACATCTCGCACGCGAAGTGGTTTGTGGGCGGGAAGCTGAACCTTGCGTCACAACTGCGTGGATCGTCATGCGCTGGGCGCGCGGCGGGACAAGGTGGCGCTGCTGTGGGAGGGGGAGCCGGGCGAGGTGCGGCGGCTCACGTATGGCGAGCTGCACGCGGAGGTGCAGCGGTTCGCGAATGTGCTGAAGAGCTGGGCGTGAGCGAAGGGCGACCGCGTCGCGATCTACATGGGCATGTGTCCGGAGCTGGCGATTGCGCTGCTGGCGTGCGCGCGGATCGGGGCGGTGCACTCGGTGATCTTTGGCGGATTTGCGGCGCACGCGATTGTGGACCGGGTGAACGACTCGGAGCTGCGTGGCGATTGCTGACGCAGGACGTGAGCTACCGGCGGGGCGGCGAGGTGAAGCTGAAGGCGATCGTGGACGAGGCGATCGAGAAGTGTCCCTCGGTGAAGAACGTGGTGGTGTACCAGCGCGCGGCGGACGGCTCGGTGCCGATGAAGGCAGGGCGCGACCTCTGGTGGCACGAGCTGATGGCGGCCGCTGCGGCGGAGTGTCCGGCGGAGTGGATGGACTCCGAGGACCCGCTCTACATCCTGTACACGTCGGGCACGACGGGCAAGCCGAAGGGGCTGGTGCATACGACCGGCGGCTATGCGGTGCAGACCTATCTGACGAGCAAGTATGTGTTCGATCTGCGCGAGGACGATGTGTACTGGTGCACGGCGGACATTGGCTGGGTGACGGGGCACAGCTACGTGGTCTACGGGCCGCTGCAGAATGGCGCGACGGTGCTGATGTATGAGGGCGCGCCGAACTGGCCGGAGAACGACCGCTTCTGGAAGATCATCGACGATCACAAGGTGACGGTCTTCTATACGGCGCCGACGGCGATTCGCGCGTTCATCAAGTGGGGCGATCGAGTGGGTGCGGAAGTACTCGCTGGCGTCGCTGCGGCTGCTGGGGACGGTGGGCGAGCCGATCAATCCCGAGGCGTGGATGTGGTATCACCGCGAGATCGGCAAGGAGCGCTGCCCGATTGTGGATACGTGGTGGCAGACGGAGACGGGCGCGCACATGATTGCGCCGATTCCGGGCGCGGTGCCGACCAAGCCGGGGTCGGCGACGCGGCCGTTCTTTGGCGTGGTGCCGGAGGTGGTGACGAAGGACGGGCGAGCCGGTTCCGGCGGGACATGGCGGGTTGCTGGTGATCCGGAAGCCGTGGCCTTCGATGGCGCGGACGATCTGGGGCGATCCGGAGCGGTACCAGGAGGCCTACTTCTCGGAGGTTCCGGGGAGCTACTTTACGGGCGACGGCGCGCGGTGCGATGCGGATGGCTACTACTGGCTGATGGGGCGGGTGGACGACGTGATCAACGTGAGCGGGCACCGGCTGGGGACGATGGAGATCGAGTCGGCGCTGGTGGCGCACTCCAAGGTGGCGGAGGCGGCGGTGGTGGGGCGGCCGGACGAGCTGAAGGGGCAGGCGATTGCGGCGTTTGTGACGCTCGAGCAGGGCCACGAGCCGAGCGAAGAGCTGAGGCAGGAGCTGCGCAGTGGGTGGCGAAGGAGATTGGCGCGCTGGCGCGGCCGGACGACCTGCGGTTTACGCAGATGCTGCCGAAGACGCGGTCGGGCAAGATCATGCGGCGGCTGCTGCGGGAGCTGGCGACGACGGGGACGGTGACGGGCGATACGACGACGCTCGAGGATTTTGGGGTGCTGGCGAAGCTGCGCGAGGGTGACGAGTAAGGCACTCCCCCGGTCCCCCCTTGAGCTGGTTGATTTGTTGCAGGGGTAGTACTTAGCTGAGGGGAGTGACGTTTTCGTTAATCCGATTGGCAGGTGGCGTGCGCGGGTGTGGGGTGCACTTTTTGCATGGCAGATGGGCGTCCAGTGTGTGGGTCCAGGTTTAGGGCGCGCTTTGCTGTTTGGGTTTGATAGACCTGCTCCCGTCGGGTGAGCGCGGCCGTTGGTCATGGGATTCCCGGAGGATGGCGGTAGGGCGGTTCGGGGTCGTACATCCCCACCCGTCCGCTGCGCGTACGGATGGGGCACCCGTGAGTCGGGGGTTAGGGAACGGTGATAAAGGAACTCACGGGTGGCTTACGGGGATCCGGGACGGGCCCCCCGGCAAGGCTGGATCTGTGGCGCCCGGTTGTGTGGAGCTCAGATGGGAACCAGCGCGCCCCAGATTCCGTGCTTGTGGCGTAACGTACAATCCGACATTGCCACCTGGAGGTTCGCATGGAGGTTGTGGGCGCCAAAGCGATATCGGTTCTCTATACGGAGTACGGGAACGAGATACGACACTACAGTACGATCCGGACGTCGCTTACGACGTTTCTGATCACCGTGTCGCTGACCGCTTTCGGCACCTATCTTGGAAAAGATAACCACAGCCCATTTCTGGTCGCGGCGGGGCTCATTTTTTCGCTGGCGGCCATCTGCGCTTGCCTTTATTTCTCGTACCGTTCGGAAAAGGTCGTCATGCGTTACACCAGGGCGCGGGAGGCTTTCGTCACCGTACCCGATGACACCACCAGCGTGACGTTCAGCGATCAGGTAAATGGTCGAGACATCCGGTCAAGGATGTGGGAAGACCCGATGAACTGGTTATTGGTGCTGGGCGATATTTTGCTGATAGTGTGTTTCGTCTTTGCTCGCCAGGTCGGGACTGTCCTCACATGTCTGGGGCTCATTCGTTCTTAGGGGAGACACCCGGATTGCCTGGGGTGGCTTTCGGAATTTGACGAAGCTGTGGAGCAGGGGTGAGGTGCGGACCCGTTTGTTGAGGGTTCGTTGATCGCGATGGCTGGGGTTGTCGGAGGTTGTGGTGGGCTTTGGCATGTGGCGGGTTTGGAGTTGGTGCTACCCCGCCCATGCGCAACGTGCGCGCATGAATGGGGCACCCGAGCGATGAATGGGCACGGATTGCGGGTGGGTTGGTAGAGGAGCGGATGGGTGGGCCACCCGTCCACCCGAGCGCGCGTGGGGGGCAGCAGGCGCGGTATTACGACTTCAACGTGTTGACGGAAGATGGGGGTAGTTCCGGACCGGTTGAGATTTGGTGGCAGTATGAACCCGCCCTAGCTGAGCTAGGACGGGGCACCCAGATTGGCGGTTGGGGTTTTACTGTGGGCCACCCGCCCGGCGATAACGAAATGGGGGGCCATCTTGTCTTCGCACCGCATGCATGTGCGGAGGCTTGTTGGGCGCTGTTCGTGTGCGAAGCGAACGGGTCTACTTTCCTTCGAAGAGTTTCAGGTCGATGGCGTCGGCCATGGCTTTGTAGCCGGCGTCTTTGGGGTGGAGGTGGTCGCCGGAGTCGAAGGCGGGGTTGAACATGCCGGGTGGCGGGGTCTGTGGTGGCTTTTTCGAAGTCGATGAAGCCGTCGAGCAGGGGAGAGGTGCGGATCCACTTGTTGAGGGCCTGGCGCATGGCTTCGCCGTGCGGGTGACATGTATTTGGCGCCGGTGTAGGGGGTGAGGGTGGCGCCGATGACCTTGATGTCGTGGGTGTGGGCGCGCTCGATCATCTGGGTGAAGCCCGGCGATGAGGTCGTCGGCGGAGACGATGTCGTAGGGCTTGACGGGGTCGGCGGCGTGGCCGATGTCGTTGATGCCTTCCATGATGATGACGTAGCTGACGCCGGCCTGGGTGATGACGTCGCGGTCGAAGCGGGCGAGGGCGGAGGGGCCGGAGACGTCGTGGAGGATGCGGTTGCCGCCGATGCCCTCGTTGAGGACGGCGAGGTTGGCGGTCTTTTTGTCGGCGGCGAGGCGGCGGGCGAGGTTGTCGGGCCAGCGGAGGTTGGCGTCCTTGGTGCTGGCGGCGCCGTCGGTGATGGAGTCGCCGAAGGTGACGATGGCGGCGTCGGCGGCGGGGACTTTGACGTCGATGCCTTTGAGGAAGGGCCAGGAGGTGAGGGTGGCGGGGGACTCGAGGGTCTTGGCGCCGACGACGTTGCCGGGGGCGGTGTAGGAGGTGGTGTCCGCGAAGCCGTGGACGGAGGCGATGCGGAGGGGCTGGGCGGGAAGGAAGAGGCTGACGGCGAGGTCGGCTCCGGGGGAGAGCTTGACGGAGACGGGGTCGGAGACGGCGAGGGCTCCCGGCGGGATGGTGATGGAGGGGTGTCCGGAGAAGGTGAGGCCGCCGGCGGAGGCGATGTCGATGGTGCTGCCGCCCTGGGAGATGGCGGCGTGGGCGGCGCCGATGGTGAGGGGCTCGGTGCCGAACTCGTTGGTGAGGACGATGCGGAGGAGGGGGCCGGGGAGCGAGATGTGGACGATCTCGCGGAGGGTGGTGTCGGTTGCGGCGAAGGTCTGGTTGGGGTCGATGGTGGTGGCGGGGGCTCCGGGGTAGGCGGGCGCGGGTGCGTTGGCGGGCGCCGGGTTGGCGGCGGGGGCGGCGGCGGGTGTGGAGTTGAGGGGGACGGCGGGGGTGTTGGTGGCGGTTGCACGGTGCGCGCGCGGCGGACGTTCGGCATGGCGGTGGGCGAGGCGGCCCAGGTGCCGACCCAGTGGTCAGGGAGGGGCGCGGCGGCGTGGGCTGCCAGGGGCGCAAGGAGAACGGCGGTAACGAGGAGGTTTGCGGCGGCGTACGCGAGGGAGCGGCGGGGCGCGGTGGGATTCACGTGTGGATCTCCTTGGGCTTGTGCAGGCGGGACCATCTTACGATGGATTGTGTCGGGTACGCTTTTGAGCGCGACTGTGGCGTTCACGTATAGTGGCGGTGGTTGCACGCGGCGTAGTTTGCGTGTGCCGCGTGTGAGGGAGCTTGGGAACGATGACGATGCGCTGGGCGGGGGTACTGTTGATGGGCATGATGACGGGTGTGGCGGCGCATGGAGCGCCGACGTCTACGACGGTGACTAAGGGTGGCTTCGGCAAGCTGGCGGATGGAAAGCCGGCTGAGGTCTTCACGCTCAAGGATGCGGAGCTTGAGGTGCGGATTACGAACTATGGCGCGCGCATCGTGTCTTTGAAGACGAAGGACCGGGCGGGGAACTTTGGGGACGTGGTGCTGGGGTATCCGTCGGTGGAAGGGTACATTGCCGAGGGCGACAAGAAGACCCACTTCGGGGCGATTGTGGGGCGGTATGGGAACCGGATACATGCGGGCAAGTTTTCGCTGGAGGGCAAGCAGTACCAGATCCCGGTGAACAACAACGGCAATGCGCTGCATGGCGGGACCGTCGGGTTTGGCGACAAGGTTTGGACCGGCAAGGAGATTCCGGGCGGCGTGGAGATGACGCTGGTGTCGCCGGATGGGGATATGGGATTCCCCGGGACGCTGACGGCGCATGTGCGCTACACGCTGCAGGGGGATGCGCTGCACATCAACTACTCGGCGACTACGGACAAGCCAACGGTGGTGAATCTGACGAATCACTCGTACTTCAACCTGGGTGGGGATGGTTCGGGGACGATTCTGAATGAGGTGCTGCAGATCAACGCGGACGGGTACACGCCGGTGGACGCGGGGCTGATTCCGGCGGGAGGGGTGAAGCCGGTGGCGGGGACTCCGCTGGACTTTACGAAGCCGACGCCGATTGGGGCGCGGATCGGGGTCGCAAACGATCAGTTGAAGATTGCGGGCGGATACGACCATAACTGGGTTTTGCGTGGGAAGAATGGCGAGATGAAGGTGGCGGCCAGGGTGATGGATCCGAAGACGGGGCGCGTGCTGACCGTGTCGACCACACAGCCGGGGGTGCAGTTTTATTCGGGGAATTTTCTGGATGGGAGCTACAAGAGCGCGGGCGGTGCGCCGTATGCGAAGAACACGGGGTTGTGCCTTGAGACGCAGCACTTTCCGGACTCGCCGAACCAGCCTGCGTTTCCCAGCACAGAGTTAAAGCCGGGGCAGACGATGACTTCGGAGACTGTGTTTGCGTTTTCGGTGGAGAAGTAGGGAAGGGGAATCGGAGAGGGACGAAGTTGAATATGCACGGAGAGGGTGCCAGCTGATGTTTGTAGCTGGTGCCTCTTTGTGTCTAGTCGAGGGCGGAGAAGATTTCGGGCAGGTCGAGGCAGATGGGGGAGTTGGGGATCGTGAGGCGGGGCTCCTCGACGAGTTTGAGGCCGGCTGCGGTGTAGGTGAAGGCGGAGCGGGCTGAAGCGTCTGACGGGTCGATGAGCCAGAGGTTTGGGACGCCCATGGCGAGGAAGTCGTTGAGCCGGGCGATGACGCGGGGGAGACGGTCTTCGGGGGAGAGGATCTCGATCGCGAGGAGGGGCGGGGTGGTGCCGACCCTTTCGACTGGACCGCCGACGGGGAAGATCGAGACGTCCGGGATGCGCACGCGGGTGGGGGTGACGCGGGTGCGGTATTCGGTGGTTACGCGGATGTGCCACTCTTTGCGGCGGTTGAAGAACCAGGAACCGATTGCGATCTGCAGTGTGCTGTGTTCGTACTCGCCCAAGTGGCGCTCCTCGATGTGGCCGTCTACGAAGTCGCAGTCGGGGTGGTAGGCGGTGTGGAGGTACTCGTCGAGGGTGAGTTCGGTAGGGACTGTTGGGGCGGTGGCCATGGCTCGGGACCTTCTGCGAATAGTATGCACCGGGTGTGGTGGAGAAGCAGGTCCTTCGCTGCGCTCAGGATGACACTGCCAAGGGCGCGGAGAGTTTGCGGGTGAGGTCTTCGGCGATGAGCTTGCCGTGGAAGCGGCCGTTTTCGATGAAGATTTCGTTGGTGCGTTCGCCGGCTACGATGACGCCGGCGAGGTAGATGCCGGGGACGTTGGACTCGAGGGTGGCGGGGTCGCAGATGGGGCAGCGGGCGTTGTCGGGGTCGAGCGTGACGCCGAGGCGCTCGATGAAGTCGAAGTCGGGGTGGTAGCCGGTGAGGGCGAAGACGAAGTGGTTGGGGAGGGTGACGCGGGCCGTCGGGCGTGGCGAGGGTGACGGTGTCTTCGGTGATGTTCTGCGACGGTGGAGGAGAAGAAGGCGCGTGACCTCGCCGTTCTTGATGCGGTTGTTGATGTCGGGCAGGATCCAGTACTTGACGTGGCGGTGCATCTCGGGGCCGCGGTGGACGAGGGTGACGCGGGCGCCGTGGCGCCAGAGGTCGAGGGCGGCGATGGCGGCGGAGTTCTTGCCGCCGATGACGAGGACGTCGAGGCCGAAGAAGGGGTGGGGCTCGTGGTAGTAGTGCTTGACCTTGGGGAGGTCTTCGCCGGGGATGTTGAGGTAGTTGGGGAGGTCGTAGTAGCCGGTGGCGACGACGAGCTTGCGGGCGTGGTGGGTGGCTGGTGCGGCTGAAGCTGGTCGGTGGTGTGGACGGTGAAGTCGCCGTCGGAGCCGGTGACGCGGTCGACGTTCTGGTACTGGCGGACGTCGAGCGCGTAGTGCTCGGCGACCTTGCGGTAGTACTCGAGGGCTTCGGAGCGGGTGGGCTTCTGGTTGGGGCTGGAGAAGGGCATGTCGCCGATTTCGAGCAGCTCGGGGGTGGTGAAGAAGGTCATGTGGGCGGGGTAGTGGAAGAGCGAGTTGGCTGAGGCAGCCCTTGTCGACCAGGACGACGGAGAAGCCGGCGCGCTGGGCGTCGATGGCGCAGGCCATGCCGGTGGGGCCGGCTCCGATGACGAGGAGGTCGTGGGTTTCGCTCATAGATCGATTGTATGGAGTGCCGGAGGCGTGGGATGGGATGCAGGTCCAAGTTCGCTGCACCTTGTTCGTGAGAACCAAAGAGGCTGATTTACGACGAAAATGCTTTCGCGACAGGAGGGGAAAAGCAGGTCCTTCGCTGCGCTCAGGATGACAACTGCACCAGGAGACCTGATCGCAGGTAAGGTGCGTGACCTGATCGCAGATGGCTGCACGATGAGAATCGCTGCTTGCACCAGGTATTCGACCGACAATTTCCAGCTATGTCAGTACGCTGCCTGGGATGGTGGTGTGTCCTGAGGGTCGATCTGCGCGAAGAGGGGGGCGAGGTCGACGTGGATGGGGGTGCCGGGGACGGCGAGGCGTTCGGCGGCGATCCAGTCGGCTCCGGTGCACATGCGTCCACTGCGGGTTCTGGGGTCGATGATCCAGATGGTCTGGACGCCCATGCGGCGGTAGTCTTCGCAGCGCTCCTGCAGTTCGGAGTAGGTGTCGTCCGGGGAGAGGATCTCGATCATCAGCAGAGGAGGTTCGGTGAGCACGTCCTGTTGGGTGCCGGGGCGGAGGATGGCGAGATCGGCGATCCGTATTCGGCTGGGCGAGACGCGGGTGCGTTGTTCGGTGCTGCCCACGATGTTCCACTGGCGCTCGTGCGTGCCAAACCAAAGAGCGAGAAGCCACTGCACTCTTGCGTGATCCCATTTGCCCAGTTTGCGCTCCCGCAGTTCTCCGTCGACGTAGTCCCGGTCGGGATCGTAGTGGGTGGAGAGGTATTCAGACACCGGGATTTGGATCGCGGTCGCCATGACGATGAGTGTACTACCGGGGGCGACTGTGTCGTCCCCTGAGGAAAGGAGGTCATTCGCTGCGCTCAGGATGACAATGTTTGAGGGAAGTGTGACTTGATTGAGTGGGGCTCATCGATGAAACCCCACATCTCAGAGGCGAGATGTGGGGTACCAGGCAGCGGTGTTTGCTGCATTTGCTGGGCTGGGGTCGAGTTTGGGGGCTGCGAACCCGCCCTAGCTGACCCAGGGCGGGACACCCCGAGGGTTTCTTAGACCTCGACGAGTTTGTGGGCTATGGCGAAGAGGGCTAGTTCGAGGCGGGTGGAGACGCCGGTCTTGTCGAAGACGTTGGACAGGTGGCGCTTTACGGTTTCTTCGGAGATGGAGAACTGCTTGGCGATGTCGCGGTTGGAGCAGCCTTCGACGATGCAGGTGACGACTTCGAGCTCGCGTGGTGTGAGGCCGTAGGTCTTGCGTTCGGGAACGGCCGCGGCCTTGGCGGTGAGTTCGTGGAGCGCGCTGAGCAGGTTGGCGACGCGCTTGCCGCCGATCCAGTAATCGCCGGAGAGGACGGCGCGCAGGGCGTGGGAGAGGTCGCCGGCTACGGAGTCCTTGAGGACGATGCCGCGGGCGCCGATCTGGAGGGCTTCGATGACCTGCTGGGTGGAGATGGTGGCGGTGAGCAGGACGATTTTGACGCGCGGGGCTCTTGCTCATGATGGCGCGCATGGCTTCAAGGCCAGGGAGGCGCGGCATGGAGAGATCGAGCAGGAGGATGTCGGGTTCGAGTTCGAGGGTTTGGGTGATGGCGTCATCGCCGTCGTCGGCGTCGCCGACGACTTCAAAGCCGGGCTCATTCATGAGCATGTTTTTGACGCCGAAGCGGACGACGGGATGGTCGTCTGCGACAACGATGCGGATGTTGGCCAAGGCAGTTGGAACGGAAGTGGAAGGTCTGCGGGGAGACTGCGTGATCATTCTGGCTCCTGGTGGCGTTTCGGGCCGTATCTGATGATGACGCACAGCTCTAGTGTGTATGCTGCGTTGTGGCTTTAGGTGCGCGTCCCAAGAATACCCTCAAGCCGGTCACATGCAGCGTCTAATTCGTCGAGCGGATTGGCGGCGGAGGGGTCGTGAAAACCGGCAGAGGTAAGACCACTCTTTTCTAAACTGGAGGCGATGGAGTAGAGTTCCGAAGCCCCGAGCATGCCGCAACCCCCCTTGATCGCATGGGCCTGACGGACGAATTGTTCGGCGTCGTTTTGAGCGACGAGGGAGCGCATGCTGGCGATGCGGCTGCGGACGTCTTCGACGCATAAGCTATACATCTGATTGAGCTGAAGGCCCGGCATTGCCTCATAGAGCTGGCGGTAGATGCGCTCGTCGAGGGCGGGGCTTGAAGGCTGGTTTGCGGTCGATGCGAGAGCAGATGGCTGGGTCTCAAGGCCGGGATCCGTGTACGTGCTCATTACGGGATTAGACGCCCCGAGCGGTGTGAGCGGTGTCTGTTTCGGGCCGGTTTGGGTCTCGGTACATACCACTTTAGTGGTACGGCAGAGATCGAGCGCACCAAGGAATTGGGCCGTCTGAAATGGCTTGAGAAGGAAATGATCGAACCCTGCGGTGCTGGCGGGAGGCGGGACGCTGCCGCTCATCGCGAGAAGCACGATGGCGTCCGGGCACACCTCACGCAGTGCCTGGGCGAGCGCGCTGCCCGAGAGGCCGGGCATCTGGAGGTCGCTGAGAACGACAGTTGGTGGCGGAGAGGTGCGGAGGTGCAGGATGGCGGCCTCGCCGGAGGGCATGGTGTGGACGTCGAAGCCTTCGGACTGGAGCAGCAGGGTCAGGACGTCGCGGCTCATGACATCGTCATCGATGATGAGGATGCGTTCCGCTGGCGGGCTAAGAGCCATGATGGCGGAAGGGTATCAAGGGACGATGGAGCGGCGCCAGTCGCCCTCCGTGGAATTTGCGTGGGCTTGAAGGCGCGGTAGAGTGATTCGCAGGGGTTCGGGTGCGCAGTGCTGAGAGGCTTGGGTCTGCTTGCAGTATTGCTGTGGCAGGTGGGTGCGGCGGATGAGTCGCCGGTCGCCCGGCCGGAGTACTTTCGGTACGAGCGGACGCTGGCGATCCCAGCGGCCAGCGGGCAGATGTGCGCGGTACTTGACGGGGCGATCTATGCGCATGCGGCGGCTTCGCTGAGCGATCTGCGGGTGTTTCCGCTTGCCATGGAGCGGGCGGCGCGGGAGGTGCCGTACGTCGTCACGATGAGCCAGACGGCGAGCGATGAAGCGGAGGCGGCGCAGTTGCTGAATCTGAAGACGGCGGGTGGAGGTGTAGGGCATACGACGATTGCGTTTGATCTGGAGATGCCGAAGCGGCCGTATACGGATGTGGCGCTGGAGTTTGATCCGGGGGTTCACGACTTCGTTGCGAATGCGGAGGTGACGGGGTCGGACACGCCTGGGGGAGTGGGTACGGCGCTGGGGTCTTATGTGCTGTTCGATCTGGCGTCTCGGCATCTTTCGCGGGATACGACGCTGCGGCTGGTGGAGTCGAGTTTTCGGTATCTGCATGTGACGCTGCGCATTGCTCGGGTGGGTGGTGCTGGCCGGCGGCCGAGTGGGGGCGGCTCTGGTGCGCGGTGCGCAGGTTCCTCCGAGCCGGGCGGGCCAGGTTCTGTATACGACGGTGGCTGAGACAAAGGTGGTCACAGATAGCGCGGGGCGGGTGGCGGCGGAGTTCGAGGTTCCTGCGCGGGTTCCTGTGGAGCGGGTGTCGTTCGTGCTGGCTCCGGGGTATGAGGGGAGTTTCAGCAGCGATGTGCGGATCACGGCGCGTGGAGTGGATGAGAACGGCGAGACGGGGGGAGGTGGTTCGAGAGATACGGGTGTGCAGAGTGGGTCTGAGGTCGTTCCCGGGGGCATCCTGCGCGTGCATAGCAAGGAGGCGGGGAGCGAGATTCGCGCAGAGCGCCTTTCGGTCCCTGCCATTCTTGGCGCAAACATGCAACGCGACGCGAAGGTTGCGGTGACATTTGGGGGTGTCGGCGAAGCGCCGCCGCCCATCGTGGCTGTGCGGCTGGAGATGCGGCAGAGGAAGCTTTGCTTCGATGCGGCGGCGGGCATGGCAACTCGGCTCGGCGTGTTGTACGGGGATCCGACGCTGGTGGTGCCAACGTACGAGTACCAGCGGGTGTTCCGCGCGTCGCAGAACGCGGGGGTGGCCACACTTGGGCCGGAAGAGAAGAACCCGGCGTTCCAACCCCGGGCAGCGAGGGAGCGGCGGCTTACCGAGCGGCACCCCGAGGTGCTTTGGATCGGGCTGATTGGTGGGGTGTGCGGGGCAGGGATGGTGGCGTTGCGGGCGGCGCGGCGTGCGGGGCGATGATCGAGTGATCGTCGGTCTGAGCTGATACCCGCACTACCGGCGTCTACGGCGAGGCTGGGGTGGTACGAGAGAACTTTGCCGGTCAGGGCTATGCAAAGTTTTGCGAAAGCCACACCAGCGGTGAACGTGGCGCGGACCGGCTGATTCTCGGCGAGTGTTGATTCCAGTGGAGATGCACATTCATCGGCTAGGGTTGCCTGGTGCTTTGATCTTTGGCACGTGATTTGCACTATGGATGGCAGGTCCCCACAATTCTGCAACTCATGAGGCAAAATGAACACTCTTAGTCTTGCTCGTGCCCTTACTTCCTGTGCTGCCGCGGCTTTGCTCGCCTGCGGTTCTGCGTATGCTGCCACCGTGAACGTGTCGGTTTATACAACGCCTGCGTTTCCGGCTCCGCTGTCCTCTCCACCGGCCGGGACTCTTCTTGGCTCCTTTACGCTCAACACCCCCGGCAACAGCTCAATTAATGATTTCGCAGCGGCACCTGCAGGCGCCACTTACACGATTGGCGGTTTTCTCCAGCAGAACGGCGATACCACCACAGGCCTTTCGGCGGCGCTGGCGGCGACGAGCTTGAACAATACCGAGTTCATGTTTACCGGGCAGACGTCGCTGGTTGCGGGGACAACATATACCCTCACCCATGATGACGGCGCCGATCTTTTCCTGAATGGGGTGCAGGTAGTGAACTCGCCAAATCCGACGGTCCCGTTCCCCAGCACCTTCTCGGTTGCTGTCACGGGAATCTATAACTTCGACCTGCTGTATGCCGAGGTTAATGGTGCGCCGGCGACTCTCAATTTCGCCGTACCGCTTGTCAATAGCCCCGTTCCTGAGCCGAGCTCTCTGATGTTGCTTGGCAGTGGCATCGTTGGTGCGGCGGGTGCGATTCGTCGCCGTAGATCTCGGTAGATTCCGACGTTGACATCGGGATGGCAGCTCTCCTTGTGAGCCGCAGGTGCAAGGGGGAACAAGGGCCTTATAAAGTGAGTGCGGATGGCGGCCACCATGTGGTCGCCATTCGCGGTTTGGAGATACTAACTTGCGCGCGGCAAACGTGTTACTTCGCCTGTCTCGAGGCGGAGCGGGCGGGATTCAGGCGCATCGTCGAGCGCTACCGCGGTTTGTGACTACGGGTGCTTTGAGTTCTTCGCGTGCAACTCGAGCGGTGTACGTTGGCGGTTATGCCGCGCGAGTCGAGCAGGCAAGCAGACAGAGTGTGAGACGGTTTACCGCGAAGTCCATCGGGTCTCCGTGGTGCGGGATTGATGCTCACGCCTGGTGCGAGGCGGAACTAGCGGAGGGCGGCGTCGACTTCGTTGTAGTAGCTGGGGGACTTGAGGATTTCGCGGGGTTTGGAGCCGTCGGCGGGGCCTACGAGGCCGTCGCTGTTCCATCATGTCGATGAGGTGGGCGGCGCGGCCGTAGCCGATGCGCAGGCGGCGCTGCAGCAGTGAGGTGCTGGCCTTGCCGAACTCGAAGACGAGGCGGACGGCGTCGTCGAAGAGGTCGTCGTCTTCGTTGCTGCTTTCGGCGTCGGCGTCGCCGTCCTTGCCGGCTCTCGTCCTTGGGGCCTTCGAGGAAGCCTTCGACGTACTCGGCCTCGCCCTGCGCCTTCCAGAACTCGGTGACGGCGGAGATTTCTTTTTCGGTGACAAATGGCGCGTGGACGCGCTGCACGCGGCTGGTGCCGGGCGGAAGGTAGAGCATGTCGCCGCGGCCGAGGAGGGATTCGGCGCCGTTCGAGTCGATGATGGTGCGGGAGTCGACCTTGGTGGCGAGGCGGAAGCTCATGCGGGTGGGGACGTTGGCCTTGATGAGGCCGGTGATGACGTCGACCGAGGGGCGCTGCGTGGCGAGGACGAGGTGGATGCCGACGGCGCGGGCCATCTGGGCGAGGCGGGTGATGGACTCTTCGACGTTGGCGCGGTCGAGCATCATGAGGTCGGCGAGCTCGTCGATGATGATGATGATGTAGGGCAGCGGCTCCTGGTTGACGTCTTCGAAGAGGTACTCGGAGCCGTGGTCGAAGAGCTTGTTGAACTGGTCGATGTTGCGGACGTGGTTGGCGGCGAGCAGCTTGAGGCGGCGCTCCATCTCGCGGACCGCGTTGCGCAGCGCGTTGGCGGCGAGCTTGGCCTCGGTGATGATGGGCGTGAAGAGGTGGGGGATGCCCTCGTACATGCCGAGCTCGACGCGCTTGGGGTCGACGAGGATCATGCGGACCTGCTCGGGCGTGGACTTGAAGAGGACGGACATGATCATGGCGTTGATGGCGACGGATTTTCCGGAGCCGGTGGAGCCGGCGATGAGGACGTGCGGCATGGCGGCGAGGTCGGCGGTGACGATGCGGCCGTTGATGTCTTTGCCGAGGGCGATGGCGAGCTTGGATTTGCTTTGCGCGAAGCGATTCGCACTCGACGACGTCGCGCAGCCAGATGGTTTCGCGCTCGTGGTTGGGGACCTGGATGCCGACGGTGGATTTGCCGGCCATGCGCTCGATGAGGATGGACTCGGCGGCCATGGCGAGGCAGAGGTCGTCGGCGAGGCCGGTGACGCGGGAGTACTTGACGCCGGCGTCGGGGCGGAACTCGAAGGTGGTGACGACGGGGCCGGGGTTGATCTGGGTGACCTGGCCGTCGACGCCGAACTCGGCGCATTTTTCGACGAGGATGCGGGCTTCTTCGCGGAGGGCCTCTTCGCGGACGATGGCGTGCTTCTTCGGAGCGGTAGAGGAGGGAGGAGGGCGGGAGCTTGTAGCCGCGGATGGACTTTGGGGTGATGGTGACGGGCTTGATGTCGGCGTCGGCGCGCTTGCCGAAGGAGATGGCTTCCGGCGCGGCGGTGGCTGCGGTGGCGGCTGCTGCGGGCTGCGAGACCGGGGCGGCGGGAGGTAACGATGCGGTGCGCGGCGCGGGTGGTGTGGCGGCGGATTCGAAGGCGAACGGCTGTGCCGGGGCGTCGATCGCGCGCTTGCGCGGGGCGCGTGCGGGCGGGAGCTCCGGGAGATCGAGACGATCTTCGGGAAGGTCTTCGCGGGATGGGGCGGCTGCTGCGGCGAGGGCTTCGGCGTAGGGGGCGGCTGCCGCGGCTGCGGTGCTGAGCGGTGTGATGGCTGGTGCGTCTACGTGGGTGCGGGGCATGGACTGCCACACGGACGCGGGTGCGGAGGGCTCGGTCTGCGAGTCGGCTACGGCCGGGGTGATCTGGCGGCCACGGATGCGCGCCCACCAGGCGAAGAGGCCGCCGAGCAGGGTGGAGGGCTCGGCCTTCATCGGCTTTGCGCTGGCGCTCGAGTGCGGCTGCGGCTTCTGCGAGGGAGCTCTCTCGTCGGAGCTGGGCTGGAGGTATGGAAGCTCTCCGCGTCGACCGACTGCGGGTGACGCTTTGCGGCGCGCACAAGGGCGCGGCGGTCGCGTGCGACGCGCAACCGTTCGCATCAGGCGGTGAACGATGGCAAGGTGGGACTCGCTCCACTCGCGTGCGGTGAGGAAGGTGAAGGTGGTGGCGAGGTAGAGCGAGACCGAGACCATCAGGGCCAGCACGATCGTGGCGCCGGGGAGGTTGAGGTAAGAGACCATCGCGTCGGCGAGGAGGCGGCCGGTGACGCCTTCGATGGGAAGGGCGTGGCGCCAGAGGATGCGGTGGGGGAGCAGGCCGATTGCGGCGGGCGCGAAGATGATCCAAAGGGCGAGGCCGAGCATGCGGGCGCGTGCGGAGCCGGCGGCGCGTTGGCGCATCCAGCAGAGGCCGACGCGGGCGAGGACGATGGGCAGGAAGAAGGCGGCGATGCCGATGGTCTGCAGGATGGCGTCGGCGATCCAGGCGCCGAGAACGCCGGTCCAGTTTTGCGTGCCGAGCCCGGTGGCCACACGTGCGGCGAGGCGTGAGGCGTGTGCGGAGGGGAGGGAAGCCGCCGGCGGTGTTGGCGGAGGGATCGGTGGGAGTGTAGGTGGCGAGCGCGAGAAGAAGCAGGGCCGAGGCAGACGAGGACGGTGAGGCCGAGGATCTCGTTGAGTCGGCGATTGCGGGTGGGCGTGGGGACAAGCCTGAGGGGTTTCATGATCCGTGGGAGGAGCGCTGTTCTGTGTCTGCTACTTTTTGCGGTGCGGCGCGTGAAAACACGAGGGAACGCGCGCGAGGGCACGGAACGATGGAGCGCGGGAGACCACCAGAGCTGGGTCGATTATTCCAGAGCGCAGGGTGGGACGGGAAAATGTTACAGCGGATGGAGGACTCAGGGTGCAAACCCGATTGGGTGGATCGTGCATCTATGAGTCTAGTAAGCGACACCGGTCGGGGAATATTCCGATCGGCCCTTAGTAGAGTACAAGGCACGGTGGGGGGCGCGGGGTTTTCGCGATTTCTCTCGCTTGCCGCCGGCGCAGGAGAATCGCGGACAGCCGGCGGACCCTCAACCGGCCCCAGTCGCTTCTAACGGATTCAGAAGTGAAAGTACGGTGGGCGCAGCAGAAGCAAAGGATGAGGATCATACGTATGGCGACAGCAGAGGCGAAGAACAGCGAGCTACAGGCGGTACTGAAGGCCGTGGTAAATATTCTGGAAGATAGCCAGAAGGGTTTCGCCGATATCGGCGAGCACTTGAAGGATGAGACGTTGAAGCGGTATTTCCTGGCGGAGTCTTTGAAGCGGGCGAACTTCCGCGGGCGAGCTGGAGAACGAGCTGCATCGGCACGGCGTGGCGGACGTGCACGAGACTGGTACGGTGGCCGGGGCGGTCCACCGCGTCTGGGGTGATCTTGAAGGCGAAGCTGGGTGGCGGGGACCACACGCTGCTCGAAACGGCAGAGCAGGGCGAGGACGTGGCGAAGAAGGCGTACAAGGATGCGCTGGAGCAGGATCTTCCGCTGCCGATTCGGCAGCTGCTGACGGAGCAGCAGTCGCATGTCCTTACATCTCACGATTTTGTGAAGGCACAGCGCGACTCTTTCAAAGAGAAGTAACGCAAGGCAGGTGCTTTCAAAACGAAGTTGGACACGGCGCAAGACGACTTCAGGCTGCGGGAATCCCGCAGCCTGGTTTTTTTTGCGCTTGAGCGTCGCGAAGTGCGGGTTGGGGCGAACCCTGGCTCCTATTGACGCTGATGCGTGTGGGCGCGAAGCCAGTCTTCGACTTCGCTGAGGGTTTGAATGGGCGTATGGGGGCTGCTGCAGGCGGTGGTCTCGGTTCCGGATATCAGGAACGCGTGCCGCAGGCTGGCAGCGTTGGCGGCAGCGATGTCGGTGCAGCGGTCGCCAATGAGAATCGAGCGGGTGAGGTCAAGGTGAAGGTCGTGGGCGGCGCGGCGCAGCATGCCGGCTCCGGGCTTGCGATCTTCATGCTCCCGCTTGTATTCCCCGATGCCGTGCACCGGGTGATACGGGCAGTGGAAGACGCCGTCGAAGGTGATGCCTTCGAGACGGAACTCGGAGCGCATCCAGTTCATCAGGGCGTGGTACTCCGCTTCGCTATAAAAGCCGCGGGCGATGCCGGCCTGGTTGGTCACAATGACGAGACGGTACCCCAGGTGCTTTGCGGTGCGGCAGAGATCGAAGATGCCTGGCATCCACACGACGTCTTCCGTGCGGACGAGGTAGCCGACCTCGCGGTTGACGACGCCGTCGCGATCGAGGAACAGGGCGGGGTCGCTCATGCGGTGGGCTCCAGTTGATCGAGGAAGAGGTGCTGGTGGATGGGAGTTTCGCTCGAGGTGACGGGGACTTCGATTAATTCAATCATGAAGCGCAGCGGGGAGATGAAGAACTGAACGCGCTGACCGCCGTACGCGACTGCTGGGTGCGGCGGCCCGGTGGTGGCGCAGCCCTCTGCGGCGAGGTGAGCGGCGGAGGCTTCGATATCCGCAGTGGTGTACGCGACGTGACTGAGTATGCGAGTGCCTTTGCGGAGGGTGTTGGCTACGGGGCTGCGATCGCCGAGGGGGGCGATGAGTTCTAGGGTGGGGCCGCCGTGGGGGTCGGCACCGAACTGGACGGAGACGCCGATCCCGGGGTCGAGGAAGGGTGCGGTCCAGCGGGTGATGCCGAGGGCGCGGGTGAGGTGGCGGCGGCCCTCCGCGAGCTCCGGCACGACGATGCCGAGGTGGTCGAAGGACAGGGGCGGGGGGAAGGCATGTGTTCAGGGTAAATGGATGGGGTGTTGGTCGGCGTGGCCGGGTCAGTGGGTATCGTCCCGGTGTGTGTCTGGCGAAACAATGCGGGGGTCTCTCCACTTCGCTTCGCTTCGGTCGAGATGACGGCTCTGGTTGTGGTCCGCCGGGGCGCTGCCGTTGGCTTTAGCGCGAGAAGTATAGCTGGCAAGCTTAGCGCGAGAGGGCGAGTTGGCCGAGGAGAACGACGTTCAGCGCGATGATGACTGTGGCTGCGGACCAGCCGGCGATGCGGGTGCGGCGGGCGGAGGCGAAGGTGTCCATGACGGAGCGCGCGGCTGGTGAGCAGCAGCAGCGGGATGAGCGCGAAGGGGAGCGTGAAGCAGAGGACGACCTGCGAGAGGACCAGGATGCGCAGCGGGTCGAGGCCCCAGGCGATGACGGCGATGGCGGGCAGGACGGTGATCAGGCGGCGGAGGAAGATGGGGAACTTGATATCGAGGAAGCCCTCGATGATGACCTGGCCGGCCATGACGCCGACGGTGGAAGAGGACAGGCCGGAGCAGAGGAGAGCGACGGCGAAGACGATGGCGGCGGCGCGGCCGAAGAGCGGGCCGAGGGTGTGGAAGGCCTCCTGGATGGAGGGCTGCAGGCGTGCCGGAGTGGGCGAAGGCGACGGCGGCCATCAGGATCATGGCGGAGTTGATGAGCCACGCGCCGTTCATGGCGACGAACACGTCGACGAGTTCGTAGCGCAGGAAGCGGCTGAGGATCGGTCTCCGCACGCCGGGAAAGGCAGATGACGCAGATCGGGCGTTCGCGAGAGTCTGGCTGAGCGGCGTCGGAGGTGACCACCTCCGGGTCGTCTCCGTCATGAGCTCCTTGAGGCGGGGCTGCACCAGCGCGGAGTGCAGATAGATGACGTGCGGCATGACGGTCGCGCCGAGCATGCCGACGGCGGCGTAGATGGAGTCGTGGAAGGCAGTGGGGGAGCTGCGGTCGAGCGTCGGGACGAGCGTGTGGAAGGCGGCGAGCGGCCAGTCGGGATGGACGAGGAAGACCTCGAAGCCGTAGCAGAGGCCGATGATGGCGACGAAGCCCATGATGCCGCGTTCGAGCCAGCGGAAGCCGGCGAGATCGAGCGCGAGGATGGCGAAGACGAGCACCGTCGAGATCAGGGCGGCGACCAGAAGCGAGTCGCGGGGGGAGACGCCGTGGGCGGCGAGCAGAGGGCCGCAGAGCAGGTCGAGGCCGATGGCGGCGCCGAGGAACTCGGCGAGGTCGGTGGCGATGGCGGAGATCTCGGCGGCGACCCAGAGGCCCAGGGTGACGGGGCGGGAGAAGTGGCGGCGGCAGTTCTGCGGCAGCGTGAGGCCGGTGACGATGCCGAGCTTGGCGGAGAGGTACTGGATGAGCATGGCCATGGCGTTCGACCAGAGCAGGACCCAGAGCAGGCGATAGCCGAACTGGGTGCCGCCGAGGATGTTGGTGGCGAAGTTGCCGGGGTCGATGTAGGCGACGGAGGCGACGAAGGCCGGGCCGAAGTAGGTCCACATCTCGTGGCGGCGGAAGTTAGGGAGAATGCGGCTGTTTTGGCAATTCGAGCGATTGCTCAGTTAGGCTGGCCTTACAATTAGGTATACCTAAATACCAGAAATAGGTCAAACTGTCAGAGTTATGCCTTTACGTCGGCGTGAACACGGAAACACGGAATCGGTGGACAACTACCTGAAGGCGATCTTCTCGCTGGGCGGCGTGGAAGGGGCACGGGTAACGATCAAGTCGCTGTCGGAGCGGCTGGAGGTGGCGCCGGCGTCGGTGACGAACATGCTGCAGAAGCTCTCCGGGGCGGGGGTGCCTCCGGTGGAGTATGAGCGGCATCGGGGGGTGCAGCTTTCGCCTGCCGGCAGGCGGCGGGCGTTGGAGGTGGTGCGGCATCACCGGCTGATCGAGACGTTTTTGTTCGAGGTGCTCGACTACCGCATGGACGAGGTGCATGAGGAGGCGGAGCGGCTGGAGCACTTCATCTCGGAGCAATTTCGAGGAGCGAATCGCGGCGAAGCTGGGGCATCCCGAGATCGATCCGCACGGGCAGACGATTCCGAGTATGGAGATGGCGGCGCCGCTGGTGAAATAGGGTGGCAGGTGGGTCGCGGAGCAGCGCGAAGAAGAGGGCCGGCGTGGAATAATCGCACGGAGAACCGATGCCGCTGATCCTTTTTTCTACGTTGTTGTTCACTGGATCGTTCGTTGCCGGGCTGCTGGGCGCGATGACCGGGCTGGGCGGCGGTGTGGTGCTGATTCCGCTGCTGACGCTGGGCTTCCACGTGGATCTGCGGTATGCGATCGGGGCGTCGCTGATCTCGGTGATTGCGACGAGTTCGGGCGCGGCGGCGGCGTATGTGCGGGAAGGCTACTCGAGCGTGCGGATCGGGATGTTTCTGGAGGTGGCGACGACGTTTGGCGCGGTGTTCGGGGCGTTCCTGGCGACGCGGGTGCCGACGCGCGCGCTGGCGATGGTGTTCGGCGTGGTGCTGATCTATTCGGCGTGGATGTCGCGGGCGCAGAAGGGGCACGGAGGCTGCGGTCGCGGGAGAATCCGTGGTCGGAGCAGGTTGCGGATGTCCGGGCAGCTATCCCTTGAAGGGCGGGAGAACTGCTGCAGCTATAAGGTAGACCGCATCGGGTGGGGCTGGGGAATGATGTTCGGCGCGGGGACGCTGAGCGGGCTGCTGGGGATCGGGTCGGGCGCGGTGAAGGTGCTGGCGATGGACAAGGTGATGCGGATCCCGTTCAAGGTCTCGACGACGACGAGCAACTTCATGATCGGGGTGACGGCGGCGGCGAGCGCGGGGATCTACCTGGCGCGCGGCTATATCGATCCGGGGCTGGCGTTTCCGGTGATGCTTGGGGTGCTCGGCGGGTCGCTGCTTGGGGCGAAGATGCTGGCGCGGGCGCATGTGGGTGTGCTGCGGACGGTGTTTGCGTTCGTGATCCTGGGGCTTGGAGTGGAGATGATTGTGAACGGCTGGCTGGGGAAGGTATAGATGGCGAACTTCGACGATGAGCGGATGGAAGCGCTGATGGGTCTGCTGCTGCGGACCGGGGTGGTGTTTGCCTCAACCGTGGTGCTGGCGGGCGGCGTGTTTTACTTGCAGGACCATCACGGGCAGCGCGTGGACTACAGGCAGGTTTGTGGCGCATCCGGTGAGCCTGCGGCATCCCGCGGAGCTGGCGGCGGGGATCGGACGCGGGGATGCGGCGGCGATTGTGGTGCTGGGGATTTTGCTGCTGATCGCGACGCCGGTGGCGCGCGTGGCGTTTGCGGTGGTGGCGTTTGCGATCGAGCGGGACAGGCTTTACGTGGCGATCAGCGTGGTGGTGCTGGCGGTGCTGGTGTGGGGGCTGGCGCGGGGCGGGTAGGCGTGGTGGAGCCTGGGATTGACGACGACGGAGCTGAACGTGACGTGAAGCGGGTTGATGAGAACCAATCTTCACCGCGCTCAGTGAGTGCCTAACCCTCTGGCACACTGACAACCGCAACGTGCGAAGGTGAACCGTGTCAATTGCCCGGCGCTGCACAGGCGAAGGCGGCCGAATCAGTCGGGTCGCCGCTGCCGCTGTACTTCGCAAGCTGAGGATAGGGGCACAACGGCCGGGTCATTTCCACTTTTTTGGCGCCATCGTACTTGGTCGCGATGATGGCGCCGGGCGCGGTGTCCTGCTCTTCCCAGCTTTCGAGAGCGTCGAAGATGCCGTACTTCTGCCCTTTCGCTGTGGTCGAGCCCAACTGTCCAAAGGACGCAGGACCCGGGCCTCCAGCGCAATGGCCCATCCCGGGGACCATGTACAGGCGCACAAAGTCTGCTGTCTTTGCAGCGCCCATCTTCGACTGCACTTGCTCATAGTATTGAATGGTATTCAAAGGCGAGATCGCCGGATCGTTCCAGCCGTGGTACAAAATCAGCTTGCCTCGGCGCGCTGCGAAGCGGCTCAGATCGGGGTCCGTCGCGTTCAATGGCTCCGCCGTCTTCGCATCGGCTGCGTGCAGAGCCGCGTCCGTGTCCGCTGTCAAGGCGTTCCAGCTCGGGTCGCCAAACACCATGTAGCGAAAGTAGTTCTGGGTGTACAGGCTCGCGCCAGGACCGTCGCCAACCACCCAGGTCTTCCATAGGTGCGCCTCGTCGCCCGGCATCAGGCCGGGGAATATCATGTGCCCTTCATCATCGGTCCCACCCTGGTAAATCTTCCTAAGGGAGGCGACCTGTGGATGGGTCAGGCAGGTCAGCTCGTCTCCGTGTTTGCACAACAATGTTTCAGGATCGAAATGGCAGCTGCGCGGATCGTTCAGGATGCCGTCTTTCAACCCATCCTGCGCATCGCACTGCGCCAGGACCGCAGCGGTAATCGCAGGAAGCTTGATACTTGAGATATATCCCGCAGGGTCAGTAAGGAACACCTTGCGTCTCATCAACTCCCGCTGAGACCAGCCTCGTCCAGTTGTTCGCGGGTGCGCCCGCCAGGATTCCGTCGTAGTCGGCCGGGAACCGCTGCGCCTCCATCAGGGCTTCGCGGCCGCCATCGGAGCAGGCGTCGAAGTACGACTTCGTGGGCGGGTCTCCGTAGAACGTGTCGATGATGATTTTGGAGCGCTCGGTGGTGAGGTGGAGCGCCCGGTAACCGAAGTCCGTGATCTTTTCTGGATGGTGGTAGGCCCAACTCGCATCTTCCGCGTCTGCCTGGTGGCCGGCGTCAGTTCCAGCGGTGGCGAAGCCACGCTTCAGGCTGTCGCCAAGCTGGCCGTAGTAGATCGAGCCCGCGAAACCTCCGTTGCCAGTCCCGAGAAAGCGATGGTTCCAGCCCTTCTCCGGCATCCAGACCTCAAAGCGTATGACGGAGTCCGAGGTCGGGTGAAGGATTCCGCTCACTCGGCAAAATTCGGGGAGCCCGGTCAGCGGCGCACCATAGGGTGGAGTGAAACTTCCTCCGGTGACCCGCTCGGCCGTCACGATCGTGGTGTCAGGCAGCACAAGCGTGGTGATTGCGTGGCAGCTGGCGGCTCGTGCTGAGATTGAGAAGGTCGCGGTGGAAAGGATAGCGGCAATGAACAGACGGCTTAGCATCGGCAGCCGGAGCGTATCATCCTGCCTTCTGTAAGACAAGACCATCTGACCTGGCGCGTGCTGGTGCGGGGGAAGAGATGAAGGGACCGACCTTCGCCGTCGCAAGCACTGCCGGGGATTCCCTTCAGCGCATGCCAATGCTTAGGAACTGTTCTCCCACTGTGTTCGGGCCGATACTCGCATGCAGGTCGCAGCCGTTTGGAGAGGCTGTGCTACTGGCTCAGGAGGTGCGGAGGGCGGATTCGATGTGGGAGTTGACTTCGGCCTGGGCGAACTCGGCGGCTACGCGGATGCCGTTCATGATGGCGCGCTCGTTCGAGGAGCCGTGGCCTACGATGCAGACGCCGCGGACGCCGAGGAGCGGGGCGCCTCCGTACTCGGAGTAGTCGAGGCGCTTCTTGAAGTCGTCGAAGGCCTGGCGCGAGAGCAGGGCGCCGACCTGCGAGGTGACGGTGGACTTGAGGGCACTCGCGGAGCGAGACGCTGACGAGCTTGGCGAGTGCCTTCGAGGTCTTGAGGGCGACGTTGCCGACGAAGCCGTCGCAGACGGTGACGTCGCGTGTGGCCGTTGAAGAGGTCGCGGCCTTCGACGTTGCCGATGAAGTTGATGCCGGGCGTGCGCGGAGCAGAGGGAGCGTGTCGCGGGTGAGCGCGTTGCCCTTGGAGTCTTCTTCGCCGATGGAGAGCAGGCCGACGCGGGGGTTGGCGACGTGGAGGACGTTGCGTGCGTACATGTGGCCCATGACGGCGAACTGGACGAGGTTGTCGGGGTCGCAGTCGACGTTGGCGCCGACATCGAGCAGGAGCGAGGGGGAGCCGGTGACGGTGGGGAGGATGGTCGCGAGGGCGGGGCGGTGGACGCCGGCGAGCATCCCGAGAACCATCTTGGCGGTGGCCATGGCGGCGCCGGTGTTGCCGGCGGTGAAGAAGCCGGCGGCGTGGCCTTCGCGGACCATGCGAAGGCCGACGCGCATGGAGGAGTCGCGCTTGGCGCGGACGGCCTGGGCGGCCTTGTCGTCCATGGTGATCCACTCGGAGGCGTGGACGATGTCGATGCAGCGGGTGGGTTGAGCCGGGCAGGCGCGGCGCGCGCAGAGCGCGCAGTCAGGGCCGGGCGCAGGATCTCCTCGGGGCCGACGAGGTGGACGCGGACGTCGAGGTGGCGGCAGGCAAGGATGGCCCCGCGAATCTCGGGTTCGGGGGCCTTGTCAGAGCCCATTGCATCTACGACGATGTCGATCGGCATGGGCTCGAATCTAAGTTAGCAGCAGAGGCGCGGGGCGTTCGCTGCGCTCGGAGATGCGTGACCCTTTCAGGCCGGAGGTCCGGGCGCGGTACGATGCGGATTAGGTAGCCTTTGCGACTTCGAGGACTTCGCGGCCCTTGTAGTGTCCGCACTTGGCGCAGGCGCGGTGGGGAAGCTTGCGCTCGTGGCAGTTCGGGCACTCGGAGGTGCTGACCGGGGTGAGGAAGTCATGGGCGCGGCGCAGGGCGGTGCGGCGCTTGGAGTGGCGGCGTTTCGGATTCGGCATTGCGGATTCCTTTGAGCTTGCTGGCGCGAAGGTGCGGTTTCATCCGCAGGCGTCGCGTATTGCAGCCGGGGGTGGTTCAGAATCTGGGTGTTACTTGGATTCGAGCGTGCCGGCCAAACCCTGGAGCGCATTCCACCTTGGATCGGTGGGGGTGTTGCAGGTGCAGGCTCCGGAGTTCAGGTTCTGGCCACAGCGCGGGCAGAGTCCTTTGCAATCTTCGCTGCAGAGCGTGCGGGAAGGCAGGGAGAGGAGCACCTGTTCGCGCACGACATCTTCGAGTGAGAGACCGCTTTGTTCATAATAGCCGATTTCTGTTTCATCGGGGGTGATTGCGCGCTCGCCGGCTTCGGCGTCGGCCTCGTGGGGGCGGAAGATGAGGTCGAAGTTGCCGGCGACGGGGGAGGCGACGGGCTCGACGCAGCGGGCGCAGAGGCACTCGAAGTCGCCTTTGTAGGCGGCGCGGATGCGGATGTCGGCGATCTGCTCGCGATGTCCGCGATTTTCGATGAGGAGGTCGGCGCGGCCGGTGACCTGGACGGGACCGATCTGGGTGATGTCGGGCGCGTAGTCGAGCTGGCCGGCGGGGATCGACTCTTCGAAGAGAAGCGGTTCGTGTTCGAGGTTTAGCGGGGTGATCAGCATGGGACTTCCTTCAGTATATCGCCGGTGAAGTGGTGCGGTTCAGGTGTCGGTGTGACCCGTCGGCATGTAACCCCCCCCGGGATACGAATGCGGTTCGTGTTGCAACTGCTTGACTTAGCGGAGGGGAATGACGACTTGGTACACAGGCTGATTGATCAGGTAGTACATAGCGGTGCGTGCGGGAGTGCCGTTTTCGTGTGTGCGCCTCGCAGTGCGGGCCGCGGGAGCGCCCTCTGCAAATACGTCGGCCCGACGTGGGCGCCGGGCCAGTGTCGTTTGCTTGTATCTCTATATCTAGTATAGCGGATTGAGGGAAACTAAATTGCCAACTATTTTCAGGTATTTAGGCGTTTAGTTTGTGCGGGTTGCGCGGGTTTTCGGGTGTGAGGGGGCTTGACAGGATTTTTGATCCCGGCCGGGTGGGTGGCGTAGGCCGCGCCCGAAAGTTTGGTGGGGCTTAAAACAATTGAAACCTGTCTGCTCCGCACGCTGGAGTGGTCCCGTGGGCTCAAAGACGTTTGGCGGTGTTTGGTTCACCACATATTTCTGACGACCATCGGCCGCCTCACGTGCACGGATTTTATGGGCGCACTGAAGTTCTCATCGATCTTCTGCCAGATGGCACGACCGCCAAGTCCTCGCGGAGAGATGCCTTGAGACCGCGAAAACCGAAGCGCACGGACGTTCGCCGGATCCTGGAGATGGCGAGTGAACACGCAGTCGAACTGCATGAACTGTGGGAGACGATGCATGGAGCCGCATCCTAGCAACTACATCACGGACGAAGAACTCGACGCCGCAATTGAAGCTACGCAGACTGGTCTGGATGAGCCACTCATTGCCGAAGCCGTTTACCGAGCCGAGGCCGGGCTCGAGTTCTTGATGTTGAAGCTGACGGATGGGCGGCGGCTGTTGATCCCGAAGGAAGAGTTGAGCGAGTTGAAAAATGCTACGCCGGAGCAGGCGGCGGATCTGTTCGTGGTGCCAACGGGAACGGCAGTGTGGTGGCCGCAGTTGGATGACGGGTTGTACCTGCCTACTTTTCTGGAGCGACGTTGGAGGCGGGAGCCTGCGGTCGTGGCGGCCTGAGGTTAAGGGGTTGTAAGGGTGCGGTCGAAATTGGAGGCGTGCGGTGGAGTCGGAGAGGATCGCAGAACGCGATGGTCGCGCTCGCGCCTGGAGCAGAAGCAGCGAGCGGCGGCAAAAAGCAGCCCTCAATTCGACCTGTGTGTCGGCTTCGCGGTTCTAGCTTTGACGTGGTTCGGCTACGGTAGACAGGGACCAGAGCGCAAGACCAGCATCTGGGCCGCTTTGGGTGTCAGCGTAATCTGTGCCGTCTCATGCCGCGGGACGCGAGGAAGTCAGACGTTCGGCACATTCTTCGGGTGGCGGCTGCGCACTGGGCCGAGTTGCACAGCTCTGGGAATAGACACATGGAACGGTATTCTAACGAACTGACGACCGACGAAGAGAGTTAACGCTGCGATCGAACGTGCCAAGGCGTTCGGCGGGTTTCGTCGGATTGTGGAGGCTGCGTACCGGCCGGAGCTTGGGTTGGAGTTCCTGATGCTTAGGCTAAGCAACGAAGCCCGGCTGCTAATACCGCGCGAAGCAACTCGGGGAGCTGCGGAACGCGACGGCGGCGCAGGCGGCGGACCTGACGGTAGCGCCCCGTAGGCTGGATATCCCGGGGGCAACTGGATGGTGGGCTGTATCTTCCTGATTTCCTCGAGTACAGGTGCGGCAAGGTGGAGACCACGGTGGTGGCGTGATCGTGGTCAGGCGAGGGATTTGAGGATGTTGATGCGGAGGTCTTCGCGGAGGAGGGCCTTGGCTTTGTCGAGGGCTGCCTTATGGGTGGCGAGGTGGGTGTCCAGCGCTTCTTCGCTTTCCCATTCCTCGTAGGTGAAGAAGCTGCCGGTGTAGTGCTTGTCTTCGAAGACGGTGTAGGCGAGGCAGCCGGGCTCTTTTTGGGATGGGGCGACGAGGGCGGCGAACATGGCGCGGACCTCGGCTTCGTGGCCGCTCTTGGCGCGGATCTGGGCTATGACGCTGATTTTGGTGGTGGTGTCGGTTGTGAAGAGGCCCATGTGCGGCGTCCTTTCTGGGGGTGTGGGGAGGGTTTGAAAGCGCGGAAGAGAAGCAGGTCCTTCGCTTCGCTCAGGATGACAATGCGTGCGGTGTTGATGTCAGCGGGTGGTGGCGGCTTCTTGTTTGAGGGAGGCTATGTCGATGACGTAGCGGAAGCGGACTTCGCCGGCTTCGACTTTTTCGTAGGCGTCGTTGATTTCGGTGATGGGGATTACCTGGATGTCGGGGCCGATGGAGTGTTTGGCGCAGAAGTCGAGGACCTCCTGGGTTTCTGCGATGGAGCCGATGAGGGAGCCGCCGATGGTGTTGCGGTGGGCGGCGAATTGCATGTTGTTCATGGGGGAGAGGGGCTCGAGCGCGCCGACGACGATGAGCGAGCAGTTGCGTTTGAGCAGGGGGATGAAGGGGTTGAGGTCGGACTTTTCGGGGATGGTGGAGAGGATGAAGTCGAAGGTGCCTTTGTGGGTCTTGAGGGTGGCCTTGTCTTCGACGTCGTCCTCGAGGATGGCGGTGATGCCGAGACGGGCGGCCTCGGCGACTTTGGATTTGGTGGAGGTGAAGATGAAGACTTCGGCGCCCATGGCTTTGGCGATTTTTGCGGCGGTATCGCCCAGGCCGCCGAAGCCGAGGATGCCGACCTTGCTGCCGGCTTTGACGCCCCAGTGCTTCATGGGGGAGTAGGTGGTGACGCCGGCGCAGAGGATGGGAGCGGCGACCTCGGGCTTGAGGCCGGCGGGAATTTTGAGGACGAAGTCTTCGGGGACGACGATGTTGGTGGAGTAGCCGCCGTAGGTGTTGTCGCGGCCGTAGGAGTTCTCGCCGGTGGGGGACTTTTTGGCGGGGACCATGGGGCCGTTGTAGGTGGCGAGCCAGGAGTTGGGGCCTTCGCAGTAGTTTTCTTCGCCGGATTTGCAGGGTTCGCAGGAGCGGCAGGAGTCGATCATGCAGCCGACGCCGACGAGGTCGCCGATTTTGTGGCGGGTGACGGAGGAGCCGACCTGGGCGATGCGGCCTACGATCTCGTGGCCGGGAAGGCAGGGGTAGACGGTGTTGCCCCACTCATTCTTGACCTGGTGGATGTCGGAGTGGCAGACGCCGCAGAAGAGGATGTCGATGAGGACCTCGTTGGGTTTGGGGTCTTCGCGTTCGAATGGGAGAGGTTTGAGGCTGGAGAAGCGGTGTTTGGCAGCGTAGCCGAGGGATTGGATCATGATGTTTGGGGCTCCTGAGGTTTGTGGGCGCGGCGCGCGCGGGGGAGTGTTTGTCCGGAGTGTTCTGTGCAGACAGGGGTGTGATGCAGTGGGTGGGGCGCGGGTGTCGGAGTGGTTTGGGGGTTTGTGACGGGGTGAAAGCCGGGGTCGGATGTTCGGGGATATTGGGGGGATGGTGTGGGTGGGGAAGCGGGTTCTTCGCTTGGCTCACGATGACGATGTATGGGCTGATCAGGAGAGGGGGGGCCGGAGAGGCGGGGCCGGAGGTGCGGGGGTGGTCAGCGGGGGAGGAAGAGTCGGATGGCGGCTATGCCGGCGGCTCCGGCGGCCAGGGCGGCGGGGGTGTTTTCTTCGGTGATGCCGCCGAGGGCGAGAACCGGGATGGGGGCGGCGAGGCGGCAGGCTTCGGCGAGGAAGGAGAGGCCGGTGCCGGGGGAGATGAGGGCGCCGGCGACGCGCTTTTCGAAGACGGGGCCGAAGAGGATGAGGTCTGGGTGGAGGGAGAGGGCATGGGTGATGTCGGGGAGGGTGTGGCAGGAGAGGCTGATGGTGGGCGTGGGTAGGCCGGCCTGGGTGTAGAGGGTGCGGATGTGGACGGGGGTGGAGGGAAGGTGGACGGGGGTGGAGGGAAGGTGGACGCCGTGGGCGGCTGTGGCGACGGCGATGGGGGCCTGGGTGTTGATGAGGAGCCGGGTGGGGGTGGGGCGGAGGATGGCGAGGATGTCGCGCGCGAGGGCGGTGAGTGCGGCGGGCGGGAGGTCCTTTTCGCGGAGCTGGAGGAAGTCGATGTTTCGAGTGGCCAGGTGGCGGACCTGTTGGAGGAGGGCGGTTTTGCGGGCGGACTCGTCTCCGGGGAAGAGGTGGCGGTCTGTGATGGCGTAGCGGAGCACTGATGGGAGTTTAGAGGACGGGGCAGATTGGATGCGGGTGCGGTGGATGTGGGATTGGCGGAAGGAATACGGAGATTCTGAACTTCGTTCAGATCATGGGGGATGTGCGGTGCCGCGTATGAGGGGCGGTATGTCTCTGTGGTAGTTTCTAGGCAGTATTGGCTTTGCGGGTGTGATCCGCGCGGCAAACCTTGGCGCTCGATTTGGACACGCGAAAGAGACGCGATACGGCATGGGCAGTGTTTACGATTTGTTGGTGATTGGGTCCGGTCCGGCGGGGCAGCGGGCTGCGATCTATGGCTCCAAGATGGGCAAGAAGGTGGCCCTGGTGGAGATGCGCGAGGTGGTGGGCGGCGCGTGCATCAATACGGGAACGATCCCTTCGAAGACGATGCGCGAGGCGGTGCTGCATCTGTCGGGGTACAACTACAAGTCGATCTACGGGATGAACTACCGGGTGAAGGAAAAGATCACGATGGCTGACCTGGCGTTCCGGGTGCAGCATGTGATCAAGACCGAGGTGGACGTTACCGAGGCGCAGCTTTCGCGCAACAACATCGAGATGCTGGTGGGGACGGCGAGCTTTGAAGACGCGACGCATGTGAAGGTGACGAACTCGCGCGGGTCGACGGTTTACGAGGCGAAGAACATCCTGATTGCGACGGGGACGAAGCCGGCGGCGAGCGCCAAGGTTCCGATCAACGGGCGCAGCATTATCAATTCCGACCTGGTGCTGGAGCTGCCGAACCTGCCGAAGACGATGATTATTGTGGGCGGCGGCGTGATCGGGGTGGAGTACACGTGCATGTTCTCGGCGCTGGGCGTGCGGGTGACGCTGATTGAGCGGAGGCCGCGGCTGCTGGAGTTTGCGGACCAGGAGATTGTGGAGGCGCTGAGCTATCACCTGCGGGATACGCGGGTGACGATGCGGCTGAACGAAGAGGTGGAGTCGGTCGAGGAGATGCCGGACGGGACGGTGGTGGCGAATCTTGAGAGCAAGAAGAAGGTGCAGGGAGATGCGCTGCTGTACGCGGTGGGCCGGCAGGGCAATGTGGATGAGCTGAACCTGGCGGCGATCGGGGTGCAGGCGGATGGGCGCGGGCGCATTCCGGTGGACAAGGATTTTCGGACCACGGTGCCGAATGTGTTTGCGGGCGGGGATGTGATCGGGTTTCCTTCGCTGGCTTCGGTGTCGATGGAGCAGGGGCGGATTGCGGCGGCGCGGGCGTTTGGGGATGAGACGATTCTGTCGAACCCGAGCTTCTATCCGTATGGGATCTGGACGATTCCGGAGATCAGCTTCCTGGGCAAGACGGAGGAGCAGCTGACGGAGGAGGACGTGCCGTACGAGGTGGGGGTGGCGTACTATCGCGAGATTGCGCGCGGGCAGATTCGCGGCGATACGACGGGACGGCTGAAGCTGGTGTTTCACCGGATGACGCATGCGCTGCTGGGCGTTCACATTATCGGCGAGGGCGCGAGCGAGCTGGTGCATATCGGGCAGGCGGTGATGGCGCTGGGCGGCACGCTGGACTACTTCGTGGATACAGTGTTCAATTACCCGACGCTCGCGGAGTGTTACAAGGTGGCGGCATTCAACGGGCTGAACCGGGTCAGCAAGTTCGAGTAAATCGCGAAGAACAGGCAGGGCAATGGCGAAGATTATTGGCGTAACGATGTCCGAGCGAGTGATGGCCGGGCTTGTGGTGGATCACCAGCTCCAGGGCGGTTTGCACAGGTTTCCCGAGTCGGACGACGACGAATACGGCCTGGTGGAGATGCCGACGGACGGGCTGGTGGAGACGTTGTGCGAGCAGGTGATGATCGCGGCGGGCGAGAGCCGGGACATTGCGGCGGTGGGGGTCGGGCTGCCGGGGCTGATTCGGAACGGCGTGGTGGAAGAGGCGCCGAACCTGCCGCAGTTGAAGGGCGCGCGGATCTGCGAGCTGCTGACGAACCAGCTTCGCGAGCGTGGACTGAATGCGCCGGTGACGGTTGTGAATGACGCGGATGGATTTGCCAGCGGGCTGGCGGCGGTGTCGGGCAAGCTGGACACGGTGGTGCGGGTTTGGACGATCGGCATCGGGATTGGGTATGGGCGGTATCCCTACTCGGATGGGGTGTGGGAGGGCGGCCATACGGTGGTGACGCTGGATGAGAAGGAGAACTTCTGCGGGTGCGGTGGACGTGGGCATCTGGAAGGGATCATGGGGCACCGGTCGATGCGGCTGCGGTTTCTGGATATGGAGCCGGAAGAGGTGTTCGACGCGGCGAAGACGGGAGACCCGCGCTGCGTGGAGTTCAAGAAGCTGTGGCACAGGGCGCTGGCGGCGGCGACGGCCAGTTCGGTTCATCTGCGGGGGCCGGGCAAGTTTTATCTTGCGGGATTCAACGTGCGGTTTGTGGAAATGCCGATGCTGAAGGACTATATGCAGCAGATGGTGAAGATGAGCCCGCTGCAGGGGTACTCGTTTGAGATTGTGGAAGACGATATGGAGACGCGGGTGATTGGGGCGGCGGTGAGTGCGGAGCAGGCGCTGGCGCGGCTGTAGGTGACTGCGGGAGTGACTGGGCGGGTGGTTTTGGTGCGCCTAATTTGAAGACCGGGCTATCGACAGCGTTGGAGCAGTTAGACGAGCGGCTGTAGGTGGGTAAGTCGCCGTCCGGATATAAGGTGTTAGCTCGGCACCTGGATCCGGGCCTCCGGATCTGCCGCTATTAGTTCAAGCGGGACGGGCCGCTCTGCTTACTAAAAATAGTTACCTAAATTAATTATTCTGCCGCTGGCAACGCTGCACGGGTGGACGCACTCACATCACCAGGCTAGCCGCTCTCTCTCCCCCTCTCTGCGGTGCGCCTCCTCCCCTTTCACACTCCCCTGGGCCAGAAGACTGTACGCGTCTGTCTCCTCCTGTGTTCACAGGAGGTTGGGATTTCCAGATCTATACTCGGAGGAATCACGTTCATGAAAAGCGAAGTACTGTCTCGCCGGATGTCCTTGGTGCTTACATTCCTTGTTGTGGCAGGATGGGCGTCTGCCGCCGTTGCAGCTCCCATTCCAAGTGGCTACACGTGTACTGGCGTTTGCGGCTCACTTGGCGCGGACGGCGTTGTGACACTTTCACCTACTGGTAACAGCGCGTATCAATATGTAACGACGGCGAACTCCAGCGGCGCGGCTCCCTTACCTACGGGCTCACTGGGCAGCGAAACGAACGGTTCGAAGCTGTCGACACCTGTGTTCAGTGCTACTGCCGGAACGCCGCTGAAGTTCTACTTCGACTATGTCACATCGGATGGAGCGGGCTATGCGGATTATGGCTGGGCAGAGTTGTTTAACTCCGCAAATACGCCGGTGTCGCTGCTGTTCACGGCGCGCACCGAACCTTCGGGGAGCATTGTTCCAGGCACGGGGCTACCGGCCCCGGCCGCTACACTAACACCTGCTTCGGTCCCTATCATTCCAGGAGGACCTGCCTGGTCTCCTCTCGGGTCCGACAGCGGAACATGCTACTCCGCTGGGTGCGGGTACACGGGCTGGATCTTGTCGACCTACATGATTCCGACAACTGGCAATTACTACCTCCAGATTGGCGTGACGAATTGGCAAGATACGGGGTATGCCTCGGGGCTGGCTCTGGATGGCGTTACGATTAACGGCGTGCCAGTAGGGCCGCCGGTGCCGACTCCCGGCCCGGTGCCGGAGCCTTCCAGCTTGCTTCTGCTTGGCTCTGGTTTGCTGAGCAGTGTGGCGGTGGCAAAACGGCGGTTTTCCAAGTAAGGGAAGGGAAGACGGACGGCCGTGCGCGGGGCAGGCGCACGGCCGTTTGGCTTTAACGTTCGCGGCTTATCTCTGGCATGCGCGGCAGAAGACGGTGGTGCGGCCGCCTACCGTCAGCTTTTTCAGAGGCGTGCTGCAGTCCAGGCAGGTCTGCCCGGCGCGGCCGTAGACCTTGTGTTCGAGTTGGAAGAAGCCCCGGACGCCGTCGGCGTCGACGTAGTCTGATACGGAAGAGCCGCCGAGGCTGATTGCTTTGCGAAGCACCTCGATGAGTGCGGCGCGCAGGCGCGTGAGTTCAGCGCGGGTGAGGCGGGCGGCGGGACGGGTGGGGCGGATGCCGGCGCGGAAGAGGCTCTCGTCGGCGTAGATGTTGCCGACTCCGTGGAGCAGAGACTGGTTCAGCAGCGCGGCCTTGATGGGGGTTTTGCGGTTGCGGAAGAGCGCGATGAAGTCTTCAAGTGAGATGGTGAGGGGTTCGCGGCCGGGCCCTGTGTAGCCGCTGGGGGCGGGTACTGGGGCTGGTGTGTCGGCGGTGTCAGAGTTGTCACGGTTGAGAGCTTTGGATAGCCTCGGGCGGGACGGCTTACTGCTTGAGGTGTTGGAGCGCGCCGGCGGCGCAGACGGCTGCTGGTGGACGGAGAGGCGACCGAAGCGGCGTGGATCGACGAAGCGGATTTCGCGCGCGTCGTCGAGGGTAAGGACCGCGTGGGTATGGGGTGGGAGGGGAACGCCGGGCTGCGAGACGAGCAGGCGTCCTGTCATGCCGAGGTGGATTAGAAACTCCGCTTTCGCGAGAGGGCTGCTCGTGCGGGGTGTGCCGGCGTCGACGGTCATGACGATGGTCTTGCCGACGCGGCGGACGGAATCGATGCGGGCACCCGTAAGGGTCTGGGCGATGGTCTCCTCGGGCGACTTGAAGGTCTGGGGTTTGCCGCTGGTCCATACGGCGGCGATGCGGCGGCCGTGTACACGGGCGTGTACCCCGGTGGCGACGGTCTCGACTTCGGGGAGCTCAGGCAACGAGGGGTAAGGGGTCGTGCTCGATGCTGAGGAGCGTGTCGGCCTTTGCGTAGAGGCAGGGCTCGGGCATGCCGGTGGGCTCGTTGCTGGCGCGGTTTGCGGCGCTGTCTGGCCCGCTGTCTGGGCCACCGTCTGGAGGGATGGGCTCGTAGACAATGTGTCCGGAGCCGTCCATGTCCTTCGTGGCGCAGAGGAGGATGGCGTGCTCTTCGCGGCCATCGTCGAAGTGCAGGCGGACACGTTCTCCTTCAAGCTGGCGAATTCGCTTTAGGGCTGCGGGCATTTGGGGTCCTCGTGTGTTCAGTATAGAGAGGGAGGGTGACGGGCGTCGGGCTGGGGTTGTTGGATGAGGACCTGTAGCACATGGGTGGCTTCGGCCGGGGAGAGTCCCATGCCGGACTCGAAGTGTGGGCCGAGGTTGGCGAGGCACCAGCGGCAGCATCGTTCGAGCAGCGTACGGTGGGCCGAGGGGAGCTCCCGGAGGGTGGCGACGAGATCGGCGGGAGGAAGGGGTTCGATGGCGGCGAAGAGTTCACGCAGTGTGGATTGGGAGGCCGCGAGCTGGGCGTAGAGGTCGGGCTGAGCCGCGGCTGCGGTGAGCAGGTAGTTCAGAGCGTTGCCGGTGAAGATGTAGGCGTGGAGGTCGCGTTCGGAGGTCATGCTGCGCTCAGGGTAACGCTTCGGGTGATGGCGCGGAACGGTTCGCGGGACGACACAACCCTCCTGGAGGTGCAACGCATCTGACGTTTTGCCTTCCCCTCGAATTAAATATAACCGTGTGCTTTGCCCCGAGTACGCAGGAGGACATTGTGCAGACAAGCAAGACCGCAGGATTTGCAGCAGCCCTTGCAGTGAGTGTTCTGGCGTTCGCCGGGAGTGCGAGCGCGTCATCGTATTCGGCCGTGGTGGTGTACGGCGATAGCCTGTCCGATAACGGCAATCTTTACGCGGCGACGAAGGGCTTTGCGCCGGCTGCGCCGTATTACCAGGGACGGTTTTCGAACGGTCCCGTGGCGGTGGAACAGTTGGCGGGCATGCTCGGTGTGCCTCTGCTGGACTTTGCGTTTGGCGGGGCGACCACGGGGCTGGGGAACCAGGGCGATGGAGGGACGCAGACGGCCATTGGCGGACTGGGGCTGCCGGGGATGCTGGCAGAGTTCAGTGCGTTCCATGCGCCTGCGGCGATTGTTCCGAGTGCGCTGTTTGTGGTGTGGGGCGGGGCCAATGACTACGAGCTTGGCGAGTCGGTGAACACGGCCGTGAAGGATATCGACACGATCGTTGCGGGGCTGCAGAAGCAAGGGGCGACGCACATCCTGGTTCCGGGGCTGCCGGACCTGGGTTTGACGCCTGAGTTTTTTGGCGTGGCGGACGCAACGCAATTCAGCCAGCAGTTCAACGCCGGGCTGATCGCGACGCTTCCTGCGGGCGCGACGTATGACGATGTGTACGGGCTGCTGAATACGATTGTTGGGAACAAGACCGCGTACGGCTTCTCGGACGTGACGACCGCCTGCTTCGATGGCGTGTCGGCGCTGTGTTCCAATCCCAACCAGCATCTCTTCTTTGATCACATCCATCCGACGACTGCGGCGGACGCGATCCTGGCGCAGCAGTTCGATGCCGTGGTGACCACGGCGACACCGGAGCCTTCTTCGTTCGTGTTGCTGGGGAGTGGGATTGTTGGTGCGCTGGGCATGATTCGCAGACGGACAGCGGCATAGGGCAGCCTGGTTGGGTTCACCGACCAGTCCCATGGTGCACAGAGTCAGGCACACACCCGCGATGGTCGCGGGTGTGTGCCTTTTCCGTGTGAAGTTGGAGCGGGCTTCTGCTGAAACGCTCCGACTCCGCCGCCATCGCTTTCGGCGTCTGCGCCGGCCGTGGCGACGCAGGTAGCGGCCGGCCGGGAAGCGGGCGTATAGAATGACCTACGGGCGCCCGGGGTTTCGGCCTGCGTGCGGACCTATTCTTTGCGGAGCAACCTGTTCGTGGCACAACGCAAATCAGCAGTGATTCTTGGCGCTCAGTGGGGCGATGAGGGCAAGGGCAAGATCGTCGATGTGCTGTCGGAGAGGTTTTCCGTGGTGGCGCGGTATGCGGGCGGGCATAACGCGGGGCACACGGTCATCATTGCGGGCAAAAAGTTTGTGCTGCAGTTGATTCCGTGCGGGGTGTTGCGGCCGGAGACGAAGGGCGTGATCGGGAACGGCGTGGTGCTGGACCCGATGGCGTTTCTGAGCGAGGTGAAGAAGCTGCGCGATGCGGGGCTGCCGATCGCGGGCGGACAGGATGGGCAGCTGTTTATGTCGAACCGCGCGCAGGTGATTTTGCCGTATCACCGGATGATTGAGCTGGCGGCGGAGAATGCGCCGGGGCGGACGAAGATTGGGACGACGAGCCGCGGGATCGGGCCGGCGTACGAGGACAAGATGCACCGCAGCGGGCTGCGCGTGGTGGACCTGCTGAACTCCGCGCTGCTGCGGACGCACATCAACAATGCGTGCTACGAGAAGAACACGATTGCGCAGGCGTTGTTCGGGACCGAGCCGCTCGATCCGAAGGCGATCTATGAGGAGTATGCGCGGGCGGCGGAGCAGATTGCGCCGTTTGTGACGGACACGGCGGTGCTGCTGAACGAGGCGATCCGCCGGGGCGAGAAGGTGATGTTCGAGGGGGCGCAGGGTGCGCTGCTGGATATCGACCACGGCACGTATCCGTTTGTGACGAGCTCGTCGGCGACGGCGGGCGGTGCGGTGACGGGGACGGGTGTGGGGCCGACGTCGATCGGCACGGTGATTGGCGTGACGAAGGCATATGTGACGCGAGTGGGCGAGGGGCCGTTTCCGACGGAGATCCATGACGATTCGGCGGATCTGTTGCGGGCGCGGGGGCAGGAGTATGGCGCGGTGACCGGACGGCCGCGGCGGTGTGGCTGGCTGGATCTGCCGCTGCTGCGCTACTCCAACATGATCAACGGGACGGAGTGGCTGGTGGTGACGAAGATGGATGTGATGGACGAGTGCGCGGAGATTCCGGTGTGCACGGGCTACAGGATCAATGGGAAGATGACGGACATGATTCCGGCGGATATGCGCGGGTTTGAGGCGATTGAGCCGGTGTATACGAAGCTGAAGGGCTGGAAGGAATCGACCGAGGGGATTACGGAATATGATCGGCTGCCGAAGCTGGCGCAGGAGTACCTGGCGTTTGTGGAGCGGGAGTCGGGGGCGAAGATCGGGATGATTTCGACTGGTCCGGACCGGGCGCAGACGATGACGCTGCCGGCGTTTGAGGAAGTTCTGAGCGCCTGAGAGTGCGGCGGTTTGAGGGAGTGTGGATGGTCAGCTTTACGGTGCGGATGCGGTTTGCGGAGAAGGACCACGAGCGCGTGGTGGAGTGTCTGCGGGCGCTGACGGCGGGTTCGCGGCAGGAGCCCGGGTGCGTGACGTACAACGCGCACTTTGTGGCGGATGATCGGTCGACAGTCGTGATTTATGAGCAGTATCGCGACGAGGCGGGGCTGGAGCAGCATCGCGGGTCGGCTCACTTCAAGCAGTATGCGAGCGGCGGGCTGTACCAGATGATTGTGGATCGGTCGCTTGAGAACCTGAACATGGTGGCTTGAGGTTGATGCCGGACGACGAGGTGCGGAGCCGGGTGTCGGTTGTTCTGGTGCGTGCGCGGAATCCGCAGAATATTGGCGCGGTGGCTCGGGCGATGCATGACTTCGGGCTTCGCGATCTGCGCGTCGTGAACGAGTTTGCGGTGCCGTTTGAGGCCGCGCGGTCGGCGGTGGATGCGTCGGCGGTGCTGGCCGAGGCTCGCGCGTGCGGGAGCGTGGCGGAGGCCGTGGCGGACGCGACGTTGGTGGTGGGGACGACGGCGGTGGGGGAGCGGGAGCTTCGGCATGAGCTGCTGGCGTTGGCGGATGCGGCGCCGCGGTTGCGAAGCGAGGTGAGCCGGGGTGGAGAGGCGCGGGTGGCGCTGCTGTTTGGCTCAGAGAAGACCGGGCTGAGTAACGAGGAGCTGAGCTTCTGCCACTGGCTGCTGACGATTCCGATGCATCCGCATGAGGGCTTGCGGCATGCGTCGATGAATCTCGGGCAGGCGGTTGCGGTGTGTCTGTATGAGCTGGTGCGGGAGACTTCCGTGAGTGGTTCGGTGGGGGCTGCGGCGGATGAGAGGCCGGCGAGTGCGGCGGAGCTGGAGCGGCTTACCGGGTTGGTGGGCGAGGTGCTTGAGGTGACGGAGTACGCGCGGCGTCATCCGGCGAATGTGGGTGAGGCCGAGCTGCGGCGGCTGGTGTGGCGCATGGGTGCGGATGCGAAGAGTGCGCCGGTATGGATGGGGATCTTTCGCCAGGTTCTGTGGAAGGTGCGGCAGGGCTGAAGCCCTTCTGCATGTGTTGTGCTGCGTGTGTGTTGTGCTGCGGGTGTTTGTGCTGCGTGTGTTTTGAGGAGCTGCAACTGAGAACGGGGTCTATGCGGAAGCGATGTGGAGCGGCAGTGTGGGCGGCGGCGTGTCTGGCGGCGGTGTGTGCGTTTGCGCAGGGGCAGCAGGCGGGGCGGGTGTATACGGCGGAGGACTACGCGCGCGCCGAGCGGTTTATGAACTACAACGTGAATCCGCTGGTGTACCACACGGTGGAGCACCCGATGTGGCTTGCGGATGGGCGCTTCTGGTACCGGGACGCGGGGCCGGAGGGGGTTACGTTTCGGCTGGTGGATCCAGCGAAGGGGAGCACAGCGGTGGCGTTTGACCAGGCGCGGCTCGCGACGGCGTTGAATGAGGGGATTCGGTCGGGGCGGCTGAATCTGCCGGTAGTGGCGACGATCGAGGCGGGACATCTGCCGATAGACGAATTCACGTTGCTGGATGGAGATCGCGCGGTTGAGTTGACGATTGCGGGCCGGCATGTGCGCTGCGAACTGGGCAAGAAGGAGACGTGCAGCGGGGGCGAGGAGATTGCGGCATCGCGGCCGAAGGAGCCGTACGAGCTTTCACCGGATGGCAAGCTGGCGACGTTTATTCGCAAGGACAATCTTTGGGTGCGGGAGCTGGCGACGGCGAAGGAGACGCAGCTTACAACAGACGGGCTGCCTAACTTCGGGTATGCGACGGACAACGCGGGATGGCGACATAGCGCGAATCCGATCGTGGTGTGGTCGCCTGACTCGAAGAAGATCGCGACCTTTCGGCTGGACCTGCGGAAGGTGGGCCGCATGGCCGTGGTGGGCGCGGCGGTGGGGCACGCGCAGATTGAGATGTGGCGCTATCCGCTGGCCGGGGATGCCGAGGTGGCGATGCTGGAGCGCGTGATCGTGGATGTGGACGGAGCCAAAGTGGTCCGCCTGAAGACGCCGCCGGACTTCCATCGGAGCACGTTGTGCGACGACCTGGGCTGTGCAGACGGCCATGGCTGGGACGATGTGCAATGGAGCCGAGACAGCGCGCGGCTGGCGTATGTGTCGGTGTCGCGGGATCACAAGCAGGAGTGGGTGCGGATTGCGGACGCGGCGACGGGAGAGGTGCGGGATGTGTTTTCGGAGACTTCGCCGACGTATCTCGAAAGCGGAGTAACGGAGTCGAGCGGCGCTCCGAAGGTGTGCTGGAGGTATCTGTCGCGAACGAACGAGGTGCTGTGGTATTCGCAACGCGATGACTGGGGCCAGCTTTATCTGTACGACGCGACGACCGGAAAGCTGAAGCGGCAGGTGACACAGGGCGCCGGGAATGTGACGGACGTGCTGAGGGTGGATGAGGACGGGCGCGCCGTCTACGTGGCTGCGGTGGGGAAGCAGGCGGGGTGGGATCCGTACTTTGAGGCGGCGTATCGCGTGGGGCTGGACGATGGGTCGTTCACCCTGCTGACGCCGGAGATGGCGGAACATGCGGTGACGGCTTCTCCGAATGGACGATTCTTTCTGGATGTGGCGTCGACACCGGTGACGCCGCAGGTGGCGCAGGTGCGGGACGCTGCGGGTCGGGTGGTGGTGTCGCTGCCGCCGCAGGACATTCGCAAGCTGAAGGAGAAGGGCTGGGTTGCGCCGGAGCAGATTACAGTGAAGGCGCGCGATGGCAAGACGGATCTGTATGGGATGCTCTTCAAGCCATCGAACTTCGATGCGGGAAAGCGATACCCGGTGGTGGACATGGTGTACCCGGGGCCGCAGACGGGTTCCTGCGGGAGCCGCAGCTTTGCGCCGTTTCACCGGGATATGCAGGCGCTGGCGGAGCTGGGGTTTGCGGTGGTGTGCCTGGATGGGATGGGGACGCCCTTGCGGTCGAAGGCGTTTCACGATGCGCACTATGGCGACATGGGGGATTACACGATTCCGGACCAGGTGGCAGGGATTCGCGAGCTGGCGAAGCGGTATGGGTGGGTCGATGGCGATCGGGTGGGAATCTATGGGCACTCGGGTGGTGGGGCCGCCGCTGCGGCGGCTATGTTTCACTTTCCGGATTTCTTCAAGGTGGGAATCAGCGAGAGCGGCAACCATGAGAACCGCGACTACGAGGATGACTGGGCCGAGAAGTACCAGGGGCTGCTGGTGCGGAATGCAGATGGGACGACGAACTATGACAGCCAGGCGAACCAGCTTACGGCGAAGAATCTGAAGGGGCATCTGCTGCTGATGCATGGGACGATGGACGACAACGTGCCGCCGGCCAATACGCTGCTGGTGGTGCGTGCGCTGATGGACGCGAACAAGGACTTCGACCTGTTGATGGTGCCGAACGCCGCGCACGGGTACGGGGTGTATGCGCCGTATGCTGCGCGGCGGCGATGGGATTATTTTGTGCGGTATCTGGCGGGAGGCGTACCGCCGGCGGAGTACACGATGAAGAAGCCTGCAGAGCAGTAGGCGCGGGTCTGGTCGTTTAGCCGGACTTCTTTTTCAGATGCAGGGCGGGCGCCAGGGCGGAGCCGTGGGCTCGGGGCGTGCGGGGTGCGGCGGACGAGGGGGCGCCGGAGACCTCCCAGCCGGCGGTAGTGTCGAGCAGCGTGACCTGGGCGGCGTGTGCGCCCGAGAGTTCGGCGGCGACCTGGGGAAAGGCGTTCTGGATGGAGGCCTCGGATGCCCAGGATGCGGGTTCGGTGACGCGGTAGTGGTAGTCGACGAGTTCGGTGGTGCTGCTGTTGCGGCGTGCTGTGTCGATGCTGATGACCTTGCGGCGGCCGTAGCAGAAGTTGCCCGCGCCGGGGTGGAAGACGTCCGGGTTCAGGGCGCTGCGACCCTCGGGGGTGAGGTCGTAGGTGACGGGGCCGCGTGCTCCACGCCGCCCTTTTGCGATGAGCAGGCCGGCGTCTGCGAGGCCGTTGAGGCCCAGGTCTTCTACTGTTTCGGGTGAGGCGTTCTGCACGGGGAACTTGACCGGCTCATCCCACAGGCACATGGGGCGACCTTCGTAGTATTTGTTGAGGGTTTGGGTGTAGTCCGCCCGCAGGGCCGGCGGGGGCGGGGCGGGCTTGCATCCGTAGAGGAAGGTAAGAGCGGCGACGGTGCAGGCGATAAGGAACCTGGCGTTCCGGGTTGCCGTGCTCCGGATCCCGGCGTGCGGGGGGCTCGCGCTCCGGGTTGTGGATCCGACGGACATCGCCTGCGCTCTCCTGCGACCGACGAACTGCATCGCTCTCTCTGAGATGCACCGGATGCGCAACGTCATCGCTGAGGGAAAAGTTTTGCCCCTCGGCGAGAGGCGGGAGGTGGTCTGGTTCGGTAAGGCGGAGTGCTAGAGCCAGCCCTTGGTGCGTGCGATCCGGGCGGCGTCGACGCGATTGGAGGCGCCGAGTTTGGCGATGGCTTCGGAGAGATAGTTGCGGACGGTGCCTTCGGAGAGGTGGAGTTCGGTGGCGATTTCGTTCGAGGAGCGGCCTTCGCCAGCGCGCTGCAGGACCTGGCGTTCGCGGTCGGTGAGGGGGTCAAGCTCTGCGCTCCAGGCTTCGGCGGCGAGTGCGGGATCGACGACGCGCATGCCGCGGTGGACACGGCGGACGGCTTCGGCGAGCTCGGAGGCGGGGCGGTCCTTCATGAGGTAGCCGCGGGCTCCGGCGTCGAGTGCGCGGCGGAGATAGCCGGGGCGGGCGAAGGTGGTGAGGATGATGGTTCGGGTGGCGGGTTGGACCGTGCGGACGTCGGCGGTGAGTTCGAGGCCCGTCATGCGGGGCATTTCGATGTCGGTGACGAGGACGTCGGGTTTGAGTCTGAGGACGGCTTCGCGCGCTTCGTGCCCGTCCTTGGCGCAGGCGACGACAGCGATGTCGGACTCGAGCTCAAGGAGGGCTGCGAGGGCGCCCAGGACCATGGCTTGATCTTCGGCGAGGACGACGCGGATCTTGCCGGGATGCGGGGGAGCGGAACCGGTGGGTTGGGGTGTCACACTTCGACCAGTCTGGCGGGCTCGGGTGAGGGAAGCGCGGCGGTGGAGACGGGGAGCTCGATGGTGAGGCACGTGCCGTGCGGGTTGAGGACGCCGAGGACGGAGAAGCGGCCGCCGGCGGCTTCGACGCGCTCGCGCATACCGCGCAGGCCGTGGCCGCCCTGAAGGGTCGAGGATGTGCTGGAGAAGCCGACGCCGTCGTCCTGGATCTGGAGGCAGCGGAAGTTGTCCGGCGTGGTGGAGAAGGCGACGCGGCAGTGCTTTGCGTGGGCGTGGCGGACGATGTTGGTGACGGCTTCGCGGAGGGCGAGCGAGAGGACCGTCTCTTCGGCGGCGGCGAGCCTTGGGATGGGCGTCTCGCAGGAGAGAGCGACGCCGGCGGAGGCGAGGGTGTTGCGGGCTTGTTCCAGCTCGGCGGCGAGGCCTTTGGCGCGGTAGCCGCCGATGGCTTCGCGGACTTCGGCGAGAGCGGTGCGTGCGGTGCGTTCGACGTCGGCGATCTCGCGGGCCGCGCGTTCGGTGTCGGATGTGGTGGCGAGGAGCCGGCCGGCGAGTTCGGCTTTGAGCACGATGACGGAGAGTGTGTGGCCGAGGACGTCGTGGAGATCGCGGGCGATGCGTTCGCGTTCGGCGAGCGCGGCGAGGGCTACGTTTTCTTCCTGCGCGAGGCGGAGCTTGCGGTCGGCTCGCTTTTCCTGCGCGATGAAGAGGTTGCTGCCGCCGACCACAAGGGCAAAGAAGCCGGTCAGGAGGTAGTTGAACGGATTGCCCGGGAAGAAGTGGTTTTCAAGGGCGAGGGTCGCGATCTCGAGGAGCATGACGGCGAGAAGGGCCGCCTGGGATTCCACGCAGAAGGGCAGCAGCGCGGCCACATAGATGAAGAAGGAGGAGCCGCCGCTATTCGAGGGGATGGTGATGACGCCGAGCAGGAAGATGCCGGTGATGACGGCGAGTCGCGGGATGCGCGCTTCAAAGTGCACATAGCCGATGTAGAGCGCGAGGAAGATGGCGTACAGGGGCAATTGATGCCGCCAATACGAGGCGCTGTGGCGGAGTATGGGCTCGATGAAGAAGAAGATGGAATACGCGAGCCAGATGTATGAGCCGGGGTCGTGCTTCCTGCGGCAGTCCGGACGGCCGTAGAGGTCGTTTGGGAGTCGTCGGTCTGAGAGCTGCGAGTTGTTGTGCGAGGGCGCCATACTTGTTCCGGCCAGTGTACTGCGTAGGGTGTTTGGAGAGGATGGCAGGCGGCAATTCCGCTGCGCGTCAGGCATTGCGCTGCGCGTCAGGCGTTGCGCTGGGCGTCAGGCGTTGAGTGGGCGTCAGGCGTTGCGCTGGGCGCGGCTGAAGACTGCCCAGCTTGCTCCAAGCATGATAAGCGCGAAGCCGACGAGACCGAACCAGTGGGTGTGGAGCGAGACGCCGTCGGAGCGGTAGCCGGGGCCGAAGATGCTGAGCATAAGCTGCGCGAGATGGTAGGTGGGCATGAGGGCGCCGATCCGCTGAACCCAGTGGGGCAGCTGCGATAGGGGCATCCAGAGGCCGCCGAGGAAGGACATCGGGAGGTAAATCATATTGACGATGCCGGGTGCGGCGTTCGAGGGGACAAGCTGTGCGAGCAGAAGGCCCATGCTGGTGAAGACAACGGAGCCTGGGATGGCGAGGGCGAGCATCTTTGAGACTTCAACCGGCGTTATGTGGACGTGACCCAGGCTGACGCCGAGCACGATGAGGATCGAGGTGATGATGAGGCCGAAGACGATGGCGGTCACAATCTTGGCGAGAAGATAGGCCAGCGGAGGCATGGGGCTGGCACGTTTGACTTCGAGCCAGCCGGCGTTGATCTCGGATGCCATGCCGACGCCGACACCGAAGAGCGCGGCACCGATGAGGCCGAAGCAGGCGTAGCTGGCCATTAGATATTTGGCGAAGTAGATGTGGCCGGCGGTGAAGCCGCGATTGGCGATCCCGAAGATGAGATAGAACATGACGGGGAAGCCGATGGTGGCGAGCGAGAAAGACTTGGCGCGGAGGAGCTTGAGGAATTCGTACTTGGTTTCTTTGCGGAAGATGGTGAGGGTTTGCGAAGGGGTACGCGTGGGGCGGAAGGCTTGCGCGGTGTAGGCACTTGCGGTGGCGGTGGACGACATGGGGAATCTCCTGTGAGGCGAGTGCGGGGGATTAGTGCGCGGAGGTGAGGGCGAGGAAGGCGTCTTCGAGTGCTGGGCTGGTGACTTCGAGTTCGCTGAGCGTGTCGTCACGGAGCAGCATTTCGCGGAGTACGGGTTCGGCTTCAGAGACGGTGAGGGTGCATGTGCCGCGTTCTAGTTCGGCTGCGAGGACCCCGGGGATCGCACGGATGATCTCGAGCGACAAGCCCGTGCGGCAGCGGATTTTGCGGCCGGCGATTGCAGACTTGATCTGCGCGGGTGTGCCTTCACTGACGATGCGGCCGCGGTTGAGAACGACGATGCGGTCCGCCAGGGCATCGGCCTCTTCGAGATAGTGCGTGGTGAGGAGAACAGTCTTGCCGCGCGCGGCGAGGGCGCGGACCTCGGTCCAGAGGGCGCGGCGCGCTTCGATGTCCATGCCGACGGTGGGCTCGTCGAGGAAGACGAGGTCGGGGTCGCCGCAGAGTGCCAGGCCAAAGAGTACGCGCTGCTTCTGGCCGCCGGAGAGCTGGCCGAACTGGCGCGTCTTCGATGCCGGCGAGCCGGGCGATGCGGATGATGTCGGCGAAGGCGAGCGGGTGCGGGTAGTAGCTGCGGAAGAGGTCGATATGCTCGCGGACGGTGAGGGTTTCGGGGATGCGCGCGACCTGCAGCATGGCGCCGATGCGGATGCGGGTGGAGGCGCTGCTGGGGTCCGAGCCGAAGACGCGGGCGGTGCCGTGGGTGGGTGCGATGAGGCCGAGCAGCAGGCGTACGGCGGTAGACTTGCCGGCACCGTTGGGGCCGAGCAGCGCGACCACCTCGCCGGCGCGCAGGGCAAGGCTTAGGTCTGACAGGGCTGTGGTTGCTGCGTAGCGCTTGGTGACGCCGTGCAGGGCGGCGACGGCCTCGTGCGGCTTTGCGGATGCGGGATTGCTGGGGTGTGAGGCGAGGGGCGGCGTCCTGGTGGGTGCGACCTCATCGGCAAGTGTCGGCATGGCGTCTCTCCTGATCGGCTCGAGCGGTTCGGCATCGAGCTACAACCTGAGAGTGCGCCCTTGCGCAGGAGGCTCATAGTGCAGAACGTCACCGATGCGGGTGACAGATGTCATGTGACCTGAGAGGCGGCGTGAGACTTCAACGGGCGAGGGACGGCAGGGCGGCGAGGCAGAGTGCAGCCTGCGCGACGAGTACGGTGCCCGTCAGCACCAGGAAGAGCTTGCGGTAGCGGGTCTCGAGCGCGTCTGCGAAGACGCCGCCGATGAAGGTGAACAGGAACGGCAGCGCCCACAGGAGCGGGTTCGAGAACGTCTGCGTGGTGTAAATCGTGCACAGCGCGAGGAAGACCAGCAGAGGCGCGGCGTTGCCGAAGTAACGGCTGCGGCGCACTCCAGCGAACAGCAGGACCGAGACGGCGGCGGCGTTCAGGATCGGCATATTTGCGATGCTGGTGGCGAAGGCGCGCACGGCTTCAAGCGAAAACCAGAAGCGGGCGCCGCCCCCCGTGAAGACGTACGTGAAGGCTCGCCAGGTGGAAGCTGAAGGATGCGAACAGGATTGCGAGGGCGCCGAGGGCCGAGAAGATCAGGATCTGCATGACGTAGCTGCGGCGGTACTCCGCGAGGTACAGCATGAACAGGAGCGCGGCCACGAAGCCGAGCATGGCGGCCAGCAGGTGCGCGGCCGCGGTAAGTCCCAGGGCAAGTGCAAGGAGCGCGATGCGCGGCTTCCACTTGTGGCGCGGGCCCTGCAGCGCGTGGGACACGCCCATGGCGGTATAGACCAGGCCGTACAGGCCCCACGTGGCGAGGATCTCGTTGTTGGGGCGCACGGCGTAGCTGACGATCGCCGGGCAAAAGCAAAAGAGGCCCAGCGCCAGGAAGCCGCCTTCGTTGCCGAAGAGTCTGCGTGCCACCCACCAGAGTGCGCCGCCAAGCCAGACGGCGAAGAGCGCGAAGGGGACGTGCATCAGCCACTTGACGCTGGCGATCTCATGCCGCGCCTCCCACGTGGAGCCGTTGAGGGAGCCGCCGGAGTAGATCCTGTTCTCCGGTGCGCGCAGTTTGTCGGCTGCGAGTAGCGCGAGGCGCTGGACGGTAAGCGGAAGGGCCGCAGCGCGGTAGGCGAAGGTGCCGTCGCCGTGGAGATTGCCGCAGGTGGTGAAGTAGCCGGCCAGCGGACTGGGGCGCTCCCACATCTCGCGTCCGCAGCGGGCGTAGCGGTAGTCTTCGGTGGTCAGGGTCTGGTGCTGGATGACCCACAGGCACTCGCAGAAGAAGGCAAGGAGGAGGAGAGCGGCAAGGCGCTGCGGACGTCCTATGTGAATGCGTGGCAGTGTCATCGAGGGCGTGCGGCGAGGCGCGGGCGGTCTCCTGGGCACGCGGGAGAAGACGAGGCGGCCCCAGTTCTGAGTGTATCGCGTGGACCTTCCTCGAACGTGTTGCCGAGGGTGCGTATCCTGCTGCTCGCCGCGTGGAGGTGCTGGGCGGCGCTCACCTCCTGTATCGTTGAACAAGCGCTATGGACTCGCTGTCGTTCGTTCCCGGGCAGGCTCTCCTCTCCTCCGACTCCCCCGTGGCGCCTTGGCGCGTGGTGTTTGAGGACGAGGGTGCGGCGGGCTATGTGTATGCTCGGGACCGGTCACAGACCTCTGACGAGGCGGGCATCCTGGATGCGATGCTGATCTACAACCGGGCAAGTCTGGCGGCCTCCTCGGGGGAGATGGCGGAGCGGCTGGCGTCGATTGAGTGGTCGCCGAGCGGCTTGCAGGCGGCGCTTTATCTGGACGGACGCGCGCAGGCGCTGCTTGATTTCGAGGCACGGCAGGGCTTCTGCCGCATGGATTTTCCCAACTTCCTGACGGGTGGCGCGGATAGCTGGCGACGCGATACGCATGCGTGGTCGGAAGAGGCGTTTGCCCGATTTGAGGCGGCGAAGTTCCAGGCTGCGCTCTAGGAAGTCGCAGGCTCCGCTCGCGGAGGTTCAGGCTGCGCTAGCAGGTTAGAGCGAGCGGACGATGGAGGCGGCGATGCTTTCTCCCTGCACCGGCTTGCGCTGGGGAGCGTCGCGGGCGGGATCGTAGAAGAGCAGACGGCCGCAGTTTTCGCATGTGCTGAGGGTGTCGTGCGAGGGCGAATTGGGGCTGTTGTCCCGGAGGTCCTGCCAGAGCTGCGGACGCACCATCATGCCGCACGCCCCGCATTTGCCTAAAGAAACCTCTGCGATGGCGGTTCCGCGTGACTTTGCGATGCGGTCATACACCGCAAGTGAGGCCTCGCCCGTGGCCGACTGCAGGATTTCGGCGCGCAACTGCGCCCGGCTGGCGTCAACCTCGGCCAAGGCTGTGCGGTTGCGGCGCAGGGTTTCGCCGGCGCGCACTCGCTCGGTGTTCAGGGCGAGTTGGGTGGCCGTGACCAGATCGGCAGCGGCGGTGCTTCTGGTGTCGAGGGCTTCGCTGCGTTCCATACTTTCGAGCTCGGTGTCCTCCAGCCGGGCGATCTCCGCGCGGGCGAAGGCGGCCTCGTGTTCGAGCGCGGTGACCTGCACGGTGGTTGTGGCGGCGTCGATCTTCTTCTGGGTGCGTGCGATCTTTACGCGGAGATCGGCGACATCGGACTCGAGGCGTCTGCGGAGCGTCTCCTCTTTGACGAGGTCGGCTGCGATTGTGGCCTGCCGCGTCGAAGCCTCCCGGGCCTGCGCTTCTGTAAGCGCGAGGTGCTTCGGGATAGCGTCCCGTTCGGCGTGCAGCCGCCGGCCTTCGACATCGAGCGCCTGCAGCGGAATCAGCTTCTGAAGATCGGGATGCATGCACTCCCATCCTTGTTTTGCGCGGGATCCGGTTCGGCGCAAGGAAACGTGAGTGTAGCACGCAGGGTGGGTTTGAGGCAGGGTCCGGGGCTGCCGGTGATGGGCTGAAACGAGGATCGATCCGTCCTATGTTCGTGGTGTCATTGTGTTACCAAAGATCGCGCCTGATTACCACATTGCCTCGGCTCGATGCGAACGCCCGGTGTAGTCTCCATCTACTGCGATCCTATGCAGACGCACCATGCAACACCTTGCTTCACCTTTCCCAGCTCCGGCCCTGCCGGAGGTAGTTAAAGTCTGTGTGCAACCCGCACAAAGGGTTCCTGCTTGGCAGCCGAACGGATTCTGCTGGTAGACGACGACGAAGTTCTGCGCTCCGGGCTGGAGGTAGTACTCGAAGCGAGCGGATTCAACGTTCGTTCTGCGTCGGGACCGGCGGAGGCTTTGCGGCTGATCGCGGCGCAGGGCTATGACGTCCTTCTGACCGACCTGCATATGCCTGGGGCGGGGGACGGCCTGACGGTGATCAGCGCGATGCGGCATTTGAATCCGCGGGCGATGACGCTGTTGCTCAGTGCCGACCCCAATCTTGCCAAGGCTACCTCCGCCATCGTGAACCAGGTGGATGAGGTGATTCTGAAGCCGGCGAAGGCGTCGTTTGTGGTGGAGCGAATCCGAGTGCGGCTTGCGGATCGTCCCGGTGCGCGCAGCGTGGAGGTCAGCCCCGGTGAGGATGTGGCTGCGCTGCTGGAGCAGGAGTCGGGGGCGATCACATCGATGTGGCTGGAGGAGCTTTCGCGGTCGGGAAAACCAACCCCGGAGCGAGCGGAGCTGACTCTGGCGGAGCGGACCGAGCACCTGCCCGAGACCTTGCGAGACATCGTGTTTCGGGTGCGGTATCCGCAGAGGCCCTGGAGTTCTTCTGCGTTTTCGATGTCCGCGCTGCAGCATGGAGCGCGGAGACGGCGCCAGGGCAGAGGCGCGCCCTCACTGGTCGAGGAGGCCCGGGCGTTGCAGGTGGCGATCTTCCGTACGATCACCGAGCACAGGGAAGCCCTGAACGCGGCGCAGTTGCCGGCGTCCTTGATGGCTGTTGCGGATGAGATCAACGCGCAGATACTCCAAAGCATCGAGGGCTACGAAAATGAGCAGCCGTCCGAGCCTGTCTGGGGGTTCCGCTAGAAGCGCGCGGAGCTTCGGTCGTCGGATCGCCTGACGCATCGAGTATTCCCTTGGCATATAAGTGTTCTGTGCGGGGACGAGGTGGGCGTGGAGCGTCGAGCGATGTTGAAGAGCGGAGTGGCGACAGTGGCGGGACTTGGCTTCTCTCGTACGGGAGAGTCTCAGGCGGGCGTGGAGCAAAGCCTGCCCACGGTACAGCTAAGACAGGACCGCGCCGGCTGGGTGGCGATGCTTGACCGGATCTGCAGCCCTGTGTTTTCCGCCTTGAGCGGACGGCGGCTCAAGGCGACGATGCCGGTCGAGTGCTTTGCCGGGGAAGACGCGCACCGCCGCAAGACCACGTATCTTGAGGCGTTGGGGCGCGCGGTGGCGGGCCTGGCGCCGTGGCTGGAGCACGGGCCGCGCACGGGTCCCGAAGGCGAACTGCGGAGGCGATACTGCGATTGGGCGTTGGCGGGAATAGCGGCCGGTGTAGATCCGGGGTCGCCGGATTACATGGATTTTGGGGGCGACCGGCAGACGATCGTGGATACGGCCTTTCTCGCGCTTGGGCTGCTGCGGGCTCCTCGAGAGCTGGTTGAGAAGTTGCAGCCCACGGTGCGCAAGCAACTGGCCGAGGCCATGCGGGCGACACGCGAACAGCTCGGCAACTACAACAACTGGCTGTTGTTCGGCGCGATGATTGAGGCTGGCCTGTTCGCCCTGGGAGAGCGTTGGGACCGCGCGCGTGTCGATTATGCCCTGCGCGAACATGCCGTGTGGTACCTGGGCGACGGAACGTACGGCGACGGGCCGCACTTCCACAATGACTTCTACAACTCCTTTGTCATTCAGCCGTTTCTGCTGACCCTGATGGACGTGATCGGGTCCCAGCAGCCAGAGTGGCAGGCGATGGCGGCCCCCATACGGGTACGTGCCCAGCGATACGCCGCCATCCAGGAGAGGATGATTGCGCCGGACGGCACCTATCCCATCGTGGGGCGGTCGATTGCGTATCGCTGCGGCGCCTTCCAGCTTCTTGCGGATGTGGCTCTTCGTAAGGACCTGCCGGCGGGCGTCAGTCCCGAGCAGGTAAGGGGCGCGCTTTCGGCTGTCATCGCGAGGACGATGGATGCGCCGGGCACCTTCGACGACAAGGGCTGGCTGCGGATCGGGCTGGCGGGGCATCAGCCAGCGCTGGGGGAGGTATACATCTCGACTGGCAGCCTGTACCTGTGCACTGCGGCGTTTCTTCCGCTGGGTTTGCCGCCGGAGGATCCATTCTGGAGCGGCCCAAAGAGGCCCTGGACCTCCGTGCAGGTCTGGAGCGGGCAGAACGTACCGGCGGATCACGCGCTGGAGGGTTAGCGACTGCCGGACCTCACGACTGCCGATGCCTGGCTTTCATCCGGCGCCGAAAGGCGACGCCGAAGACGCCGAGGCTGGACAGCAGGAACAGAACTCCACCGAGGGCTGCAACCCCGAGCAGGGCGAGCCCAAGGAGTGAGATGCCAGCCTGCAGGGCCGCGACGACGACGCGGAGAACGGCCTGGATCAAGCTGAGGATGAGGCGGATGATGACCATAATCGCTGCGGCGGTGCATGCTCCTTCGCGGTGAATGTAACGTTTCCGGGTTCTCTAGCCGACGGAGGCGGCACGGCTGCGAGAACGGCTATGATAGCCCGTCGTTCGCGGCCCGGGCATCCCACGTTCGTGTCTTTCACACTTATCGGCGTGGATTGCGGTAGCGCTACATGCGGATTTAAGCGGGCGCAACCCCGCAGCCTCACGCGGCAACGAAGGGGTGAGGTGCCACGGACAGGCACTCCGGAATGGCGGCTGCACGTTGGGGTCTCCTGTTCAATCAAGCGCTCTGGAGTTTCTATGAATGACAAGATGTTTTCACGTCGCGAGGTGGTCGGTGGCATTGGGGCCAGCCTGGCCGCGGCGAGTGGTAGTTCCGCATCAGCGCAGGCGACATCGTCGGCGCGCAGCGGGCAATCTACCGGGCAGCCGCTTACAAATCCTACGGACAAGTATCCTCGGCCGCCGTTTCCCAAGCAGCAGCAGCCCTGGCCGGGCCTGGCGAGCAAGATGGAGCCTCGACCGGACCACGGCGAGACCAGCTACAAGGGCTCGGGCCGGCTCGCGGGTCGGAAGGCGCTGATCACCGGCGGCGATTCGGGCATGGGGCGCGCGGCCGCCATTGCCTATGCGCGCGAGGGTGCCGATGTCGCGATCAACTACTTCCCCACCGAAGAGCCGGACGCGCAGGAGGTGATTGCGCTGATCAAGGCCGAGGGCCGCAAGGCGGTGGCAATCCCGGGCGACCTGCGGCAGGAGGCGTTCTGCGTTGAGTTGGTGCGGCGGGCGGTGGAAGGGCTTGGCGGGCTGGATATAGTCGTCAGCAACGCGGGGCGACAGCAGTCGCATGCGTCCATTCTGGATATCTCGACGGAGCAGTTCGACTGGACGATGAAGACGAACATTTATGCGCCGTTCTGGATCATCAAGGCGGCTTTGCCGCACCTGAAGCCCGGGTCGGTGATTATCGGGACCACGTCGGAACAGGCGTACGATCCGTCCGCGGATCTGTATGACTACGCGCAGACCAAGGCGGCGACCATGAACTATGTGAAGTCGCTGGCAAAGCAGCTTGGGCCCAAGGGCATACGCGTGAATGGCGTCGCGCCCGGTCCCATCTGGACGCCGCTGCAGGTGTCCGGCGGCGCAACGCAGGAGAAGCTCGAGAAGTTCGGCGGCACGACACCGCTGGGCCGTCCCGGACAGCCTGTGGAGCTTGGGTCGATCTACGTACAGCTGGCGGCCGCGGATGCGAGCTACGCCAATGGCCAGGTGTACGGCTCGGCAGGCGGCAGCGGACAGCCCTAAGGGTTATGGCTGGATGGCGTCGCGCCGGCGCCGTCCAGCACCCAGAAGCCGAGCGCGCCTGTCGCAAGAAGCACCAGGCTGGAGGGCTCCGGGGTGGCAGCGGTGGTCGCTTCAGGAGTGATGGTGAGGGTGTAGAAGTGGGGTGGGTAGTTGAGATAAGAGTTGTCGAGGTAGGTGTATACGCCGGGAACAAAGGTGACCAGCAGATCGTCCGGATGGATCACCGGTATGGGATTGGCGGTTGGGATCACCGTGAACGTAGTCGCGTAGGGGCCGGCGAAGACCAGTTCCCCATTGTCGATTGTGGACGGAACGGTGAAGAGAAATTGCGGCAGACCTAATCCACCTGCAACGTAGAAGGTTGCAGATTCGGTGTAGCCGGGGACGCCGTCGATGGTGGTCGAGGCAGACTCTGTCAGGGTGACTCCATGCAGATGGTCGGGGGTGATCCCGGTGTCCGGCAAAGAGAAGGTGATGCTATGGCCTTCCCCAATGAGGGTGAAGTCATCCAGGGTGAGGGCGTGGGCAGCCAACGGAAGAGAAAACAGGACAGCAGCAACTGCGAGGCGCATGAGGTGCTCCTTGGGTAAGCGAGGGGCCCGTCAGGGCCGATTGTGCGGGGGAGATCGCGCAAAGTCAAACCAATTTCGGACGGGTTACCTCTTTGCCGTTACCGTGTGCTGACCGTCACGGAGTTGCAGACGGCGCGGCGCCGGCGGCGAGCAGGCGGGTGAGAAGCGGCTCCATTGCGTCTGCCCAGATCTGGTAGCCACTCTTGTTCGGGTGGAGCTTATCGGCGCTGAGGCCCGTCCAGTTGTCCGCGGTAGGTGGCATCTTCGCCGTCAGGTCCAGATAGAAGACGGTGCGGTCGTCGGCGAAGCTGCGGATGATGGCGTTGGTGTCTGCCATAAGCTGGGTGGCGCGTGCGTTCGGCAGGATGGAGACGAGGATGATGCGCGTCTTCGGGTAGAGCGTCTCGAGTTTGTCGAGCACGGCGCGAACGCCGGCTGCGATATCGGGCGCGGTGTCCTTGGTGTTGTTGGTGCCGATCATCAACACGGTGACCTTGGGTGCGAGGTCGTGGACGTCCATGGTGTCGAGCCGGTAGAGCACGTTCTCCGTCTTGTCCGCGCCGACTCCGAAGTTCAGGGGATTGCGGGATGCGTAGGTGCTGGCCCAAACCGCTGCGCCGTGCTCGTATCCGCCCCACGCAGGGCCGGACCAGGCCTCGGTGATGGAGTCGCCGACGAAGAGAATATCCACCGGATGGCCTTTGGCGGCAGCCACGCGATCGCGGCAGTCCTGGTAATTTTTCGGCCGCGCGCGCTCGTTGGAGTCGCTGGGGATGGTGGTGCGTGGAGCGCCGGGCTCGGCCAGGGTGGCAGAGGTGGCGGGCGTCGTCGGCGGGGCCGCGGGTTCGGTTGTCGGCGCAACCGGCGGGACTGGCTGAGGGATTGGTGGGGCGGACGGTGTCTGCGCCGCAGCGGCTAGAGAGACGATGAGCGAGAGAACCAGGGATCCGAGGCGGCGCATGATGCGGCCCAGAATAGCAGGCGCGCAACAACGATGGGGCGCTAAGCTGGCGGGAACGACATGGAGGTTCAGGGATGGCATGGTCGCCGGAGCTTTACACGCGGTTCGAGGACGAGCGGAATCGACCCACCCGGGATCTGCTGGCGCAGGTGCCTGAGACGACCGTGCGGACTGCGGTGGATCTGGGCTGCGGTCCAGGCAATTCCACCGAACTGCTTGGCCGGCGATTCCCGATGGCGGCGATCCTCGGCATCGACAGCTCGCCGGAGATGATTGAAGCCGCGCGGCGACGTCTGCCCGGCGTCCGCTTCCAGGTGGACGACATGAGCACGTGGAGCGAAGCGGGGCCGTTCGATCTGATCCTTGCGAATGCGTCGCTGCAGTGGGTTCCGGATCACCAGAGCCTGCTTCCGCGGCTGCTCGGCAGCTTGGCTCCGGGTGGAAGCCTGGCGGTGCAGGTGCCGGACAATCTTGCGATGCCGGCGCAGATTCTGATGCGGGAGATCGCGCTCGACGGGCCATGGGCGGAGCGGCTGTCCACGCCGCACGTTCTGGATAGCCGACATGATGCCGTCTGGTATTGCAGCCTGCTGCGGGCGCATGGGATGCAGGTCAACCTTTGGCGCACGGTCTACTTTCACCCGCTCGCCGGCGGCCCTGCGGCCATCGTGGAGTGGTTCAAGGGGACGGGTCTGCGGCCGTTCCTGGACCCCTTGGATGTCGACGAGCGCGCCGCGTTCCTCGCTCGCTACGAGGCTGCCTTGGCCAAGGCGTACCCGACGTTTGCGGACGGGACGGTTCTGCTTGCGTTCCCGCGGCTGTTCTTCGTAGCGACCTCTGCGTGATACGCCAAGAGCCCGAAGCCCGAAGAGCGGCCGCCAGGCTCAGCGCCCGGCAAAGATCTCCTTGAGTTCGAGCGGGGTCACCACCTCAAGCTGCGCGTAGGTGCAGTCGCGAGGAGCCTTGTCCATGCGCCACCGCCGGAACTGCGCCATGTGGCGGAAGCGCATCCCCTGCATGTGCTCGTAGGCCACCTCGACCACCAGTTCGGGCCGGAGCGGCTCCCAGCTCAGATCCTTTCCGGCGGACCAGCGGCTCTGACCGCCTGGCATGCGCGATCCGGCCGCAGCATCGGTGGCCCAACTCGCCCACGGGTGGCCGTGCAGCGCGTTGTCGCGGTAGGGCTGCAGAAACGCGACCAGCTCCTTCCGCTTCACGGCTGTAAAGCTTGCACATACGCCGACGTGCTGCAGCGCGGTGCCGTCATACAGGCCGAGCAGCAGGGAACCGATCAGCGTTCCGTCGCCGTTCTTGTGCCACCGAAAGCCTGCCACTACGCAGTCGCAGTCGCGTTCGTGCTTCACCTTCAGCATGGCCCGCTTGTCCGGCTCGTAGAGGCCACGGACCGGCTTGGCCATCACCCCATCGAGCCCCGCGCCTTCAAACCGGTGGAACCAGTCCGTCGCTACCCTGGCGTCCGGAGTTGCGGGGGTGATGTGGATGGGAGCCTTCACGCCGCGCAGGACCTTTTCCAGCTCCGCGCGCCGCTCCGCAAACGGCTACGGCCCGCAGGTCGCGCTCGCCGAGGCACAGCAGATCGAAGAACACAACGGAGGCGGGAGTCTCCCGCGCCAACAGCTTCACCCGGCTTTCCGCGGGATGCACGCGCAACTGCAGCGTTTCAAAGTCCAGCGTCGTTCTTCCGTTCGCGCCGATACGTGCGATGACCACCTCGCCATCAAGCACGCAGCGGGCAGGAAGCTGGGCCTTCAGCGCCTCGACGACCTCGGGGAAGTAGCGGTTCAACGGCTTCAAATCCCTGCTCTGGATCAGCACTTCATCGCCATCGCGAAACACCAGGGCGCGAAAGCCATCCCACTTCGGCTCGAAGATCCAGCCTGCACTCTCCGGTATGGTGTCTACCCTTTTTGCAAGCATCGGCGCGATGGGGGGCTGAACAACAAGTTCCATGCACCCATCGTATGCTCGCCGAGTGTGGGGATTCCCCCGGGCGCGGGGACCGGCTTAGCCGAATGCAACAGCGCGGCCCACCGTAGACTGAGTGGGTGGCTTCGATCTATACGCCCAGGCAGCGACTCGCCCTCGCACTCGTCCCGCCGCTCGCTGCGCTGATTATCCGGCTCCTCGGCTTCACGCTCCGGTACGAGGACGTCGTGGACCTCGGAGCCACCCCCGGTTACAACGTTCCGGGTCCAAGTGTCTTCGCCTTCTGGCATCGCTCGCTGTTGGCCTGCGCGCACCGGTTCCGCGGCCTGGACATCGCGATCCTGATCTCGCCGTCGTTCGATGGCGAACTCATCGCCCGTACTGTGGAGCTTCTGGGCTTTCGGGTTATCCGGGGCTCCTCCTCGCGCGGAGGCGTGCTCGGCCTGCGCAACATGCAGCTTGCCTACGGGGAAGGTCACCGCTGTGCCTTTACCTCGGACGGGCCGCGCGGCCCTGTCTTTGTCGCGAAGGCGGGAGCGGCACAGCTTGCGCGCTCTGTCACGTCTCCCACCGCCGCCCAGCCAGACGAGCTCGGAACGTGGCTCGGTTGCTTTTACGCGCTGCCCACACGTGCCTGGCAGCTTCGCTCCTGGGACCGCTTCCTGATTCCCAAGCCGTTCTCGCGGGTGCTGCTCGCCTGGCCTCCGCATATCCCAGCGGAACAGGTCTCGGTGGCGGCGCTGCAGGCGGCACTGGATCGCGCCGTAGCTCTCGCCGAGTCCCATTCCGCAGTGGATCCAGCGCTGCGTATCGTTCGGCGGGAGGCCCCCCGAGCTGAATCGCCTGCGCACGACGGGGTTCAGCCGCCCGGCCCGCCACCTACCGCAGCCCCCGCCGGGGAGGGAGGCTAGCGATGCGCGTCTCCGATTTCCACTTTGATCTTCCCGAGGAGTTGATCGCGCAGCACCCGCCGGCTATTCGGGGGTCGAGCCGCATGCTTGTGGTCGAGCGCAACCCCCGGGGGCATAGCCCGACCCTCATCGACTCCTCGTTCACTGACCTCCCGGCCTATCTTCGCCGCGGCGACCTCCTGGTCCTTAACGACTCCCGCGTGCTCCCGTCGCGGCTCTTCGCCACGCGCGCGGGTGCAAACACGCAGCCGGGTTCGCCCGCTCCGTCCGGACGGATCGAAGTGCTTCTCACGGAGCAGATCGATCCCCAGAACGCGTCCGTGAACCTGTGGCGTGCGTTGTGCCGTCCGGCTCGTAAGGTCGTCCCGGGCGAGACGTTGATCTTCCACGATCCCGCCGCTGGTCCATCGTCTGCGCCTGCTCTGACTGCAAAGGTCGTCGCGATGGGCTGCTTCGGGGAACGGACCTTGCGCTTTGCCCCACCTCGGCCGGGGGAGGCAGACTTCTTCTCCACCGTCGCGCGGATCGGCCACATGCCGCTTCCGCCGTACATCCACCGCGACCAGGCGGCTAATCCGGGAACCCCGGAAGACGAGGAAGACAAGGCACGCTACCAGACCGTATACGCCCAGGATCCGCGAGTAGCGCCCCCCGCGTCGGCCGCAGCGCCCACGGCTGGGCTGCATTTCACGCCCGAGGTCCTGGCTGCGCTCACCGCGCGAGGGGTAGAGATTGCCACAATTACCCTGCACGTCGGCCTCGGCACCTTCCAGCCTGTGCGCGTGGCGGAGCTTGCCGACATCCGTCTCCACGCGGAGCGCTACACCCTGCCGCGCACTACGGCGGAGGCCCTCAATCGCGCGCTCTACCCCGCCGCGGGCGAAGCGCGACGCCGCATCGTCGCAGTAGGCACAACCACCACCCGCACCCTGGAGCACATCGCCCAGGTGGCGGGCGACCAGCCACTGGAGCCCCACTGCGGTTCCACGTCGATCTTCCTTGCCCCGGGACATCGCTTCCGCATCGTCTCCGGCCTGCTAACCAACTTCCACCTGCCGGAATCCACCTTGCTGATGCTGGTCGCTGGTTTCGTCGCCAACCGGCCAGCCACGGAAGCGGACGGCGCAGCGCAGGTGGGGGAATCCGTACGGAATTGGGCAGATCCGGTGCAGGGCGTGAACGAAACCCTCGCGGCCTACGCACATGCCGTCAAACAGCGATACCACTTCTTCTCCTATGGGGACTGCATGCTGATCGTTTAGCCTGAGCAGAGTCCCCGTTCCGCAGTAATACTATCCACTCATCCAGAGCATCCAGACAGGAATCATGGCCACCGCAAACCCGACCATCATCGAGCCAACGCTCGAAGTACTGCCGCAGGGCTCCCATACCCACCGCAGAAACCAAACCTTCGATCTGCTTCGGATTGTGTTTGCGACGTTTGTGCTCCTGGCGCACGCCCCGGAAAACACCAGGGGGGCAGACGGTCGCGAACTACTGCGCCGCCTGTTGCACACCGACTTCAACTTCGGCGCGCTTGGCGTCGACGGATTCTTCCTGCTGAGCGGTTATTTGATCGTCCAGAGCTGGCAGCACGACCCCCACCTGCTGAATTACCTGCGCAAGCGTGTGCTTCGGATCGTTCCCGGCTATCTGGTTGCCGCGATCCTCTGCACGCTGGCGGCCGGAGTCTTTGCCCCTGCGGTCGATCATTTCTTCCGACACCTCGCTCCTCTCCGTTTCGTCGCAAGCATCCTGATGCTGGGCGGGATCAACGCGCCGCCCGTGTACCCGGGGGCTGCCAGCCACGCCGTAAACGGCTCCCTTTGGACCATCCCGTACGAGTTCCGGTGCTACCTCCTCGTGGCCGCGTGCGGGATGCTCGGCTTCTTCCGCCGGCCCTTTCTTTGGGTCGCGTTCACGTGTGTGCTGCTGGTAGCTTTTGTGTTTCCTGTGTTGACGGGTCCGGTGAACGCATGGCACACCGCGTATTACATCACCGGGCAGCCGCCGCAGATCGCGCGCCTGGGTTCTGCGTTCCTGATCGGCGGGTGCTTCTGGGTTCTACGAAGCCGGATCGCATTTCGTCCCCTCTACGCCGCCCTGGCTGCAGCGGGGCTGATCCTTGTCAGCGCGTTTACTCCCGCGCACGTCGAGCTTGCCGTCTGCACCCTGGGCGCTTACCTCGTCTTCTACCTCGGCAAGGCCAACCCCCTCCGGTTCGGGCGCCTGAACACGTTCCCCGACATCTCCTATGGCGTGTACCTCTACGGAACTCCGGTCGAGTGCCTTTGGATCTCAGCTCACCCCACTGGTTCCCCCTGGATCGCGTTCCTGGTAGGCGTCTGCGTGTCGTACCCCCTGGGCTGGCTGAGCTGGCGCGCCGTGGAGCGGCCTATGCTTCGGCTCAAGCGACGCGCGACGGCGGTCCTCCCCCCCGCGTAGAGGGCGCTCTTCCAGCCAGTCCCGAGTGCCGCCGACCGCCGCCGATCCCCGCCCCGATCTCCTCAATCGGGACCGATCTTCCACATTCAGCGCACCACTCCTGCACCTTGCCGCGGCTATCCGAGAGGCCTACTCTCAAGACTGCCCCGGAGACTCCCCGTGGACCGGCGTTGCCGTCCCCTCCAAATCCGCGTCCGGCCCATGCGGGCTGAGCTTTCCACAGCAGTTTCCCCGATTTTCCGCACCCTCATGTGGAAGAACGGCTAAAACGGGGTACTTACGTCTCTAACACTACCGGTTGGGTATTCCACTTGACATGCCCTATAGGCAGAGGTACCTTCACTCCTGCACCCCACGAAAGGGGTCGCAATACAACTTTGGCCTCAGTCGCCAGCCTGCCATTTGGAGCAACATTGGGGCATTCCGGACGACTCGCCAGCCCCGGATTGTTGTTGAAGGGGCAAGCAACCTTTCCGTAGATGCGGCACCACCGGACCCAGGCTTCACTCAAACGCAGCTGCACTCGATACAAGAGATACACAGCAACAACTTCACCGCGCACCACCTGAGCCGAATCCACCAGCGTCGGCTCCTTTGCTGGAACCGAGCAGGCCTCCGGCTTCCCTGTCACTGCAGGGGCACAACTCGCATCACCGGCAGCACTACGACATCTAATTTGAAGGAGAGCCTCCGAGCCCCCATGACCCCGATCCAATCCCCCAGCACCGCTGCCGGAACCCAGAACGCAACCACCGCGCCCATCCAGAACGCCGCCCAGGCGTCCCGCCCTATCTCCGCGCCGCGCTCCGGCCGCGCTCCTGGTCTGTCCTTCTCGCGCCACTTTACGCGCCCGGGCATCTCCCCCTTTGAGGAGATCACCTGGGAGTTCCGCGACGCCATCATCCAGGACTACAAGGGCCGCACCATCTTCGAGCAGAAGAACGTCGAGGTGCCGTCCGACTGGTCGATGACGGCGACCAACATCGTCGCATCGAAGTACCTGCACGGCCAGATCGGCGCCGACCACGCCGATCAGGAGCGCGAGTCCGGCGTTCGCGCCGCTGATCACCCGCGTGGCCGAGTCGATCCGCGACTGGGGTATCCGCGGCGGCTACTTCGCGACCCCGGCCGACGCCGCGACCTTCTACGCCGAGCTCTGCCACCTGCTGCTGAACCAGAAGGTCGCCTTCAACTCGCCGGTCTGGTTCAACGTCGGCTGCGATCGCCTGGAGCCGAACTCGGACGCGCAGAACTGGCACTGGAATGCCGAGTCCGGCAAGATCGAGTTCTCGGTCACCGGCTACTCCAAGCCGCAGTGCTCGGCCTGCTTCATCAACTCGGTGCAGGATTCGCTCGACTCGATCCTGACGCTGGCCAAGACCGAAGGCATGCTCTTCAAGTGGGGCTCGGGCGCGGGCTCGAACCTGTCCTCCATCCGCGGATCGATGGAGACGCTGTGCGGCGGCGGCACGGCCTGCGGCCCGCTCTCGTTCATGCGCGGCTTCGATGCCTTCGCCGGCGTGATCAAGTCCGGCGGCAAGACGCGCCGCGCGGCAAAGATGGTGGTGCTCAATATCGACCACCCGGACATCGAAGACTTCATCGAGTGCAAGGTGAAGGAAGAGGAGAAGGCCTGGCACCTGATCCAGGCGGGCTACGACGGCTCCGGCCCGGACTCCGAGGCCTACTCGTCCATCTTCTTCCAGAACGCCAACAACTCGGTCCGCGTGACGGACGAGTTCATGCACGCGGTCGAGAGCGGCGGCAGCTTCTCCACCCGCACGGTGAAGGGCCGCAAGCCGGTGAAGGAGTACAACGCCCGCGAACTGATGCACAAGATCGCCGAAGCCACCTGGCAGTGCGGCGACCCCGGCATGCAGTACGACACCACCATCAACCGCTGGCACACCTCCAAGAACACGGCCCGCATCAACGCCTCGAATCCCTGCTCGGAGTACATGTTCCTGGATGACTCGGCCTGCAACCTGGCCAGCTTCAACCTGCTGAAGTTCCTCACGCCGGGCGGCCAGTTCGACATTCCCGCGTACCGCCACGCGATCGCCACCGTGACCACCGCGATGGAGATCATCGTTGACTCGGCCGGCTATCCGACCGAGCAGATCGCGAAGAACTCGCATGACTACCGGCCGCTCGGCCTGGGCTATGCCAACCTCGGCGCGCTGCTGATGGCGTTCGGCCTGCCGTACGACTCGGACGCCGGCCGCGACTTCGCCGCTACGCTGACCTCGATCCTGTGCGGCGACGCGTACTGGCAGTCGGCGCGCATCGCCGAGACCTGCCCGCCGCTTGGCGCGGCGACGCCGCTCACGCAGTCGCGCCGCAGATCGAAGGCGGCGCCTGCCCCGGCTTCTACGTCAACCGCGAGCCATTCCTCGACGTGATCCGCATGCACCGCGCCGAGGTGAACAACATCGGCAAGGCCACCTCGTCCAGCCCGCGCAACTACATCGGAGCCCTTCAACGTTCCGCAGCTGGACACCCTGGTCGCGGCGTCCCGCCATGCCTGGGATGGAGCGCTGGCCCACGGCGAGAAGTACGGCTATCGCAACTCGCAGGTCACCGTGCTCGCGCCCACCGGCACGATCGGCTTCATGATGGATTGCGACACCACGGGCGTCGAGCCCGACCTCGCGCTGGTGAAGTACAAGAAGCTGGTTGGCGGCGGCATGATCAAGATCGTCAACTCCACCGTGCCCTCCGCGCTGATCAAGCTCGGCTACTCCGAGGCCGAAGTCAACGCGATCGTCAGCTACATCGACGCGACCGGCACGATCGAAGGCGCGCCCGGCATCAAGCCGGAGCACCTCGCCGTCTTCGACTGCTCCTTCAAGCCGGCCAAGGGCACGCGCTCGATCTCCTACATGGGCCACATCCGGATGATGGCCGCGACCCAGCCCTTCCTCTCGGGCGCGATCTCGAAGACTGTCAACCTGCCGCAGGACTGCTCCGTGCAGGACATCGCCGATGCGTACATCGCCGCGTGGAAGGCCGGACTGAAGGCGGTCGCGATCTACCGGGACAACTCGAAGGGCACGCAGCCGCTCAACGTGACGGCCCAGACGGACGCCGACAAGAAGGGCACCAGCACAAAGGCTGTCGCCGCCGGCACGCTGGCCACCCCATCCCAGACAGTCTCATCGTCTGAGGTGGCAACGCCGGCACCCGAGATCGCCGTTCTTACCGCAGCGCTGGCGGACTCGCAGGCCGCAGCCGCGGCCGCAACGCAGCAAGCCGCCGCTCTGCAATCCACCATGCACGCCCAGGTCACCGCGCTCGAAACTCAGATCCGTTCGATGATCGAAGCCGCCAGCCAGAACGCTGACTCCGTCGACGCCCAGGCGCCCCCGCGCGCCGTCCGTCACCGTCTGCCCGCGGAGCGCGCCTCGGTCACCCACAAGTTCGGGCTGTCCGGACACGAGGGCTACCTCACCGTCGGTCTTTACCCCAACGGCTGCGCCCGGCGAGATCTTTATCCGCATGGCCAAGGAGGGCTCCACCATCTCCGGCCTGATGGACTCGTTCGCCACCGCGATCTCCATGTGCCTGCAGCACGGCGTGCCGCTCAAGCTGCTCTGCGAGAAGTTCGCCCACACCCGGTTCGAGCCCTCGGGCTGGACCGGCAACCCTGAGATCGGCTACGCCAAGTCGATCATGGATTACATCTTCCGCTGGATCCAGCTTCGCTTCCTCTCGGGAACGCAGCTTGACCTCTTCGCCGGAATGACTCCCGTGGCGCCCGCCCCATCAATCCCGATCGCCGGCACGGTCTCCTCCCCCGGTAACCGCGTCGATCCGTACCCCTCCCTGTTGTCGGCCCAAAGCGAATCCGACGCCTCCACCGATGTGACGGACGCTTCTGCCTCCGGCACTCTGTCGGACGAGGCCGCGGGAGCAGGCTCCACCCTGACGGCGGAGGACGTTCCGAGTGAGCCCGCCAGGTCGAACAACAGCCTGAACTCGTCCGAAGTGCCGCAGCAGACTGCGACCTCCGCGGCCGCTCGCACCCCGGCGTTCTCGGCCTCGGTCGACGCCAGCCCGCAGGCCATTCTCCAGCGCGAACAGCGAGCTTCCACCGGCAGCAGCACCGCGGCCGCGCCCACCAACACCGCACCGGTAGCCCGCGACCTGGCCGCCCGCTCCGGCCTCAACGACGCATCCTCCCGCACCCAGGGCGCATACGGCTCCGACGCATCCACCTTCAACTACAAGCCCGAAGACCGGGGCATCTACGCCCCCGCCGAAGCCATGCGCGCGATGTACGACATGGGCGATGCGCCCTCGTGCGCCACATGCGGAGCCATCATGACCCGCTCCGGCTCCTGCTATCGCTGCATGTCATGCGGCAGCACAAGCGGCTGCAGCTAGCCACCGGCAGACAACCAAGCCCGCGTTCGCTCCTCACACACGGCACACCAACCCTCTAAGGCCCCGCCCGTCACGCGGGGCCTTTGTCGTCGGGAGTGAACGCAGATAGACGCTGTACGCATCCCCGCCCCTTCATTGACATTCCCGCGCCACCCGCCGTCATTCTGACCCGCAGAGTCAAAATGCCCGTATCTCCCGTACCATCCACCCGCTCTCCCGTTACACGGCTACTGATCGATCGCTCGGGTGACCTCCGTAGACGACGTGCGCCCCGGCGAGTTGAAGGGCGGCGTAGGGGGTGTGATGGACTTCACCCAGGGTCCGATCCGAAGCCGATGTGTTATGAGACTGAAAGCTGGGCGTCCGCCGCATCCGCATCGAGCAAGATACAACTACTAAGGAGGTCCAGAGTTATGATGATCTTCCGCTTTCCATTACGCCTGAGAATGGTACCTTCGAAGCCCGCAAACGGGCCGGCCGTGAGATGGATTCTTTTCCCGGAGCTATGGAACGGATAGGGCCGCGCGCTCCAGTGCTTCAACGAAGACTGTAGGGCAGACATCTCCTCGTCCGGAAAGATAACAGCCGCGCCGCTCATGGCCAGTAAGCGAACTACCCCGGGGGCGGAGAGCAGCCGGGTCTTAATGTCGAGCGGCATCTTCACAAAGACATAACAAGGGAACAGAGGCAGCTCAACTTGCACTCTGCGCTGTCTCCACGTCCGCGTTTCGGAGTAAAGCGGGACGTAGCAGGATATCTCTTGGACCGTTAGTCGTTGTGCGATCGCCTTCTCGTGCCTTGGCAGTGTATAGGCGATATACCAATGCTCATCGGTGTTGGAGGTCGCCGTATCAAAGGGCTGCATCACCTTGCTCCTTCTGTGCGTCGCCGTCAAGGAACGCGGCAAGACAATAGTGTGCTCTGCTTATTTCCTATTGGGATTTCCAGAAGGCAAGTGAACAGAGCATCGTGATTTTCCGTCAACAGATCTATGCGTGGGATGGTTGATGTAGGGATGAGTGGTTCTCTTCGAGATCTCCAACAATCGCGGGTTTGGTATGCTCATGTCCAGCAACTCACCGGGTGAGTTAATCCAGCTCGAAATGATGGGCCAGACGACAATCGTTTGCGAGCCCGAATTCTTTGTGTCTCCCGTCCGCAGTGCTCAGTCATCAGTGTTAGTAGAGAATTTATCTTGCGCGGGTCAAGAATTTAGCAGACTGACGCCGGTGTTCGATCGTCCTATGTAGGCCGGTTCTCAAATTTGGCAGAACTCAGATTTCGATCCTCCTTCGCTTCCGCGACCCGGCTTCTAACAACTCCATAGCATTCGCACGCAAGGTCTTCCAGGAGTAGCCGGTTGGTAATACTTATGTGACCGCGGGAGTAGCAAATAGCCCCGGCGTCCTGCAGATGCCGGGCGGCGACTGTGACACTCTCCCTGCGCCCGCCCAGCATATTCGCTATGAGTTCCTGGGTCATCAGGAATTCAGATTTACCCACGCGGTCATGGCATAGCAGCAGCCATCGGCATAGGCGCTGCTCAAGGGGATGTAGGCGGTTGCATATTGCCGTCTGAGATATCTGTGTAAGCAGCGCATCGGTATATCGAAGCAAGACACGCTGCGCCGTTCCAGCGTGAGCAAAAGCGGCCAGCAGTGCCCGCGGAGCGATACGCAAAGCATTCCCGGCGATCTGAACAACAGCGCGTGCGGAACTTGTTCCACCAGCAAGGAACAGGGCAACCCCCAACATGCCATCATTGCCAATCAGGGCGGTCTCAGCTGTCGTCCCGTCTCGTGTTGTGTACAGGCAAGACACCACACAGGTAGTAGGGAAGTATGCCCAGCTGACCTGCTGTTCGCACTCGCAGAGGACCTGACCAACCGACAGGGCAACATCAACGAGAGGTAACCTCAATCGTTCCTTTGGCGGCAGCGCGTCGAAGAGGACATTACCGGTGTTCTGTTGGCTGTGAACGGCAATCATCATCCAAAGCTCCATCGGATCCTCTCGCCGCAACGTAATCTGTTCTGTATACCTAAGCGTATCGACGAGAGTGCGCTCAAAGCGTGATCGATCGGAAGTTCCCGGTGGGGAGGAGTCAGAGCTAACAAATGCGGGGCGCTGGTACGCCTCTCACTGTGGGCTCGGTCCAGGTATCAGTGAGGTATACCAGGCCAGCGTCTTTCTGAGCGGTCTTTCACCGTCACTTCAAGAACTGTAGGCTGGCCAGACGTCCACGGTAGGGGTGGTCGCCTGCAACAGCGGGCTTAGGGGAGGAAGCAAACTATAGCACGGATTAAATGCCCCTTATGTAAGCGTGCATACAGACGGGGTGGAGGGGTCTGGCTAGTTTTAGTTGCGCTCCAAGCCGCGCACCCGTGAGTCGGTTTATGCGAACGATCCGGTTCCAAGTGTGCTGATGACGGCAGTGCAGTCTTGGCACCAGCTTGAGTACGGTGACGGCTAAAGTAGCGCAACCGAAGGCCACCGGGTCCAGTAAATCTATGAAATAACAGCTATTACGTCCAGAGAAATGGGCGTTTGGCAGGGCGAAGCTTTGTCTTGAGGACGCCACCGGGCATGAGGCATCTTGGTTTCCGGTCCAGCCAATACTTCTCTGCATTGGGACCAAGCCCGCGATTGACTCGACCCACACTAACGCCTTTCGGCGTTGCCCCAAAGCAGATCTATTGACGGTCAACATGGCTTTCGATCCATCTCGCCGGCGGGTGCGTGTGCCGGCCACCCCTCCGACGAGACCGCACTCGACCATGCTACCTGCGAGGCAGGACTCCCCGAAATGCGGGTGCAGAACTCGGCAACCCAGTTTTGTATGCAAGGGAAGAAATCTGTAATCCATCCATAGGTGGAATCGCCGCAAGCTGCCATTGTTTCCCAACGATGCTATGAATATCTATCGAACCCGGACAAAAAGAGCGGTAGACATCACTATCGGATGTGCCGGATTGGTTCTATCAGCACCTGTGATGTGCATAGTGAGTCTTCTGATTCGAATGATGATGGGCAGGCCAATACTCTTTCGCCAGGAGCGGCCGGGGTTTAATGGGCGATTGTTCACATGTCTGAAATTCCGCACAATGAGCAACAAGCGAGATGAGACAGGACAGTTGCTTAGCGATCGGGAGCGTATGGTCCCACTAGGGGCATGGTTGAGGCGCACAAGCCTCGACGAGTTGCCCCAGCTATGGAATGTTCTTGTGGGGGACCTCAGTGTTATCGGTCCCAGGCCTTTGCTTACAGAATACCTTCCGTACTACACGGCGGCGGAACAGCGGCGTCACTCCGTGCGGCCGGGCATCACGGGATGGGCTCAGGTTCACGGCCGGAACAATCTCAATTTTGACGAACGGCTAAAGATGGATGTCTGGTATGTGGATCATCTGTCTTGGAGCTTGGATCTGCGCATCCTGCTGGCGACGATCCGGCTTGTTTTTACTGCCAAGGGCACTGACCTCGTCTCGTACCCCCCGCTTCACGAGCAGCGGCGTCTGACCTCGACAGAAATCGTCGAGCGAAACGCTGGCCTGCACGTAGATGTCGGCCCGATGGTCGAATTCGCGCGAGCCATGGAATCTATGGTCGGCGCACCCGCGGACTCCAAAGGCATGGAACCCGCTCGGCGGCAGACACAGAGCGAGTCATAAGGCTTGCCGGCGCGATCTGCGAAGTGCCCGACTCTTTCCATGCAGCGTAGTACCCATGTCGAACCAAGATAAGTCTCTTGAACTGAGCCGGGCGCGCGTTGCGTTGATCGGCCCGCTCAAGCTCCGGAATAAGTAATCAGTCCGTAGTCTTAAGGCCTTCCGCAAAGCAGGCCACTCCAACTTATGCGACGCATACCTCTCTCCGTTCCTCACATGGGCGACTCCGAAGAACGCTACGTTAAAGAAGCGTTCGCCTCGAACTGGCTATCTACCGTCGGTCCCCACATCGGCGCCTTCGAAAGCGAGTTCGAAGCATTGGTGGGTCTGCCTGGTGTAGCTGTGAGCAGTGGTACCGCCGCGATTCATCTTGGTCTTCGACTACTTGGGGTGAGGCCCGGCGACGAGGTGTTCTGCCAAGACCTCACCTTCGTTGCAACGGCCAACCCGATTCGATATCTCGGCGCTGAGCCAGTGTTCATCGATTCCGACCATAACTCCTGGAATATGGACCCCAACCTGCTTGCGGACGCTCTCCGCGAACGATCTCTGAGGAACCGGCTGCCCCGAGCGGTGATCGTGGTGGATCTATTCGGGCAGTGTGCGGACATGCTGCCATTGCTTGAGATTTGCCGCAAATATGACGTGCCTCTGCTGGAGGACGCGGCCGAAGCACTAGGTGGTATGTACATGGATCGCCCTGCAGGTACGTGGGGCGACATTGGGATCTTTTCGTTCAATGGAAACAAGATCATCACCACCACGGGTGGCGGAATGCTGGTCTCCAGCAACAAGGAATGGGTTGACAGGGCGCGCTATTGGTCTACACAAGCGCGCTGCCCCGGTGTTGCCTATGATCACTCGGAGATTGGTTATAACTACCGGATGAGCAACGTGCTGGCGGGCATTGGCCGAGGCCAGTTAGAGGTGCTGCCACTACGGGTAGATCAACGTCGCGCAGTCGCATTCAGATATCGCGAGGCGTTTAGTGACCTCCCAGGCATCACTTTCATGCCCCAGGCGGACTATGGCCTGCACACAAACTGGCTCAGCTGCTTTCTCATCGACCAGCAAGCGTTCGGTCACTCTCGCGATGCATTGATAAGCATTCTTGATGCCGCCGGGGTAGAGTCTCGTCCCGTCTGGAAGCCGATGCACATGCAAAAGCTGTTTGAGGGTTGCTCGCGATACGGAGGCGCCGTCGCAGAGCGGCTGTTTAACGGCGGAATTTGCTTACCAAGCTCTAGCAGCCTTACTCAAGACGAGCAAAGTCACATCGTCGGCGCTGTCCGAGGGGCAGCCGGTACGGCGACATGTCCAAGCTACACCATGGCTATGGTGAGCTGATATTTACACCTGGAGCACCTTAATATGTCTATCTTGAAACTGCCAATAAGACCGAGCTACTTACGTACGCGTCTGGCGATCTGCCTGATCCAGTGTCTGTTGTTTGCTCTTTCAGGAACGATAGCTTTTCTGCTCCGCTTCGAATTCAGCCTGCCTGATCGGGATCTTCTAGACATGGCCTTCGCCCTTCCCGTATGGATCGTATTGAAAGGAGTTATCTTTCATGTTTTAGACCTCGATCGAGCCGGTTGGCGCTATGTGTCGATTCCTGATATCGTCCGTCTGCTCTTGGGAAATGTCTCTGGATCCGTTATTGCGCTGTTGTTTATCTTGTTTCTGGGACCTGCCGGCTTTCCACGTTCCATCTACGTGCTGGACTTTATCATTTGTAGCCTGGCAACGGCGGGAGTGCGTCTGGCGACGCGGCTGCTCCACAATTCCACCCGCCGACCTGCCGCCAAGAGGAAGCGAATTGTTATCTATGGAGCCGGTAAAGCTGGCGTCACTCTATTAGCTGAAATCCGCGCAAATCCAAGGCTGGGCTATGATGTCCGCGGTTTTATCGATGATGATACACAGAAGGCGGGCCAAATCATTCAGGGCGTTCCTGTGCTCGGAGTGGGTGCGGATCTAACGAGGATCGCCGGCCTGCGCGCATTGGAAGAAGTGCTCATCGCAATACACTCTGCGCCGGGTTCGTGCATAACCTCCGTGCTACGTAGCTGCCATGATGCCGGCCTGCGTTGCCGGACCATTCCTAGCCTCTCCGAGATCATCGAGAACAGGGCGTTAGCTCCGCAGGTTCGTGATGTTGCGGTCGAAGATCTCCTCGGCCGCTCCCCTGTGCTCCTCGATGAGGATGCCCTACGCGAGAAGCTTGGGGATCAAGTGATCATGGTTACAGGTGCGGCTGGCTCCATTGGTTCAGAACTTTGCCGCCAGATCGCGCGTTTTGGTCCTCGCAGGATCATCGGCTATGAGATAGCTGAGTCACCCCTCTTTGAGATTGATCGGGAGCTTCGAAAGAAGTTCTCAAAGCTGGACTTCCGGGCGGAGATCGGTAGCGTTCAGAATCGTACGCGCCTCGATGAGGTCCTCAGGCTTCATCGCCCCTCGGTCATCTACCATGCAGCCGCGTACAAGCACGTTCCCTTGATGGAGGCGCACTTATTCGAGGCGGTAGAAAATAACATCCTCGGAACTCACAATGTTGCTGTAGCAGCCGCGGAGTATGGGGTGCGGGATTTCGTAATGATTTCCTCGGACAAAGCGGTCCGTCCGACCAACGTAATGGGTGCTACAAAACGCGTTGCCGAGCTTCTGGTGAATGCCCTCCAGAATGGAGGCACTAAATACACCTCCGTCCGCTTCGGGAACGTTTTGGGATCGAATGGCAGTGTCGTACCCATTTTCAAGAAGCAGATTGCCTCGGGTGGTCCCATTACCATCACGCATCCAGAGATGAAACGGTACTTCATGACTATTCCGGAGGCTGCGCAGTTAGTTTTGCAAGCATCCACAATGAGCAAGGGCGGTGAGATTTTTGTTCTCGACATGGGAAAGCAGGTCCGGATAGTTGACCTTGCAATCAATCTCATTTTACTGTCCGGCCTTCGGCCGCAAGAGGATATCAGCCTGCAATTCACCGGCATCCGCCCCGGTGAAAAGCTATACGAGGAACTCAGTTGCGCGGATGAGAGCACACTTCCGACGTTCCACGAAAAAATCTTGATCTACTCGGGACCCGTCATCGCCGCAGATGAAATGCAAAGGCGCTTGACATCGATTTGGGGATATTGTGCGCAGCGCGACGCCCGAAAGCTGTTCTTGGAAATCAAGAAAGTTGTGCCCGACTACAACCCGAGCGGGGAACTCCTTGGGCGCCTGCTTGCCTTGGATAGCGAAGTTGAGCAGGCTGCAGCCGTGCCGATGATGGCACAGGAAATGACGGCTTAGCGCGGTCGGCGGAGGGGATCGGCGATGCCACTTAGGCGATGCGGCGCTGCCAGTCCACGTGCGGTAAGCCAAAGATGCTGCCCCGTCGGGAGGACAACTTCGGCCCGGAACGTATGCGGGTGGAATGACGGCCAATCTCGAATCAACCGATCGATCTGACGCTCTAAGCAACAAAGACGAACTATCCACGTACCAAGTACGTGTAGAGAGATTCGCCTAGTCTTACCACACGCGTAAAGCCAGGAGACCAGACCATGTCCGCCCCATATCTTCCGTCGCCCAACCAGGGACTTCAGACCCAAATGGAGGGTTCGATTGCAGCTCTCGGTGGAGACCACCAGCCTAGCGTAGTTGCAGAATATGTTCGTGTGCTGCTGCGAAACCGGTGGCACATCGCAGTTTGTGGTCTTGCTGGGCTGATCGCTGCGCTGCTGATTTCGCTTTCAATGCGGGCAGAGTACGAAGCCACCGCCCGAATCGCTGTAGAGCTGGATAACTCAAATCCTCTAACTGCCGACCAACGTGCTCCGGAGGGCACGCAGATCTCTACAAAGCTGGAAACGCAGCTGAGCATTCTGCAAGGTGACGCGGTTGGCAAAAATGTTATTGACCACCTGAAGTTGGTTGCGAACTGCAGCTTTAGCAGGGCGGCGTGTAGCACTCCGGCTCTGCCGTTGCGCGACTTGACGCCCCAGGTGCGAGCAGACTTGCTAAAGGCCTATCACAGGGGCTTTCGCGCTGAGCTCGTTCCGAAGACGCAGATACTCGAAGTTAAGTTCCGCAGCACAGATCCCCGGCTGGCAGCAGACATCGCGAATGCAATCGCTAACGTTGATATCTACGAGAATTTTCGCCAGCGACTTGATGGAGTGGAGAAGGCCTCGAGCTGGTTGAATGGGCAGTTGGAAGATGTAAAGAAGCAGGCTGCCGATGCCCAAACAAGGTTTGTGGCCTATCAACAGCGAGTTGGTGTTGTCGGCGCAGATGGGAGCCACAACGTTGCCATGAACCGAGTGGATGAGTTGAATCGGCAACTAGCTACAGTTGAGGCGGAGAGGATCGTCAAGGAGGCGCAATACCGGGTGGCCGCAGCCGGAAACCCGGAGTTGATCGCGGCAGTGGTGCCTGAGAGTGTGATCCAAACGTTGCGCAAACAGCAGGCGGAACTGCGTGTCCAGTACGCGGAGCTTACCGCAAAGTATGACGACAACTATCCACGGGTCGTCCAGCTGCGCAGCCAGTTGAAGGATATACAGACCAGTATCGACCAGGAGATCCGCAACATACGACAGCGGATTCTGCAGGAGTACATGGCGGCAAGGAGCTCTGAGCAAATGTTGCAGGCCGCATTGGAGAAGCAAAAGCAGGACGCCTTGCGAGTGGATGCCTCGGCGGGCCAATATGCGCTTCTGCAGCGTGATGTTCAGACTACCCGCGATCTATATGAGAGCCTGATGAAGAAACTCAAGGATGCCGGTATCGATCAGGGCCTCCGCTCGAGTGATTTGCGCGTGGTCGACGAGGCGGAAATTCCGACTGATCCAGTGCGGCCGCGGATTCCAGTAAACCTCACGCTGGGCTTATTCAGCGGCATCATGGTTGGGGTCGCGGTAGGCTTCCTTAGAGCGAGCTTCGATAGTTCCATCCGCACACCCAACGACGTAGAGACGCAGTGCCTTCTACCTGCCCTGGCGACTGTTCCCAGGTTGTTGGTGGTGAAGCCAAAGCGAGGAGCACCTCAACTGGTGGGTTCTCTTGGTGCTTTGCCCGTGACGCTCCAGCAACCAGAGTCCGAGGCTGCTGAAGGATACCGTACGCTTCGTACGGCATTACTGTCATCGGATCGGCCAACCCCCCGGGTGATCTGCTTTGTGAGTGCAAGAGGAAGGGAAGGCAAGAGCACAAGTGCAGTAAATACGGCTGTCGTGCTGGCACAGCAAGGTAGCCGGGTTTTGCTTGTAGATGCGGACATGCGTTGTCCAACAATCCATTCTCAGCTTCAACTACCGCTCGAGGTTGGCCTGAGCGAATGCCTCAGTCGAGGCTGCGTTCCGTCACCGATTCGGGTTCCAGGCACAACGCTCTTTGTGCTGGGTGCAGGTGCACGTCCGCCCTACATCTCGGAGCTTTTGAGCTCGACGCGGATGAAGTACCTCCTGCACATGTGGCGCTGCGAGTACGACTTCGTGATTGTTGACACGCCTCCGGTGCTTGCCTTTACGGATGCCGTCATCATGGCGGGTTTGGCTGATGCGACCGTTCTCGTTGTGCGTTCGATGACAACAAACAGGCAGGCGCTATGGCATGTCAGGCAGCGCCTGGAGCGTGCACAGGCGCAGATCTGCGGGGTGTTGTTGAATGATGTACCGTTCGACTCGTTCGATCCCGAAACGTTCCTTGACCGGCGAGCGTATGCCCGTTATGAGGGAAGCATGAGCGCCTAGCAAGAGGGCAATGCGGGTGTTCCGAGGAGAGTGATGTCACACTCAGGGAAATCGGTTCTGGTCGCGGCATTTCTGATGTCGCTTTCGTGCGGCTTCGCGCAATCGTCAGCCCAGGGCGATCCGAGCAAGAGCACGGTAGATTTCGAACAGTCGAACGTGATCAACAACGGCGACATGCTTGATATAGCAGTATTCGAGAGTCCTGATCTGAGCACGAAAGTTCGGGTTGGCGACGACGGTGACGTGCTGCTGCCGCATTGCGGGAACAGTGCATGTACAGGGGCTCAGCGTGGCTGAAGCATCGGCAGCGATTCGCGCGCGGTTGATGGAACGGCGGTTTGTGAAGGACCCGAAGGTGACGGTAAGCATCACGGAATACGCGACCCGGGGTGTATCCGTACTGGGTGAGGTGAAAAAGCCGGGCATCTATATGGCCATGGGATCCCACCGCTTGAACGATTACATATCGCTTGCAGAGGGCCTGACCCAGCAGGCCGGCACACAAGTCTCGATCACTCATCGGACCGCGCCTGACCAGACAACAACGGTCCGAATCAGCAGCTGCGGGAAAACCGACTCCTGGGAGCAACCCATTGATCGAGTCTGGAGACACGGTCATCGTACCCAAGGCCGGTCAGGTGTACGTCGTCGGGGACGTTGTGCGTCCCGGTGAATACCTGATGGACCATGACGAGCAGTTGACGATTGTGCAGGCACTTGCACTGGCACAGGGCGCAAACCGTACGGCTCTCTTGAAGCATTCCATAATTGTCCGGAAGACTGATATGGGGCGGACAGAGATCCCTGTGGATGTACAGAAGGTATTGACCATGAAGAGCAAGGATTTGGCCCTCATGGATAACGACATCCTCTTCATTCCAGTCAGCGGAGCGAAGAGGGCCGTCAATCGCACTCTTGAAGCGATAGTGCAGACGGCTGTAGGCGCTGCAAGTTTTCGCACCTTCTGACATGCAGAGCGCAGAGCCAGGACGGCGGATCAGTCGAATGAGTACAGCAGCAGCTTTAATCAGGAAGGCTGATCGAACGGCCGTTGCCGTCCTTGACAAGCAACTTCCTGTGGACGCTTGGGGGAACGTGATCTACAGCGGCGAGCCAGTGGGCAATGCTGTCGATACTGGCAAAGCGTGGATCGCCCGCAATCGTTGGGCGTATTTGCGTTGGCCTTGCGGTGTCTGCGCCGGTGTTCATGTTCTGCAATCTCCAGTTGCGGAGCTGTTCAGGCAACTGATGCACAGGCCGGATATCGCTTCGCCGACTTCTTCGTGCTGAGATCCGTATGCACGCTTGGCAGCCTTGCTGTTCATCGGCGGCCTAGCTGTATTTGCGGGCTATCGCGGCGAGGTGCTCGTCGTCCTCATCGCGCTCAGCCTGGCAAAGGCGTTCGAATCGTGGAGCGACGTCATCGCAGGGCTGCTGCAAAGGCACGAGCGACTTGACCTCGCTGCGCGCGCTCTAAGCTATCCGCGGCCTAGTGTCACTGGTCGTTTTCGCAAGCTGTGTTCGCAACCACGCGGAAACTGGGTGCTGCCTGCATAGCGCTGGCTATTGCGTGGGCCGCTGTAGTGTGTCTCTATGACATGACGCTCGCACGAGGCATGCTGCAGGAGGGAGAAGGATTCTTCTCCGCATCGACAAGCAGAATGTGGAAACTGCTAAAGAAAAGCTCTGCCTCTCGGGTATCGTGATGACGCTGATTTCCTTGAACGCGAACCTGCCACGATACCTGATAGCGCATTATCTCGGCGCGGGTCCGCTCGGCATCTTCGCTTCACTTGCGTACCTGCTTGCCGCGGTGAACTTGTTGGCCTGGCTCTGGCCCAAGCCGCCTCGGCACGAATGGCGACAATGTTCGCAGTCGGAGAGTTGAAACGATTTCGCGATGTGCTTGCGAAGCTATCGTGCTTCGGCGCGGGGATCGGCCTTGTTGCTTGTGCAGTTGCCCTTGTGGCGGGAAAAACGCTGTTGAAGCTACTCTACGGTCCGTCATACAGCTCGCATCAGGGATTGCTGCTCATCCTGGCTGCAACGGCGGGAATCAGTACCATCGCGACGTTTATGGGCTTTGCGGCGACATCTGCTCAGAGCTTCCGTGCGCAGGTTCCCGGTAATCGCCGCAATGACGATCACCACCTTGGTCGGTTCGTGGCTTTGATTCCTCGTCTGGGGCTGAATGGCGCCGGTATCGCTCTGCTGATTTCGGCGATTGTGCAGTTGGCGGGTCTAACCCTCGTGACTTGGAAGGCTATGAATGCTCGTAGGGAGCTCTTATGACACGTGTGCTTAGCGTACTGGGAGGGCTGGATCGGGGCGGCGCGGAGACCTGGATGATCCAGGTGCTCCGCGGAATGAAGGACACCGGAATACAAGTTGATTTCCTTGTGCACACAGACGGACCATTCCACTATCAGGCCGAGGCCGAGGCATTGGGATCAAGGGTTATAGTGTGCAGAGGTTTGCGCTTCCCGCCGCTGTACGCATTGAATTTGTTGCGCATTCTGAGGAAGTACGGACCTTACCAGGTTATCCACTCGCACAGCCATCATTTCAGTGGAATCATCCTGCTGGTAGCTGCCATCGCTGGTGTCCCTGTACGGGTTGTGCAGAGCCATTCGGACACACGGCACGTGGATGCAGAGGCGCGGCGATTTATCGTCGCATATACACAGGGCTGCAATGAAGCGGCTGATCTGGACCTTTGCGACGGTGGGGACAGCGGTCAGCAGAAGAGCAGCGGATGCCTTGTTTCCACCCGATTGGCGCGAGCAAGAAAAATGGCATGTGATGTTGCTGGGTATAGATCCGAAACCATTTGAAGATCAGTTTTGATGGAGAGTCGCTGCGGCGAGAGTTGGCGTATCCCCGCAGGGGTAAAGGTGGTGGGCCACGTTGGGAGATTTGACTCGCAAAAAAACCAAAGGTTTTTACTGCGTGTTGCGGCAGAGTATCTGAAGACGGTTCCCGAGGCATTCTTTCTGCTCGGTGGGGGACGGTCCGCTAAGAAAAGACATCGAGCGCCAGGCGATAGAGCTAGGCATCGCAGCGCACATACGCTTTACAGGTGTACGTAAGGATGTGCCTGCGCTGATGCGTGGCGTGATGGACGTCTTTGTGATGCCATCGGTGTTTGAAGGTCTGCCGCTTGTACTTCTTGAAGCCCAGGCGGCAGGATTGCCGTGCCTGCTGTCGGACACTATCGCTGAAGAAACCGACTTTGTACCCCTGCTGATGCATCGGGAGTCACTTGCTTCCTCTCCTGCATGTTGGGCAACCCGACTCAGAACTTGACGGATCGGGCGACAGCAAGGCCGGAGGGTTACCCGGAACTGGTCGGGATCGACAAGTCAATCAAGGGGCTGATGGAGTGCTATTCAGTTCCGAACGTCAGTGATAGCTGTCCCGCTCTGCCGTAGAAACGAGTTCTTCTCTTATGAGAGCAGTAGAGAGTCAGGGACGGTCGCTTGTCATTGCATTCACTTCGCTCTGCGTGGTGGCAGCAGCTATCGGTTGGTTTATCAATCCGGGCGAGCTTACCTTGCCACTCGCGCTTGTTTCGCTTGTTCCCCCTCTCGGCGTCGCAATCGCGCGCGCCACGCGCACACGGAATAGTCGATCCGTTGGCTTTGTTTGCTTTGGCTTCGCCGCATACAACGGTGTTCTGCTCGTAAGGTTGAATTATGGAGCGAATCCGCACGAGGTCCCGTTTGCAATTGACGGTCCTATGTTTTTTCACGCAGGCATTCTGAGTGGACTTGGATCTCTTGGACTGGTCGCCGGGTGGCTGCTTTCGAGCAACCGGCGTTCGGAACCGGTGACACAGGGAAGCCGCGAGCAGTGCACCGCGTCCTTTCTGACGGGCACATTTTTTACCTGGTGGGGATTGCGCTGTACATGGTTCAGTACTGGCAGATCGGCGGGTATATGCAGTCGGTTGCTATGGACCGTGGGCAACGATTTGAGATGCTGAACGGGCACGGTGAGCATGCCATATGAGGGGTTCGTTGTCTCTGGCCTGTGCCTGATGGTGTATGCCAGCTTCGGAGTGGCCAAATCGCGACTGATATTCTCATCCGCCGCATGCCTGATATGGTTGGGGATGGTGTTGCTTCAGGGTGATCGACGACTTGCACTGCAAACTATTATGGCGCTGGCCTTGGTAATTGGAACGTTGCGCCCGAAGCTTACAAGGCTTCGTCCTGCCGGGCTATTGGCTATTGCCGGCGCTTACCTGGTCGCTGCCATCTTCGGGGACTATCGAGAATTAATTTATGATGTGGCCGCCGGTCGATCCACGCTTAAACAGGCGCAGGTTGCAGTTGAGACCGCGGAGTCCGGCTCCAGTAAACCAGAGGATAGCGAGCTGGGCGGCCCTTATATATCGGTTCTGTACTACTCAACGGGACACAGAGCCTTTGCGTTGGGGCCTCTCGTACGCGACATCTATCCCGGCGGTCGTGCCCAGAGCGCTTTACCCAGGAACGAAGATCCCAGCAATCTCCACCGATCTCGGTGACGCCCTGTACGAAGGAGTGGGCCCTGTTTACGGCTGGGGCTTTAGTCCGGTAGCAGAGGGATTTGCCAACTTCGGCCTGCCGGGAGCGTTCGGGACGATGGTGCTATGGTCTATGTTTTTCGCTTGGCTTGGTTCCAATCGCTACCGCAGCCTTGCTGGACTGGTCGTATGTGCCACTCTTCTTCAGGAGGCGGTAAACGCAAATCGGATTGACTTCCGGTACGTGTACTTCGAGAGCGTGTACTGCGTTATAGCGGCAATGCTCGCCTTAGTCGTGATGAAGGCGGTAAACGGGATGACATATAGAGGACCACGAACCCTGTCCGCACAATCCCATCAGAAGTGCAATTCATTGCGACACCTGGAAGTAATGCACTGTAACCGCAACTCGGAAAATCTAACTGCCACGTGGAGACATCAATGAATGTGACGGTCGCGCTTGAACACCATTTTCGTCGCACACCGGACGGCCTGCGTCTGGACCGAAACGGCCTTTGCCTATCAGTTCTGGCGGCGTTATTTGCAGGTGTTTGACTCCGTCTGTGTCATTGCGCGCGTTCGCCATGTGGACGCCGCGATTGGGGATTGGAAGCAGGCATCGGGCCCGGCCGTTACGTTCGTCGATATCCCCGATTATCAAGGCCCCTATCAATACCTTGCCTGCTGGCCAAGGATCCGGTCCGTGTTGCGCGAGCAGGCGCGCCACAGTCAGGCGGTCATTCTTCGGCTTGGCTCTTCCCTCGGGTCCGCATTCGTCGATCAAATTCGGCCGCGGTCAACCGTTTGGAGTGGAGGTTGTGGGGGATCCCTACGATGTGTTTCAGCCTGGCGGTGTGATTCATGCGCTGCGTCCATTGTTTCGTGTTTGGTTCACGGCCGAATTGAAGCGGCTCTGCGGTGCGGCCTGCGCAGCAGCGTACGTGACCAGGCACGCCCTCCAGTCACGCTATCCCTGTCCCGCGTTTTCCATCTCGTTTTCTGATGTGGAGATCGGTCCTGACGCCCTGGTCCAATCCCCCCGCGACGGAACGGTTCACCACTCGGGGCCACCCCGCCTGATCTGCGTCGGAACACTGGCACAGATGTATAAGGGTGTGGACGTTCTGCTTCGGGCGATGGCCACATGCGCACACCAGGGCTTCCCGCTTTCTCTCACTGTTGTAGGTGAGGGACGCCACCGTCCGGAGATGGAACAGCTTGCCGCAAATCTGGCACTTAGCGATTGCGTGCACTTCGCCGGTCAGCTGCCCGCCGGTCAGGCTGTGAGAGAGGCACTGGATGCGGCGGATCTGTTTGTTATGCCGTCCAGAGTCGAAGGTTTGCCGCGCGCGATGGTTGAGGCGATGGCGCGTGCGTTGCCGTGCCTCGGGTCGAACATAGGGGGCATCCCCGAACTGATCCCACCCGACAGCATTGTGCCGGTAGGAGACGATGCGGCCCTTGCCAGCGCGATGATGACCGTTCTGCAGGACCCGGAACGCATGGGTCGTATGTCCGCGGAGAACCTTGCGCGAGCGCAGGAATTTCGCGAAGAACTACTCTTGGAGAGCCGCACACAATTCCTGACGCTAATAAGAGACAGAACCGCTGAGTGGATAGGGAACCCTAACACCCTTGCCGCATAATGGGCCGCTGTCCGTGCGTTCTGAGTATCTGGCCTGCCAACCCGAAACGACGATTTCGCGGGCCGACCATAATCTCACAAATCGAGATTCCTCCCGAGCGCCGGCACGATCCCAGCGTATGAAGGGCCTTCCACAGCCTTCGCGGAGTACTTCGGGCACAACGGATAACGCGTTAACCATTTACTCCGAATCTAAAATCGATCCGGTGCATAAGGGGAGTTAACGTGCCGCATGTGACGTATATCGTTACGGATCCGCTGACAGTGAAGGTCTACTTGACTCCGCAAGTTCAGGCACTTGTAGGTCAAAACTGGCAGGTCACCATCATCTGTGGGGGCAACAAAGCCTTGTTGTCCGGTCTCGACGAATTGCAGGGTGTCGCCGTTCACCACGTTCCGATGTGCAGAGAGATTGATGCGATTAGCGACAGCTTGGCATTAGTTCAGCTCTTTCTGCTCTTGTCACGCTTGCGGCCTGCACTCGTCATTGCGGGCACTCCGAAAGCGGGGCTACTTGGAATGGTCGCGAGCAGAGTGGCTCGTATACCCCTGCGCATCTACCAATTGCACGGTCTGCGGCTGGAAACTGCGACCGGATGGCGACGCCGACTGTTTCTGTTGACTGAAAGAGCGGCGTGCTCGTGCTCGCATAAGGTCCTCTGTGTTAGCAAAAGCCTGAGCGATAAAGTCGTTGAATTGGGACTTTGCAAACCTGAAAAGGTAGCTGTTTTGGGTTTCGGCAGCTGCACGGGCATTAGCGTGGCCGACTATGCTCCCACGGCTGAGCGGCTCGCAGCAGCCTCAGGCTTGAAAAACCGTCTCAAAATTCCGCCTGGCGCTCCCGTTGTCGGGTATATCGGTCGCTTGACGAAAGACAAGGGAATTGTGGAACTATGGGATGCCTTCGCGCTAATTCAGCGAAGGCTGTGTGACGCCTATCTTCTTCTGATCGGTCCCTTCGAGCAAGGGGATCCTATTCCCGAACACACGCGCCTGCAGATCGACCAAGATAAGCACGTGCGCCATATTGATTGGACCGACGATCCTGCATCCTATCTTCATCTCATGGATGTTCTTGTACTCCCGACTCATCGAGAGGGGCTGCCGGGTGTCCTGCTGGAGGCGGCCGCGACGGAAACCCCGATCGTGGCCACCTGCGCGACCGGGGTGATCGATGTTATCGTGAACGATGAAACCGGACTTGTTAGTCCTATCGGCGATGCGCGCTCAATCGCGGGCAATGTGGTGAAGATACTAACAAATCCTGCTCTGGCCCGCGAATTGAGTGGCCGTGCGCTGCGCAAGGTGGAGACTGAGTTCTCTCGGTCCGTAGTGCTCAAGCACCTCGTATCGTTTTGCGAGAATGCGGTCTTCCATGGCGGGGTATCTGGAGCGCCTGACCGTCGCCACGATTTGCGGGAACATGAGATGCCTCCTCCAGTTGCTCCACCCAGCTGAGCATCTCAACATGCGCCCGGTTGCAGCCTCATTGGAGCTACGGATAGGCTCGGGCCTCGCGCGTCACTTAGGTATTCTGGCGAATAATCTTCGCCGGTGACCCGTATGCTACGACACCATCAGGTAGGTTTTTGAGGACCAGGGAACCCGCTCCAACAAGAACATTATTGCCAATGTGCACGGATTCACGAATGATGCTGCCAATTCCAATCCACGTCCCACTTCCGATGCTGACGAGACCTGACAATCGCGCCCCGGGACCAATATGTACCCCATCGCCAATCGAACACTCATGATCGATACTGGCTCCAGTGTTCACAATGATATTGCTGCCGATCTGGGTTCCGGAGTTAATGATGCTTCCCGGCATGAGAATCGCGCCCTGCCCTATGCTGGCGTGTTGCGAAATGATGGCCGACGGATGAACCAGGTGAGGAAGAGAAAAGCCGTAAGAGAGTGCCTTCTGGGCACAAGCTATTCGGCCACGGCAATCAGCAAAGGCAACAACGGCGTGGGGCACGCTTTGGCATAACGCGGGAAGCAAGTCGAAGCCTCCCAGAACCGTGGCCCCACAAAACGAGGTTCCGTGCTTATCGGCTCTGTCGTCCAGAAAACCGACAATATCCAGTCCTCGACAGCGGGCGGTTTCTGCGGCAACAATCGCGATTCCGCCAGCGCCCAAGAAAATTACTTTTGACATAGAGTGGCTTTGCTAAAGGTCAATATAGTAATCGCGCGTCCCGGAAACATCAATGTCTTCCTAACCCAGGAAGGATGAACTCATTATGCGAACTGGTTTTACTGCTGTAGAAACAACTGTATACGATGTAGCCCTCGTCGGGAGCGGTATTGCTTGCTCGATGACTCTGTGCGAACTCGCGACCCGCCTTAGCGACAGAGCCGCAGGAGGCAGGACACTGCGCATCGCAGTCATCGAAAAAGAAGGGGAGATGTGGAACGGCATCCCCTATGGAAGGCGCTCCGCGTTTGGCGCACTGGCATTCCAACGACTCAAGGAATTTCTGCCAGAGCCCGAACTAACTCGCTACATCCAGTGGTTGGCGACGAACGCGGATTCTTGGCTTAAGACCTTCAGGCAATGCGGCGGCCCAAGCGCCGCGAGGTGGATATCAGACAATGAGCGTCTGATGGAACGCGGCGAGTGGGAAGAATTGTACCTGCCGAGGTTCTTGTTCGGACAGTATATCTCCAGTAACACCGGTCGTGCGCTGGAACGACTCTCAAGAAACGGGGTGGCTACTGTAACGCTGATTCACGGCGAGGCAACTGGAATCTCGCGACCTCCCGGCAGGCCCCACATCATTGCTGTCGAAAATAGTATGAAGAACCGCGCTACGGTACACGCGGCGAGGGTTGTTCTAGCCATCGGGAGCCCGCCTCAGAGGTCGGTTAAGACTGGCGTTATTGCCGGGCGACACGGCCACACGCACATCGACAATATCTACTCGCCTTCCGAAAATGCCAGCGTCAGCAAAATCAAGCATGCCTTGGCCACCCTCCCAGATAGGAGAATGGCCAATATCCTTGTCGTGGGATCAAATGCTAGTGCCCTCGAAGTTCTGTATCTCCTTAACTACTGTGTGGAGACCAGAAGGCTTATCAATTCGATAGTTGTGCTCTCTCGTAGTGGTCTGCTCCCCTACAAGATTTGCCAGGAACCAGTCCAATTCGAGCTGACGGCTCTGGAATCTCTTTGTGGCCGTTTCTCTGCCGCGGACCTGATGGCTGCAATTACGACTGATATTGGAAGAGCTGAACAATCAAGGGTTAATATTGCCGATCTGCGGGATCCGGTGAGCGCCGCCGTAGGTCGGCTGACCGCGTTGATGCACATCAGTGAGCAGAAGAAGTTCGTCTGCGAGCACGGCATTCATTATTCCAGACTGATGCGCCGTGCTGGTCGTGATACCCGTACTGCAGCGGATGAACTAGTTGGCTTGGGGATCCTCACTACTGTACAGGGGGAACTTCGTACGCTCGAGCCGTCTCCATCGAGCGGTCGCCTAGTGCTGGCCGCCTACGCGACTGCAGCATCCCAGGCCAACATCACTCACCCTGCAGCATTCAGTATATCAATCAACTGCGGTGGATTTGAAGAACTCGACTTATGCTCCAATCCGTTAATCAACAGTTCGATCGAAAATGGGATCTGCACTCCTAACAGTACCAATCGCGGTTTTCTGGTCAACGATCGTTTAGAAGCGAGCGAGAATGTCTATGTAATTGGGCCGCTGGTCGGAGGCAATTTCAACGACAAGGTCCGCTTCTGGCACGTTGAAAGCGCGGCAAGGATCAGTTCGTTGGCGAAGTTGTTGGCGGAGTCGCTGGCTGACTCTCTGTTTGTTCCAGGTCAGTATTCTCGTTCAGACAGGACTGACGTCGCCAGCGGCATGTCGTCAAGCTTCTGTCCTCCCGGATTATAGCGCGCATGTCCATCAACATGGCAGCACCAGTGTGGCTGGCATGATAAGTGGACGGCAACTCGAAGCCATCGAAACAGAAACGGCAGCTCCCGCCGAAGCCCTCCCAATCAAACCCGTGTCTTTCGTTGACCTGAAGCAGAGGTAGGAGGTATGCAGAAGAGCTGGCACAGGGTATCGCAGACTATGGCGAGTGTGAACCGGGCTGAGGTTGCCGCGAGGATGGCGGAAATGGGCTGGGATGATGAAGGGAACGTCGCGGCATTCCGCAATGGCGACATCGAAAGTTCTCGCTGCCCGGAGTCCTGCACGGCGACATGGCAAGGCCCGACATCCCCGCAAGCGCAGCCGTGGACCTGGAAGGTGGCGCCCGTCTCTAATCTCGCAGCCGCAGCAGGTCGCTTCTCGGTGTCACGTTCCTGACCCGCTTATCGTCGCGACCTCGTTCGCGTCGAAGGGGCGATTCGCTCGATAATTTCCGTCTTTGGGTAAATCCATCTGGATCTGCGGGAGCTTTTTTCGGTGCCTCCGTACAGAACTCGACTGGACGGCAAGTAGTTTGAGCAAGATGGCCGCCCCGTAGCCGTTTGGCCAACAAAATGCAGTTCACTTCAGGCATAGGGTTTTGCTGCGAAAAAGTCACTGAAGCCGCCCGTGCGTTTTCGCACGGTGCAAGGCGGCTTCCTTCCATCCCCGTGTGGCCTGCGAATGGAACTCGCATCACTGACCGGCGCGAAGCCGGTCGCAGAATTGCGCAACAATTCTTGGTCAGAATCGGCCTACAAAAGCCCTTGCAAGGCCCGGCCGGAAGACTTGTGCCTTTGCTCATCGAGCGGATCGTGAGATCGCTCCCAACTCCAGTAAGGGGATCGCATTGCAACAGCATCAATACCGTGTCGTTCCATGTTCTATCGCCTCAGTAAAAATGGTCGCCTTTTGTCTAGTCCTCAGCTTTTTAGGCCTGTGCGATGCACGGGCGGCACGCACAAAGAGTCAAAGGCCTGCCACGCCAACCACAGCCTCAAACGACGTGATCACCGTGACATCACCGGTTAATGGTGCGACGGTGAGTTCTGGCTTTTTAGTTACCGCCAGTTCAAAACCCTCACTTTCCGGAGCAACTATCGCCGGCATGATCCTATGGCTTGACGGCGTCGAGTACGGGCCGATCGTAACCGCTGATCACTTATCGGTATCAGTGACTACCACCCCAGGGTCACATGTATTTGGGGTCAGCGCTTGGGACACTGCCGGCGCCACTGGCTTTTCGCCAACCTATCCGATCTCAGTTGCAGCGGCTCCGACTCCGGCTCCGACGCCAGCTCCAACGGCACCAACTCCAAGCCCCGACGGTGCAGTGCCTCCGACTCAAAGCCCCACACCAGTAGCGGCTCCAACTCCAACCCCGACGCCCAGTGGAACAGCCGGGGTGAACTACTACGTCGCTCCCAACGGAAGTGACTCGAATGCAGGTACGTTGACGGCGCCCTGGTTGACTATTCAACACGCGATGGATAGCGCTACTCCAGGTTCAATCGTGAACATACGGGCCGGTACGTATCACGAAAGACTCTCCTTGAATGTTTCGGGCACCCCTGGAAACTACATCACGTTTCAGCCTTATGGGTTCAGTATCCCCCCCGGCGGCTGCGCTGGATATACGGGGATCACTTGCGGCGGCGAGCAGGTTATCTTGGATTATGCATATCTTGGGACCGTAACGGACGGAGTCCCTCTCGTGCAGATCAGCGGCAAGAACTATACGAGAATCCAGGGGTTAACCTTTCAGAATCTCACATGCAATGGAGCGATGCAGCAGGGTGTTCGCATCGATTCCAATAGCTCCTACATTGAATTCAATCAAAACAGCTTTTTAAACAACAAAAATATCTATCCAGCTTCTGATGGCGCTGCCGCATTGCTCTTTTTTCGGATCTGGCCATCGAATTACATAACCGTCAACGGCAACGAGTTCGGGAATATCAATACAGTGATGAGTGAAGTATTGTCGGTCGGGGATGGAGCAACTAACACACTGTTCGAAAACAATTACGTACACGATACGGATGGGATCGCCATTTCTTCCTGGAATGGAGCAAATAACTTCTCGTTTATAGGAAATAAGGCTGAGTATATCGGCGTCCGCCGTGACGGCACAATCTGGTACAACAATCCGCCGGTGGCTATTTACAGCGACGGAGGGTACTTAGGAACCATCGAAAAGAATATCGTTTCTCACGCCGGCGTCGGATTCGAAGCTTTATCCGAGCCGGGACAGCCGGATACACACGACATAACCATCAGTGACAACATCGCACAAAATTGCGTGAGCGCGGGTATCGTCATAGGAACGTGGTACAGCACGACCGACGGCTCCTCAATCTACAACCTGAACGTTTATAACAACACGTTCTTCAGCAACAGCGTTGGTGTAGCAATATTGCCGATGACTTCCGCGTCCGTCACCTGGGAAAATAATACGTTTGCCAACAACGGCACAAACTATTACAACTCGCTCAATTGGAATCCAGGTAATACCGGCTACAACGTATACTACGGCTCAGACGTTGGACCGGGATCGAACAATCTGACCGCCGACCCTCTATTCTTGAACCCGGCTATGGCGGATTTTAGGCTGCAGCCAACTTCTCCAGCGATAAACGCGGGCGACCCGAATACTCCACAATCCGCTGTGGGATCGGTTGACTTTGCAGGCAATACGCGAGTGCAGGGAGGAAGGATCGATATCGGCGCGTATGAGACCAGATAGAGGCTGTCGGGCGCTTTTGTCCGCTGAGGTAGATCCGGCTCTCTTCTGTGAACCAAAAGCGCCTTCAAAGTGAGAAATATTATGGCGGAGTTGGACAATTTCTGCGCGTTGAGAAGCAAGCAGAAGTTGTCCAACTATCCCATCTTTCTTTAGGCGCGCCCGTCGTCTGGATCTTCGTGCGGTGGACAAGATAACACGCCCCCTCTTACTGCGTCACTGTTGGGAGCCTGTTCTGGTTCCAGGCCATCATGCCCCCATCCATGGAGCTGATGTCTACGAATCCCTGAGCTTCGAGTAAACTTGCGGCAATGCTGGAACGGTATCCGCTTCCGCAGACTGCAACGATCGAGATCTGCTTTGAAAGCTCGCCCATCCGGTTCTGCAGCTCACCCAGTGAGATGTGAACGGCACCTTCAATGTGACCTGCTAGCCACTCCTTGTAGTCTCGGACATCCAGGACCTTCGCCTTGTGTTGGTTGGCGGCCACTTCTTGGATTGAGAGCTGGGTCGTCCGGGTGAAATGCCTTCCTGCTTCGATCCACGCGGGCATGCCCTTGTGGAGGAATCCAAGGACCTGATCCAGGCCCACCCGGACAAGCGAGCGCCGGGCCTCTTCATCGTCTCCGCCATCGTCCACGAGCAGAAGACGTTGTTCGGGCGCGATCATCCACCCTGCCCAGAGAGACAGATTCTGGCCGGCTCCTATGTTGATAGCCCCGGGAATATGGGCTCCACCAAACGCTTCCGGACGGCGAAGATCAATCACCGTCACTGCATCGCCCGCTAGCAAAGCTATGAATTCGGCGGCCGAGAGCGAATCCTTGCCGGGCAAAACAGCTACGCTGGGGGCGCCTATGGAATTGAGCTCCTTCATGCGCCGGTAATAGGTGGGCATCGCAGGTACGCTCTCAAGAATCTCCTGAACGAATGCACCCTCTTGCAGCTTGAACAAAGGTTGGCTCCGTCGCTCGTACCCAAGGGTCGATTCAGCGCGTTCACTCATGCCCGAGCCGCAGAGCGAACCTGCACCGTGGCCGGGATAGACCTGCACGCCATCAGGAAGGGAAGCGATTCGTGCGTGAAGGCTGCGGTACAGCTCATGTGCGAGCTGTTGCTTAGCGGCTTCACCCAGCAGGTCCGGACGGCCGAGTGACCCCACAAAGAGGAAATCGCCGCTGAAGAGTGCTACCGGCTCCGTGGCATCGCGCCGCTCATCGAAGAGGACAAAGCTCAGATGCTCGGGCGTGTGCCCTGGCGTATGAAGGGCCGCCAGGCGCAGCTTGCCAATATGCAGCTCGTCACCGTCTCGAAGCGCCTGGTGTTCCATGCTGTAGATATACGGCTCCTGAACGTAAGAACTGAGCACAAGCCGGGCTCCGCTGGCCTCGGCTAACGCAAGTGCGCCGGAGGCGAAGTCGGCGTGAATGTGCGTCTCTGTGACGACACGAATCGCCAGTCCCTGCTCCCGGGCGTAGTTCGTATAGCGATCGAAGTCACGCATGGGGTCGATCACGATAGCCTCGCCCTCAGATGAGAGCACATACGAATACTGGGCCAGCCCTGCGACTTCGAACTGCTTGATCTTCATCGCTTCGTTCCTTTTTGTTGTCCAGACAGCGCTTCGAACTCACGGCGGCTCTTTTTCGCCTCGTTGCCACACACCAGAGCACACAGCTTGAACACCATCGGGTCGCTGATCGAGTAGAAGATAGAGGTGCCTTCCCGTCTTCGGCCAATCAGGCCGGCATCGAAAAGAACCTGCAGATGTTTGGAAACATTGGGCTGGTTCCCCTCCAAAGCAGCAACCAGCTCGCCTACCGACTTCTCCCCGGCTTCCAGCTCCTGAAGGATGCGCAACCGGTAAGGCTCTCCCAGGGTACGGAATCGCCGTGCGACCAGGTCGAGCATCTTGTCACTCATCGCCTGCTTTGCCATAACTTGAATCTATCACTATGGAAGCATACAGTGAGTCCAGGGTTGGAGGTGCACATGGAAGCTCGCTTGATCGATGTACGGGAGTACCCGGAGTTTGCAGAAGGGTATATCGAAGGTTCAGAACTCGTTCCGCTTGGCACGCTGGACAAGGCCAGTGAACGTTGGGATCGCGCAACACCGCTCACTTTTGTCTGTCGCACCGGGGGACGTGCAGAACAGGCACGGCAAACGTTGGCTGCGAAGGGCTTCCAGTCGCTCGATGTGTTAGAGGGCGGTCTTCAGGCCTGGACGAACGGGGGAAAGCCGCTCAGGGTTGCCGCAAACAAGCCTTGGTCGATGGAGCGGCAGGTCCGCGCGACAGCCGGTTCACTTGTGCTCACCTTCTCCGCTCTCGGCCTGCTCGCCTCGAAGAAGTTCTTCGCTGGTGCAGCCCTTGTGGGTGCCGGTCTCGTCTATGCCGGCGTGAGCGACAACTGCATGATGGCTTCGGTCCTGGGTCGCATGCCCTGGAACAATCCGGAAAAAGCCAACGCATGACGCCGCTCGCCATCCCCGGTGGCCTCCCGCTTGGGACGTGCCGTCGGCAATATCTCCCGCATGAATCGGGATCGGGACTGGACCTCCTCGTCCCGCTATCTTCTTCTATGGGATGTCGAACAAAACGGCGCTTACGCGAGAAGCCGCGCGCGGAATGAAACTGCCGAGTCTACTTGGAAACGACTCACAGCGAACCACCAGTGCTATAGCGCAGCGATAAGCCGGGGATAGCGCGCCGCATGACTGGTTTGATAGAGCGCCAAAAGCCGCTCTCGCATGAGCCAGTACGCACTCGCAGCCTCTTGAACATGAAAGGGCCCTGTGGCTTTTGCGTTACCAAGGGTTAGCCCGATCGACAGCTTACGGACAGCACGCCGGAGAGTCAGGCCGTCCCGACGCATACGCTCCGCGACAATTACGCTCTCCTGGAAGTTCCACTGCGATGCGAAGGCAGCGAGCGCGAGCAACACATCCGCGTTCGCCTTCATCCGCCGCAGCCCCTCCTTCTCGCCGATCAGCCTCCACATCTCATCCGTCTCGATAGCAACCTGGCCGCTGTGCGGTTGCAGGTAGTCAGCCGCAACTCTCGCAATTCCTTCGGTCGGAACCGCCTCAAGCCTGGCAACAAGCTCATCCCAGCTTGCAGCCGACAGCTGGGTCTTCTTTCGAGAGCCGCGGACGCAGAGCACCACCAGCACAACGGCGATCGAAAGAAGGGACAGTAAGAAGCTCATGGAGTAGGCCGGTGCTCGCTGCTGGGATCGTATTCTAAGCGGGCCGCCGCCGCAACAAGATAAGCGCTGATTTCCGGAGAAAGTTCGTCCCGTTTCCGTTCTGGGAGCCAGAACGTTATGCCCCAGAACACGACAACTCCCAGATAAGCGAACATCTGGATGTGGTCCAGGACGATAAACTCCTGATTCCAGCCGAATGCGACATGCGCAATGTTGCTGAACAGCGCAATGGCCGCCCAGATGAACAGCCCTTGCCCTAAAGCGAAGACCTGGCTCCGCCAGCGGAGGCCGAGCTCATTCGCAGCGGTCAACATCGCAACGAACAGTCCGCAGGTCATAAGGTCTGTGAAAATTGTCACCCGCGTATCCCAAAGATCCAGACCCTTGGACTGCTCAGGACCCATCTCGAACGCAACAACAGCAGCGACCACCAGGCCCAGCAGAGCCCTAATCCAAAAGGATCTTCGGGCCTCCCAGACCCATCTGCCGGTCGGCCGCAAAACATTCCTCGCAATCTCTCCGATGATGCCTATCTGAAAGAGATAGTTCGCTCCGGCAGTGGTCCAATACGCCAGAAAGTACTGATGATGCGTTCCCAACCGGAACACCAGGAAGAGTGCAATCGTCTTGAGCGCGGAAAAGGCGATGAACGTGAAAAACACTGGAAATTCGCGCAGTTTACCCCTCAGCATCAGAACCAGCACGAGGGCGACGTGGCCGATCAGCGACGCCGCCCAGAGCGCATTGTCCAAAGCGGAGAGATTCATCAAACACTTCCGTCCGACAGATTAGAAGCCGAGGTAACTGAGAACAGTGTAGACAACGGTCGATAGGGTGCTCGAATCTGCTGCTGCCTGGGGATGCGGATCGCAGCCGGTTACGCTCGCATGAAGCATCGGGAGGGCGGTAAGGGCGAGAACGGCAACGAGGGCGGAAGAACGGACGGACTTCATCATGGTGGAAGCTCCTGGACGCGCAAGTAGCGCTGCCAAAAGGGTATTCCACCACCACGTCACGGACGTACCGCTTTGGTGTCATCCGAGGCCGACTATTGCGCGCCAACAGATGTACCTGTAGAAAAATCGGGAGGAGCGGCGCTGAAGTCCGCTCCTCCAAGGCTCTACCGTTCTTGCTCCTCACCGCCACGGTGCTTCTTGGCATCCTTGATGATCTGGTCCACATCGACAGCGTTTGCCATCGCCTGGTAACCCGCATCGTTCGGGTGGAGATGATCGAAGTCGTACGCCGGCAACAGTCTTGTCGGGTCCGAGGGATCGCGCAACGCAGCATCGAAGTCGATGACGCCATCGAAGGCGCCGCTCGTCCGGATCCACGCGTTCAGCTTCTGCCGTTCTGCGTCGCCTGCCGGCGTGCCGTAATTTCCCTTATACTGCGGGTTCGAACCGCCGAAGGGCAACAGCGTGCCGCCGTAAATCAGCAGACCGGCGGCGTGGGCTCGCGCTATGATCTGCTGGTCTGCAGCGATCAGGCTCTCCGCCTTCGCGGATTTATCCCCGATATCGTTGATCCCTTCGAGCAGGATGATCGCTCGCGCTCCCGTCTGCGACAGCGCATCGCGGTCCAGTCGTGCCAACGCAGGAATTCCGTAATACAGCTGTGGGCGTGCGGTTAACAGCTCGTTCCCGATAATGCCCGCGTTCTCCACTGCCATCGTAACGCCGTGTTTCGCAGCCAGTTGTCTGGCGAGAAAATCGGGGTAGCGGTGGTTCGCGTTCGGTGTCGAGAGATACCCGTCCGTGATGGAGTCACCGAAGGCGACGATACTGCCGACGACCGGCGGTGCGCTCATGACATCCACGCCGGAAGTAAACATCCAGCAGCTGATGGGACGTAGAAAACTCGTCAACCCCTCAGCCAAGGTCTGATCTCCCGTCGCGAGAAAGTTGACCTGGTCGGCGAAGTAGTGCTGGGTTGCCGGGCCGGTGGCGCCTGGAAGATAAACGCTGATGTCGAGTTCCTGCAGCGCAGCAACCTCCATATCGACAGGATCGCTGAATGCTTCATCACCCGCGGCGATGGTGATAGATTTTTGACCGTTAAACTGCAGCTCATGCATCGTTCCGGGAACCGCTGCACCGGCAAAGGCGGCCACTGCAACCGAAGCCGACCCGACCTCAAGTGGAGCGCTCCCGAACGCGTTGGAGATCCGGACGCGGACTGCATCTCCGCCCATGCTCAGGAAAACAATGTTGCGAACCGTTTGGTTCTTAAGCCCTACGTCAGACGGGCATCCCGGAGAGAAGAGGGTTGCGCCGGGCGTGGGGCTGGCTTCCCAGGCTCCTACCCAGCGATTGGGGCTTTCGGCACATACAAACGGGGTTACGAGCGATAGCAGGGCCGCACACACGACCGCCGTCCTACTCGAGTTGGCGAGCCTGTTCCGATTGGGTGATTCAGTCATAATTTTCCCTAAGAACTCTGGTGGAGTTGTATGGATTGAAAGTACTGAATATACGGATGCGCGATAACCTTCGCGGTATGGCAACAGACATACGGAATTCTTGATTTGACGGCCACAGTCGCTGTAGGGCCAAAGATATCCCGCGCTCGCCGGGCAACCAAATGCACGCCTTTTGGCCGGACATGCCAGATGTTGCCGAACCAGCACATAGACTGGTGCAAAGTGTCCATACGGAGTATCTGGATGAAGCACATCATTTTGATCGTCGCAGGTGTAGCGCTCGGCTTCGGGAACTCAAGTTCGGCACAGGACACCGTTGCTGCGCGCAATATTCAGGGCAGGTTGCAGGTGCAGGCAAGCCCGCTCACCCTCCGCTATCGATCGATCGCAAAGGTGTGGACCGATGCTCTCGCGATCGGTAACGGGCGGCTTGGGGCCATGCTCTTTGGTGCGCCAGACACCGACACCTTCCAGCTCAATGACATCACCATCTGGTCCGGCGGCCCCCTGCCAAACGCCGATCGCCCCGACGCCTACAAGGCCTTACCCGCCATCCGTCAGGCTTTGGCCAAGGGTGACTATGCCGCGGCAACCAGCCTCGTTCGCGCCAACCTGACCACCACCGGAACCGGCGACAGCGAATACTTCCCCTCGTACGAGACCCTCGGCGATCTCCGATTCGACCACAAGCTGGGCTCCGGAGACGCCACGAACTACCTCCGCTCCCTAGATCTCCAGACGGCGGTCGCCACCGTGGAGTTCACGGTGGACGGAGTCAGCTTTCGGCGCGAAACATTCTCGAGCGCACCCGACCACGCAATCGTGAGTCACATCACGGCCAGCGCGCCGGGCGAAATCAGCTTTACCCTGCATCTCTCTCGCATCGCCAGCGCCAGCACTGCCGCCCTTGGACAGAGCAGCCTTGTAATGACCGGTGACACCACCTACCCGGCGCAGCCTGCCCGCCCTGCAACACCGCCGTCCGCACAGGGTGCAGGCACGCGCGGATCTCCCGCCGAGCCCGCCCGCGACGCGCGCCCCGGCAACGTCAGCTACGAGGTGCAGGTGCGCGCGCAAAGCAAGGGCGGCACGGTCAGAACAGAAGGCAACTCGCTCATCGTCGAAGGTGCCGATGAAGCCACGGTCTTCCTCGTAGCGGGTACGTCCTACGTCCTCGACTGGGAGAAGAAGTACCGGGGACAGGATCCCCACACAGTAGCCGCCGAGCAGATGAAGCTCGTCTCCGCCAAACCCTACGAAGGGCTCAAGCAGGCGCACGTGGCCGACTATCGCAGATTCTTCGACCGCGTCAGCTTCTCTCTTCCGCCTACGCCCGCCGCAGCTCAGGACACCGACATACGCCTCCGCGACTATGGCGACGGCAAGGCCGACCCATCCCTTGCAGTTCTCTATTACCAGATGGGCCGATACCTGTTGATCTCTTCCAGCCGGCCGGATAACCCCCTGCCGTCCAACTCGCAGGGCATTTGGGGCGATGGTCTCGACCTTCCCTGGAGGTCCGACTACAAATCCAACATCAACTACGAGATGAACTACTGGCCCTCCGAGACGGCCAATCTCAGCGAACTCCACCTCCCCGCGATTCGGCTCGATGCCAGCCTGGTCAAGCCCGGCGCCAGGACCGCGCAGGCCTACTACAACGCTCCCGGCTGGGCCCTCGCCTTTACCACCAACGCCTGGGGATGGACCTCGCCGGGCGCCGGAATGCCCCACGGAGCGTTCTTCGGCGGCGGTGGCTGGATCATGCAGGATCTCTGGGAGCACTTTGCCTTCAGCCGCGACCGCGAGTTCTTGCGCACCTACTACCCCGTTCTTAAAGGCTCCGCCGAGTTCTACCGCAGCATCCTCGTGTCGGACGCCAACGGCAAGCTGATCACCGCCCCATCCCTCTCTCCCGAAAACACCTTCCGCACCGACCAGGGCGTCGCCGGCTCCGTCGTGGACGGATCTGCCGTCGAGCGCGAGATTATCTGGGACCTCTTCACCAACACAATCGCCGCCAGCAAGGTTCTCGGAATCGATCCACAGTTCCGCGCTGACCTCGAAAACGCAAAGGCGCAGATTCGTCCCCTTGAGATCGGCAAAGCGGGACAGCTTGAAGAATGGGGACACGATTGGGATCTAAACGCAAAGGAGATGAACCACCGCCACATCTCCCACCTCTTCGCAGCCTATCCAGGCTGGCAGATCACCCCGGAAACGACGCCCGCCCTCGCCTCGGCAGTAAGCAAGTCGCTCGAACTGCGCGGAGATGAAGCCACCGGCTGGAGCAACGCCTGGAAGATCAACCTCTATGCCCGGCTCAAGAACGGCGACCACGCATTCAAGATCCTGAACGAGCAGCTGCGCCTCGCCTCTACTGCGGGCGGAACCGACTATCACGGCCACGGCGGAGGCACATACGGAAACATGTTCGATGCCCACCCCCCGTTCCAGATCGACGGCAACTTCGGGAGCTCATCAGGCATCGACGAGATGTTGCTGCAAAGCCACCAGCGCTACACCGCGCACCCCGGCGAAGCCGAAGACAGCTACTACATTGACCTCCTACCCGCGCTCCCCTCCGCATGGCCTGAGGGCTCCATCCGCGGCCTGCGCGCCAGGGGCGGCTTCGAGGTAGACGAAACGTGGAGCGGCGGCAGGCTCACTTCAGCCCAACTGAAAAGCATCGCAGGCACCGGGACGCGTCTTCGCTACCAGGGCCAGACCGTTCCGGTCACGCTGCGCCCCGGGCAAGCCGCCGAGATCACCGTCACCCACGGCAAGCTGCGCGTTACGCCAACGAAACAAACCCCCAATCACGTCGGAAAGTAGCCTCCGGTTCCGGTCCGGGCCAGGCGCCCGCGGAGTCGGAAGGCCTACACACACCGAAGTAGCACCATGGACCCCGATAGGGAGGCAAGTAGACCGTTGCCGGATCGCATGCATCGAAAAAGCATGGCCACAACACCGCACCCGGACACCGAATACGTTCCGCTCGGCGATATCGATCCCGACATTCAGACCTTGCAACGTGACGGAATCGTCGCGCACAAGGGCGCATTTCCGCGCGAATTCGTCGAGCAGATGCGGGAGGATATGATGACTGCCTTCTGGGACGCGATCCAGCATCCTGGAAGAGCAGTGAGCCGCGGCCCCCGGCGATGGTATGTAGAAGTGCACCCGCAGGCAATCAGTGGCTTCACAGAAATGGTCACACACCCATGGTTCGTCGCAATGTGCAGGGGTGCACTCGGTCCGGAGTACAAGATTGTTGAGGTCGGTTTCGACACGCCATTTCAGGGCGCCAGGGTGCAGCCCTGGCACCGCGACTTCCCTTCGCCGCCGGAATCGTACAGTCAACACCGCATCACCTCGCTCGCCTTCAACCTCACAGGCGTCGATGTCACGGAGGATATGGGTCCCTTTGAAATCGCTCCAGGCACACAGTGGGACGATGGCCGCACCTGGAACCACGAGATGTTTCCTGACAAGGAGCTCTGGCCGCGCTTCGAAGAGCGAGCGGTGCGGAAGTTTCCAAAGATGGGCGACATGTCATGCCGGTCGGCGTTGACCGTCCATCGCGGGACGGTACATGCCTCCCCGATTGCGCGCCCTGTGCTCGTCATAGGCGTGGACGCTCCCGGCGCCGGTCACGACAAGCTGCACGACATGATGGTGACGCAGGATTTCTACTCCAGCCTGCCGGCCGAAGTGCGCGAACACCTCATCTGTCGGACCGTAGAAAAACTTGTTCCAGTCACGCAGAAGCACGACATCGAGGGGTTGGTCATGGGCTAAGCTCAAGAGCGCGCGCCCGCATCACCCAACCGCCCATCGCCGAACGCCCGTCTTAATCGAGACGCCAGGCAGTACTACCGCACCATGTTCGGCCGCCGCCGCGTAAACTTCTGAAACCTCCGCGACACCCAAGTGGCCGACACCCTGGACGCGCTCCTCGAACACGTCGTGCCCGACTCCAGCATCGGTGTCTGGGCGCACACTTCGCACGTCATGCGGCTCTTTCTCGGCATCGGCCTTCCCTCCACTCTTGCCGTGGAACTCGCACGCGCGACCGAGGCGTTCCTGTCCCCACACGCATCCACCGCCCGCCCGCGGTATGTCTTTCCCGAAGACATGCACGTCACCCTGAGCTTTCTCGGCGCCGTGCCCCCGGAGCGGGTGGAGCCCATCGTGACGAGTCTGGCCAGCCTCGCTACCCTTGGGTCACCATCGCTGCAGCTTGAACTTGACGGCATCGGAGCCTTTGCTCGGGCCGGCGTCCTCTATGCCAGGCTGAAATCGTCGCGCCACCTCCTCAACCTCGCCGAGCAAGTGTTCCTCTGCATGGAAGCCTGTGGCTTCCCACGCGAGGCGCGCCCATATACCCCGCACGTAACCCTCGCGCGCGCCCGCCTCCTTCCCCATCTCGCCGGCGCGGCCCTGGATGATCTTGTATTCCGTCAAACGTTCGAAGCCCGCCTCGTCCACCTCTACGGGAGTCTCGGAGAGGGGAAACGTCCTCGCTACGCCGTCCTGCATTCCCTCCCAACCTTCGATTCACAAACATCCCATACATGACCCAGCACCTCGCTTCAGCAATTCCTCGGCTTTGTGAGAGGTCTCTGGCGGCTTGCGCGAATCGGCGTCGGAACGCGACGGCTGCCCGCTCCGCGCTGCGGCATCTCCGAAGCAGCTGCACCCATTTGTAACCCGTAGTGTGCTCGGCCGGACTCATCACCGAACTCCTGCTCCGGCCACCGCAACCTGTGCTCGCTACGGTTGCCGCGCACCCAGCTCGCCAAGCACTCGCTTCAACTCGTCCAGCTTCTGTCCCGCCTCCCCCAGCTTGCCCTCCGAGGTGAGCCGCTGGTAGTCGTTGAAGGCTTGGTTGGCTTCGGCGATCAACTGTTGCATATCAGCCGGCGTGGCCAGCGTCCCCGCAGCGGGGCCGGAGGCCGGTGCAGCCATCCCCGCACCTCTGCTTCCGGTTGCTCCCGCTGCCTCAACCAAGGTCAGGGACGACGGCTCTCCGCCAAACAGGGAGGCCAGCGCCGCCTGGAACGTCGGTCCGTAAGCCAGCTTGTCCTGCAACGCGAGCACCACCAGCCGCAGCTCGGGCATGGGACTCTGCTGCGCCTGCAGGTAGATGGGCTCCGCATACAGCAGGGCTCGGCCGATCGGTATCACCAGCAGGCTGCCGCGCAACACATGCGATCCCTGCTGGTTCCACAGCGTCAGCTGACCGGAGAGCTGGGCGTTCTGGTCGATGCGCGCCTCAATCTGCTGCGGCCCGTCCACGAGCCTCGTCTTCGGGAAGTTATAGACCTCGGCCTGCCCGTAGACGTCTCCATCCGAGCGGCCCGCGATCCAGCCAATCAGGTTGTTGCGATTCGCCGGCGTAAACGGCAGGATTTCCACGAACTCTTCCTTGGCAGCGCCGGGCAACTTCATCAGCACGTAGTTCGGCTCCATCGGCTGGGCGGTCTGGTTGCCTTCGGTGTTGGTCCCGGTGGACTCCGTCGCCACCGTCCAAAGGTCTTCGCGGTTGAAGAAGACCTGTGGCTCGGTCATGTGGTACAGCCCATACACCGCCGCCTGCACCTTAACAGCATCTCCGGGTAGCGAATATGTGCACGCAGTTCAGGGGGCATCGTCGACGCCATCGCGGAACAGGCTCGGCAATAGATGGCGATACGCTGAAAGGATCGGATCTGCGGGGTCAAATGCGTAAGACGTCGTCGTGCCGTTATACGCATCGATGGCAATCTTCACGCTGTTCCGCATGTAGTTCACCGGGTTATCGCCAAGCGCGTAGTGCGTTGCGTACGGATAGCTGTCCGAGGTTGTGAACGCGTCCAGCATCCAGAACAAGCGCCCGTCATCGCCTACCACCAGGTATGGATCCTGATCCAGCGTAAGGAACGGTGCCAACGCAGATACGCGCTCCCGCAGCGTACGCCGCATCAGCAGCCGGCTCTCCGTGCCGATATCGTCAGAAAACGGCACCTTGCTCAGGTCGCCGCGATCCAGTGCCAGCAAGGCCCGCCGCAGAAACCCGCCCAGCACAATCCCGCCCTCGCCGCTGATAGGTGGTCAGGTTGTTGGTCTGGCCCTGCGGAAAGTCGAACTCCTGCTGCCGCGTCTTCACGTACACGTCGGAGGTGGTCAGCTTCGCCGAAGTAGATCTCGGGTCGGGTTACGTTGACGCCCGCCTGGCTGCTTTGCACCGGCATGTTGCTCAGCAAGAAAGTCGGCAGGCCTTCCGGCGTAAAGCCGTTCACGGTGTTCATCGTCACGCCGTAGCCATGCGTGTAGATCAGCTTCTCGTTGATCCAGTTACGGCTGCTGACGGGAAGCTTGTCCACATTCAGTTCGCGCGCGGCAAGCATCACCTCGCGCTCAGCCCCGTTGATCTGGTACCGATCGATATCGATATCCGGGAAAGTCGTAGTAGGTGCGGATCTCCTGCACCTGCCGTAGTGTGTCTTGCAGTGCATGCCAGTCCCAAAGGCGAATGTTCCCCAAAGTGGGCTCGTTGTTCGCGACCTCCGCAGACGCGATGCTCGTTTCGGCCGGAAACTCGTGCTGCGTGAAGCGATCCAACCCGAATGCCTGTCTGGTCATGGCAACGTTGTGGGCGATGTACGGCGTTTCGCGCACCAGTTCATTCGGCTTCACCACGAATCCGTTGACATACCATCCAGCAACGCTGACCAGTACATAGCAGACCACTGCCGGGACAACCGCGAAGGCAAGCTGCAGGCCTCCTGCGTCTCGTAGCGCACCCGCCGCGGCGATCCCCGCTCCAAGTACCAGCGCGGCACACACCAGCAGCAAACCGCCCAGGGTGACGTGCGCATCGGTGTACGTCACCCCGTCGAAGATCGTGTGGTGCTCGAGCAGGTAGCCGAACCGGTCGAGGTACAGATTGGCGGCCAAAACCAGCAGCAGACACGAGACCGCCATGGCAAGGCCTCGCCAGGGTGAGCGGCGGTCCCCCAGCATCCCTTTGCGGAGCGCCCGCGCTCCCGCGGTGAGTACAAGAAACAGCACCGCCGCAATACAAAGCACGATACAGAGTGTCAGCAGCCAGTCCACGACAAGGTGCCATGCGGGCAAGCCAAACAGAAAAAAGCTCAACGGCTTGCCAAAGATCGGATCGTTGGTGTCAGCAGAACTTCGCGGTGCATGCCATGCGACAGCAAACGTCTGCCATGAACCGGCCATTGCACTCCCGCTGAAGAACGCGACGACCAACGAAGCGACGAGCCCCAGCCAATGCAGCACCGGCTGTACCGGGAAACGCACCGTCTGTCCGCCTAACATCAGGCTCTGCGTGTCGGGAAGGTCGAAGTGATGAGTCCGCTTAACGCGCTAAAGGCGGCATACAGCAGCGCAAACGTCAGCAATCCGAATCCCACAAACAGACCCGTCTGCCACAGCCGGGTCGTCCAGAAGACCTCGTGAAAACCCAAAGAGTCGAACCAAAGCAGATCAACCCATTGGGACAGCAGCGCTTGTCCGAAGACGAACGGCACGAACACAAGAAGCGCAAGGAGAATCAAGGAACGGCGCAGTCGCCGGGCAGACGGGCTTCCGAGCTTGGGATCAATGATGTGTGGCAAGGCTTCCCGCTTTCTAAACGCGCACCTTGACGCATCCTATACTCGCCCGCCTTGTTCCTGGAGGGCTTTCGCACTGTCCAGAGAGCACGATGAACCTGGGAGCTGGATGGCGCTCCCGAATAGGCTGCCGAATCAGTCATTGGCCGCCTATTCGGGTTCGGCTAGATGGACAGGTTCAGAACGCGGTTCAGACGTTGTACGAACGCTGCGGGCTCATTCAGGGGGAGACCTTCCATCAGGAGCGCCTGGTCGAACAGCAGCCAGGCCGCATCTTCGGTTACAGGGTCGCTGATGCGCGGCAGGAGTTTCCTGATGATCTCGTGATCGGGGTTGATCTCGAGCGTTGGTTTGGGTGTGGGAATGTCCTTCTGACCCATTGCCCGGAGCATCTGCTGGATCTGCAGCGAGGGCTCGGCCTCGTCGGAGACGATGCAGGACGGGCTGTCAGCGAGTCGTGCCGAGACGCGGACGTCCTTCACCCGATCCCCGAGCGTCGCCTTCAGCTTATCCAGCAACGGCTGGAGCGCGGCGTTGTCTTCGGGCTTGGACTCGTCCTTAAGGTCTTCGCCGGTTGAGGCTTTGCTGACGGCCTTGAGGTCGAGGTCGCCGTACTTGTCGACGCCGCCGAAGATGATCTCGTCGAAGTCGTCGTCGAAGATCAGGACCTCGATGTCTTTCTTGCGATACACCTCGAGCAGCGGCGAATTACGGAGCAGCGACTCGGAGCCGCCGGTGATGTAGTACAGGCTCTTCTGCTCGGACTGCATGCGGGTCTTGGCGTCGGCCAGCGACGTAAGGCCTTCGACCTTGGTGCTCTTCACCCGAATAAGGTCAAGGAGCATCTCGCGGTTCGAGTAATCCGAGTAGACGCCTTCCTTCAGCGGGCGATTGAACTGCTCGATGAACTTGAGGTACTGCTCGGGCTCCTTTTCGGCGGTGCTCTTCAGTTCAGACAGAATCTTCTTCACGCTCGCGGAGCGGATGGACGTGAGGACGCGGTTCTGCTGCAGTATCTCGCGGCTGACGTTCAGCGGGAGGTCTTCTGAATCGATGATGCCCCGCACGAAACGGAGATACGTGGGCAGTAGTTCCTTGGCGTCATCCATGATGAAGACGCGCTTGACGTACAGCTTAACGCCGGGCTTGTAGTCGGCCTGGTAAAGGTCCAGCGGAGCGTGCGAAGGGATGTAGAACAGCGTGGTGTATTCGAGATTCCCTTCGGCGCGGGTATGGAACCAGAAGAGCGGGTCTTCCGAGTCACCGGAGATGGAATGGTAGAGCTCCTTGTAGTCGTCGTCGGTGAGTTCCGATTTTGACCGGCGCCAAAGGGCGCTCGCAGCGTTTACCTTTTCGGTCGTGCGAGTCGTGGTGGACTTCTTTTCCTCTGCGTTCCAGTCGGACTTGTCGTAGGTGAGGAAGATCGGAAAGGCGATATGGTTGGAGTACTTCTTCACCAGCTCGCGGAGACGCCAGCTATTGGCGTACTGCTTGCCTTCTTCGTTCAGGTGAAGGCGAACGGTGGTGCCCGCGACCGGGCGGGCCTCCGGCGAGTCGGCGGCAACAGGTTCGATGTCGAAGCCTGTCTTACCGTCCGAGGTCCAGCGCCAGGTCTGGTCTTCACCGGCTTTACGGGTGAGGACATCGAGGCGGTCCGCGACCATGAAGGCGGAGTAGAAGCCGACTCCAAACTGGCCGATAAGGTTGGAGTCCTTGCGGGCGTCGCCGGAGAGCTGCGAGAGGAAGTTCCTGGTGCCGGAGCGAGCGATGGTGCCCAGATGCGAAACCAGGTCGTCCTGGTTCATGCCAATTCCGGTGTCGGCGATCGTGAGGACCTTGTTGACTTCATCGAGCTCGAGGTCGATGCGCGGCTCGAAGGGAAGAGATTTGTAGGCGTCGTCGGCGACGGTGAGGTGGCGCAGCTTGTCCAGCGCGTCGGACGAGTTGGAGATGAGCTCCCGCAGGAAGATCTCCGGATGGGAGTAGAGCGAATGGATGATCAGCTGGAGGAGCTGACTGACTTCAGTTTGAAATTCAAGTTTCGACATGGCGTGTTCAATAATTATAAGGAGACGCGAGGCCAGCCTGAGTCGCCGGCTGTGGACTAGTCCGGGTTCGGATCGTACCGATCGTTGCGTCCCATGCGGCATTCGCCGCAGTCAGGGATACAGAACAAAAGCTCAGAAGGGCAGCAGCGGCAAAGAGCAAACGCAGCGCCGGCATTCAGATCACCACCATGAGTCGACTGTCATGCCGCCGCCATTCTGACCCGCAGGGCGCGAATCCCCGTATTCCTCCACATCCCCCAAACGTCCTGTCAAGCCCCCCAAAAGTTCAACCCGCTCATTCCAAACCACATACCCGTCAAATCCAGCGACAACGAGTTACCTCCACCCTGCTAAAATAGAAGTAGAGCAACAAACCAGAAGGCCCGGCACCCAGCCGGGCCTTTTCGCGTTTAACCCCATAGGAGCCCCAACATGCCCGAACAAGCCGCCCGCTGCCGCCACATCAAGCTCTCCGGCCACCGCTGCGCCACACCCGCGCTCGACGCCGAGCCCTTCTGCTACTACCACACCTGCCACCGGACCCTCCGCAAGGGCCGCCTGCCCCGTTACTCCGCCGGCCACGTCCCCAGCCTCCCACCCCTCGAGGACGCCCCAGCAATCCAGGCCGCCATCCACGGCGTGCTCGAGCGCCTCAACTCCGGCTCCATCTGCCCCAAGGAAGCCTCCGTCCTGCTCTACGGCATCCAGATCGCCGCATCCCTCCTCCGCCTCCCAAAGCCCGCCCCAAACACCTCCGCCCCCGCCGAGCCCACCATCTCCCAAACCGTCGAAGACATCAACTACGGCCTGATCGCCGCCCCGGAAAAACAGCCAGCCCCGCAGCCAGACTCCAAACCAGCCCCCCAACCAGACCCCCAGCCAGCCCCGCAACCCGAACCAGCCCCCGAGCCCTCCGAACCCGTCGCCCTCAGCCAGGCCCAGGAACCCAAACCCCCAACCGGCCTCATCCCAACCAACGCCCCGCACTCAACCGCACGCGAGTCCGACAACCCGCAGCCGAAACTCCCCGCAGCCCTCCAGACACCAGCAGCCGTGCAAACACACATCCCTCCACCCGCAAACCAGCCGACCTATTCCAACTCCCCTCATTCCCACACTTAGCCCAAAATCAGGGGGGGAGGGGACCCCTCACCCTGCGGGTCAGAATGACCGCGGCAGGGGGGAAGCGGGTGGGTCGATAGTGAATACGATCGCGCCGAGTGGTGCAATTCGCCGAAGGGATACAGTGGTTCGCATGATCAAACGTCCTTTCCTTGCTCTGCTTGCCGGCTTGCTCCTTCTGCCGCTTGTCGCCAACGGCCAGGGCTCGATCGACGCCGCAACCGCCGTCGTTGTACGCGAGATGCCGCACCTTGCCCCGCAACTCCATCTCTCGCTCGCCTCCGGCAACTATGGAGGCAAACCCGACGGCTTCCGCATCAGCGGTACGCGCGGCAACATCCACGTGGAAGCGGGCACCGTCCCTACGCTCCTGTTCGGCGTCAACTGGTACTTGAAGTATGTCGCCCACCTGAACGTCTCTACCAATGGCAGTCAACTCGGCGCGCCGGGCCTTCAGCTTCCCGCCGTCCCCACGCCCGTCACGCAACCCGCGCTCTACCCCTTCCGCTACGCGCTCAATGAGAACACCGACGGCTACACGACCCCTTACTGGGACTTCGCGCGCTGGCAGCATGAGATCGACATCCTCGCACTCTCCGGCTTCAATGCGATCCTCATCCAGCGTGGCAACGACCTCGCGGTGTATCAATCCTTCCGCGACATCGGCTACACGGACAGCGACATTCGCAACTGGATCACGCATCCCGCCCACCAGAACTGGCAGTTGATGGGCAACATGTGCTGCTTTGTGGAGCCTATCTCGCTGGCGCTGATGGAGAAGCGCGCCGCCTCCGCCCGCGCCATCATGGACCAGCTACGGGCGCTCGGCATCACGCCCGTCCTTCCCGGCTTCTGGGGAGTCGTGCCCGCGGACTTCGCACAGCACGTTCCGGGCGCGCACGTGGTGATACAAACTGCGGCCTGGAATGGGTTTCAGCGACCCGGATGGCTTGACCCTCGAGACCCATCCTTTGCCCGGCTCGCCGCCTCTTTCTACAAACATCAACGCGCTCTCTTCGGCGACAGCACGATCTACGACATGGAGACCTTTCAGGAAGGCGGCGTCTCCGGTGACGTACCGGTCCGCGAAGGCGCGCGCGCCATCCAGACAGCACTCAACGCCGCGCATCCTGACGCCCTCTGGTTCATGATGGCCTGGCAGGACAATCCCAGGCCCGACCTGATCGCCGCCGTCGATCGCTCTCACATCCTCATCGCCGACATCGAGCAGGGCCGCATCCCGCGCGACACCCGCGACTCCGACTTCAAGGGAGCGCGCTGGCTCTTCGGCGGCCTGTGGGAGTTCGGCGGCCGGACCACAATGGGCGCGCCGCTCTACGATTACGCGCAACGCATGCCCCAGGCCGCTGCCCAACCGAACAGCCATCTGTCCGGCAGCGCGCTCTTCACCGAAGGCCTGGACACCAACCCCTTTGCCTTCGACCTGTACACCGAGATGGCCTGGCGAAACCAGCCCGTAAACCTCGACCCAGTGGACCGCGCAAGTACGCGCTCGTCGGTATGGGCCAGCAAGATCGCCACGCCGCCAACGCCTGGCAAATCCTGCTGCACACGGTCTACGGTTATCGGGCTGACGGCGTAAAAGGTCACGGCGAGCGCGATGCGCGCCATGAGTCCATCTTCAACGCGCAGCCTTCGCTCACCGCGACGCGCAACGGAACCTGGTCGCCCGACCTGCTCCGCTACAACGCGGCAGATCTTAAGCCCGCGCTCGCCGAACTCCTCCAGGTAGCCCCGGCGCTACGCCGCACGGCAAGCTATCGCTACGATCTCACCGACGTGAGCCGCCAGGTTCTCGCAAACGATGCGCGCCGCCTTCTGCCGCTAATCCGATCGGCGCTACGAAGCCAAGGACCGAGCAGCCTTCCGCGCGCGCACGGCCGAGTGGATGGACGAACATGCACTGATGGACAACGCTGCTCGCCACCAACGAGTACTTCCTGCTCGGCCGCTGGCTGAGCTACGTTCCCGCGTGGTCCAGCTCTCCTGAGGACCTCGCGCACATCGAGTACGACGCCCACTCCATCCTCACCACTTGGGGCGACCGCACCGCCAGCTCCTCGCTGCACGAGTACGGCAACCGCGACTGGGCCGGCCTCGTATCAACCTATTACGCCCCGCGCTGGAAGATGTACTTCGACTCTCTCAACGAAGCTCTCGACAAAGGCACCGCGCCCCAACCTATCGACTGGTACAGCTTTGGAGACACCTGGAACCGCTCTCCGCGCGTTTACGCCAGCCAACCTGTCCGAGACACCTACGCCACCAGCCTTCAAATCGCACACCGCTTACATCTGGCTATGCCGCAGTAAAAAGTAACCCCCTTCTCCTGAAGTAGTCGCCGTTATCGCAAGCCCAAGTTTCTCTTCCGCATGATCAGGAGCCGCCGATGATCAATTCCGACCCCGACTTCGCGCCGACGACCGACGCGGACGTTATCCGGACTACGCCGAGCGCGAAGCCCGCTCGCCTTCTGTCCATCGACGTCCTGCGCGGCCTGACTATCGCCTTTATGATCCTCGTCAACGACCAGGTCGGCCGCGCACCCTTTCACGAACTCAGCCACGCGAGCTGGAACGGCTTCACTGCGACTGACCTCGTCTTCCCCACCTTTTTGTTTATCGTCGGTCTCACCACCTTCCTTTCCACCGCCGCCCGCCTCGCGCGCGGAGTGAGCCGCAAAGAGCTATTCGTCCACACGCTGCGGCGCGCTCTCCTCCTTATCCTCTTCGGCTTCGTCGTCAACAATTTCCCCTTCTTCCACATGGCGACGGCCCGCTTCTACGGCGTACTGCCTCGCATCGCCATCTGCTACTTCGTGGTTGCCGCGCTCCACCTGATCTCGCCCACCTATAAAGACAAGGTTGTCATCGCGGTCTTGTGCCTTCTCGGCTACTGGATGCTGATGCGCTTCGTCCCTGTGCCCGGTTATGGCGTACCTACAATCAGCGTGCCCATCAACGACCACGACGGGAATCTGACTGCGTGGCTCGACCGCCAGATCTTCACCGCTCCACACCTTTACGAGCACACCCGCGACCCCGAAGGCCTCCTTTCTACGCTGCCGGCGATCGCCACTACGCTCTTCGGTCTGCTTGCCGGCTTCTGGTTGCGCACCTCGCGCAGTACGGTGCGAAAGGCTTCGGCAATAGCCATCACCGGCGCCGTCTTCCTCTGCGTGGCCCTCGCATGGAATCAAGTCTTCCCCATCAACAAGAAACTGTGGACCAGTTCCTTCTCGCTCTTTGCTGGGGGCTGGAGCCTCCTTCTCTTGTCCGCCACGATCTACGTCGTAGACATCCTTCGCCTCGGCCGTCTGCGTGCAGACTCCGACAGCCCCGAAGCCGCGTCCCAGCCGGCGTTCTATAAGCCGCTGCTCGTATTCGGCACGAACGCCATCATTGCGTACCTCATCTCCGAACTCTGCGACAGCATGATCCGTAGCGTCCATCTTTCTTCCGGCGCCAATCTCAAGGTCGCGGGCTTCAATGCGATCTACAAAGTTATTCCCGACCCGGCATGGAGTTCTCTCCTTTACTCGCTCGGCTACGTTTTTCTGTGCTGGCTGCTGGTCCTGCCCCTCTATCGCAAACGCATCTTCCTCCGCATCTGACCGCATGCAGGCACCGCAACGTGCCGAGACCGAATAGACTTCCGTGTATGCGCCTCTATGCCCGTCTGCTGAGCCTGCTACTCATGTTGTCCGTCACCGCGCCGTTTGTACGCGCCGACGCTTACGACGCGACGCCGAAGCTCGTGATCATCCTCGTCTTCGACCAGTTCCGCGGCGACTTCCTGGACCGCTACCGGGCCGAGTTCAAAGCACCGAACGGCTGGAACCTGTTCCTCCAGCGCGGTGCCCACTTCACGGACTGCTACTACGACTACGCGAACCTCGTGACCGCAGCCGGCCACGCCACTATCGGCACGGGCGCGTACACAGACGGCCACGGAATCCCACTCAACGAGTGGTACGAGCAAGCGCCGGACGGCACGATGAAGCAAGTCAGCTCCGTCGCGGACGCGCGGTACCGACTCGTCGGTGCACCGGCGTCCACGGCCGACCTCACAGGCGCGTCGCCACACCGCGAGATTGCCACTACGCTTGGCGACGAACTCGTCCTCGCTACCGGCGGACGCTCACGCGTCTTCGGCGTCTCGATGAAAGACCGCGCGGCCATTATGACGAGCGGCCACGCCAGCAAAGGAGCCTTCTGGATCGATCACGACACCGGCCAATGGGAGACTTCCACCTACTGGATGACCGAGCTGCCGCAGTGGGCCAGGAACTTCAACGCCTCACCTCATGCCGCGGACGCTCGCCGCGAAAGCGGGCAGGCTTCCGGAAGCTTCTACGAGCTCGTCGGCCGCTCCGCCGCGAGTGTTCGATATCAGCTCGACTTCGCCCGCGCCCTGATCGAGGCCGAGCACCTCGGCGCAAATCCCGCAGGCGCAACCGACCTCCTTACGCTGTCCATCTCCTCGACCGACATCAACGGCCACGCGTTCGGCCCCGACGACCCTTCGCAGCGCGCCCTCATCGTGCAGTCGGATGCACTGCTCGACGCGTTCTTCACCTCGCTCGATAAAACCATCGGCCTTCGTAACGTCGTCATCGCGATGACCGGAGATCACGGCGTAGCTACCGCGCAGCAAACGGGCGCCGCGGTCAATATGCCTGTCCTGGACTTCCCGCCAACTTCGTTCACAACGCCGCTCGAAGCCATGCTCGAAGCGAAGTATCCGCTCAAAGGGAAGCAGACCCAATACATCCTGCAAATGGACAACCCATACCTCGAACTCAACCGGCCGGCCTTCGAAGCTGCCGGGATCGGCGAAGAAGAAGCTGAGAACACCGCAAAGGCCATGCTCGAACAGATCTTCGCCGGCTTTGCTCACTCCGGCAGCAGCGCAGGTACGCAGCGTCTGCCCCAGCCCGCGATCATCACCCACGTTGTTACGCTCAAGCAGATGCGCGAAGGCACGCTTCCAGACACGCAATACAGCCGGCTCCTCGCGCACAGCTACTCGCCCTACGTTGGCTGGGCGCTGCACCTCAACTTCGGCGCGTATCAATTCCCATGGAACGGCAAGGGCACGACGCATTTTTCAGCCAACAGCTATGATCGCCACGTCCCTCTCGAATTCTTCGGCGCACCGTTCGTGCCTGGCACATACCACGGCCTTGTCGCGCCGGTAGACATCGCCGCCACCTTCGCCTCTCTGTTGCGCATCAATCGCCCGAGCGCCGCAGTAGGCCGCGTTCTCACCGAGGCTCTTCGTCCGGAATCGCAGGTCGCCAGGTAGGTTGCAGCTGGCAGAGAAAGGCCACTGAGAACGCCGCCTGCAACCTATCGTCCGCCGTTCACTTCGAGGAGCGCATCCTGGCAACCCGCAGGCTTGTTTACCGGATTGCACCGCGCGACCAGCCCACCAGGAAACCCGACCGAAAAGCCCGTCCACTGCGAAGGCTCCGAAGACGGATAGTCCGTGCTTAACATTTGGGCTCCGCCAGCCAGCGCGCGATTGAGACGTGAGCGGTCATTGACACGAGCCTCTTCAGTGCCTTCATCCGTGCGTGTCCGTACCAGATAGCCCTGTTTCACGAGTGAGTCGATCTCCGCTGTACCTTGATCGCTCTTCGTCAGGTCGTTGGCCTCGGTAAATGCTGCTTCCGGTCCTCCAGGAGAGGAGTTAGTGAAGATCAAGCGGCCCTTCAGCGAAGGATGCCCCTGCGAATACACCGCCGTAGCGTGACGCTGGTCCAGCAGGAAGATCACCTTGCCACGCGCCTTCTCGAGCGATGGCCAGCCGTGTGTCCGTATCGCCTCGTTCAACGTTGCGGCGCTGCCGCGCACGTCGTCCGGCGTAATCATCTCGTCCGGCTTGAACACCGTGCGGATCTCCGCATCTACCGCGTCGAAGATCGCAGGCGTAAACACGTCGGCGATGGGCGCGCTCGGCATCGATTCAGGTCTGCCTTCCTTCGTCTCTACCAGGATGAAGATCGGCAGCGCGCGCGGATGCTGTTTCGACCAGTCTCTGACCGCCGTGAGGCAACTCACAAACGTGTGGCAGGTCACTCGTTCATCGAGATCCTGCACGTGCATCACCTTGAACCCCGGCTTCTCCATCTCGTGGTTGGGATCGAAGTCCGGGTCTGCTGGCAGTCCGGCCGCAGCGACAGACTTCACGATCGCTGGATGCGCAAAGCGCCCGCCTAGTGGGTCGTTATAGATGTCGATCTCGACCTGCCGCACGCCGCCCGTGAGCTGCTCGCCGAGCGGCGCGTGCTTGTAGTCGAGGCTCCGCAGCACCTTCGGGTTCTTCATCTCCAGGTATTTGTGCTCGCTTGGCGCAAACCCCGCGTGATAGCTGTTGTGCGATCCGATCACCTGCACCTGGTTGACTCGCACAACCTTGTCCTGCGCCGCGTGGACGTTGTTCTGCGCGGACACCGCCCTTCCGCCCAAAACAATCACGCCGCACGCCAACCATCTGCCAGTTCCAATCCACATTATGCGTACCCTCATTCGATACGGAAGGAACAGCGCCGCTGCCAACAGACGCTGCACGGTCCCCTTTTTATCCACCTTGAACGACTAATGCCTTTAGAAGATCAACTTCAACGCAAGCTGAAGCTGACGTGCTGGATACGCAGTCGTGATCGTGCCAAACCCACCATCGGAGATATTCGAATCGGGCGCCTGGTAGTTGACCTTGTTCAGCACGTTGAATGCCTCCGCGCGGAAGTCAAGGTTTGATCCTTCGCGCCACAAGGCAAATGCTTTATGCAGACCCAGGTCGGTCTGGTAGAACGCGTACGACCGCAGGCTGTTTCTCGATACATTGCCATATGCCGAGGTGTTGCCATATAGCGTGTAGGAAGGATAGTCGTAGGCCAGCGTCCCGTTGTTGCTCACCGAAGGCAGGTAGGTGAGCGACGTCGGCTTCTTCACGCGCTCCGAGGTCGTCAGCTTCAGTTCTGTCCCCAGGAGATGGTTCGGCCTGAGCGTGGCCAGGTCTGTGGTGTACAGCAAACCGATGGGGCTCGCAGTAGACGAGCCCAACGGCGGCGTGCTCGATGAAGGCGACGAGCTGTAGTTCAGGTTGAACGGCAGTCCGCTGGCATTGTGTTGATCGTGGTCAGCTGCCATCCGCCGAGCAGCTCATTCAGCAGGAAGCTGGAGTTGTTTCCGAAGTGCCGTCCATGACCGTACGGAAGGTCATACACGATCGACGTTGTATCCGCCAAGGGCTGGTCATAGCCTGAAGGGCCGTAGTCGTTGCGCGGGTTCGCAAAATTCACGCGCGAGTTGTCGCCGTTTGAAGTTTCCAGGTGTCCCGAAGCCAGGTCAAAGGTCCGGCTGTACGTGAAGGAGTTCAGCACATACAGGGCGCCGACGCGCTTTTCAAGCTTCACCTGCAGCGAGTTGTAGCTCGAGGAGTTCCCACCGTACGCGATCTCGATATCGCCGAATGTCGGCACGGGACGCCGGTTCTGGTAGCGACGTGGCGCACGCAGCAGCCGACGCGACCAGGCAAGGCGCGGCCTGGTTGTAGTCGGCGAGTACCTGCAGATGTGTTCCCTTGTTGCCGACGTAAGCCACATCCAGAGACGACGCCGCCGGGCAGCTGCTGCTCGATGCCAAGGTTATAGCTCTGCACGTAGCCGGTCTTGAAATTCTGGCGGAATGTAGCGCGAAGTCACCTTGCTCGGCAGAAAGTACGCCGGGGTGGTCAGACGTTGTCGAGTAGCCCTGCTGCGTCTGGCGGAAGCATGCCGTCTGGTCCTGCGTAGTCCGACGTGCAAAGATCCGGTGGCAAACGGGCTGGGGTTGTTGATCGCGGCGTTGACGACGTTCGGTCCGTTGTACGTCAGGTTGTTTTCGCCGCCTGCGCGGTTCACCTGCGTATAGCCGATTCCGTACCCGCCGCGAATCACGGTCTTCGGCGAGTAGCTATACGCAAAGCCCAGCCGCGGGCCAACATTCTTATAAGGAATGTTTACCTGCGCGCGTTGGGAGATGCTGCCCGCCGTAGCCTGCACAGCGTGTTTGTCGCCGGGTTGAAGTTCGCCAGCTTGTTGTCGCGCTCATACTGCGGAGTGACGATCTCGTATCGCACGCCCGCGTTGACCGTCAGCGATGGGGAAAGCTTTGATGTCGTCCTGGAAGTACATGAAGTTGAACTGCTGGCGCAGGTTCACGATCGCGAAGTTCGTCAGCGAGTACGACGATCGGTTGCCGAACAGGAAGTCTGCCGTGGCCCGCGCCTGCGCAATTTGTGTGGCTGCGGAGTTTCCAGGGGCCGTGTCCGCCGGCATGCAATTGGTTGTGACTGCGGCGGTGCAGTTCGGGAAGAAGGGCGTAGTAACTCCGGCAACCGACGTCGAAGGGCCCGTTGAATACGAGCTGGCGTAGTTGTCCTGCCCGTAACTCGGGTTGAAGTCGTTCAACTGCACCCCAACGATCTGATACTCATACCCGATCTTCATCGAGTGGCGCCCGTGAACAAACGTGAAGTTCGTCTTTGGGTTGTAGATCGTCGGGTTCTGGAACTGCGGGCTCGACGGCTGCGCTCCGAACTGCGTGAAGCCGTTGACCGACTGTGCATTCAGATCGCGGACAATTGTTGGGTCCGTGGGAATGCCGTTCGTGATGCCGTTCTCTGTCAGAAGCGACGAGTCACCTTGTCCGTACGGGGTTTTGGCGCCGAGGTTCTGCGTCCACGCCATGCGGAAGTCCAGCAGCTTGTTGCGCAGAGATCAGGTAGGTCACGCCGCCGGCTATCTGCTTGTTCTTGATGTTGACGTTTGAGTTGGCATTCCCGCCTGCGCGGCCGGTGACCGTGGGGGGTCGAGGATGACCGTCGCATGCTGACTGTACCGCCCGAAGACGCTGTACCTGCGAGTTGATGGTGTAGTCGACGCGGATATCGCCCTTGTCGTCGGAGATCAACCCGCGGGGCGTCGCCGTGTAGTTGTTGGAGAAGTTGTTGTAAGGCGATCGGAAGGTGTTGGCCGGCAGCGCGCCCAGAACGGCGAGCCCGAACTTTGGTGGCCTGCGGCGTCACATTGCCGTTGAAGAAGCTGGTGGCCGTGACCGGGTTGTACAGCGGAATTGGGTGCGGTGGATCCGTCCACGCGATGCAGGAGAAACATGCCCTGGCGCTGCTCCGCGTCCGGCAACGTGACAGCTGGCCGGCGGGTTGGTGAAAGATCTGCCGCAGCCCTTCGTAGTCGCCGAAGAAGAAGGCGTGGTCGCTGCCATGATCGGTCCGCCGAACGTGCCGCCGAACTGGTTCTTGATCAGGATAGGTTTGACACACCCCTGGACGATTGTTGAGGTGAGGCAGAAGGGGCCGATGGCATTGAGGGCAGTGTTGCGAAGGTAGTCATACGCCTTGCCGTGGTACTGGTTGGTGCCGCGCCGCGTCGACACGTTGATCGTCGCGCCTGTTGAGCGCCCATACTCCGCCGAGTAGTTGTCGGTCTCTACCTTGAACTCGTTGACGGCATCGGGCGAAGGCGGAATGTTCTCGTTGGCGAAGCCCTGGTTCGAGGTGCCGTAGTTGTTGTTGTCCAGGCCGTCCAGCAGGTAGTTGTTGAACGCTGACCGCTGGCCGTTGATGTTGAACGGAGCCTTCGCGGCTGGACGCGTGACTGGTTTTCGAGGAACGATTTGCGGGCGCCCGGGCACCAGCAGCACAAGGTCTGCATAGGAGCGGCCGTTGAGCGGCAGGTTCTCCACCTCGCGCGTTCCGATGACCTGGCCTTGCGAGCTCGTCTCGGTCTCCAGTTGCGTCGGCGCCGACGTCACCGTCACCTGTTCACTGACGGAACCGGGCTTCAACGAGAGGTCAACCCGTTGACGAGCATCGGTCTGCAGCGTGAACGGCTCTGTCTGCGTGGGCTCGAAACTGGCCGCGCTCGGCCTTGACGGTGTACGTTCCGATCGGCACGCTTGCGAACTCGTACCGGCCCTCGCTGTCCGTCTTTGCCGTCTGAGCGATCGCCGTAGCTGTGTTCGTCAGCGTAATCGTGCTGTTCGCGATGGCCGCGCCGGATGTGTCCTTGACATACCCGAGCACCGATGCCGATTCGAACTGCGCCGACGCGCTCAGGGCAGGGACCAACAGCAGCAGCGCCGCGGCAATGTAGATCCAGCGTGCGGCCCGCTGGAGGTACTCACCGACTCGTCGTACTGCGCCGCCGCGGGCCACATAGCTCTCAGACTGATGTACTTGCATTGTTTATTCCTTCTTTGGCGACTTGCTCAGCGTGTTGGCTGTGAGTCAGTGGTGATTCTCCCTGGGAAGTGCGCCGCACGTTTGTAGCGATCTTGTGGATGGCGAAAACCTTACGTACCGCAGGGATCACTGTCAAGGAGAAATACGTTTCGACACCGCTAACGCAAGTACCTCATGAGATCTGGACAAGCTGTTTAGAAAGAGTCCTTTAGATCTTTTTATTGCAAGATGTACCGGGAACTGCGCCTGGGTCGGTTCCCAGTCATTGCTGCCAGCAGACCGGACTCCCGCGGCGACCCTCGAGTGAGCGTTTAGGTTGTGAGGTTTTCGAGATGTACCTTGGACAATCGTGTCTCGACACAGAATGGCTCAGTCATGTTGCAATCTGTTGAACAAGACTTTACGCGCTTACCCGACTGTCATCCGGCATGGCGCCTGTACGATTGCTGCCAAGAACAGCCCCAACAACAAAGGCCCTGAGTGCAACCATCGCACCCAGGGCCCTTCCACAAACTACCAGGCGATTTTTGGCGGAAAGAACTCGGCGAAAAGATCGTCATAATACGGCTTCAACGCGGCTACGTCGGGCTTTGTGTGGCCCTTCGAATAAAGGTCATACACATTGAACTTGTTGACCCAGGCCAGCATCTCCACGTCGTGGTCCGTCATCAGGTGACGGTACGCGCCATGCTTATGTGCAGGGTAGAACGAGTGATACCGGAGCATGTAGAGCGACTCTTCCGGCATGTAATTCTTCATCACTTCGCCGATGTAGCCGTCATGCCCAAACGACATGTGCAGTTTGTCCAGTCCGCAGTTTGGCTCATAGACGCCGTACTTGGTCTGATACAAGGGGTTGTGAATGTCCGGGTTCGCGGCAAAGTACTGCGGAAATACAATGTCCTTCGAGTACGCGCATCCCACCGGGAACGTGTCGCCCACTACGCCCCACTGCGGCTCACCATGCAGGCATAAGCACTTGCCCAGGTCATGGATGAAGCCGGTCAACACAAACCAGCGGGGATGTCCGTCGCGACGAATCGCCTCCGATGTCTGCAAGAGGTGCTCGATCTGGGTAAGGTCGGTGTCCGGGTCGCTGTCGTCGACGAGCGTGTTCAAGAACTCCGCCGCCTCCCAGATGCTTTTCATACCCTTGTTCAGGCCGAAGTATTCCTTCTCCTTCGCCAGCACATAGTCGTAGGTCTGGAACTGGTGGTTCAGCCGGTAGAACTCCGCCACACCCGGTGTTGCAGTCTCGTCGTACTGTCGAAACTCCTCTTCCGTCTTGCCTTCCTTGTAGCGCCCCGTTAGAAAGTCATCCCACTCATCCATATCCTTGAGGGGTGCGTCGACTGGAAGTGCCTGGCTGGCCATAAAGTTCTCCCTGCGGGTTCTGAACTGCGTCACCGCTAACTGAAGTCCAAACTATACGAGTTCGACGGAACCGCTGGCAAGCAGGATTTCAAGGGAGCAAACGGGATAAAGTCAGCCGACGGACTCGAAGACCGCTCTAGACACTAAGTTCGGACCGTAGATTGGCGCACCACCAGCGTGGAAGGCACCAGCACGGTCTTCGGGTCTTGCTGCGGCTGGGTTGAAAGCGCGAGCGCAAGCTGGCCTGCAGCTCTCCCCAGTTCGGCAGTTCCATGGTCGATCGAACTCAGCGGCACCCTCAAGTACGGCGCATACCGCAGATTTCCGCACCCGATAAAGGCGATGTCCTCCGGCACCCGCAGCCCCGCCTGCAGCGTCGCTTCGATCGCGCCGACCGCTGTTAGGTCGTTGTAACAGAAGACGGCATCCGGCCCTGGCTGGAGTCGCAGGAGCTCCTGCATGACCTGAAAGCCCACCACATCTCCCGACTCTTCGACCCGGTCACGCGAGACGACATACGTGTCCAGCGTTGGCAACCCCGCTGCAATCAGCGCGTTTCGATAGCCGCGCAGCCTGTCGAACGACGGACTCGAGTTCTTACCGCCGATATGCGCAATCCGCTTCCGCCCAATCTCAATCAGGTGGTTTGTGGCCATCTCTCCTACGACGACATCATCCGAGCCCACAAAATGCGCTGCCAAGTGCGGGAAGTTCCGGTCGAACAGCAGGTACGGCGTGCGGTCGTCGCCCAACTGATAGAAATTCCGCAGACTGGCCTGGCACGAAGCAATGATCAGCACATCCACTCCGCGGCTCAACAGCGTACGAATCTCACCGCGCTCCACATCCGGATCTTCTTCGGACGATGCAAGGATCAACGCGCGTTTGCTCTCGCGTAGAAACCCATTCAGCGATTTCGCGAACTCTGCAAAAAACGGATGCACAAGGTCTGGAACCACCAGGCCCACGGTATAGCTCCGCCCACTCGCCAGCCCGCGCGCCAACATGTTCGGCTGGTAGTTCAGCTCCTTCATGCGCTTCAGCACGCGCGTTCGAGTAGCCTCGCCGATATCGGCATTGCCGCGCAGCACCTTCGAAACAGTGACCACGGAGACCCCAAGATCGCGCGCGATGTCCTTCAGCCGTACAGCCATGGAAGCTCCTGACGAATGATCCTACTGCAAGATTCGACGCAATCATCCTCTGTGATGCTGCAGGCTACGCGCCTGCGTTAGCTAAATCGCGTACGCCGGTACAGGCTCCATCCGCCGGCGCCCAGGCTCAATACCATCGCGGCTGCCAAGACGGCGATCCATCTTGAGTTCATCTGCAGCGGCGGCACAACGGCGCGCACACCAAGCGTGACGAAGACCATGGTCGCCACAGTGACGATCACGTAATCCCACCAACGTCGCTTCTCGTCCTTGCCGCCAAACTCGTCTCCAGCCTGCGCCAGAATGGTCTTGTTGTAATCCAGCCCATAGCGAAGGCATTCCCGCAGCACAGCCTCATTTGTCGAGGTGTGTTCTTTGGCCGAGGCGACTGCGGTGCTGATCGCAAGCGCTCCAAGAATCATGAAGAGCGACCCTCCGATTACCAATAGCAGATGCTGATGATCGGCGTGGGCCAGTTCGCCGAAAACAAGCGCTCCCCACGCCAATCCCCACAACTGGTTTGTGTTCGAGAGTGGAATGCCGCGCCCGATGCCGAGATACTTCGCCGCAAACTGTTGGAACAGGTCGCCGATCACCCAGACAAACCCGCCCAGGAACAGCCAGAACAGAACCCCGGGCATGTGGAACAACTGGAACGCGCTCGAGTGGACTCCGCCGTCGAGAATGAGTGTTAGCGCGAGCACCGTTCCAAGCTCGCCCACGGTAAATGCGGTGACAAACGACAGCGGGTTCATCCCACTCAGATAGGCCTTGCGATACGGAACATACATTGTTCCCCACATCAGGCTGGCGCCCAGTGCGGCGGCTATGCCGCGCATGGCATGGTGTCCCATCGGCACCGCCTTGCAGCGTACTGAACCCCAGCATCACCGCTGCAATGACGATCAGCACAGCGCCGACGACTACCTTCGCGATGTTCTTCCCACTGGCACCGTCGAGTTCGCGGAACAGCACGCGTCCCCAGAAGAGCCCTATGAGTGAATTGGCATTCCACATCGGAAATGCCACTGCGAGACCTACGTCTCGAATGGCAAAAACGGTCAGTGTATTCGCCACTGCCCACAGCCCGCCCGCGAGCAGTGCCCAGACGATCAGGTGCTTCTTCTGTGCAAGGTCTGCAAACACATACGACGTTCCTTTGAGCAGCGTGGGAAAGGTCCATCGAGCCGTGAACACGCCCATTACCATGCAAAGCGAGATCGCAAACGGAGAGAACCCCGCATTGACAAGCTTCGTTGGGGCCTCGGCGGCGCCGAGCCACACGCCTGCAGTTAAGCCGCAAATCACACCCAGCCCATGCAACGACAGTCTGCTGCCTTCCACCTTGCGCAACTCTCGATTCATTCGTTTCTCCGGTCAGCACAAACTAGTGCAATACGACAAGGAGGAGTATCCCCGCAATGAGTACGCTGAACGGCACCAGAAAGTGACTGTCGGTGACAATGGCCTTCGTTCCTCTAGCAAGATCCATGTAGGTCCTCTTCGAAATCCGACGATTGCTCAGGAAGCAGTCACGTCGGCGTAAACCCTAACTTGCGGGTGGTGAGCTGTCAATAAGTGCGGCACCCGAACGCAATGTGGAGCGGCTTGGCAGCCGGGAGGCAGAGATGTAGCGTGGGATATTCCGCGCGGGGGGCTCTGCGGCAAATGCAACTCACCTCTGAGCAGTCGGAGCGCTGAGCAGCGGTTTCGCCGGGATCGGCGCAGGTCGCCATTGCGAAGCCCATTGGGAGGGCCTGGGTCCCATGGCGAAGTGCACATGCGCGCCGGATTGAATTTGCTCCCAGGTGATTTCTGGGACCGTGAGCGGCTTGCCGTTGATCGTGGCGCTCTGGATGTATACGTTCTCGGCAGAGTTGTTCTCAGCGTCCACCCTGAAGGTGCGGCCGTTTGCCAGCTTCAGCGACATACTGCGATACATAGGACTCCCGATCATGTACTCGCCGCTCGCTGGGTTCACCGGATAGAACCCAAACGCGGTGAAGAGAAGCCAGGCAGACATTTGCCCGCAGTCGTCGTCACCATCCAGCCCTCCCTGGTCGAAACCGTACTCTTTGGTGGCAACTTCGCGCACTTTCGCCTGGGTTTTCCAGGGCTGGCCGGCGAAGTCATACAGGTACGGATAGTGATGGCTCGGCTCGTTGCGGTGCACGTTGTGGCCGCCAGCGAAATGCTCGTCCAATTTGGTTGCATACTTGTCTGCTCCGCCCATTAGCTGCAACAGACCAGCCTGATCATGCAGCGGCGACCAGGTGTAGACCCACGCGCTTCCTTCAGTCCAACCGGACTCGGACCGGTTGCCTGGATGGTCGTCTTCGCCTCCGATAGGCGCCCAGCTACCGTCGGACTTGCGACCGTTCATCAATCCGGACGCCGGGTTGTAGAGGTTACGGTCATTCAAGGAGCGGCGCAAGAAGAATTCATGCTCCTTTGTGCGCCCGAACGTCTTCGCAATCTGCGCCACACACCAGTCGTCGTAACTGTCTTCCAGCGTGGAAGAGGCTGCCTCATCGGTTTTGTCAACGGGGATGTAACCCAGCTGCTTGTAATAGGTTAATCCGGCGCGCGCTTCGTAGGGTGTGTGCGGCTCCCGGTCCAGCCAACGCCGTGTGGTGTCACCATCGGGAGGCGTCATCGCGTCCTTGTAGACCGCTGCCCATGCGGCGTCTCGATCGAATCCATGAAAGCCCTTCCGCACCGCCTCCGCGACAAGAGAGTCGGCATGCGTGGCGATCATGATGTTTGTGTAGCTCGGATTGGGCCACTTCGGCATCCATCCGCCTTCGCGGTAGTCCTGCAGCAGCGCGTTGATCATGCCATCGACACGTTCCGGGGCAAGAAGGGTTAGCAGGCTGTTCTCCGCGCGGAAGGTGTCCCAAATGGAAAAGGATGTGTAGCTCGTTCCCGTGTGTACCGTGTCGTCGTAGGCGCTGTAGTAATGGCCATATTCTGAGAACTCGCGGGGATAAAGCAGCGCATGGTAGAGGGCCGTGTACAGCCGCGTCTGCTCGGCCTGTGTCGCTCCGGCGATGGACAGACGGGCGAGCTTGTCGTTCCAGGTGTCATGGAGAGTTGCGCGCGCGCGATCGAAGTTCCAGTCCGGTATCTCATGGCGGAGGTTTTCCCGCGCTTGCTCTACGCTCAAGAACGACGTGCCTACGCGGACGAGTACGGTGTCGGTCGCGAACTCGGCGTACGCCCCGTGCTGTGTCGTGTCTGCGGCAGCATCGCCATACACTTCGCCTTTGGTGGGTGGCTGTTCAAACTCCACTACGGAGTAGCCGCGGAAGTGCGGCAGCGCAAGAGGTCCTAAATGGCTGTCCATGCGCTCTGGATTGTCACCGGTGATTTCGCTTGCGGCGCGATCAAACGTCGCATGACCATCGAAGCCAGCCCGCGACGTATCAACGAGTACACGCGCTGGCGCTCCTTTGGGGTAGGTGAACCGCAGCAGAGCGCACCGGTTTGTCGCCGTCATCTCCGCATGGATGCTTTGGCCATCCGGTGTCGTCATCCATACGCTGTAGTAGTCGGGCCTGGACGTCTCATCCTGATGGCGATAGGGAAGTCCACGCTGCTCCGGCGACACCCGCAATTTGCCCACCTGCGGCATCAATGTGATGGCGCCATAGTCGCCCATCCATATCGCGGGTTGATGGGTGCCCATGAAACCTGTGATCTTGGGATCATCGTAGTTGTAACTCGTTACGCTGATCTTGTTCTGCCGCGTCTGGGCAGTCCAGTCGGTCATCGCAAATGGAGGCGCTACAAACGGCATTGTTCCGCCATAGCCGATGGTGCTGCGTTGGGTTCCGATGAGGGGATTCACCATGGAAACGGCATCTGCGGTCTGTGCACGCGACGCGGACGCAGAACAGAGACAGGATGCAAGGGCGACAGCAGCCGTCTTCATGGCCGCTAAGGATATGGAGTGACGCGAATACAAACTAATCCCGCTTCTTGCGGACAGTATTCGCGGAGATGGCGCGTGGTCAAGGGACATAACTAGTTGTCGGACATGGACGGCGGCGCTTCGCCTGTGTCCCAGTGGACTGGCTGGTTGGTCATCTCCAGCTTCAGCACACCCCCGGCGGCAAGCTGCTCATGGGTAAACCACGACCGGTGGTAGGGCTTTCCGTTCCATGTTGCGCTCGCAATGTACACGTTGTTTGGAGAGGCGCCTTCGGCCACGACAGTAAAGGTTGTTCCATTTGCGAGAGTGATCGTGGATCGCGGAAAGGAGGGCGATCCGATAAGGTAGACATCCTGCGCTGCTACGGGAAAGTATCCGAGGCGGTTGAATACGTAAAATGATCCCATCGCGCCGGAGTCATCATTTCCGGGCAGACCGGCGCGGCCCGAGTGGTAACTCTCGTCCAGGATCTTGTGTATTGTTCGCGCAGTGCTGCTCTGCTCGCCGATCCAGTTGTAGAGATACGGAGCCAGGAACCCGGGCTCATTTCCGACGTCGTAGCGGTAGCGCTTGTGCGTGGTAGCAGCTTCGGAGAAGAAGAGATCGAGTCGCTTGCGGAAGGCCGGGAGACCGCCAATTGTGCGGATCAGTTCGCGGGTGTCCTGTGGGACATAGAGTGAATAGGTCCACGTGCTCGCTTCGTAGAAGTTGTCGGTATACCACGTGCCTACGAGGCGCGGGTCGAAGTTTTCCTTCCAGCGGCCGTCGTCATGCTTCATCCAGATAAAGCCGTGAATGTCACCGGCTTCTGTGTGATCCAAGGCGTCTGAATCCCAAAGCTTCTTCCAGTTCGCAGCGCGCGCGGAGAACAATGCGGCATCCGAATTGTGGCCGAGACCTTTCGCCATCAACGCAACGGCGTAATCATTCGCGGCATATTCCATGGAGCGTGACCCGGGACGGTCTGGACCGCCCGCCGGGTCGGAGTGCTCGATGGAAAGATATCCAAGTCTCTTCCACTCGTTCATGTCGCCGCGGCCGAACCGGATGGGATCCGTTGATTCTGCGTCTGCATCGTGCCGCATGGCTTTGTAGACGGCTTCCCAATCCAGCCCCGGAATGTGCTTCAGGTACGCGTCGGTGAACATCATCTCGGCATCGGAGCCGCCTTGTGTTCTTCCTGCGAAGTTTCCTGATCGGCCATCTACCAAGAAGCCGTCGTGTGCCTGGATCTCGAGCAGCGATTGCAGGATGCCTGTCTGGCGCTTTTCCGCAAGCAATGTCAGGAGCGGGGCGGATGAGCGGAACGTGTCCCAGATGCAATAGAAGTCATCGTAGTAGGGCGTGCTGCTCTTCCAGAGAGGGTTCTCGCCGGTACGATCCACCGGCATGAGCATGGAGTGATACAGGCCGGTAGCCAATTGCTGTCGCTCATCTGGTGTGCCGCCCTCAACTCGCAACGGTGCGAGGGCATTTCGCCAGGCTGCAACCGCGGCGCGCCGTGTGGAATCGAAGTCGAATCCAGCAACCTCGCGCAACGCATTCTGCTTTGCCTGCTCTACGGACACAAACGAAATGCCGATCTTGACCATTACGGGCTTCGCACCTGGCCCGAATGTCAGGTAGGCTCCAGTGCTCACCACAGGTGCGGGCGCAGGCAGCGTCGCCATCGTAAACGGCATTTTGTACGTGGCATTCAGCTGCCCGGTCACGGGGGCCGCGCCATCCTCCCAGGTTCCGCTGTTCACTGCCGGGGTGTCGGTTACCATGTAAAAGAAAACCTGCATGGGTGTGGTCTGGATGTTCCAGCCCATAACGGAAGACTGCCGCCCCGCAATCTCCGTGGGCGAGAGGACATGCACCTCCGTCGATTCCAACACCTGCCCTTCCCAGTAGCGATGGGGAGAATCGCGCAGCTTGACCAGCAGGTGGCCCACATCCACCAGCAGTGTCCGCTTCTTTCCAGCAGGATACGTAAAGCGGTACACGGGAGTGCGCCTCGCGGTCGTAATCTCCGCACGGATGGCGGGGTCCCCTAGTTCCACCGAGTAGAAGCCCACTTCAGCGTGCTCGTTCTTACGCTCCGCAGCGCTGTTCGCGGGGTCGGCATCGCCGGACATGGGCTGGATGGAGATATTCCCGTACTTGCCTCCACCGCCCGTGCCCGAAACGTGTAGTTGCGAAAAGCCGTTCAGCTTGCCACTCGCCATCCACCCGGCATTCGCCTCGTTGAGGCCGTAATCCGGACCCGGCTTTGCCATGCCAAATGGCAGGCTGGGTCCTATGAATACGTTGCCCCCCTTGTCTGCGCCCAGCATGGGATCGACCTCCGCGGGAATCTGCGCGAGGACCGGTGCCGAAAAGGCGAGCCACAGAAGAACTGGGCAAGAGCGGAGGTGCATAAGAGTCTTTTCTCGTTGCGTGTTTGAACAACCGGACCTGCGTTTGAAGCTCGCGGAGCTTTGCTCAGTGGCGCAAGTAGGGTTAGGGCTATCCGCTGGGCGTAAACAGTCCACGGTGCATGGTATCTACTTTCCCGTAGCCGGAGCAGTAAGCCGGACCGTATCAAACAGCGGCGCAGCAGGCGTTACCTGGGGCGGAACCTTCGCTACGGAAACCGCAAACACCTTGACGTTCGTGTTTTTCGGCAGGGTAAGTGTCTTTGCTCCTGCAGGAATTTCAGTGGAGTATGTGTACAAATACGAGTATTGATACGGGACGTTAAGCCCAGTCGCTTCGTGATGGTGTGACGCATACCATGCAACCTCAGCCGGCTTTATGAAGGCTTCGCGAAGACCAACGTAGTCGTCCGGATATCTCACCGACGGCGCGCGCTTTTCGCGGTCTGCAAGATCCGCGGGAGGCCACTTTGTGGTGGGCGAGATGTTCCAGTTGAATTGCGGAACATTCTTCCACTCACGCGTGTCCCACTGGCCAAGGAAGCCATTCCAGGCCTGGATGTTGAAGCGAGCGGCTGCCGACCCTACCTTGAACTCCGCCGGGGTGTCGCCGCTAGAGCTCGCCGCAAGGAGGAACACACGGTTGTAATCGCCTTTCGGTAGCTCAATAACTTGCCCGTCTGCGGATACAGCATCTTTGGTGTCTGTGGACGCATGCGGCAACTTGAACTCCACGCCGTTCACCATCACGGATTCGGCCAGCATCTCTGCTGGCAGGGCATTACCTTTGCCATCGAAGCCGTGGGTACTCTTTGCGTCGTCGTTGCTCGCCGCGTTCACGTTGTAAGTGAGTTGCGCGGCTGCACCAAGGTTGGTGGACACTCGCGAAGAGGCCGGCGCGAGCTTCAACGCAAAGGTGCGTGGCTGGTATGCTCCCAGGCTCACGACGAGCGAGCCTTTGTCGATCGGGGCGTCGCGCAGTGGAAGTTCCTGCGCATCGATCTCGCGGGCCTGGAGAATCGGAGCGGCAAACTTCGCGAGGACCGTGCCGGTAGGTTTGCCCGTTGTCTCGACCATCCGTACGACCAACTCGTCGGAGTCCTCGGCTTTTTTCATGGCGAATAGGCGCACGTGCTTGCTATCCACAGAGAAGAGCGACAACTTTCTGCCAAGCGGGCCGCTGTGCGCGGTGGTGGCGAAAGCACGGACAGGATTGTTCAGGCGATAGCCCTGCCAGTCGGTGCCCGCATCACGCCAACTGCCGCTGTGCCCCGCAATCGCGAAGGTAATTTCGTGGTGCCCCCAGTCCTGGTTGCCCTGGTCTGTATAGCCAGCATCGGTTCCGGGCGAGCGCAGCAGCGTAAGCCGAATGGTCTTGTCGTCCACCTTATCCGAACCATTCTTGTAGTCGGTCAGGATCGTCGCACCGAAGCTACCAGTCTTATCGGTCAGGTCGATCCAACGATGGGATAGGACTTCGAACTGCCGGTCAAAGCGATTCGGTCGCTCGACTGTGCCAAGGTCTTCGTTGTACGTTGCGTTCTGGTTGGAGGCTGTAAGGGAAAATACTGCCTTGAGATTCTCCTTTGTGCCGCGCCAGTCGATCGTGTTGGCAAACTCAACGCGATTGCCGCCTTCACCGGCGGCGAGCGATACCACTTGCACGTACTTCGAACCTTCGTGCTCCCGCGTGATCTCCAGTGCTACGCGAACGGGGCCGCGCTCCTTGATGCGGATACTGGGCGTTCCGCTGACATACGCGCGCGGTGGGGCACTTACCTGGTCCCAGTCCATGTTCCACGCCGGATACTGCTTCGGGTTGTCCGTCGTCAGAGCGAGTCGCACCGGCCCGGAGAGAAGCTCTCGCTTCACGTTCTTGTCATAAATGCTCGCGACCTCGCCGTCCTGGTTGAGCGCTACCTTGTATCGCTCGTTCTCCAGCGAATGCTCCGTAACCTGCAGAGTCGAGTTCCTGGCAGACGCGCTACCCGGGATGACGTGATACACCGCGTATCCCACCGAAGGAATTCTGGCCGCAAACAGCACTTTGCCATCCACCACCTGCGCTGGGACAGCGGCTCCGTCCGCACCTGTAACCGTGGCGCTGCCCGAAATGCCTGTAATGCTGGCCAGCACCAGGTCTTCGCGGTCCACGTTGAGGGGATTGAACAACACCAGTGGAGTACCGGGACCTGTCGTGTCCAGCTGGGACGCGACGGTTGCGGTGGCGCCGGTAAAGATGTTCGCGAACTGGTTCGCGACCAGGACGTCATCGTTCCACGCCCACTCATACGCCTGTGGTGTCGCTGTGCCTGCCCCGGTGTCATGGAAGTGTCCGCCCAGCGCGAGCATCCACGCATCGTTGATGCGCTTTTGCGGATAAGCAGGACCTCCCAGCCATGCAGCGGCAAGGGAGGCCTTCTCTGCCGCGTCCGCCAGGTTCTCATTCATCACGATCCAACGCTTGTGATACGCCTGCGACGTTAGAGATCCGGCGGAGTGATTGATGAGCTCCAGATCGCCCGAATACCTCGGCATACGCCCCTGCATCTCCGGCTTGATGTCCTTGAACATCTGGTCCGCTGGGCCCACGACAACATGCACCGGACCTTCGCCCACCTTCACCGGCTCTGCGTTCGGCACAGATTTGCGCAGGAACTCCGGAAGCGGCGGCGGTGGGAGCTTTGTGGCCTCCTTGTTAATTGTGGCCTCCAGTAGCTTGAGGGATTCCTCGTTCACGGCGCCGCCAATGTCGCCGGTTCCGATGTACTTGTAATCAGCGAACACCCCGGTGACTTTGCCGTCGAGTTGGATGCGCTCTACCCAGTTCGGCTCGCGGCGCTCGCGAATGCGCGACACCGCTCTTTGCTGTTCCGGCGTGAACATCTGCAACTCTGTGTTGGAGAGCACCGGAACGCTCATCGGGGAAGTTGCGCTACTCAGGTCGGTGTACACCTGGCTGCCATAGCTTCCCGGATTCAGCGCAGCCATCACCGTGCTTCCATCGGGGCCGACCCAGAGACCTACGTTGAAAGGGATACCCTCCGGCGTATCTTCCACTGATCCGGCGCCGCCCACCTGCGGCGCAGGCTGCCAGGTCGCACTTAGCTTTTGAGTGGAAAACCCTTTTACACCTGCGTGTGACAGGATCGCCGGAAGGGAAGCGGGAAAGCCAAAGCAATCAGGAAGCATGTACTCCGCGCTGTACTTGCCGCGAAAGTCCTTGCGGAAGTACTCGTTGCCGTACAGCACCTGCCGGAAGATACCTTCGGCGCTCGGTACATTCACGTCACCTTCTTCGACTGATGAGCCCGCGGGGTACCAACGGCCCTTGGCGACGTATTCCTGCACGCGCGCATAGTCGGCGGGAAAGTACTCCTTCATCAGGCGATATCGATTGGCGCCCGTCCAGTTGAAGACATAATGCGGATACTTTTCGAAGTAATCGAAGTTCACATGCATCGTCTTCCACAGATACTCACTGATGGTTTGCGGAAACTCCCACCGCCACTGTGTATCCAGATGCGCATACGGCATCACGTACAACGTCGGTGTCTTGGTGATGTCAGGCGCCTGCATCGTTTGAGCGTTCAAGGCCGCAGCCATCGGCAGTCCGACGGCCAAAAGTCCAATCGTGTGCTTGAATCGCATCGCAATCAGTCCTCAGAGGTTTGGGGTAATTCGACTCGATAAGGGGCGAGGCTCTCTACGGGAGAACCTCGCCCTGCTGCTGCATGATGCGGAGATGTTTAGAACGCGTAACGCATGCTGAGCTGCAACTGACGGTCGCTGCCGTACGTGCCGCCCTTGCCCGTGCTCCTGCCAAAATTCGAAGAAGTGGGCGTCGTGTTTGGATTGTCCGGCGTCGGGTGGTTCATGAAGTTGAACGCCTCAGCCCGGAAGATAAGTGTGTGATTCTCGTGTCCCGGGATGATGCGCCACGTCTTCTGCAACGCCGCATTGGCGCTCTGGAAGCCGGGACCATAGATTGAGTTGCGCGAGCCACGCGGCGCAAAGGTTCCGGCTGCGGGCTGGTAGAAGACGGACGTGTCAAACCACAATGCTGAGCCGGTTTGGCCAGCGAATCGCTTTGTACAGGGTAGGCCGCGCGCTGTGGCCGAACAGTTGCGTTCCTGAGCCTGGGCCGACGCCTGCGTAATCGTTGCCGGTGCTGGCGTTCAGTGGCGCGCCGGTCTGCGTCTGGTAGGTTCCGGAGAGCTGCCAGTCACCGAGGGTGGCGTGCGCAAAGCCGTGGGAGCCGCTGAAGTAGGGAACGTTCCATACGAAGTTCCCGACGAACACATGCCGGCGGTCGAAGTCTGCGGGGCCGTAGTAGATTTGCCGATCGTACGTGTTGGGCAGCACCACATTGTTCGCCGATCCATAGTCCATTACTCTGGACCAGGTGTATGCCAGGCCGAAGAGGAAGCCGTGTGACATGCGCCGGCGGAGGTTCGTCTGCAGCGAGTTATAGATCGACGAGCCGCCGTTGGTCGCCTGGGTAATGTTTGAAAAGCCCTTATAGGGACGAAGGGCATCGGGCTGCTTGATGGTGGGGTTTGCTTGTACCGTACCTGGCAGAAGCTGATTCACGTTCAGAAGTTCTTCTTCGTGAATCCCGCGACGGCCCGCGTATCCTATCGTAAATATGCCTACACCATGAAACTCCTGGTCTATGCTGAGGTTCCAGTTGTATGCCTCAGGCGACGGATAGTTGTAGGCTTGCGAAGAGTAGTTGAACGGGAAGCTATTGCCCGACGTGCCTCCTGGCGTATCCACCAGGCCGTTGGTCACAGTGGCCGATGGCTGGAACGGCGCATTGCCGCCGGTGAACACGTTATCCGTGATGCCCAGGCGCTGGAAGAACCGCCCGCCGCCCATGCGGAGCACCGTGGTCGGATAGATCTGCCACGAGAGACCGATGCGCGGCTGAATGTTGGTTTTTACGGTCGGCGAGTAAGCCTTGCCGTATCCGCGGAAAAGATTCTTGTAGCTCGACAGAATCGACGGGTCCACATGTCCCTGTGCGCTGCCTGGGAAGCTATCTCCGGGAATGACGACGCCGTTGTAGCGATCTCCGCCGTTCACTGCGTCCGTGTTGGGATCGACGGTGACAGCGTTGGCCGGGTTGTAGTCCTTCTGGCTGAACACAGACTGGTTTCCCCACAATGCGTAGTAGGGGGTCATCGACGCTGTACCTGGCGCCGAGTTCCAGGACAACATTGGAACGAAGCCGCCATGTGTCCTGAAGAAAGCCTTCATACATCTGCCCTCGGTAGAGCGTGTACGATCGCTGGCCTATCTCTCCATAGGTATCGAACAGACCGGCGGCAACGTTGGATACGGCGCGGCCGGTGCTCGCGTTGATGGCGCCATTCTTCAGATTGTTGTGCGTGTCCGTGAAGATGAATTTGCCGTTCTGGTTGTTCGTGGCGCCGGGCACGGTGGCAGAGACGCTGATCTGGTCGAAGTTATTTTCGCCGGCGTACTCAAATTGAACTCCGGCTTTGAAGGTGTGATTGCCGAGCACCTTCGTGACCGTGTCGCCGATGTCGTACACCATTCCGCCCGAATGGGATGGATACGGTCCACCGTCCAGCGTTGTGAAGTTTGCAATCTGGATCGTCGGGAATTTTGGTCGGCAGTAACTTCGTCGACGCCGAGTACAGATACGGATAGTTGATGCCGTACTGTGTGCGATCGTACAAACCTTTGGCAGTGTCAATGTCAATCCGGACATGTTCGCCGCCGGCCGACACAAAGAAGTCATTCACGAGCGTCGGGCTCTTCGTCCACGCATAGTGCAGAACACCGATCTGGTTGGGCCGGTGGAAGATGCGGGGATTACGGTTGAACCCGCCGTAATGCGGCTCATAATCGTCGTAGTTATAGTTCAGCATGGAGAAACGCAACCGGTTCTTGTCGGTTGGATCCCACTCCACTACCACCGTGTCCTTGCGCTGCTTTTCCTTGTACAGCGCAGACTCGATCCAGTTGTAGGACGGCGTCGACGTATTTGGCAGGGGATAGGCCTTCAACAGTGCCAGACCATTGGCGCTCAAATCCGACGGCAAAATGACGTTTCCGGCGTACGCGAGGCCGGTGTACGGGCTCACAAGCTGCGTCGGCGAGGTGAAGGTGTTCGTGACGAGAAGCTCGCCGAAGTTTCCCGTCCGCATCAGGGCTGTCGGCACCTGCCCGGTCGCCGTGTCGTCGTGGTTGTAGATCAGGAATTCCTGGCCAACGAGGAAGAACAGCTTGTCCCGCCCGGTGTTGAAGTGCGGAAGGATGACCGGTCCATTGAAGTTCCAACCGAACTGGTTGTAGCGAAAAGCGGACGGCTTGTTGCGGATATACGCGGGATTCGAGGGCAGCTTACGAGACCACGTGTTGGCGTTGAAGGCATTGTTTCGCAGGAACTCATACGCCGTCCCATGAAATTGCGAGGTCCCGCTCTTGGTCTGGATCCGGACCTGACCGCCGGCCGACCGGCCATACTCCGCGGGATAGCTGCTCGTGAGCACCTGCACCTGTGATGTCGAGTCGACGTCTGCCGTTCCCACGCTGGTGCCGTTGGAACGCGTGCGCACCATCGGGGCGCCATCCAGTGTCTGGACGGTCTGCTGATTGCGGGCACCGCCGATATACAACGACTGGTCGAGACCGAAATTCAGGCCGGCGAGTGCCGGCGAGGTGCGAACGACCCCGGGCTCGAGCGACGCAAGCATCTGGGGGTTGCGTCCGTTCAGCTGGATGCTCTTCACCTGTTCTTCCGTCACAAGCTGCCCGACGGCCGCGCTCTCCGTCTGCACCGAGTTGCTTGCAGCTTCAACGGTGATCTCGGTTACGCCCGAGCCAAGCTTCATGGCGATGTCCACGTGGCGGCCGATGACCGGGTCCACACGCACGTCATTCATCGTGATGGTCTGAAAGCCTGGCGCCTCGACCTTCACTGTGTAGTCCCCGGATAGCACGTTGGACACGACGAAGTTGCCGCTTTCGTTTGTGGTGGTGTCGCGATCATCGCGGGTGGAGTTGCTGTGCACCGTAACCTTTGCGTTCGAAACGACGGCACCGCTGGGGTCCGTGACTGTTCCGTTCAGCGACGAGGTGTCTTGCGCAACGGCGGTTCCTAAAGAAACGCACATGGTGAGGCAAAGGACGACTACTGCGGATCGCAACGTCTTCACACTGTTCTCCTCAGAAAAGCCATAATCTTCCACGCACAGCGTCTTGCGGTCTTGTTGTGGGTCCAATGTCTAACGGAGTCAGCGGTAACGTGTCAAGGTCCATTTGCCATTCCGCGCCAGGAAACGCTCTCTCAACCTCTTCCGGCCGTGACGAGCCAAGGCCCCGTCTCGAACTTCCGAGCAAATCCGCACGATCCTCACACAAGGAGCACCCGGCGAGACCTCGAGATTCTGGCGCCTGGGGCTGCAGGGTAAGGGATTGCGGATGCAGGCCTGTGAGCGCCAGTTCTGGACCCGTGCGGCAGGTAAAGCCAGTGGGACGCGCGATGCCGATACGCGACCTGAACCGCGCAGGCCCCGACGGGGCGGGGTGTTTGGGCAGCTAGGTGAGGCTCGCGGTGGCGGTCGGCAGGCCGGGAGAAGCGACCGCCGCGGTGCACGCCAGGCCGGGCTGCCGCTCAACCGTGATGCGGGCTCGGCCGTTGGTCAATTGGACCGTGCGGGAGCCGGAGGCGGTGCCGAGATTGTCGCGGAGCCTGCCGGAGCCAGCGACGGAAAAGTGGACCACGTTGCGGGCGTCCAGGCAGAGGGTCCCGTGCTCGTCGTGAAGCGTCGCTTCCAGGACTGTGGCGTTGTCGCGGGTCGGGCCAGGGGACAAGCGGAGCTGGCTCGGCTTGCCCCACGGCTCGGTCTGGTACGTGAAGCGCAGCTCGTCGCTGACAGTCCTGCCGGCGCGGTGGGCAAGGACGCGAAGGTGGTTTTCGCCGGGCTGGAAGGCGAGTTGCCAACGCAGGCCGCTGCAAGGAAAGTCTCCCGGAGTGCGCTTTTTCGAGCCCGCCGACTTTCCATTCACGAAGAGCTCGACTTCGGTAGCGTTGGAGTACACGCGGATGAGACGCTGCTGCCCGGGAGCGCCCCAACGCACTGGCCACGAGTGACCGTAGATGTGGGCCATGAGCTCCGGTGACCAGAAGCTCTGGAAGACGAAGTACGCCTCTTTGCGCGTAAGGTCGCGCTCGACGAGACCCTTCTGGTTGATGCGCGGAATGGGGTTCTCGGGGCGCAGCGGGGTGGTGAAGTCCTTGAAAATCCACTGCGCAGAGCCGGTGAGCCAGGGAAGCGATTCCTGCACGCCGAGGTGCCAGTCGAAAAGGTCGCAAGCGTAGGTTTCGGACCAGTCGCCGTCGCGGGAGACGCGCGGCGCCCCGCCGGTGTTCCTGAAGGCAAAGCCGCGCTCGTCGGTGCCATGGCCGGTGGCGATGTGCAGGTCTGCGTTGGGATCTTCGGCGTGGCGGCCGGCGTGGCTGTCCGCACCCCACTCGATGTGAATCAGGCGCTTGACGCGCTCCCGTTCGCGCGTAAGTGACGCTTCATACTCGGGATAGGTTCCGCTGTACCATCCTGCCCAGATGGAGGGCGAGTAGACGTCGGGAATGTCGCGAGCGAAGTCGCAGCGGCGGAAGCTGGTAAGGCGGGTGGGATCGAGGCTATGGGCGAGATCGCGAAGTTCGGTCATGAAAGAGCGAATTGCGTCTTTGTCGATGGATGGATATTCGCCGGGCCAGTCGTCTTCGTTGCCGAGTCCCCAGAGAATGACGCTGGGGTGATTGCGGTGCTGGTCCAGCATGTTGCCGAGCTTTTCGCGCGCCATCGTTTTGAAGGCCTCGTTGCCGATGCCGCCGCGGCACCAGGGGAGCTCTTCCCAGACGCAGATGCCGAGCTCGTCGCACAGTTCGAGGACCTGCCGGTTCTGCTGATAGTGGGCCAGGCGAAGGAAGTTGGCACCCATCTGCTTCATCAGCGTGAGCTCCTGGCGGATCAGGTCGGCCGGCATGGCGGCGGCAAAGCCTGCGTGATCCTCATGCCTGTGGGTGCCACGAAGCAGGAGGCGCTCACCGTTGAGGTGAAACGGGCCGTGCTCGAGGAACTCATAGGAGCGCAGGCCGAAGCGCTCGGAGACGGTGTGGTCCCCGGCGGGGGAGTGGAGGGTGGCAGCGCAGGTATAGAGGTGCGGGGTGCTCGGCGACCAGAGCTGCGGGGAGGGAATAGCCACGGTGGCCAGGTAGAGGTTGGTGTCGGTCGAGGAGGCCGGGTTCGGTGCAGGGCTGGAGCTGGTGTGGATCTGCTTGCCGGCGGGGTCGGTGATGCGGAGGGTGATGGTCGCCGCGCCAGCGATCCGAGCGGGGTTGTAGAGGCGGAGGGAGATGTCGGCGGAGGCGGGGCCGGCGGGCGCCAGCCTCGGGGTGATATGCAGGGCTTCGATGCTGAGGGCGGGGACCGAGACCAGGGTAAGCGGGCGGTAGATGCCGCCGTAGAGTGTGAAGTCGCTCATCTGCGAAGGGATGCGATCCAGGTTGTGGGCGTTCGTGCACTGGATAGCGACAGGGATGCCTGGCTTGTCAGCGCGGTGAGCAAGGGCCGCGTCGGTGATGTCGACGACGAATTCGTCGTAGCCGCCGATGTGATTGTGAAGCTGCTTCGTGCCGATGTAAATCGTCGTCTCCTGGCCCGCGCCGGCAAAGTGAAGGAGGAGGCGCCCGGCGTCAAGGTCGGCGGGGAAGGGCAGGTGGGTGCGGTACCAGCCGGGGCCCTGATAGTAGGGGCGGTCGGGGTCGCAGGCATCGTAGCTGTTGAAGCAGTGGGGAAGAGTGACGGGGGTCCACGTGTTGGACTCGTCGGTGAGCCACGCCTCCCATGGACCCGCGAGCGAATCCTGGAGGTACTCCCAGCCATTGGTGAGGGGCTGGTGGGTGGCGGCTGGTGCGAGGCTACGGGCAATCGAGGGGGAGAGTGCGCGGCTAAGAGTGAGCGCGGCGGAGGAGGCGAGAAAGCTGCGGCGGGTGATCACAGTGGGTGCGGCCTCGGCGGAATATGCAGTGGGGCTGATGCTGCGCGGGCGCCCCGCAGTGGGACGCCCGCGCGTGTGTAGGTACGGACGGCTTAGAAGAGGATACGGGCTCCAAGCTGAATCTGGCGCATCGCTCCGGCGCTGGTGATGCGGCCGAAGTTGCTGGAGTTGAGCGAGGAGTTGGGATTGTTGAGGTTGACGAGGTTGAAGACGTTGGTGACCTCGGCGCGGCCCTGGATGGCGAAGCCTTCGTGGACCTTGAAGTCACGGAAGAGTGCGGCGTTTACGTTCCTGTAGCCGGGGCCGGTGTAGTCGTTGCGGCGGGTGGTCCCATCCAGACCACCGGGTCCGGTGCCTGCCGGGCAGGAGGTGGAGCCGATGGTATAGGAGCAGAAGGACGCGGTATTGAAGTACTGCGCGATCTGCGCGGAACGGGCATGGCCGGCGTTGGTGAAGTAGGTGATGCCAGTGGGATTGGCGCGGTCGTTGGTGTTGCCGTCGAGGTTATTGTCGACGCCGGTGGTGACGGTGAACGGTGAACCACTCTGGAGGTACGCGATGCCGGAGAGGGTCCAGCCGTTGATGACGGCGCGGGTAAAGAGGGGCGCGCTCTTGAAGAATATCGGCTTCCAGACGACGGCGACGTTCGCCTGGTTGCGAACATCGAAGTCGCCCCGACCGTATTCGAGGTCCAGGCGATTGAAGTCTTCGGCAGATCCGAGAACCGCGCCGGGGTTGTTGACGGAAGCCGTGGTGAGGGTCTTGGACCAGGTGTAAAAGGCCTTGACGCTGAGGGCGTTCGACATGCGCTTTTCCGCGGTGACCTGCAGGCCGTGGTAATGGGCGCGCTGGCGGGACTGGATAACGCTGACCGTGGAGAGAATGCCCGGCTGGATCGGGCGACGCGCGTCGAAGTTGTTGGTTGTGCTGCTGGTCACGCCGTTGATGGGGCTGGCGGCGGAGGCATAGAGGGGATAGTTGACGTCCGGAGCAAACGGGACGTCGTGGCTGAAGCTGCCCACGTAGCTGATGGTCATGGCGAGATCGTGAGTAAGTTGCTGCTGAACGGAGAAGTTGGTCTGGTAGGTGTAGGGCCACTGGTAGTTCTTGTCGATGCCCTCGATGGTCGCGGGGAGGATGAACGGCTTGGGCGCGTTGGGTGTGTACAGGTAAGGGTAGGGGTTGCCGTTGGGGAAGCTGCGCTTGTCGCCGTAGATGTTGGTAAGCGAAGTGATGTTGGAGTACCGATTCCGGACGGCGAAGGGCTGGAAGTTGGAGACGCCGTTCCACTCATTGCCGGAGACGGAGCCAAAGAAGAGGCCGAAGGCTCCGCGAACTGCGGTGCGGCCATGCCCGTAAGGATCCCAGGCGAAGCCAACGCGGGGCGAGACATGGTGGTAGCGGGTGGAGACGATGCCCCGGTCTACGCCAGTGTCGCCGGCGATGAGGACGCCAAGAGGAGCCGTGGGATAGACGGTGGACTGCTGGCCCTGGATGAAGGTGGCCTCACGGTTGAGCGGATCGACGGGCGGAGTCTGGATATCCAAGCGCACGCCGAGGTTCAGTGTAAGGTTGGAACGGACGGTGTAGTCGTCCTGCGCAAAGATGCCGTAGAACCACGAGTTGTCCGCCGCGTTGACCGGGGAATCCTGATTCATGGTGTTGGGCTGGCCGAGGACGAAGTCGGCGAGGGCGTTGCCCGTGCGGGAGGAGGTGCTGGACGTGAACGAGAAGACGCCGTAGTTGTTCAGGTAGGTGTATTGGACGTCCTTGTTGAGCGAGCCTTCGGCGCCCACCGAAAGGGTGTGCTTGCCGCGGGTAAGGCTGTAGACGTCGCGCAGCGAGTAGAAGTTCGTTCCGGTCTTCGGGCCGCTGATGGCCTGTGCAAGCGTGAAGTAGTTGGTGACGGTGATCTGCGGGAGCATGGGCGCGCCCTGGGTGAAGAAGCTGGAGCCGTAGTCGGACAGTGAGGTGCCCGGAGTGTTGACCCGGCCGGAGAGCATGCGGGTGTAGTTGGCCCAGATCTGATTGACGGCGTTGGGGCTGACGGTCCAGGTATCGGAGAGGTTGGCGTTCTGCTGGCGCCAGGTGAAGTTCTGGCGCGACCAGTTCAGGTTGCCGCCGGGGCTCTGGCTCTGGTTTCCGCTGGTGTTGAAGTACATGGCTTCGATGCGGTGCTTCTGGCCGAGATTGTGGTCGATCTTAATCAGGAACTCATCGGTATTGAGCGGTGATACGGAGTAGCCCTGCCAGAGATTTCCGTTGTCGGCGAGCGGGATGTTGCGGGTGATGATGTTCTGCGCAGTGGGGTCGAGCTGCCCCGAGGGGATGACGTTTCGGCTATAGGGGACAGGCTTCGCGGGGTTCGTGAGCCGGTCGCAGAGGATGAAGTTCCCAGCGGCTTTATCGGCGGCGGAGAGGGTCTGAGTGCAGGAGGTAATGGCGCCGCTGGTCGTCGGCACGTTGGCGCTGAAGTCACCCAGGCGCTGCGCCGGGGTGGGCACGATGGCACTGTTGAGCAGACTCGCCGTGGTTTGACGGAGACCGGCGTAGGAGCCGAAGAAGAAGGTCCTGTCGTGGAGGATGGGGCCGCCAAGGGTGGCGCCGAACTGGTTGCGGTGGAGCGGCGACTTGCCGTTGACCGAAAAGGCCGGGGTGGCATTGAGCTTGTCTGAGCGGAAGAACTCGAAGACGGAGCCATGAACCCTATTTGTGCCTGATTTTGTTACGACATTGACCAGGCCCGACGACATGCGGCCGTAGAGGGCGTTGTAGTTGTTGGTTTGAACGTTGAACTCGCGGAGCGCATCAGGGTTCGGAAGGATGTTGCCTGAGTTGCGAATGAACGTCATGTTCAGGCCACCGTCCAGGTAATAGCTGACGGAGCCGACGAAATTGTCGGTGCCGCCGTTGATGTAGACAACCTGTTGCGGGTAGCCGAGTGTGTTGATGTTTGAACTGGACTGGACGCCGGGGGTGAGCGTGAGGAGATCGTAGACGTTCCGATTCACGATCGGGAGGTTGTCCACCTCTTCGTTGGTGACGGTGCGGCCGAGGGAGGAGGACGTGGTCTCGACGAGGGGAGCGTCAGCGGTAACCTCAACGGTCTGAGTGGTCCCGGTGACGCTCATATTGGCATCCAGGCGGACTTCCGCGTTCAGGGTGAGGACGATGGCGGGCTTCTCAAAAGCGGCAAAGCCCTGCGCCTCCACGCGCACCGCGTACGTCCCGACGGGGAGAAAGTCCAGGCGGTAGTTGCCTGCAGAACCCGTGTTGACGGTACGGGTGAAGTGCGTTTCAGCGTTGGTGGCGGTCACGGCCGCGCCACCGATGGATGCGCCGGATGCATCGAGCACGCTGCCGACGATGGTGGCGGTGGTGAGCTGCGCGTGAAGGGGCAGAATTGGAAAAAGCAGAACAAGAAGAAACAGGTATCGGGCGATGCGGGACTTCATATGCGAGGGGGTCTCCAGAGATGGAACAGGGTAGCGAATTTGATGGACTAGGGGCGGCGAACCAGCAGTCGACCAGGGATTTCTTCTGGGACGGCGTTCTACCTGCCCGATACCACTCTGCATGCCGAAAAGGAGGAGTGTCAAGGCGCGGGACCGCTAGACCTATTCGTTCCATGGTGGACGTGCGCTAAGTGCCTGCATCCGTACAATCAATGGCATGGCGGGGCTTAGTCGTGTACTGTTCGGGAAGTCTGTTAGTGCAAGCATGAAAAACAACTTTCATACGCTGAATAGAAGGACCTTCATCGCCGGCGCGGTGGTCTCCGCGGTCCGGCTTGCGTTTGCTGCCAAGCCGGAGAAGAGCGGGGACGGCTATGCGATGGTGGCGCGGGTCGACCGTGCGCGCGTGCTGCGGGAGGCGAAGCAGTATCTTGGCGTAGCCCCGAAGACGATTACGGCGTATGCCTCCGCTCGCAACCCCGGCGGGGTGCACGATTTCTTCTCCGAGGGCGATTACTGGTGGCCGGACCCCGCGCATCCGGGCGGCCCTTACATCCGGCGCGACGGGGAAAGCAATCCGGAAAACTTTGCGGGGCACAGGGACGCGCTGATCGGGCTGAGTGTGCAGATGCCAGCGCTGACTGCTGCGTGGCTACTAACCAGGGAAGCGCGGTATGGCGAGGCCGCCGCGGGGCATCTGCGCGCCTGGTTTGTGGATGCGGCCACGCGGATGAACGCGAACCTGGAGCACGCGCAGGCGATCCACGGCGTATCTCCGGGACGAGGGACGGGGATCATCGATACGCTGCACCTGGTGGAGGTGGCGCGCGCGAGCACGGTGCTGGGTGGGCGCTTTCTGACCGCGGCAGAGCGGGACGCGGTGCACGGATGGTTTGCGGCGTATCTGGACTGGATGCAGACGAGCAAGAACGGCAAGGAAGAGAAGGCCGCGAAGAACAATCACGGCAGCTGCTGGGCTCTCCAGGCCGCCGAGTTCGCGCGCCTTGTAGGGGACGAAAAGACCCGTGCGGAGACGAGGAGGATGTACACGGAGGTGCTGCTGCCCGCGCAGATGGCGCCGAACGGCAGCTTTCCGATGGAGCTTGCGCGGACCAAGCCCTACAGCTACTCGATCTTCAACCTGGATGTGATGACGATGCTGTGCAAGTCCCTGAGTGGGCCGGGTGATGACCTGGTGCACTTTGCGCTACCAGACGGCCGTGGGATGTGCCGCGGTGTGGAGTTCCTGCATCCGTATCTGAAGGACAAGAGCGCATGGCCTTACGCGAAGGACGTGGAGCACTTCGAATCACTACCGGTGCGGCAGCCAAGCCTCCTGTTTGCGGGGCTTTCATGCGGGCGAACGGACTTCCTGGAACTCTGGAAGAAACTCGACCCTGAGCCGAAGGATCCGGAGATCGTGCGCAATTTCCCGATTCGTCAGCCGCTGCTGTGGGTGGCGTCGTAGGGCAGAACGTAGGGGGCAAGTTCCAAATCATGTTGCCCCCCCGCGCTGCTAATCCAGATTCTTGTCATGTGAGTCAGGGCACATGCGCTTTCGTCAGTACGCGGCCAACAAATGTCATTGCATAAGGAATCCAAGGTTCGCGAAGGGAGATGTGTCATGTACAAGTTCGGCGTCTGGGCTCCACAGTCTGAACGGGTCTCGTTGCAATGGAGCGATCACATCCTCCCAATGAACGGCCCGAACAAGCGCGGTTGGTGGACGCTCGAAGTGCCGGAAGCCGAGTACGGCGACAGATACGCGTTCCTCCTGAATGATGATCCAACGCCCTACCCAGATCCCCGAAGCCCGCGTCAGCCCGACGGTGTGGACGGAGCCTCTGAACTCTACGATCACAGGGTGTTCGAGTGGCACGACCAGCTGTGGCGCGGCTCACCAAAGGCCGGCGCCATCATCTATGAATTGCATATCGGCACCTTTAGTAAGGAAGGAACGTTCGATGGCGCCATTCAGCATCTGCAGTACCTCAGTGATCTCGGCGTAACACACGTCGAGGTGATGCCCGTCGCCGCGTGGTCGGGCCAGCAGGGTTGGGGCTACGACAGCGTGGCACTGTTCGCCACTCACGAGCCATATGGTGGGCCGGATGGATTCAAGCGCTTTGTTGACGCGTGTCACGCGGTCGGCCTGAGCGTAGTCCTCGATGTCGTGTACAACCACTTCGGCCCCGTGGGGAATTACACGACCAAGTTCGGCCCCTATATCAACGAAGACCGAAAGACACCGTGGGGAGGCGCGGTCAACCTCGATCAGGAGGGCAGCGACGAAGTGCGGCGGTTCTTTGTTGACAATGCGCTCATGTGGCTCAAGGAATACCACTGTGACGGCCTGCGGTTCGATGCCGTTCACGCCTTCATCGATCTCTCCGCGGTCCACTTCATGGAACAGCTCTCCATCGAGGTCGAGCGCCTTGGCGCCACCTTACTGAAAGAGTTCTACCTGATCGCCGAAAGCGATCTGAACGATCCTCGTGTAGTGCGCTCACGCGAAGCTAACGGCTATGGCATGGATTCCCAATGGAGTGATGACTTCCACCACGCGCTGTTTACCGTGCTCTACAGTCCGGGAGAGAAAGAGACTGGCTACTACGATGACTTCAGCTCACTCGACCATCTGCGCAAAGCGTTGAAACACGTTTACGTGTATGACGGGCAATACTCCGGCTATCGCAAGCGGCGGCATGGGCGCGCGGTGAATGGGCTATCGGCGCACCACTTTGTGCATTTCGATCAGAATCACGATCAGGTCGGGAATCGCGCGCGCGGCGAACGCCTGGAGCACCTGGTCGGACTTGCTGCGGCGAAGGTTGCAGTTGGTCTCTTGCTTACAGCTCCCTACATACCCATGCTCTTTATGGGGGAGGAGTGGGCCACCTCTGCACCATTCCTTTATTTCGCGGACCACAAGGATCCCGAGATGCGTCGACTCGTTGCCGAAGGACGCAAGCGTGAGTTCAGTGCATTCGGCTTCGGTGGCGAGGTGCCGAATCCGGAAGATCAGAAGACCTACGAGATGTCGCGATTGAACTGGGAGGAACAAAATCAAGGCAAGCACGCGGAGATGCTAGCGTGGGTGAAAGAGCTCATCAAAGTGCGCCGAAGCAATGTCTGCTTCAACGACGGGGACATGCATAGCCTTTCGGTCTCGACGGACGAAGGGAAGAGAACGCTGCTGATGGGGCGTGATGAGGCACGCATCCTCATCAACTTTGGCGAGGAGCCTTGTACCTTCTCCTTGCTGGAGGGCGAGAAGCTTGAGCTAACCTCCGGAGAGGGTGTGAACGTAAGGAACAACCAGGTCAACCTCCCACCGATGACGCTGACGGTATTGATGTCGTCCAGAGAAGACGCAGAAGACCGTCAGATCTCTATCGAACTTCGATGAGTTAGAGAAGCGGACCTCATCCGCAGCGCTGTGGCTCGGTTCCCGCGGTGTCAAACTGCACCGAAAGTGCCACGTCGTCGTTCCGCACACAGTCTATAAGGCTTCTGGAGAAGTCCCTCTCCGACCTGTAGATCCCGGAACGATAGCGATACCGAACCTTGCTCTCAGCTATCCAAAGGGACTAGCTTATCCGCAAGGTGTTGTTGAGGGTGCCGCCATGGGAGTTTTTGTTGCCGGGCCTCAGACTACTCGACGGCGGCACACGTCGCCGGCCTTCGGCGCACCGAAATTGATACGCGAGCCCGCGGGTGTGGGCATGCGTAGAACGAGCCCTTGCGGTGGCCCGTCGGCTGCGGGCAACACCGGCGCCGGAATTCGGGAGAGCTCTGATCAGCAATCCTGTCCTCGCGGCGAGCCGCTGATTCCGGCTTTGCGGCACAGCCTGGAGCCGCGGCTGGGGGACCTGAGCAGAGTGCGCGTTCATGCGGATGCGCATGCCGCCGCATCTGCGGAGTCCATCGGAGCGGCCGCGTTTACCTGGAAGGATCACGTTGTGTTCGGTCGGGGGCGATTCAGCCCCGAGACACCCGTCGGCCGAGACCTGCTCGCGCATGAGTTGGTTCACGTGGCGCAGCAAAGGAGCGTCGGACGCTGCGAACAGAGTGCAGAACAGGCGGAGCTCGCAGGGCCCGATCATCCGCTGGAGCGGAATGCGCATGCCGTGCTCGCAGGCAATGCTGCGCCGGAGCCGGCGACCCACGCGATGGTGCAGAGGCAGGGTACGGATGAACCCGCGCCGCGCAGTCCGCTGAGCATGCGGCACGCAGCCGGGGCATCGGTGGCTCCGTTGCCGCCGGTCACGCTGTTTCCTCTGCCCGCGGACCTGCCGCGGCTGAGCCCCTTTCTTCAGCCCGGCGCGCGTGCGCCCGTGCCCCACCTGCCGCCGTTGCGTTTGGGAGACCGCCCCTCCCCGCAACTGGTGGGTGATACAGCGCGGGATGTGTGGCTACAGAGCTTTCGTCAGCCGGAGTTCCGGCACCTGGTGATTCAATCCTTTGTGCGTGCGCAAGGACTGCCGGAGGCGGCGCCCGAGGACAGGTCTGCGCCCAATGCCATCACCACACGGGACGACCTGTCGGTTCCCCGTGCGACTCTCGGCGGAGCCGCGGACGCCAGCGGGCCCGATGTGACGCACCAGACGCTAGTGGGTTTTGATCCACAGAATTCAATCGTCTCGCCGCGGTCTCAACAGGTGCGCGGCTCGGGCGTCGGGGTCGTGGTGGACCAGGCCGCAGTGGCGTGGAACGCTTCGGCCTACCAGCACGTCTGGCATAGCCAGGACAATCCCGCCGGGGACGTTACACTTTCGGTTCTTACTTCGCCCACCATCCAGGTGCAGACCGAGGGATTTCCGCAGCCGGCCTCGGACAGCAACGGCCGCGTGCCAAGCACCGTGCAGCAGGCCTCCTTCTCGGCGGGTGGATCGCTTGGCCAGATTCAGCGCGGCCCGGACGAGAATCCAAGCGTGACCGTCACCGTGGGGCAGGTGACCGGTGGTCCGCAGGCAGGCAGCGTTTCGCCCCGGTTTGGCGGTCCAGCTGTGCCGTCGCCCACGTCGTTTGTGTTCGGGTTTACGCCGCTCCAGGTGGAGGTGGGGATCCATAGATTCTGCGATGGCGGCCGGCTGGGGATCGGAGTCTCGGCCGGCGGGCAGGTTGGAGTAACGCCGGGGCAGCCTCCTGTGTTCAACTTTTCGCCGGGTGGGCTGACGTTCACGTATCACGAGGGCAACGCCGCAGCGGCACGTCGGGACTGCAGGTAGAGTGTGCGCGCCGAAAAGCTCTGAGGCTAGTCCTCGGAGTCAAAGGCGCCGACCAGCGACGGTGCAGGAAAGCGGACGGTGAAGGGCACGTCGCCGGAGATGGAACTGGCCTCCCAGCGCGACATTTCGACCGTGTTGCCGAAGAATCGAGCGAAGACGCCTCCGCAGTTGCCGGGGCAGAAGTCCACCGTGTCAACGACTGTGAAGCGGATGTCGGGCGTAATGAGCAGAGACCCGTCGGGGTTGCGGAAAACGTCAGCGCGAACGCTGGCAGAGCGGCTGTCCGCCTGTGCGCCGGAGGTGTTCGCTCCCACATTGCAGCTTCCCTGATCCAGACCGACGCCGCCGGCAAGGAGGCCGGGAGCTTCAACGGGGATGTTGTAGACGAGGCCGGTAGTGGCGAGTTGATTCAACTGTGCTTTCAAAGCCGCCCGCGTCGAGTCGGCGTCTACATCTACTGTCACGCGGTCCGTGCCGGGCGGGAAGACGGGCGGGTGGCTGCGGAGGTCGGTCTCGAGCGCGTGCGCGACGTCCTGCGTGGCGTCGCGGGTGTTGCGGGAGGAGGTGAAGTCGGCGGCGAACTGGGCGCTGACGTCTCCTGCGGGCCCTGGGCTGAATACAAATCTGCGGTACAGGGGTTCGGCATGTGCGTTCAGAGACGAGATGGTCGAGAGCACGGCTTCCCCGTTTGCAGCGCGATCATCGAGTGCCTGCTGCTGCGTGGGGAAGGGCAGGCAGAAGTCGTCCGGGCAGGCGGGATTGATCGCGCAGGTGGGGCGTTCGGGCGGAGCCGCCTGGGCGCCGCCTCTGTCTGTAGGCGGAGTTGTGGTGCCGGTTCCACCGCCGCCTCCTCCCGTGGGTGGAGGCGTGGTGTTGTCGGGTATGGAAGGTGGCTGGCCGGTGTCTCCTGCTACGGTCGGAGAGCCCTGGGAGCTGCCTGCGAGCGGCGGTGAGAGTGTGGCCCGGCGATTTTGGGATTCGGGGCCGAACTCCGCGGTTTCTCCGTGCATGAAGACACTGATCGAGCCTTCCGAAAGGCCGGGGCTTGTGGCCGCGGTGGGATGCACCAGCTCGTCGTGCACTGCACCAGCGCGATTGCACGAGAGTTGCCAGTTGAGCGCATCGTCTCCGGGCTCGCTGGCGAAGCCATCGATTCGCACGGCAGCGCCGCTTCCAGAGGCGTTGTAACGATCGACGTAGTTGCCGACTTTAGCCTTTGCAGTCGCATCGAGAGTGGTTCCGCGATTCGGGAAAAGCACAAACTCGTTCGTCGGCGGAACGTTCGAGGGAGGGATCGCACACCCCAGCATCAGGGGCGCTTTGCTGACATCCCCCAACCGGCGCACGAACCCCTGGTCCCCGCCAGTTTGCTGCAGCACATGCGCGAGTTCGTGGGCGATCAGCCTTCGGCCACTGTCCGTCTCCGGCTGGTACTGACCTGCCGCGAATGCAATGTTGGATCCTGTGGTGTAGGCCAGCGCGTTGATCGACTGTGCAGAGTTGGAGGCAGCGCGGTCTGCATGGATGCGTACGCGGCTAAGGTCGAAGCCGAGCCGGGGCTCGAAGAAGCTGCGCGCGTGCACGTCAAGTGTCTGGCCTGACGAGCGAAGGACATCATCGACCTGGGCGGGCGCTTCATGGTGCGCGGCTTTGTTTGTGGAGGAGGGGATGCCAGACTTTCGCTGGACGGGAGCTTCATGCTCCTCTTCCTTTTCGCAGGAGGCACACTTTCTGCTCACCTGAGGCGGAGCTTCGGGCGTCTCTTCCATCTCGCAAGCCGCGCACTTTCTGCTGATCTGTAGGGGAGCCTCGGATGCAGTTTCTTCTTCGCACGCGGCGCATTTTCTGCTGATGCGGGGGGAGACAGGATGGGCAGTGATGGCCGGCGAGTCCATTCGCATGATGTTGTCGGCGATGTGGTCTGCTTCGTGCTCGAGGGGGTCATCCACCGCACCGATTCGAAGCTTCGGTTGAACACGGAACGGCAGAGCGGCCGTTCCAGGCTGGTGGGTGGAGGTGAACGGTGTGACGCTGACCTCGCCGAACGGGCTTCTCCGCAGCCGGTTTTTGGATTGCTCGACATCGTCGGCAGGCCGTTGGGACGCGAACAGCGACGGAGCAGGGCGGGACTTGCTGACCGAGTGGGCTTCAGGCTTTGCGGGTGAGCGCGCGATGTGCGAAGCAAGCGTCATGACGTTCTCGGGCAAAGAAATGCAACGGTTAAAGGCTCAAGCGCGTAAGCGGATCGTGACGGCTTAGATGAAGGCAATGCCGATAGAAGCCAAGGTCTTCCTGCTCGCTGCGCTCCTCAAGCCGGCGTGAGACATGAGGGTCGAGCTTCGCGTCCCCGAGCAGGTGCGTAAAGCCCGCGCGCGCGGCGGCGTCGTGATTGTAGGCCTCGCCGAACGACGGAAAGAGGTAGCGCATGTACATGCCACGGAATGGCGACTGCGGGTGGGAGCGGTGGAACTCAAAGCATGCATCGAGCAGGAACTGCTCCAGGATCATCATGTAACCGCAGAGGTCCGGAAACGTCTCCCAGATTGCGGCGTACTTGGGGTTGGTGATTAGGTCGATGGCCAAGCTGGCGTAGTACTGGACGAAGTCCGTTCGATTGGCCCCCATGATGCCGCAGTTCGCTTCGCGGAAGCAGTGAAGCGTGCTCGAGCGGGCCCACTCCCACTCTGCGGGCAAGGGAAGTTTGCCCGCGGCGAACGCACGTTCGATGTCCTGTGGGCCGCACCACGCGTCCAGCGGCGGATGCTCTTCAGGGCATTGGGCGAAGACGGGCGCAGCCAGCATGGCGGCGGGAAGCGGCTTCCAAAGAAACACGTCTGTGTCGAGATGAATGAACGGCTGCTCCTGCATGCGATAGGCGACGAGTTTGCCGAGAGCCCACCACCCCGGATCGCAGTGGCGAAGCTCATCAAGCTCCGTGGAGACATGGGTGAACGAGAGCCCCAGAGAGTCGACCAGCAGCGCCTTGCCGGGCGTATCGGTGACGAGCACGGTCTCGGGGAAGTAGATGCGCGCCAGGCGCAACGAGAGCCCCCACGCGAGCATGTGGTGGAGCGAGCTCGGCCATGAACGGCCCTTTCCACCGCGAAATGGCTTGCTCCAAAAGGACCACACAGCACGCATCGAGGAGAGTCCCTTCCTTAGTTGATAACCTGCTGCGAGAAGCCGCCGGTGAGTGTGAAGTTAACGGGAGTGGTGGGCAGTGGGCCTATCGCTGAGACGATGCTGGCCTCGACGGTGATGGTCACAGTCATTGGAACAGCGTTGATCTCCGGGTTTCCTGTGACGGTAATGGCCGCGTTGACGGACTGCTCTCCGCGGTGGATCGTGATAGGAGATTCAATGGTGGCGTTCGTGGATGCGACTCCTTTTTCGTCCACGAGCGAAAGGGTGATCTGCGCATCCGCTAGCGCGCGGTAGTTTGTGGTTATCGTGACGAACGGCGAGACCGCCGGACCCGTGGTGCCCGTTGCGGGATTGGGAGCCGTGTTCGAGACCCCGGTCACGACGTTGTTGAACACGATGGCGAACAGGGCAGGGAAGGCGACACTCAGGTTCGCAATCAGGAGGGTAGGGGCGACATAGAACCAGGACTCGAAGTCGCTCGACGCGCTGCCGGAGCCTGAAGGCAGCTGCAAGTCCATACGCTGCGTTCCGTCTGCGTTGGTGGTCGGCTGGCCCAGAGTGTGGCCGTCCAGAAAAAGCTGGGTCGCTCCTGTACCGGAGGAGATGGTGTTGCCGAAGAGACGCACGCGGACCCGAGCGTACTGACCAAGCGCTGCGCCGAACAGCAGTCCCGTGTTGATGGCCGTTATCGTGAGCACCTGGAGCGCCGGTGCTTTGAGGAACGGCAGGGTCCACGCTATGGTGGAGCCACTCACGGTGATCGGGGAGTCGATGGCGAATTCCGTCCGCAGATACGTGAACGGCCGCAGGAGCGCAGCCTCTTTTTCGTTCCCGATAGGGAGGCGCGTGAAGTTCGGGAACGGATCAAAGATGGATTCGATGGTAACGACGAATTCGGCGTTTGTGATGGGGCTCGTGGGCGCGTTATCGAGCGTAACGGACAGACCGTTCGCCACCCAGACGTCCGCGGTGATGAGCGCGTCGTTCGTCCAGTTCGTCGCCGTCACGTGCAGGGCCTTAGAAGCAGCGGGGCCGCTGAGTTCAGTCAGTGGGCTGAAGAAGCGGCGGCAGTCTTCGACGATGACCTTCCGCAGCTTGGGTTCCCAGTGAATGCAGGCTAAGGGAGCGTTATAGACCAGGGTCGAATGCGGCGCCTGGAAGAGCTCGCCGTTCCCGCCGCACGGTGGCCAGTCGATAACCCCCGAGGCGGTGCGCGCGGGAATGGTCCAGAAGTCCCCCGCCTGGTAGGTTCCCGCGCGGAAGGCGACCTGGATGCCGTTTTCCAGCGTGAGCCAGTTGCCGACGGGAAGCGGCACACCGGATGCGGTTGCTATGGGGCCGCCCTGGTCCCAGCGCCGCACTCGCGCGTTCCGTGCCGGGTTCACGCTCACGACGGGCGCGGTAAGCGTGATGGAGGGAACGGTCAGGTCAACACTCTGAATCTGGTAGAGCAGGCCGGGACCGTTCGGGGTCCCTCCGAACAGGTCGGCATCGTCGCTGATCTCGACCCATTGATTGGCCGAGAAGCCGAGGTTGGCGTCCGGGCCGAGCGAATCCACCGTGATGGTTGTCCCATGAACGCCGGAGATGGAGGCCACAACGGAAGCGTTCTCGCGCGACCACTTCAGCGTCGCAGTCAATTGGTCTCCCGGCCGGTGGATTTCGACCCGGTAGAGTTGGTTTTCCAGTCCCTGGTACCCGGCGGCGGGAATAGGCTGGCAGGAGCAATCCGATCCGGCAGCAGCGGTCGTCGCGCTCATCGCGCCTGTGCTCACGGCCGGTGTATTCGCGTACATTGCAGTGCAGCAGTCCACGGGCGCGGCAGGCGGGGGCGCAGGAGTCGGCGGAGTTGGAATCGGAGCAACAATCGGATTCAGCAGGATGATCGGCAGTCTGTTGAGCACCGAGACATCAACTGCCGACGCAGCCAACTCTACCTTTGCAGGCGCCGAGGTCTGCCGTAGCATCTCGGCTAAGCCTTGCCGGGCTTCGAGGAGGCTGCCGCCGAAGACGCTCGTGATTGGGCGCTTGCCTCCAACGGGGGAAGGTTTCGGAGGCGGCACAAGACTGGCCACAACGCGCCACACGGTCTGCAGACGCGCGGTTGTATCCGCCTGACCAAGCGCGGGCTCCCGCAGGCACGGATCATCCAGCGCCGTGACGAGCCGCTGCCACACCTGGAGGTACACCTGGATGGCACTGGTTCCGCCGGCCTGTACCAGCTCCGAGAGCAGCGTGCCGTCGCTGGGCGAAGGGTCCAGCAGGTACGGCTGGTTCAGATAAGGGAGTCGGTCGGAGGTGTTCTCGCAGAGCAGCCCTTCGACATAGTAGCGACCGGCGCCAATCAATATCTCGTTTTGCGAGACGCTGATCGCGAAGCCGGGATCGTGCTCGGGCGCGCCGAACGGGCCTATGACGTCGACGGTCTCCGTGCGCGTAAGGTAGTCGTCGATCGCCACCTGCTCGTTCCTGTCCGCATCCAGCGAGACGCGGCCCTGCTGTTCGAGCACGGCGGTGTAGTGTTTCGCGGGGAGGAACCGGATACGGCTGAAGTCACCTTTCATAAGAGCACCTTGACCATTCCTCTTCAAAGAAACCTGGGCCCTGTTGCGGGTGTTCAACAGCTACTAGAGCAGACCGCCCCCGATGCCCGAGAATGAGGGTGCAGCGACAGGTGGGTCATCGCAGCACTGACGCGCCGGCACATTGCTGCCATAGCCAAGCCGGGGAACCGCTCGGGTCGGCAGCGGTTGTGAGGGGTGAAGAAAGATTCCGCTCTCCAGGGCGACGGGGAGATACTCCGGCGCGCGAAGCTGCACGTTGCGAATGGCTTCAGTCTCCTGTATCGCGTTGTAGGCGCCGATCTGCGAGCCGTTGTCCGCGCCGTGCCAGATTGCCAGCGGAACGTATCCGCTAAGCAGGGCATACGCGGGCTCACCGAAGCGCAGCGTAATGAAGCTGGGTGCCAGGGCGGCTTCACGCGCTCCGTCGGGCGGCAGGCAACGATAGCGGCGCGGCGTAATGGAGTCGAAGGGAAGCGAACAGAATCGCACGCAGCCGGTCTGGCGGCGGCTCGCCCAGATGGCCGCGGGCCATGGGTCGCGCCGTGGGCGGCGCGCGACGAAGATCGTATTCGACGCAAGCGGGATAGTGCGCGTGTGAACCTTGCCAATGACGGTGCTGTCCTCGATGTGTAGATCGGCTCCAGCCGACGCGAGGTCGGCTGCGGCATATGCCACACAGCAAGGCGATGTCGCGTCCATGATGCTGCCGCACACCCGGGTCGAGCCGCCTGCATCCGCAACGATTGGGCCTGTAATGGAGCGCGTTACGGTGAGGGCAGCTCCCTGCGCAGTGACGCGAACGCTGGCTTCGCCTGGGAAGGCAGGATCACCCGCGCGGCTGAGCGCCATGCCGGGAACGAACGTGCAGTCAGATATCTGAACTGTGGCAGCACCGCCCACAACAGAGAGCCGGCCCGCCACCCACAATCCGCTGAGCAGAAGTTGCCCGGCGGCAGCTCCTTCTCCCGCCCATTGGACCGGGGCTGAAGGAGCCAACACCTCCATATCGCCGTGAAGCGTAGCGCACGAGTGATTCCACACGACGTCGAATGGACCGCCTGCTGGGAGAGGCTGCCCCGAAACAAGCGTGAGATTCGAGCCCGGCGGAAGCTGAATTGCATTGCCGCGAGTCAGGTCTACACGAAAAGTTTCGAAGTTCGGGAGGACGATAATCCCAGTCGACGAAGGAGCAGACGCAACGAGCGCATTCCACTGTGCAACCGCTCTCTCGAGCGGCAGCGTGGCGGCGTCGATTACGAGGAAGAGCGACGCGTGAGCGGGATGGAGGCCAACGAGGGAAGCGGTGCGATCGTAAGGTCCGCCTGCGATCTCCGCCGGCGACCCGTAGGAGTACTTCAGGCGGAGCAACTTCGGGATCGGAAGATCGCCGGCGAACGCGATCCGGCCGAGTTCAGGATCAATTGCGATTCGACCCGCGGGCACTGTGCACCATGCGCTGCGTGCCGCGTCGGAGAGGTTGGCGCAGACGATCTGCGACGCAGGAACGGCAACTCCGTCCGCGGTAAGGAGGATGCTTGCCGAGCGTCCATAAAAGGCCGCCGTATGGGGCCGACTCAAGCTGCGAGCGAACTCAACGCGATCGATGGCTTCGGGCACATCGATGCGACTGGTCAGGCTGCTGAACGATGCCCGCGCGGGTGGCTGCGAGAACAGCGGCATGTTCGCGCCAAGTGGGCTGAACATATACCGGCCCTCGCCGACCGGAAACGCGGGCGCGTCGGTGACCAGGCGACTCTTGAGCCGCCAAAGGTGAATCGCGATGTCCGGTATGTTGAAGCGCCCAGGCCCGTGAAGGCTGGTATCGAGCGCCGCCGGATCGGGGTCGGGCGCCACACGCAGACGCGGTGCGATGCGGCGCACATCGACTGTGCGGCTGATGGTGTCGAACGCAGACCCAAAGCCATCCAGCGCAAACGTGTGACGCGTGTCTACGGTTGACGCGTGGCGAGGTCGAACGAGCCGCATGCTTTCCGTGGTGATGACGTGGCGAAACTCCTCAACGGCAACAACGGTGCGGCCGGAGACATCCGCTGACACTTGTTCGAGAGCCAGGAGTGTGCCTTTGCGACGGCGGTAGCCAATCGTGTTTGCCACCTCCGCACGGCTGTCAAAACTTGCTCCCGAGACTTCATAGATAGAGTTGTAACCGATCAGGTCACCAATGTAGGGAATGACCCAGGGCGCGCAGGTCTCGATGAACTGATCGTCATAGAGCTGCTGGATATTGTCTTCGACGATGCCGAGCTGCTGGGCGAGCACGTTGAACAGGGATTGCAGCGGGTCCCCGTTGTCGCCGTCGCGATTGCGATAGACGGCAGGGAGCAGGGCGAAGAGTTGCTGGGCGTTGAGGCTCATGACCAGGCTCCTATCGCGCCCTGGGAGGCGGGGTCGAGCAGCAACATCTGTGCCCCTTGCGGGGACATGGGTCCGGACGCGCAGAGCAGCGCGGGCGGCGGAACGGTCGTAGCCTCGCCGCTGGGATTGAATGCAGTGAGCCGGGTAGCAAGCACGCCCGGCGTGTTCTGGACAAGTTCGACGATGCGCCCGGCAACGACGCTCTCCGCAAGCTGCCGTTGGCTGAACGCAAAGGCAGCCTGCAGGTTCGACCAGACCGCGGCAAGCACCTGGCCGGAGTCGTAGTTATACGTGTCGACCTTGACGGAGGCGCCAACCTGAAAGAGAACAGGCATATAAGAGGCGACCTGAAGAGGGATGAACGGATTGCCGACCGCGTGGATCGCGGCGATCAGCTTGCCGACGACAGGATCGTCACCCTTGAGCACGGCGCCGTTCGCTCCTGCAATCGTGAGGAAGACGCCGCGCCGTGTGCCGAACCATGTCCACGTGGCGAGTGCCTTCGCGATACCGGCGAAGTTCAGTGCGAAGTTCTGGTAGTCCTCAAGCGAGACAATGCGGCCAATCGTAAGTGTAGGGAGCGGAGCGCTGGCGCGGGCCTGGTCCGGCGTTGCGGGATCGGCGCCGCCCGAAGCCGGGCTTGGATTCGTTACCGCCTTGACCCCCTGCGGCCGGTCAAGTGGCTGCGACAGTTGGTTCGCGTCGACCATCCCGGCACTGCCGATGCCTTTGCGGTATACGGCGCGGATATTCATCTGTCCTGTAGGCGTGCGTGCGCCCTCGAGGCCGTTGCCGAACTGTACGGTGCGGCTTGCCTGCTGACTGACGCGGCTGACGAACACGCGATCAGCTGGCCCAGCAGCGAGCAGGTTGGGTACCTCGTGCCACTGCAGGTTGTTCACCCACACCTGAAGTGTGGATTGGGTTCCGTTTCCTGTCGCGGCGGTCACAAACGTAAGCGGGGCCTGCTTCAGCGTCAATTGAAGAGATTGATTGGTAGCGTCGCCGCTGCCCAGGATCTCATGCACGGTTTCGCCGTTAGTCGCTTCAACCGCGTTGGCGTTCACCGTGACGGTAGTAGCGTCATAGATGCCCGAGAGGGCCGAGCCGAGCGTCAGGGTTGTGATGTCGCCCGCGACGGACACTACGTTGACGAGTGCGGCCTCGCTAACGGGCGTGTCCTTAACCCCGGCCGGAAGAAGCTCGAGGTTTTCGGCTCCGATCGAGAGTGTGCCTGCAACGCCCGACAAGGTGGTGACCGACCACGCCGGCACACCCGAAGCGTCGACCGTCGGAGGAAAGGTGTTGACTAAAAAGACTTGGTTGTCCGCCACCGGAAGGAAGCCAGACGAGTTGGCGGGAGCGAAGATCGCAAGCGTCCCCGAAGTGACCTGCAGACGCACGCGCTTCCCGGAGATCCCAATCGGCTGGTGCGCCGCGATCTCCTGGCCTCCCACGATCGCCAGTGCCAAGCCCTGAACGGGAACAATCATCCCCGGCGCGAGGCTGAAGGTAGTCGGCCCAGTCCAGTTGGTGATTGGGAGTATGGCCGGCGTCAGCAGGCTGCTGCCAACATACGCGGTGGTGATGCGGGTATCGTCCGTAAAGCTTTGCAGCGCGTCGTCGAGAGTTGAGCCCGGTGAGCCCGTCGCGACAGCGAAGCTTGAACCGAGAGTCAGCTGCGATGTCTTTGCGCTGAGCGCGTAAAGATTAGGGTTCGACTCGGAAGCGCTGACAACTCCAAAGGCAGCGGTATTCTTGGGGTTTGTGAGGACAAGCCACTGCAGCTGCGAGGGTGCGCTGCCCGAAGGTGCGAGCCCTGCATAGGATGCGTCCAGGTTGAGGTTCCCCGAGCCGGCGTATTGGAAATCCCAGTCGGTCCAGATTCTGAGGAAGATTGGAGCGACATTGATGACGTCGATAGCGGTGGACTCCATCACGGCTAGAGTCTTGGTTGCGGCCACGGGTACCGGCGGGTGGCCGGGGATGTTTCCGAGAGTCGCTGAAGGAAGAAGGAAGGGGTTGATTGCCTGCGCCCCGAACAGAGACGCCTTCTTGCGCAGGATGTACAGTGCGATGTCACTGGTTGCCGTGGCGCCGGTGTTCGCGAGCGCGGAGTTCCACCACACTTCGGTATTGCCTGATCCGGGGTCCACCCTTACCCGGGAGACATAGCGTACATCCGCCGGACCCGTCGCCGTAGGCTGCCCTGACGCGGATGTCGCAATGAAGAGCAGCGCGTCGCCGACGTTGATAATGTTCGCGGACCCGGCGATCCACGTGGAGGTGGCTCCCGGATTGAGCTGCCATGGAAGGTGCGTCTGAGCAGGTATGGCGCTCTGGGCGATAACCGCGGTCAGGTTGGAAGACGTCTCAAATACCTGCGGCTTCTGACCCGGTCCCGGAATACTTTGCACCCGCGTGCCCGCGGGGATCAGGACATTGTCCGGTGAACCTGCGGCCGACGAAAGGGTGAAGGCGAGAACGGCGGAAGCGGCAACGCCGGGCGAAGGGACGTAGCCAATAAGTCGTGCGAGCTCGAACACAGAACGCCCATCAACCGCCGTGCGCAGGAACGCCTCGTTCGCAAACCGCTCCTGGTAGAACGTCAATATGTCGAGGCTGACCGCCCAGCTGTCGAGTAGTGCGATTGTGAAGTCGGAGCTGTCACGTGTGCGAAGGCCCGACAGTGCAGGCAGCGCGGGGTCGGAGAGAGCCGCGAGCAGGCTGGCATAGAAGGTGCTGTAGGTCCCGGTCCGATACGCCACTGCAGACAGCGAAGGGCGATTGGCGATCGTTTGCGGCGTCTCCTGCATAACCCCGGCGCAGCAGCCGCAGAGCTGTTCTTCGGGCAGATTGCAGGCGCTCGTCATTTGCCACCATCCATGTGGAGCAGGAAGACGCCATGGTTGAGGTGATTGGGATCGTTGTCGCAACGCGGAATCTCAAGGCGACCCATCGTCAGATATTCCGCGCCAATGCCGTCGATTGAGCCGGCGGGAGCGTCCATGCGCGCAAACCCACTGAGTGTAGCCGCGATCACGCCTTCAACGGCTTGTGCCGCGGCGATCAGGGGGCTGGCATACACGGTCTCGCCGAAGCTGAAGTGCGCTGCGTTCAGAATTCCCGGTTGGCCGTTGCACCTGTTGCCTGCGATGAAGACGCGCATGAGGGCCTGGAAGACGTCGCCCTGAAAATGCTCCGGGTCCACGCAGATATTCATCTCGATGCGCAACCCAACGAGGCGCGCCCCCTCCACGGACAGATCCGTACCAAGCATGCGCAGCCGATTCAGGCTTGTGGTGGTCTCATCCACAAGGGTAGTGGTGATGGTGGCCACAGGATCGATGGAGGTGAACGCGGTGTACCAACTGCCCGTCCAGCGCAGGGTTCCTCGGGCCTCACGAATCCCGTCGAGTTCTGCGGCCGCAACGCCATAGTCGTTCTCTGTCACACACCGGAGTTGTGTCTGGTAGCTGAACGGTGCGTACTGAACGATGTGGTTCATGTCTTCCGGATCAACGCCACCCTTTGCGCCGAGCGGATTCCGAACCGCGCTGATCGTGCCCGGCGGAGAAGGAAAGGTCGGCCCTATCAGCACGTGGCCGAGGCTGTCGCGCCCGATGTTGCCCGCACTGCCATTCCCCACGCGATAGGTGGCCGAAAAGGCAAGGCCGGGGTCAGGCGCGGCGCCGTACTGGTTATCCCCGAAGCGCAGGAACGGTGTGCCGTCCCGTTCGACCTCCACGGCAAAGACGAGGTCCGTGTCAGTGCTTGAGAGCAGGTCCGGAAGCGGAGTCCATGAGGCACTGTCGCTGCTTGCAAGCGTGAGCTGCGGGGCGGCCTGTTGCATATCTGGCGCGAGAAAGGCGCTGGCTGATGTGAGGCCATTTGCGGCAGGTTTGAACCCTGTGAAGGCAGGCGTGAACGTCAGGGGTCCATGGGCAAGCGCAGGATGGTACCGCGGCAGTGGAGGGGGAGGTGCAGTGCCAGTGCCGCAGCTGCAGCCACTGCTCGCGGGCGGCGCTGCTGGTGCGGCTGGAACCTGCGGAAGTCTCTCCGAGTTGATGGTGACGCCGTGGTCTGCCGGAACAATATTGCCGCGTGCGACCGTGACGCCGTGCACCGGCAGTGAGCCATGCTCGCTGTCGCTGGTGGAAGAGATGCAGAGCGGAAACTGCAGTGCATCGCCCGAAGACCACACAATACGGGTTATCGCCTGACTTGTAAGCGGATCCGTAAGTGGCCGGCCTTTGTAGTCCGTCGTAAAGACGCCTGTCAGAAGCACAGCGCACCGGTTCGCAGGGTTCGCATCCGCCGGGACCCCTGTATGAGGTCCGCGCACCTCCTCGAACAGAAGCACGTTGCCCGCGTGCACAGTGTGTTTGTAACCAACGAGGGTTGCCTCTGTGGCGCCGGGTGCGAGGCAGCAGCCGGCATCACCCCAGGTGTAGAAATCCATGCTGTTCTGCTCGAGGCGCAACGTGGTGTCCTGCATGCTGGCGAAGATTGACTGCGGACTCGAGGTGAGCCTTTGCGCCAGAGGATCGGACCAGCGCACAGACACCGGCATATCGGGCTGTGTCACGTAGAACGTAGTTCCCGCCGGCACAAAGATGTTGTCCTGCCCAGGCGCCGTCGTTAGAGCGGCCCACACGCGCGAGTTGCAGCCCTCCCCAATCCGGTAGTCCACCAGCTTCGCATGGCGCCGCAGAGAGATGCGGCTGCGGGCTGTGCCGATGTACGCCTCCGTGCTGACGGCGTCCTGCTGGTAGCTGAGGTGGTCGGCCGCGTACGCAAGCGTCTCAACCAGCGCAATCCCAAGATCCGCTGCATGTGTTTCAGTCCAGCTCGGCAGAAGCACCGCAAGCCGGTCGAGCATCACCTGCCGGAAACCCCCATAGTCCTTCGCGAGGTAGTTGATATCCGGAGCTGTGGCGCGCGGAGCAGGGCAGCAAGTATCTGGAAGGCAATCCGCCGGTGTCGGGCATCCCGCCTTGAACGAGAAGGCTACCGTCGCGAGCTGCGGGTCAAAGCCATCCGGGGGATCCGTGATGTTCGGGCCCGCAACGAGCGTGAGCTGATACGGCGAAAAATCCCCGCTGCCCGATAAGTTAAGAGTCAGTACAAATGGATCGTCCTGCGTCGCCGGTGCAACCGACACTACTTGCACGGAAGCGCCGCCGGTGATCGCAAAGTTATCCCGCGTCAAGGTCAGCGCGCGCGCGTCTTTCAGCAGCGTCAGCGCAAGCTGCTTGCCGCACCCGGTAGGCCCGACCACTTCAAGAAAGTCGATCCCATTGAGCGCAGGGGTTGCGAGCAGCAGGGGCCGGCGGTTTTTTTGCGAGCAGAAGTAGATCATGCCTGCGCCCCCCCGAAAACGAACTGCTGCGTCTGCTGCTGCTGTGCTTGGATAACCGTGTACACGACGGTCACAGTAAGCGTGGCGTCCACCGCAGCCACATCGACCGACTGCACGCGAATCACGTCAGACAGCCATTGCTGCAGGCCGGCCTGAACCGCCTGCTGCTGAGCGGCGGCGAGCACATCGCTATTGGGCGCAAACACAAGCTGCGCCGTTCCGCTCCCGAACGTCGGACGATTCACGCGTTCGCCTGGCGAAGTAAAAAGAATCTGCTCGATCATGTCGCGGATGTGCGTCAGACTGTCAGTCTGCGCCGTGTGGCCGGTCGAATCGAAGCTGTAGGGGTAGGCGATATTCATGGCGTCTCAGGTAGCGAGGACCCGCGTTTGTGTGACCAGTGGAAGTAAAGGCGTGCCGGGGGCGGCGCAGATCGCAACGCCGCTCTGAATCACAAGCGGCTGACCATTCGAAGTAACGCGCACGGTCCCGACAACCCATTGAGCAGTGACGCACGGTGGGATAAATGCCGGCGGGACCCCCAGGGCATCCCGCAACGATCCACGGCGCCGAGACTAACGAAGTCGGCATTCCCTCAAGCGTGACGCGAGGGTTCGGAACAGCCGGCATCCCCTGTCCGCCGTGGACGCACATCACCGTGGCACCTTGCTGAACAAGAAATCCGGGCATGTCAGATCACCTCCATCGCGCCTTCGTTGACGGTCACTGCGGGTCCATTCATGGCGATCACTGCGCCCTGCCCGTTATTGATAATGATCCCGGTATCCGAGATGGACAGGAACGCGCCCGTCGATATCTTGAGCAGGATGCCGCCCGTCGGTCCCGGAACATCGCTCACCATCAGCGTGTTCTGCTCCGTGGTTTGCACGAGCACCTGCTGTACGCCGGGGGGCGCGGCCAGCGCGAGTGCCGGAACCTGGGCCGCAATGCTCCAGTAGCACCCCACCCAGATGGGATAGTCGCTGTTGCCCTGCTCATATTCCACCCACACGCCACTGCTGATCTCCGGCACAACAAAGAAGCCGGATTGCGTGCCGCAGAACGGCAGGCAGGGCATGGCCCACGTGGAGGGTATGACGTTCGAAACATCCGGAACCTGCACCAGAAGGCGCCCGATCTGCAGTGGATCGATGTTGTCGAGGACCGTTCCGCGATATTTGCCGTAGTACGTAGCCATTGCTAAGTCCTTGCGGTCGGGTTACTGCTCCTCTTCGCCTTCAGTGCCTGCTTAGTACGGCAGAGCGGGCACGAGTGGAAGGTTCGAGATCAGTGCATTGCGTTTGAGCACAAAGCTCTGCTTGTACTCGCCGGGTTTCAGTTTGTGGGTTGTGCTATCGACAAAGTGCATGCCGTCGAACGCCGGGCCTGCACCGCGAACGCCGACGAGGCTGCGCGCGCGCAGGATCTGGCCGTAACGAAGTACATCGAGCGTTCCATCTCCACTTACCACGTCCGCGGTCTCTACTGCGCGCGCCATGCCACGCATCAGCGCAAGCCCCGGTGTGAGCTTTGCCGTATCTGTAAGCGGCTCGAATTTTTGTGGCGTCGGGACCACGATCCCCAATGGCGGATTGAACGGCGTGACCGACGGAATGGGAACGGGAATGGCGACATTAATCGCGGGAGCTTGGATGTAGACGACGGGCGTCACCGAATTCTGTGGCTGATAACGAAAGTTCAGACTCTCCACATTCGTCCACGAATCCATGTTCACGTTGAGCGAAGGCTGCGGAAACCCGACGCGAACCTGCGGACCCCAGTAGGCCTGGTTCATGCCCGGCAGCGGCCCCGGCGCAATGTAGAACACATAGCCCACCTCGCGCGCGAGTTGCTGGATGTAAGCCAGATCGGTTTGCTTCTGCGCCGGCGTCTGTTCCATGGGCGTTGGAATATCGGGAAACAATACGGGTATCACCTCAGGCACGATGCCGAAGGCCGCGTACTTCGCCAGGATCGTAAGCACGCGTATGTCTGCACTCATGCCCGGGTATGGCAGACCGCTGAAGTCAATCAGGTCCATGAACGAGGAAAGGTCCTGCCCACTCACCACAAGTTTCGCCGAGCCGCTCATCGTGTCGGGCACCACCTCCTGGTGCTGGATAATGCCGTCCATAATGACCTGGGGAAGGCTGCCGAACGTGGCCACGAGAATCACACGCAGCACCGGGATCGGCGAATTGGCGGCGAGCAGAAACAACGTTTGGAGTATCGAATTATTGCCCAGCGTAAAGGTGAGCTGAAACCCGCTGCGGCCTGTCGCCGATTCCGTAATCTCCACAGAAAGAAGCGCGTCGATTACAGGCTTCGGCACCGGCACGGCCTCCACTGGCCCGGCGAGCAGCGTCAGATAAAGCGGGCTAGCCATTGCGTGCTCCTGACGGAATTGCGGAGGCAAGCGGAATAAGAATGGATCTGCCTTTCTGTGCAGTTAAACTCGTCGGGATCCGAGGCAGTATTCGCATCGCAGATCATCCAGAACAGCAGGGGATCGCCCAGGAAGCGAGCAGCAAGGTTGTCAATTCGATCGCTCTCAACGACCGCATGGTTCTGCACCGAAACGTAAATCGAAGGTTGCGGAAGAATGCGCCGCGCAAGGTACACAAAGGGCGTGCCATCCGGCAGCGTCATGGTGTTGACCACAGCGCCGTAGTAACGGCTGCTGGTGTTTGTCGGGGCTCCTGTTCCAGCCGCGGATTGGATGAGCGAAGCAAGTGCACTGTCCATATGCGTTCCGTTCGTCAGGCTTGCTGCGCCAAAGCTTCCTTGGTGGTTTGATAGATCATGTACATGGAGCCGGCCGGTGAAAGGAAGCCGACGTCGTTTACGTTGAGCACGCGCATCCCAATCGAAACCTTGGCGCGAATCGGGTTGAGGTTCAGGTCGAATGCATCCTCGGTGATCTGAAGATCCGTAATGCGCACAGGCGTCACGCGACTCTTGCTCCACGCAAACACCGTGAGCGCAGTCTCCATGGGCAGGATCTCGATTGTTCCAAGCAGCGAAAGCACCTCGTTCACCGTGAGCACAGTGCTCGACGGATAAAGCAGGAGTTCAAGCAGGGCAAGCTGTGGCTGAATCCCCAGGCTAGTTGCCTTGGGATCTGCCTTCGCAAGTTGATCGGTTGCGTCGATCTCCAGGTCGCATTTCAAGGTCTCGATCGGGGGACCTTTCAGCCGCAGTATCTCCGTCCGGTCCGGCTCATCGCCGACCGTTTGGGGCTTCAACGACCGGGTCAGCGTGTCAGGGTTGTACTGCAGCATGATCGTGCCGAGCTTCACCCCGGTAGTCGGATCAAAGGTCAGAATCGCCCCCTTCTGCAGCCTGGGAGAAAGGTTAGACATCAGCTGCACCCCCGTTCCGCCGGGCAGTCCAGGCACGCAGCGCAAGATTCGGCTCGGGAGAGGTAGCTGGTGCATGTGCCTGCCGTTTGCGTGTACACACGTGTCATGCGTCGCCTACTTCTTCTCGTCTTTCGTTTGAGGGGCCGCGGTGCCCTGCGGTGATGCCGTCGACTTGGCAACCGGAGGAGCATCAAGCAGAACGCCGCCTGTCACCAGTCCGGGCGCCACTTTGTTCGCGAAGTCGTCCTTGCTGGGCGCCGTCGAGGGCGCACTCACCTTCTGGATATTCCCGGTCGTAATATCGACTGAAGTCTTACTTCCAGTGGGAGTAAATTTGCTCCCCTGAAAGTTGCGAATGATGTAGAAGGCGCCAAGCTCGTGATACTTGTGGTCTGGCTCCGTGCGGTACTTGTATACCTGGTGACATGCAACGCTGCACTGCTTCTTGCCGCTGCCCGCGAGGAAGTTCGTCCTCTGCCGGTCGCGGTGAAAGTCCACAAATGAGTCCGGGCCGCCGCTGAAGGTCTGATGGGTCAGCGCATCCCCCAACGGGTCTGTCTTGCCCACCTCGAAGCACCGGTCTCCCTCACAAAAGGGCTTGGTTGACGCCGGGCAGGTGTTCGCCACCTCCGTGATGAACTCCTTGGTGCAATCACCCTTCTGCTGGCCTGCCGTGTAGTCACCCTGCGGCGTAAGCTGCATCAACGCCACCGCCCCGATATAGGTGCTGTACTTCTCCTTGTCTTCTTCTGCCGCAAGCTGAGAATGACCAAACGACTTCACGTCCTTCAGCGCGATTCCGGTGGGCACCTGTCGCTGAATCACTGACGCTCCGGGCGTCCCGCGAAGTGCCGTAGCCTTCCGCATCGCAGACGTCGTTACCCTCTTGCCGTGGTGGGCGATGAGGCCGGCGACGCGCTCTGCCTGCTGCTCAAAGACATCACCCGGATCTCCCACGGAGAGCCTGTGCAGCGAAGGCTGTCCGCTCCCTTGCTGCACGACATGGGTCAACTCATGGGCCAGCAGCCGCCGCCCGGCTGTTCCACTCGGCTCGTACTGCCCCGCGTCGAAAACGATATGCTGCCCCACCGTATAAGCCAGCGCGCTGATAGATCGTGCCGATTGTGCACCCTTGTCGGTTGCATGAATCCGTACACGGCTGAAGTCAGACCCGAACAGCGGCTCAAAGTACGATCGTGCCACCTTATCTAACGGCTCGCCCGCTGACTGCAACACGTCGGAAATGGCCGCAGGCCCGCAGGGTGCCCTTCCGCCGTCGCGCCCGGCGGGCTTGTGGCCCGCGCAACGGTTGCAAGGCCTGCCTGCGCCTCGGCGGGCTGCGCAGCCGCAGCTTCGCTGAACATGCCCTGGGTGCCCGCCGGAGGTGGCGTAAGACCGAAATGTGGCGTGCGCACTCATCGGGATGAGGTCACTCCCTTCATGGCTTCTGCCCCGCTCACGGTCGACACCGCCGCTGCTCCTGTCGCCGGCACGCTCACCCGTGCTCTGGCCAACGCTGGAAGCTGTGCATGTACACTCCGTGCAATATTCTGCCCAACAGTGCGCGGTGGCGCATTCTCGCCCATCGCAAACGCACCCGCATCCACCCGGTCCACCGCAACGGACCTGTCGGCCACACCGCGATCGTTCACGATCAGCCGCCGCAGCTCTTGTTCAATCGCCTCGCCAATACGCACGTGGTCGCCCGCAGGAAATCCGTCCAACACAAGCTCCTCGATGTGGAGCTCAATCGTGCGGGCCTGAAGCGAGCGGATTGGAGCGGCTATAACCATCCTGCAACCTCCGCGTCGCTAAGTGGTGTCTCAAGCTTCGCGAACTCCATCCGCGCCGCTGTCAGCAGATGTTCCATGCGTACCGGCTGCCCCGAGTCCGCTGCCAGAAATGCAGCCCCCATGGCGATGTTCTGGATGTTGCCTCCAGAGACGCGCAGGCGTGCGAGCCGCTCGATGTTCAAATCCTCTGTCGGAGTGCGCGCCGGAAAAATTCGTCGCCACATCTCCGCGCGCTGCGCAATCTCGGGAAACGAGAACTCGACCACAAACCGTATGCGCCGCAGAAAAGCCTGATCAAGGGCAGTCTTGCGATTCGTCGTGAGGATAGCCAGCCCGCGATAGGCTTCCATTCGCTGCAGCAGGTAACTCACCTCTACGTTGGCATAGCGATCATGGCTGTCCTTCACCTCACTGCGTTTTCCAAACAGCGCATCCGCTTCGTCGAAGAGCAGCACAGCCGCCCCTTGGTCCGCCGCATCGAAGAGCCGCCCAAGATTCTTCTCTGTCTCGCCGATGTACTTGCTGATCACCTGGCTTAGGTCAATACGAAAGAGATCAAGCCGGAGCTCGGAAGCCAGGACCTCCGCCGCGGTAGTCTTTCCGGTGCCGCTCGGTCCTGCAAACAACGCACTGATCCCCAGTCCACGGGCGCTACGCTCCCCGAAGCCCCACTGCTCGTACACCTTCACCCGCTGCCCGACGTGCATGGCAATCTGGCGAAGCTGCTCCTGCTCCTTCGCTGGCAGCACCAGATCCCGCCATGTGGCGTACGGCTGAATGCGCTCAGCCAGCCCTTCAAGCCGTGGGCGAGCCTCGATCCGGCACGCATCCCACAGGCGCTGCGCCAGCTGTTCGTGTGATTCATGGGCCATGTGTGCAAGCGCATCGCCGCGCTGTGCCGCCGAGCGGATCGCCACCGCACCCAGACTGAACTGGCCCACAAGTGACTCGATTGCACCGTCAAACTGCGCTCCACGCAGAGAAGCTCGCCAGATATCAGCCTGCTCCGGCCGGGTCGGCTTACCGGTATAGAAGATCGCACGGGCGCGGCTGCGGTTCGGCTGTGGCTGCCGGCTCGAGACGAGGAGCGGTGTGTGCAACGAGCCGATCAACTGCGCAAGCATCGCCGAAGCAGTGCCCTCGGTGTTAGGCACCTCTTCCACGTCGAGCAGCAGTGCCGTTCCATTAAAGACGGCTTCGCGCTCCCACAGCCGAATCATCAGTTCACTGTCGGGCCCCGGCGCCTGCGCGAAACCCCGCGCCGCGAGAGCATACAGCCGAAGTCCGACCAGCCCCGCCGCGGCCGCGGCAATCGCTCGGTTCGCATCAGGCTCCGAGCCGCAAAGCTCAATCACCGGCAGCGCAAGGTGCGCTCCAGTATCGCCTCTGCGCCTCGCCGTATCCGACCACAGCGCTGCGATCTGCCGTGCAACCTCGCTGTAGGACTCGGGCAGGTCCGTTGTCTGGGGCACTGGATGGACGAGGTGCTGAAGGTGTTCATCCATGTCCGATACACCGGCAAGAAAGTGCAGCACGCGCTCATTGATCCGGAACGCGCTGGACACAAGACTGTCGGCCGGCAGCAGTTCGACCAGGTGCCAGGAACGCAATGGCCGGGCCGGCGAAAGCGCCGTCCAATGCGCCCCGGGAAGCGACGTAAGCGCCAGGTTCAAGGTCGGCAGCGGTCTCCGGACCTCGTTCAACGACGCATAAATGCCCGCCATTTCAGGGTCCATCTCTGCACCTGCGGCGAGCAGTACCACCCCACGCTCAAAGCGCGGAAAGATCGAAGGCCGAGCAGAGTTGCTCGAGCGCAGGCGGCTGAGAGAAGGTCCATGTCGCGGGATCAAGAATCTCGTCTTGCTCTGCATCTCTGCTTCGAGAGGCGGACCCACCCGATCCGCCCGCGTCCACGACTGCCCCAAGATGGCGCCGCAATTCACTCAATGCTGCGGCCAGATACCGCTGGTTGGCTTCGTGCCACGAGGCACCCGCCGCGTGCCCCGCAGCATTGTGGCTCGCCGCGTGTTCCTCCGGTCCCAGATCGTCTCTCCGGGCGTCCGTCATGGCACCCGTCATGGCATCACCACCGTCGGACCCTCAAGCAGGTGGGTGACACTGTTGAAGCTCAACTGACTCTCCGCACCATCCACTTGAGCGCGGACAAGATACGTTCCGGGCGGAACGTTCGCGATATTGACCACAACCGATCCTGAGTCGGCGGCGGAGACCACGCCCAGCGAAGCATAGGACCGGGGAGGTGTCGAGCTCACGGTATTCAGCAGCAACACGGCCCGCTGCCCGACGCCGATGTTGGGCACGAGGTTGAGTGTGACGTCGGTACCGGATACCGCGGCGACCGCGCTGGCACTGGACACAGTAGGGCAGAGAACAAAGGGAACGACATTCGATTCAAATCCCCGATGCGTCATGGCGGGCGTGCCCATGTCCAGCTTCTGTAGCACCTGCGCACCCTTCACACCCGCGTGCAGCGTAGGCGGCAAAGGGAGTGTAAGCTGCTTATCCGATGCGCTTGCAACCGCCAGTTCCTGGTCTTCAAGCAACACAAAGCTGTTCGGACTCCGCAGATGGATACCCTGGATGAGGATGGTCGAAGTGGAGGTAATCGGCTTTCCATCCTGCGAGATGATCTGGCTGATGTAAGGCGTATTCAGTGGAACAACATAGAGGTTGCGTGCGAGCACAGGTGGCGCAGGCACCGGAGTGTCATTGGTCTCCATCAGCACAACAGAAGCCTGATACGCGGCCGAAAGGCTGTACTCCACCTGGAAGAACACAGACCAGAGCTTCGAGAACTCTTCGAGCGAAAGCGCCGTCGGAGTAAACCGCACACGCTCCAACTGCGTCTCCAGGCCGGAGCCCGCCAGGAACCCGAAGGTGCTCGCCGCGTTGTTGATGTTGTCCGTCGAAAGCAGTGGCTGGGCGTGCAGCGTTGTCGCGACCGCACCCAGGAGGCGCTGTGGCTCCAGGCGGGTATCATCCCCGTGAAACGTAAATAAATAGTGGAGATCGAAGGCTGCCTGGGGGCGCTGTGCCATGGAACTATCGGCACGTCGCGTAGGCAGATCAGCGTTTCGATATGCCGCGTTTGGCGTGATCTGGTACAGGTAGATATTAACGAGCGGCGTCGTCGCGTTGCTTGCGTCAGGACGGCTGAAGCCCACCTTCGCGCTCCCTACCGCGTTGCCTACCGGCCCATTCAGAATCTGCTGCAGCGCAGCAGTCACCGTAGCAATGGCAAGGTGGTTGCTCATCGCGCGCCTGCGCTTTGCTTCAGAAACTGGTCAAGCGACACCGTCGAAGGACGCGTGCGCGGCACCGGCACAGGAGCCGGCGACGGCCGTTCCGCGCGTACATCGATACGGCCAATCGTGATGCGAACCGTAGGGCTCGCGGTGCCAGCGTACGTATACGAAGGAAGATCGCGCACAACGCTGCGAGCGGCCTCACCAGAGCGTGCAAAAGGTGGAGCCGAAAGCGGCTCCGCAAACGCAGGCCACGTCGGCGGCGGCTCCTGCCGCACGTACCTTGGGCCTTCTGCGGCCCGTTCCCGTGCTTCGCCCAGGTCATTCAGGCCGGTACGTCCCGGCTCCGAAGCGATCTTCCGCGGTTCGCGGTCAACATGCGGCTCAGGATCTACCGACCCCACGAGCACCGGCCGCAGCGATATCTCGCCCGCGCGAACAACCGATTGCCGCGCCACGCTCTCGCCCCCACGGCTCGCAATGTGCCCGCGGGTGGCAAGCTCCGCCTCACTTCCATGCGCCGCCGAAGAACTTCGCCTCTCCTCCTGCGACCAGTCCTGACCACGTCTCCCCGCGTCTTCCGCGCCATCATTGGCCGGCACTGCGCCGCCATGCACGAGGCTATGCGCGGTCTGCTCCGCACCGGGGCTGAAGCGATCTGGCATGCGGGGCTCCGCGAGTGCCGTCGCACCCATCGCGCGCGCGGCCACTCGGCTCAGGAAGTCGGCCATACCATCTCCACGTAGGTCTGCCGGCGAGCAGGACTCAGCGCCAGGATGTCCACCTCGCGCCAGCCATAGGCCGATGCGAGCGCGTGGACCTCGCGCAGCAGCCGCTTCGCAACCGCACAGATCTTCGACCACAAGAACCGTTCAACATCGAGCGTCACCTGCCACCGCTCAGGACACGCCGTGCAATTCAGATCAATCAGCATCTCCGCCTGGGGATCGGCCGCCGCCAACGCGGCAGAGATCGGCTCCCTCAAGCTCTCAGGCACGTCCGCCGGCGACACACATTGCCCCGCAATCTCGGCCGAAACGATGCACCGCTCCATCAGCAGCCGACCCGCCGCACTCACGTCCGCTAACCCTGAAACTGCGCGGAGATCCACGCTGTCCGGCAGACGCAGCCTCAACGAAGTCTGTTCCACCTCAAGCGTTGGCGCTGCATCATCCGCGCGTGGTCGCCCAGCCATCAAATCGTGCGCGGAAAGGCTGTACTCCAGAGGCACACGGCACGCGGGGCACTCCGCGAACGCATCCAGCGCAGGGCCGAACAGCCGCTCATAAACCTCCAGCAGCCGGCCATCGCGCTCCCCAATGCTCAAATGAAGCAGCTCCTCCCGCTGTTCGTCGAAACACGCACCGAGCATCATCAGCGCGCGGCCGACGGAGTCTTCCCCGCAGCCCCGCTCCCAGATCCCGATCAGCTCCGAGTTCGACGGAATACGCATGGCCTGGCTACCCTGCCGCCGGTATGGTGAAGCTCGGCTCGGACGGTTCAATCACGCTTGTGTCCCGCTCCCAGCCTTCGTTCTCAAGCTTGATGTGCTGAATCGCGACCGCATTCGCATTGGCATCCAGATCCGGCAGCGCCTGGTACTCCGACACCCAGCAGCGATACATCTTGTACGCAATCGCAAGCTGGCCCGCTTCGTTGTAGAACTCGATCAGTATGTCCTTACGGAAGCTTGCCAGCGAAACCTCCGACGCCCAGCCCCGCGCCGAAGTTCCACACGCTGTTGGCCCATTGCTCGAACTGCCACATCGTGCGTAACACCGCGCTCCAGCGTGATCGCGTCATATTCGGTGCGCCCCGGCGACTTGCGGCTGCTCGAACTCGGGTCGCCGCCTTCGCGGTGCTTCACCACTTCCGTCGTGCGCTTCAGCCCGCTGACCTTGCTCACGCCGGCCACATACCGGCCATCCCACTTCACGCGGAAGATGAAGTTCTTATACGGATCGAACCGTGTCGGATTCACGCTGAACTGCGCCATCGGTAACTCCTTACACTGCGGTCTGTCCAGCAATCTGCTGGATCTGGATGATCACAAACTCGGCGGGCTTCAACGGCGCGAAGCCGACCAGGATGTTCACGATCCCGTTATCCTGATCCGTCGCCGTCGTCGTTTCGCTGTCGCACTTCACGAAATAAGCCTGCTGCGGCGTCGAGCCTTGAAACGCCCCCTGCCGGAACAGGGTCTGCATAAACGCACCCACATTCAGGCGTATCTGCGACCACAGCGGCGCGTCGTTCGGCTCAAACACAACCCATTGCGTGCCTCGATACAAGCTCGTCTCCAGAAACAGTGCCAGCCGGCGAATCGGAATGTACTTCCATTGGGAGCCCGCCTCATCGTTGCCGCCGGTCGTCCGCGCGCCCCAAACCACAGTTCCGTAGGCGCTGAACGTGCGTATGCAGTTCACCGCCACTGGATTCAACACGCCATTCTGCTTGTCATTCAACGGCACCGCCACAGCACTCACGCCGACCAGCGACGTCTCCGTACCCGCCGGAGCCTTCCACACTCCGCGGTTCGCATCCGTCGCCGCATACACCCCCGCAATAAACCCGCATGGCGGATACAGCCGATTCACGTTCCCGGCTAATGGATCCGGCGCCTGCAGCCACGGGAAGTAGAACCCCGAGTTGTCGCCCACAAACCCAGGCCCGCTACTCAGCGTCGCAAAGTTCGTTATGCCAGGGTCTGAGTCAGCAATCAGAAATGCCCTGTTGTTCAAGCAGAATTGGTCAAGGCTCTTCAGCGTCACGGTGTGGATCTCGCCCGGAACGCAGAGCAGGTTGAACAGATCTACGCTGCCAAGCAGATTCACGCCGCCAGTACCGCCGCTCGCCTGCAGCGCGGTCTCAAAATTTCCTGACACCGTAGTCGATGTGCTCGGGCTCAGCACAGTCCCATCCGCGCCCGCAGTCGTAGACCCAAGCTGCGCCGTGCCATCCGCGGGCGGAGTCGTCGCTCCGGCTCCCACCGTGGCAGAAACGAAGTTCGAACTATTCGCCAGCACATCGCCAACGTAGCGGCCCAGCGGATCGTTCGCGAGGACGCTCAGGTTCTCAAACGATTCCACCACCGCAGGCGTGGCTCCCGTCGGCGCATACAGAATCTGCAGCCGAAATCGGTTCGTCCCGCCAAGCTGATTCTTGATCGCGACCTGGTAGTCATTTGCCCACGCTCCCGCATCCAGCGCAGACACCGTAATGGTGTTCACGCCTGTGCCGATCGTCGCGTTCGCCACCTTCGCGTCTGTGAAAACCAGCCGGATAATGTAAGCCTGCTGGCCTCCGTTCCCGAAGAACTGGTTCACCGAATAGCCGAGCAGACTGCGCGAATCGAGTCCGCCAAACTGGCGCTGGAAGTCCGACCAGCTCAGCACCAACGTAGCGCGATCAGTCGGACCCTTCGGGGCCCAGCCAACAAAGCTTGCGATTGAGGTGGCCACACCCGTGATCGTGTGTACTCCGCTCGGAAGCTCCTCAATATAAACACCAGGGTAAGTTGGTGTAACTGGCATCGGTTTCTCTCCATCTCCGGCAGCGACTGCACCTGGGGTGTGGCGATTGGCACAGGATTGTGCGTGGCCGGCGCTTCATGCGTGTGCAGCTAACGTCCTTCGCGGCGTCCATGAACGTCTTGCGTCTGCAGCTTTTCAAGAGGAACAATCACGCTTTGCCGCGCCATCACATCGACCACAGCAAACACGCGAGGCAGAAATCCAGAATCGGAGATATCCACGACAGTCCCTTCCAGCGACTCTGCCGTAGTCAGAGACTTGGGAAGATCATCGCGCGCGGGTAGATAAATATCCGCCACCTGAAAGTGCACGGTGTCTCCCTCGTGTATCAGAGGCCCTCCTCACTGGCGCGCGGAGTTTGCTCCTTCGCCAGTCACGCCTCCTGTTGCACGGCGGTGCCCAATCGCTCCGCTGCACGGCCCAATCCAAAAACGTACCAACGCTTCTGTAACCGAACTCGCAGCGAATCAGCCGCTTGATCGCTGAACCCTTTCCGCAAGCCTCACGGAAACGTGTGCGGGTCTACGTATCTCCCTCACAACGAGAGCGCAACATCTGGCAGAGCCGAATACCGCGCCACTACTGAGTACCGCATCCCTGGCGTCCCCACAGCGAGGGCCTAAGCCGCATCGCTGCCGCAGTTGCCGCCGCGCTGCAGATACTTGCAGACCCTCCGCACAAAGCGGCATACACGCCAACCGCACACACTGCGCTTCAGGCACATCCACGCACTCACGCTGAATTGTTGGGATCTAGCGAAGCCGGGCCGTCAGGCCGCACGCTCGCATCTTGTAGTAAAGCGCCCGCTCGCTCATATTCAACCGCTGGGCAATCTCGCGCCGAGTCGAGCCTGGCACCGCGATCGCCGTCTCAAGCACTCGCCTTTCAACCTCACGAAGCGCCTGGTCATACCGCAGGTCTCCACCCGTGACGGTCTGCCACACGCCACTCGCCGACTGCGCCAGCAGGTCCACCTCTCCCTGGCACGCATCCGGCCGCAGCTGCCGCATCCAGTCCTCAAGCCCCAGAGACGTGCCCTCTGACTTCAGGAACAACATCCGCTGCACCGCGTTCTCCAACTCACGCACGTTGCCATAAAACGGCTGAGCCTCCAGGAACCGCAGCAGTCCAGCCTCAATGCTCAGCACCGGTGCGTATAAGCTTTCATGACGCGCTGCAAACGCCTTGATCAGCGCCGCGATATCCGCATGCCGCGCACGTAGCGGAGGCAGCGCAAGCCGCACCACATTCAGCCTGTGGTACAGGTCAGACCGGAAGTGCCCTTCACGCACCAGCGGCTCCAGCGGGCGGTTGGCCGCTGCAATAATGCGCACATCGATCGGCACCTCCGTGTCCGATCCCAGCGGACGAAGAATCCCGCGCTGCAGCACATCCAGCAGCTTCGGCTGAAGCGCAAGGGGAAGATCGTTCACGTCGTCCAGAAACAGCGTGCCGTGATGCGCAGCCCCGAACAATCCCTTCCGGCTGCCCACCGCCCCCGAGAAGGCTCCCCGCTGATGCCCAAATAATTCGCTCTCCGCCAGCGCCTCCGCAATCGTGCTGCAGTGAACAGTGATAAACGAGAACAGCCTTCGCTTTACATCAAGGCGATGAATGGCCTCCGCCAGCACCTGTTTGCCCGTCCCGGTCTCGCCTTCAATCAGCACGGTCACATCGCTGATCTCCGCCGCCTTTCGGGCGCTTTGGAGCAGCGGAACAAGCTCGTCCGATCCGGTAACAAACCCCAGACCGCAGAACACGCGCTGCAACTCTCGATCACAACCGTCGTGTGCCATGTTCGCTCTTTTCCGGAAGAAGGAAAGCAGAAGCCTAACCTGACCCGTGTCTCCGGGCTGTGAATCATGAGTGGCGTGAACTGAACCGGCCCTGCGAGCGCCGGCGCCTTGAACCCTACCCCTGAACATCCGAAACGCGAAGCCCTGATGCCCTGACCCCCGGCCCTGACCTCTTACCCCTGACCTCTTACCCCAGCGGCACCCCCAGGCTCGCCGCCCCGCTAGCCCAACGGCCGACCCCGTGCAGCGCCGGGGACGTGTAGCCGCCCCCGCCGCACCTGACCCCGCCCGCTCCTCCGGTCAACATCCTCCGCCCGAGGAACCCGAATTCTATACCCTCCCCGAAAGCCCCCGCGCCTCATACTTCGCCCCCGCTCTCCAAAGAGCTCCGCTCACCCACAGCAAATCTCCCCAACTCCCCGGACCCCCAAACCCCTGGGGCGTCACAGCCCGAAGATCCCGGGGACCGCCACTCATCCTCAGCAAGACAACAAAAGTGGTACAGTCCGGTGCGCCCGTTCCCGATACGCTGACACTCGTCATTGATTTCAAAGCCGCTTCAGGAGAGCTCCGCAGCTTGCCTTCGACCGTCCGCATGGTATGTCTGGCCAACTCCCGCAAGCACGGCGGCCGCTGTGTCGCAGGCTTCACCTGGGGCATGGTGCCCGAGCGGGAATGGGTGCGTCCGGTCACCTCCTACGGATGCGGCGAGCTCAATTGGGAGTGTCTCTACACCGATTGCTCCGACCCCAAGCCGCTGGACATCGTCGAGCTCGCACTCCTTTCTTCTCGTCCCGTCTCCTTCCACACCGAAGATTGCCTCGTCGATTCGAATCAGACGTGGCGCAAGATCGGCGTCGCCCCCTTCCCGCAGGTTGCCGCATGCGCCGAGCCACCCGACGGCCCTCTTTGGATTAATGCCGGCTGCACCGCGAACGGCATCAACGACCGAATCCCTGCCGAAGACGCCGCTCCCCTGCGCACATCTCTCAAACTCATTCAGCCTGACCGCCTCACCTTAAAGGCCACCATAGAGGGGCGCGAACGGCGAAAGCGAATGGTGCGCGGATCCTTTCTCTACGGCGCACAGGAGTACACGCTCTCCGTCACCGACCCCGTCATCGAACGCGAGTTCGCTGCCTATGGCGTTGGAGCTGCCCGTCAGCTCAGACGGCCCCTGCTCTGCCTGAGTGTCAGTGAATTGTTCGCCCTTCGGAACGAGCACTATAAACTGATCGCGGCGGTGATTGAGCCAAACTGATGCCAGAGCCCCTCTTCACCATAGGTCACTCCAACCACACGCCAGAGCGCTTCCTCGAACTCCTTCGTCTGCACGGCATCACTGCGGTCTCAGATGTGCGTTCCCGCCCCTACTCCAGGTTCAACCCGCACTTCAATCAGGACCTCCTCAAACAATGGCTGGCAGAAGCTCAGGTCTACTATGTCTTCCAGGGCGGCGAACTTGGTGCGCGCAGCTCCGACCAGCTCTGCTATCGGGACGGCAAAGTCGTCTACGACCGGCTTGCCAGTCAACCTGAATTTCAGGGAGCGCTGGACCGCCTTGTCGCCGGTTCTGCCAGGTATCGCGTCGCCCTCCTCTGTGCCGAAAAGGAGCCGCTCGACTGCCACAGGTGCATCCTCGTAGCGAAACAACTACTCCGCCGGAACGTCTCTGTCTCTCACATTCTGGCAGACGGCTCGGCTGAGGCTCACGACCAGACCCTCGAGCGCCTTCTGGTCGAACTCCGACTCGCCGAACCGCATATGTTCCGCACACAGGAAGAGACCCTCGAACTCGCCTACAAACTCCAGGAAGAAAAGATCGCCTACGCACCCCCCGAACCAGCCGATCCCGCGCTGGTCGCCTGATCTCATGAAAATCTTCACCATAGGTTTTACCAAAAAAACCGCAGAACAGTTCTTCACCCGGATCTCGTCTGCGGGCGTCACCCGCATCGCCGACGTCCGCCTCAACAACGTCTCCCAATTGGCAGGCTTCTCGAAGCGCGACGACCTCAGGTACTTCGCTCGCGCCATCTGCGGTATCGACTACGTTCATCTGCCCGTGCTCGCCCCGGAACAGGAGATGCTCGACGAGTACAAGAAGCGTACCCGCGACTGGGCGGCCTATGAGGAGCGATTCGCCGCGCTGCTCGAAAGCCGTAAGGTGGAAGAGCAGCTAACACGGGAACAACTCGACGGAGCTTGCCTCCTCTGCAGCGAAGACCGCCCCGAGCTATGTCACAGGCGCCTCGCCGCCGAATACCTGCGAAACAAGTGGGGCGAAGGCGAAATCATCCACCTCTGAAGCACGACCACGATGTCACCCCGCGCGTCCGGTCCCCGGGCGCGAGGTAAGCTCTGCTGAGCGAGGCAGGCTCTTAGAAAAACTGTCAAGCCCCAACCCTGTTGAAAACCCCGCAAGCTGTTCAAAATAAAAGGATCGTAGCTCTAAGATTTGTGGTCAATGAGTTATGCGGATCCGTTATAATTAAAGAATAGACATAGAGAAGGCCGGGGGGGTAATCTCGGCCTTTTGACTTTATGCACGCGAATACAGCCATACCTATGTACCAACGCGTCACTCCCCCCTGCTAAACGTCGCACAATCAACACGGAGTGAAGTGATACCGGGGGCGGGGAGTAACCTTCTGGACAACGCCGCCGCCAAGGTATATACGGGCTGTGTCCGCGTCACGCGAGAGGTCTTCAGAGCCAGCAGTGCAAAGACAACTCGAGAAAACAGTTAGCCCGCAGGCTGACGCCACGCCCGCGTAGGGTCATCGTCCGGGTCGGGGGTAAGCTGCGGCGGGCGCTGCTCCTCCGGCACATTACGCAGATTCACTCGAATGCGGTACCAGATCGTAGCCGAGCCGCGCATCCGATCGATCAGAATGTCGTCGGGCGCCAGCAGGGCCGCCACCTCCGGGTGCTTCTCCCGCCAGCGAGTCAGCCCTGCCTCTGCGGCGGTGCGATCCGGAGATTGTGCCACCGTGATGAGCGGGTGCTTCGGCACGCGTCTGGTCGCCGTCTTGCGAGCAGGTTTCGAAGGCGTCAACTCGGACAAAACGCCGCTATCAACCTGCGCACCCTGATCTCCGGTCTGATCGGACGTTGAGGCCGCCCGCTTCCGGAACCGCTTTGCACCGAAACCTTCACCAATCTGGTCGCTGAAGGCCTTCGCCTTGGACGGTTGAACTCGGCTCGGCTCGCCTTCCTGCTTGGCAAAGTGGGGAGGCCAGGGCGCGTCGGCCAAGCCGGACGATTCATCTCGCGCCGCAAGTTCAAGCAGCGGTTCAAGCGACGCGCGGTGCTCGTTGATGCCAGCGTGAGGGTCGCCCCGTTCCGTGAACAGGCCCGGCATCGTCAGGACCGTGAAGTAGCTTGGGTCGGCGCCCGGCAACTCGTCCCACGTCAGCGGCGCCGACACGCGAGCATCAGCCAGCGGGCGCACGGAGTAGGCCGACGCGGTGGTACGATCCTTCGCGTTCTGGTTGTAGTCGAGGAAGACGCCGTGGCGTTCCTCCTTCCACCACTTGGAGGTGGCAAGCGTTGGAGCGCGGCGCTCGACCGCACGCGCCAGGGCGAGCGCCGCCCGACGCACCTCGGTGAAGCTCCACCGCGGATGGATCGGGACGTTGATGTGAATGCCGCGCGACCCCGACGTCTTGGGAAAGCTTGGCAGGCCGAGTTCCGTGAGCAGCGCGTGCGCCTCCAGCGCCACCCGACGCACATCCTCGAACTCGACCCCAGGGTTAGGATCCAGGTCGATACGAAGCTGATCCGGGTGGTCCAGATCGGCGGAGCGTACAGGGTGCGGATGAAGTTCGACGCACCCCAGGTTGACCATCCACGCCAGACCCGCGGGCGTGTCAACCACAAGCTCCTCGGCAGTGCGGCCGGATGGAAAGGAGAGCGTCACCGTCCGCAGGAACGCGGGAAGACTCGCGGGATCCGGAGCGCGCTTCTGATAGAACGGCTCGGGCTGAGCACCCTCGAGATTGGCTCCGTTTACAAACCGCTTCAGCACGATCGGGCGGTCGGCAATCCCCGTCAGAGCGCCCGGTGCGACTGCCAGAAAGTAGCGCACGAGGTCGAGTTTGGTCAGAGTGGTGGGCCCGGAGAAGTAAAGCTTACCGGGATGCGAGATGCGGACCTGCTGCGGCCCGGATGGGTCGTCGACCGTCAGGTACTCGGCGTCTTCAGGCTTTGGGATCCTTGGAGATTTCGCCACGGGGACAGGGTATAACAACGGGTCGCCGGCGTGTGACCCTCAAGCTCCCGTCCCGCGCGGCGCCAGGCGATCGATTCGGTGGGTCGGTAGCTTAGAAGCGGACGCTACTCGGCAGTTCGTCGCACAGTGATATGCCGCCTTCACGGTGCCCATGGCTCACTCAGGTTTGGGCCGCCAGATGGCCTCGGGGTTCCAGGCTGGCCGGGTCTCCGACTGCGCAACGCGGTAGCCGACTTCCAGGAGAACCCGGAGGTCTTCGACAGCGCCCGTAAGATCCCAGCCGGGCTTGATGGTGTCCGACGGCTGATGGTAGTCGTGCGTGATGTATTCGGTGCGGGTGCTGGTGCCGAAGTCGGCGGGTTTGCCGATAATCGATTCCAGGTGAGGTCTCGATGCGAGGGAACGCCGCCGCGCGCGAACTCATAATGATCGGATCGGAAGTAGAAGCCCTGTTCCGGCGCGGTGTCGCCGGTCACGCTGCGGCCCTGGGCGCGGACGGCGTCGGTGGTGATGTCGTCCAGCGTGGAGTTGCCGATGCCGACGATGGTGAAGTCTTTGGTGCGGCCCCAGCCCCAGTTCTGAAGTAGTCGAGATTGATATCGGCGGCGGTGTCCGCCAGCGGGTAGAGCGGATGCTCGACGTAGTAACGAGCGCCGAGCAGACCTTTCTCTTCGGCGGTGGGCCAGAGGAAGAGGATGGTGCGGCGCGGCGCAGGGTTCAGCGTGCGGAAGGCGCGGGCGAGTTCGAGTACGCCGGCGGTTCCGGCCGCGTTATCGCTGGCGCCGTGGTAGATCTTGTCGCCGACCTGGCCGTGGTGGTCCCAATGGCCGGAGTAGATGACGTACTGGTTGCGGAGCTGGGGTCGCTGCCTGGGATCTTGGCGATGACGTTGTCTGAGTCGACCTGGCGGACCTTCGAGGTGAGGTGGAGTGTCGCCTGGGCGCGGAGCGGCGAGCCACGGAAACCGGGCTTGGCGGCGGCGGCGCGGAGAGCGTCGAGGTCAGCGCCGGCTGCCTGGAAGAGCCGGTTGGCGGCGTCGGGAGTGAGCACGGCCTGCACAGAGACGTGCTCCTGGTCGTGGGCGCCGCGCAGCGTCATGGACTCGCGAGTGTAGTTCTCGAAGAGACGGCTCGCCGCGAACGGTGAGGAGCCGTTGGGCGCGAGCAGGAGGATGACTGCTGCGGCCCCGTGTTTGTAGGCGGTGTCGAACTTGGTCCCGCCGCGTCCGTATACGGTGAGGGCGTTGCCGAGGAACATATTCGGGTCGAGCTTTGCGGGGTCGTTCGGGTCGGCTACGGGCGGGTCGCCGCTGAGGATGATCACGGTTTTGCCGTGCACGTCGAGGCCAGCGTAGTCGTCCCAGTGGTACTCGGGCGCGACGACGCCGTAGCCGGCGAAGACGATGCCCGCGTTTGTGATGTCGATGGTGGCCTTGGGTAGCGAGGTCCACACGACGTAGTCCTGGCCGACGGTGAGCGGGATTTCACTGGTGCCACCCTTCACGGTAAGGGTGCCTTGCTGTGGGAGCATGCCCCAGAGGGCGACCCTCTGGACGAAGGTGCCGTCCGGATTGCCGGGCTGCAGACCGATCGCCTTGGCCTGTGCCGTGATGTAGGCGACGGACTTGGTCTCGCCTGGAGTGCCGGGGTGGCGCCCCGTGTACGCGTTGGAGGACAGCTCCTTGATGTGCTCGAGGAGGTGCTCGGGCGTGATCGTAGCTTCCGCTGCCTTGAGGGCGGCGGAGGTTGGCGCTTGCGCTTGCGCCGACGCGAACGGAGTTACGGCAACGCTTAGAAGGAGGACAAATAGCGCCGCGTTTCCTTGCCGGCGGATGGCCTGGCAGAGCGGTGCGAGGACAGACGTCTTGCTGGGGGTGAGCACGCAGATAGGGTAACGCAGCCGGCTAGTGTTCACTACCGCGGGGTTCAGGTTCCGCAAAAGGTGTGGTGCACGCGCTGCTCGGGGTCGGCAGGGGCGGCGTACACCTCGAGACCGGGGCGTTCGTCCCAGGGATGAGTGATGACGTCCAGGAGCTGCTCGAATGGCGCGAGGTCATCGTGCTCGATGGCCGAGTTGAGCGCGGCCTCTACCATGTGATTGCGGGGGATATAGGCTGGGTTGACCGAGCGCATAGAGGCAGCTCGTGCCTCCGGTGACGCTGGTTCGTGCGTGAGGCGTTCGCGCCACAGGACCACCCAGGCGTCGTAAGCGGTCGGGTCGGCGAAGAGGGTGCGTACGGTGACGTCTCGACGGGGATCTGCGACGGCCTCTGCAAGGCCCCTAAAGGTGACGGTGAAGTCGGCTCGGTTGGGGGTCATCCGGGTCAGCAGGTCGTCTACCAATGCGGAGTCGCTGTCACGTTCGGTGGAGAGACCGAGTTTGCGACGGAAGCCCGCATTCAGTGCGGCTTCAAACTGTGCGCCGAAGGCGCCGAGGGCTTCCGTGGCAGAGTCCACGGCGGCAGTTTCATCAGGGTCAAGGAGCGGTAGCAGGGACTCGGCGAGGCGGCTGAGGTTCCAGTGGGCGGCATGCGGCTGGTTCGCGTAGGCGTAGCGGCCCCGGGAATCGATGGAGCTGAAGACCGTCGCGGGGTCGTATGCCTCCATAAAAGCACAGGGCCCATAGTCGAGCGTTTCACCCGAGATCGAGGTGTTGTCGGTGTTCATGACACCGTGGATGAAACCAAGCAACATCCATTGCGCAACGAGCTTCGCGTGACGGGAGATAACGCCGTCCAGGAGCGCACGCGCGGGATTCGGAGCGTCGGCGGAACCCGCGTAATGCCGTGCGATGGCGTAGTTGGTGAGGATGCGCAGGTCCATAATCCCGCCATGCCGGGCGATATATTGGAAGGTGCCGACGCGCAGGTGGCTGGCGCCGACGCGGGTGAAGATTCCTCCAGGCACCGGCGTCTCCCGGAACACGCGTTCGCCGGTGAGGACAGCCGCCAGCGCACGTGTGGTAGGCACTCCGAGCGCGGCCATGGCTTCACTGACGAGGTACTCACGCAGCACAGGACCTAGGGCGGAGCGGCCGTCCCCGCGGCGAGAGAACGGCGTCGGGCCGGAGCCCTTCAGCTGAATGTCATAGCGAAGGCCGTTGAGCGCGACGACTTCGCCGAGAAGGATGGCGCGGCCGTCGCCCAGCTGGGGGACGAAGTAACCGAACTGATGCCCCGCATACGCGAGGGCGATCGGCTGGGAGCCTTCTGCAATCCGGTTGCCCGCCAAAATGGCGACCCCTTCAGACGTGGCGAGCGCTTCGGGATCGAGGTTGAGATCGCGGGCAAGCGCGGCGTTGAGTTGGAGAAGTCGCGGAGCCACGACGGGCGTGGGAGTGGCAGGGGTGAAGAAGAGCTCCGGCAGACGGGCGTACGTGTTGTCGAAGTGGAAGTCTACGGTGACGCTGGCCGGCCCTGCGGCCTGTGCGGGGGAATTCATACGTGTTGGATGTGCGATTTGGCGTGAGGAGCCGTCAGAAACTCGGCTTGGTCGCCAGAGACGGCTGCGAGTGGATAAATCTGGTTGCGGCGGCAAGGACCACGTCTCTGTTATGAGCCAGATCGTCCTTCGTTGGTGTGACGGCAATGTCGGGAGTCAGCCCGGAATCCGGCATGGAAGATGCAGGGTAGTAGCCGATCAGGGGGAGATCCATCTCTATGTGGGAGTTGGGCAAGCGAAGGAAGAAGAAGGCCCCACCGTTGATGCCCCGCTGGCTTCCACCAGTGGGCTCTCCGACGAGGGTGCCGAGCTTGTTCGCCTGGACGATCTGCGCGAACTGGAAGGTGGCGGAGCTGTTGGTTGCGTCGATAAGGACGAGCACCCGGCCTCGGAATCGGTTTCCTTGCGCGGGGATTGTGCCGCCTGCAGAGCTGTCGCCTGAGCTTGAAAGTGCGAGGTAGGGAACTGGCGGGGCGGTGGGCCAGGACTGTGGAAGGTCTACAGCGGCAGCGCCCCAGTCTTTGAAGCTTGGATCCCAGGTGTCCAGGTAGGGAGCGAGGCTGTCGGGGATCTTGCGATACCGGACGAGGCGTTTGGTCTGCGTAAGAGGGAGGTCGCGTTGAATGATGCGGGAGAGGATGGTATTGCCGACGTCGAGCCCACCTTCATTGCCGCGGAGGTCAATGATCAGGGCAGGCGCCTCGTGCTCCACGAGCTCATCGAGGTGGGTGTTGAGCCAGCCCTTCCAGTCCCACTTGCTGTTGAACAGGGCCCACGTTGGCATTCGAAGGTAGGCTGCGCCGTCGGGAAGGTACGTCCACTCGAACTGAACGTCCGTGCTGTTCCTGTCACTTTGTCTGGATTGGATGGGTGCAATACGCTGTTCGTAGCTGAGCGCCTCTACCTGGATGAGCCCGGGCTTTGGCCCGGAGAGACGTTGGATCAGCAACGTAAAGGTGGTGCTCTTCTCCGGGAAGAATATCGGATAGAAGATGTCGAAAGTTTCGAAGTTGCTGTCTCCGCTGACGTTGAGGGAGGCGACTCGCTTGGCGTCGTTTGAGCCGTCCGCACGGGCGATGGTCATGAGCCGGGCGAGCACGTCGGTGGAAGGGGTGCCGTTGATCGCCAGGATCTCCGTGCCACGGGGAAGCTCGTGCGTTGGGGTGAAGTCAGTGGTGACTACCATGTGGTGGTCGAGCCAATTGAAGTAGAACGGGAGCCGCGTGGGGCTCTTGAAGAGCTGGTCCGCAACAAAGTCTGGCTGGTTGAAGAAATTGGCATACGTATGGCCGCATTTGATCTGTGCAGCGAACACCGAGAAGGCTAGGTAGGCGTCCTGCAGCGATTGGTCGTGGTCGAGCTGCGCGCTGAGATGCTCGAATGCGGCATCCATTTGTTGTTTCGTGTTGTACCGGTACAAGCCCGGATGGAGAGTTTCGTAGGCTGACCGAAGCACGGCCACATCGTTCTGGAGATCCGAGGCCTTGAGCGCTCGTCCAGAAGATGATTGCTGGGCGATACCAACCAAGCTAAACATGCACGCGAGCGCGACGAACAGGCTCCTGCGGGGCATTGAGACTCCTGAGTGGTGGATGTACTCAGCCGAAAGTGGGCTTTGAGTACGCGGTCAGGATAACGCGGGCCGCCACGATCAGGCGGGGGAAATGCCTAAACCCGTTGGGGTTGAAGCGACTCTAAAGCTATGAAGTTGAAGCGATGGAATTAAGGATTGCTACTTGTTCAGCAGGCAGATTACAGGGCTGCGGCCGGGGGGTCTCGCGCAGGTCCTTGTGGGGCGGCGAGAGCCAACCTAGCTGTACTTCAGCCAGCGTAGGATCTCCGGGAGGTTGGGGCGCTTGCCGTACATCAAAACGCCCACTCGATAGATGCGGCTCGCAACCCATAGGATCGCGTAGATCGTGATGGCCATGATGGCGATCGAGAGGGCGATCTGCCAGACCGGCGGCATCGCGAGCGAGATGCGCAGATACATTATCAGCGGGGTGCAAAAGGGGATGAGGGAAAGGATGACGGCGGTATGTCCGGAGGGATTGTTAATGACGATGCCCAGAGCGAACATGCAGAGGGCGAGCGGCATGACAAGAAACATGTTGAGCTGCTGGAGCTCCTGTTCGGAGTTGGTCATCGCGCCAAGGGCCGCGGCAATGGACGAATAGAGCAGGAATCCGAGCAGGAAGTACAGGATGAAGAAGACGATCTGTGCGGCCGAGAGGGAAATGTGGGTAGAGCCGCCGACGAACGACGTCACGAGCGAAGTGGAGGTAAGGAGGACGGCAGTGGTGAGCCAGATCCCCACCTGGGTAAGACCGACGGAACCGACGCCGATGACCTTGCCCGCCATCATCTCCTCGGGGCGGATTGTTGCGAGCATCACCTCAAATACGCGGGACGTCTTTTCTTCAATGATCGACCGAGCCACGTTCATGCCATACAGCATGATGACGAAGTACATAAGAAAGAAGAGTACGTAGGCGCCGAAGAAGGCGGTGGTTGTGTCCTGGTTCTTGCCGGCCTGCGTGGTGTCCACCTTGACGGGCTGCATGAGCGCGTCGACATCCGAAGCCACCATTCCCTGATGGGTGAGGCGTTCCCGCATGAGGACCGATCGGAGCGCTCCAGTAATGTTTCCTTTCGTCGCGATATCCCCTGTGGAGCGGGGGGTATAGGCGAACGCGGGCCGGTCATTCGCGGTTATGCCGGGGGTTATCCAGAGGTAGCCATCGAGCTGCTTGTCGGCCAGTTCATGGTCGAGGATGTCGCGCGTGTCCGCACCCGGCGGGGAGATCACGTCTACCGTCATTCGGGAATCTTTGCCCGTCGTGAGTTCATGCTCGAGGTCGGTCGCGAGCTGCTGGTCTTTGGAGACGATCGCGATGTGCGAGGTGGACTTCGACTTTGTAGTCATCATGATGGAGCCGATGATGCCGCCGCCCATGAGGAGGGGAATGAGGATGGTGGTGAGGAGGAAAGCTTTTGTGCGGATGCGCTCCAGGTACTCGCGACGCGCTATGAGAAAGACGTTATGCATGGGCGAGGGCTCCGCGATCGATGGAAGGGACGGGGACTGATGGGGCTACGGTCTCGCCGGTGGACTGCTGGACCTTCTCGATGAAGATCTCTTCGAGTGAGGGCTCCATCACTTCGAAGCGAGTAATGCGCGCTCCGGAGGCCACGGCGGAGGCAAGCAGCGACTGAGCATCGTCCGCCAGGGTGGACGAGGTACGGAGGCGGATCTCGGCGGTGCCCTGGTAGCGCTTGAGCTCCTCGACGGCGGGATGACGGAGGAAGGCCGCGTCCGAAGGCCCTTCGAAGTGAATGACGACCCGGTTGCGGGGGTAGACAGACTTGATCTCGCGCATGGAGCCGGAAAGGATTAGCTCGGAGTTGTGGATGAGGGCGATAGAGTCGCAGAGCTTCTCCACCTGGTCCATACGGTGTGTGGAGAAGAGGATCGCTTTACCTTGCTGCCGTAGGTGGATCAAGGTGTCCATCAGCAGGACGGCGTTGACTGGGTCGAGGCCGGAGAATGGCTCGTCCATGATGATCAGATCGGGCTCGTGCAGCAGGGTGGAGATGAATTGGATCTTTTGTTGCATGCCCTTGGAAAGCTCTTCGGTCTTCTTCGGCAGGGCCTCTGCGATCTCCATGCGGTCGGCCCATACGCGGGCACGCTGGCTCGCAGTGGCTTTACTCAGACCACGCAGCTGGCCCAGGAAGACCAGTTGGTCGAGGACGTTCATTTTCTTGTAGAGGCCTCGCTCCTCGGGCAGATAGCCGACGCGCTTGAGGGCTTCTCGTGTGAATGGCTGATTGAAGAGTTGGACCGTGCCTGAGTCCGGCACGGTGATGCCAATCATCATCCGAATGGAGGAAGTTTTGCCGGAGCCATTGGGGCCGAGGAGGCCGAACATCGTCCCGGGCTCGATGGTAAAGGAGAGGTCGGAGACAGCGACCTTGGTGTCGTAGACCTTGCGGACGTGGGAGAGTTCGACGATGGGCATGGGTGGTTGTGGAGCAAGTCTAACAGGGGAACTTTGCGGGATCGTTTTCATTAGGCCCGGGTTGTAGCCCGATAGATGGGGGATGTCGGTGCCCCGGCCTTACCGCGCATCGAAGCAGGGATGGCTTTGAGGGATGAGGTCGGGGGTCGATTCATGGTGTGGGTGCGTGGGCTGCCGCGGGGATCCGAGACACGGATTCATGTGCTGTGCGACAGCGACGGCGACGGCCTGCCTGCGGGCGCGCTGCTGGTGCGGGGTCTGCGGAGAGCCGGGTTTGCGAATGTGACCGGTGAGCCGCGGAAAAAAGGCGAGTCTGCGTGGGGCGCGGAGGTATTGGAGCGCATTAAGGCGCGTGCACCCGAGGCGCTGATTGTAGCGGATCTGGGGAGCCGCCCTGAGCGGCTGCTCGGGCCTGAGGTTCCTACGCTGCTGGTGGACCACCATAAGCCGTTAGGAGTGCCGGAGGGTGCGGTGTTGCTGACTGCCTACGGGACGGGTGCGGGTGATGGGGCGGGAAAGGATATCGCGGTGTCTGGGCTGATGGCGTACTGGTGCGTGTCGGCCCTGTTGGGGGAGGAGCATGCGGCGGAGTGGTTGTGGCTGGCGGGGATTTCGCTCCTGAGCGATCTGGGGGACAAGGCCCCGTTCCCGGAGCTGGCCGCGGCGAAGAAGCGGTTCGGCGGAGGGGCGCTGCGCGACGCAACTAGTCTGCTGAATGCACTTCGGCGAACTGCCACGGGCGACGCAAGTGCGGCGTTTGAGCTGCTGCTGAAGGCGGACGGCCCGAAAGACGTTGTGTCGGGCATGTGGCCGGAGACTAGGAAGCTCCAGGAGGCAAAGCTGGAAGTCGCGGCGGCGCTTGAGGCAGCGCGCAAGATGCCGCCGAAGTTCAGTCGCAAGGTCCGGGATGAACTTGGCGCGGACCTGGTGGCGATCCGGTTACACACGCCATGCCAGGTGCATCCGCTGGTTGCCACGCGATGGCGCGGGCTCTTTCCGAAGAGCGTGATCTTTGGCGTCAATACGGGGTACAGGCCAGGCTGGGTTCACTTCAGCGGGAGGGCCCCCGCAGGTGTGAACCTAATAGATTTTCTGGGCCGGCATAGGCCCGCAGAAGCCGATGCGAGCTATGGACTTGGACATGACCAGGCGAGTGGAGGGGCACTGCCCGTTGCGGTGTGGAACAGGTGGATCACCGAAGAGCTGGGGTTTGGGCCGGAGATGGTGGTAGGAGAGACGGGGTAGCGATGGCAGGGAAGAAGGCGACGAAGAAGAAAGTGACGAAGAAAGTCAAAGCGGCCACAAAACGGGAAGTGGCCGAGGCCGAACTGCGGCGCATGGAGGAGTCGCCCATGTCGCAATGTGCGGCGCTGGAGCGGCGAGACGCGGTGCAGCTCTCCGCGGGCGCGATGAGATTAGGCTTCGCGGTGAAGGTGATGGGGCAGACGGGGTTGAAGTCGAACGACACACGGCGATGGAAGCAGAGTCCTCACCTGCGGGTGTCTCTGGGCTATCTCTGCGACATCTTCGAATACCTGCGGAAGCACGGTATCTATATGTATAGGATGTCGAGTGATCTGGCACCGTATGCGACGCATCCTGACATGCCTCAGTTCCACGCCATGGTGCGCGAGAGTGCGTCGGATCTCGCGGCTATTGGGAAGCTCGCGCGCCTTCAGGATCTTCGGCTGTCATTCCATCCCTCGCAATTCGTGGTGCTGAACAGTGGAAACGAGGAGCTGACGCGCAAGAGCATGTGGGACCTCGAGAGCCAGGCGGAGATGCTGGACCGGATGGAGTGCGGACCGGAGGCGGTGCTGGTCGTGCATGTGGGCGGAACGTACGGGGATCGCGTAAGCGGGTGCGCACGGTGGTGCGAGACGTGGAAGACGCTTGGCGAGCCGGTGCGGCGAAGGCTGGTCCTGGAGAATGACGATCTCCGATACTCGGCAGCCGATGTCTGGAGTATCCATGAGCGCACGGGTGTGAAGTGCGTCTTCGACTACCAGCATCACTGGTGCTTCAACCCGGAGAATACGTCCTTGGGCGAGATGCTCCGGCGGTTTGTGGGGACGTGGCCCTCGGGGGTCCGGCCGAAGATTCACTTCTCTTGTGCGCGCACGGAGATGCGGGAACTGAAGCGGAAGAGCAGAGCGACGGGCAAGGTTGAGACGGTGCTTGTACCTCCCATCTGGACCGGGCACGCGGACTACAACAATCCGTTCGAAACGATCCAGTTTCTTCGGTCGATTGCTGATGTGGAAACAGACGTGATGCTGGAGTCGAAGGCCAAAGATCTTTCCCTCATTCGGCTACGCAAAGACATTGCACGATACGCCCCGGAGCTTGCCGACCGCTATGGAATCGATCTAGGGCAAGAGGTTGAAGATGTGGGCGAGGTGGTGGAGGATGCGGGTGAGGACGGGAGCGAGGCGGCCTGAGGGGCCGCCGCTTCTCGTTGCGAGTAGAGGGTTTGTTCGCTGACGTTTTACTGGACTCAGAACGACCGAAGCGTATTTTGGTCGTGTACAACTCTGGCGAGGGATGAGATGAGGTAGTCTTCGGCCGCGCATCCCAACAGCTGAGGGTATACACATGGCCGAGACAGAGACCAAGAAGCACTTTCACTGCAAGGATGTGGGCTACGAATGTGAGTGGAGCCTCGAAGGGGAGAGCGAGGAGCAGATGCTGCCGATCATCGAGGACCACGCGCTGAAGGTTCACAATTTGACGCACTTCAAGGGGCAGGCCGTAGAGAATGTGCGGGAGGCGATACGCAGGAACGAGCGGTTGATATAGCGCCCGACGGGCGTGGAGTCGGTGCGAGGTGATGGGCAGCACCACACCAGGGAGTTCTTGATGGCCCACCCACTCCTGGTTCGGCTATCGGAGGTGCTTTCTCGAGCTTGCGCAGGTAACTCTGCGGGTGCGTAGTTCTGTGGGACGGTTCTCTGCCGGGCGTGCCTTCAGTCGTGACCGCCGAATCAACCTGAGCGACCTCAGATTACCCGAGGGTCAACCCAGCGATCCGTAAAATTTCTATCGCTCCAAGGCACACGCGGAAAGGGCCGCCTCAAGTAGGCGGCCCGTGTTCTATGAGGGGGAGGCACTCAGTGGGGGCGGTTGTCTCCGGAGTTCCGGTGGTCGTCATTGTTGTCGACGCGCTGGCCCTGCCAACCCTGCTGATATCCATAGTCATGCGCGGCGCGGTCGTCCTTGGTGCGGTACTTGTGATTGTGGCTCTTCCGCTGCTGCTTCTTTTGGTAATCCTGATAGCCTTCCTGATTGCCTGTCCGGTAGTAGCTGTTGTTGGAGTAGTCGGGGCGCTGTTGTTGCCCGCCGCGATCTTGTTCTCCGCCATCACGATGTTGCTGCTCCTGCGGGGCCGGGGCTGCTAGGGCGGGCAGGGTGGCGGCTGCAACGGAGAACGCGGCCACTCCAAAGATGATCCTGAGGGTACTTCTCATCTACTTCCTCCTGGGACACGTACAAGGCGCAACGTGTTGGTTGAGCCACATGACTGTACGATGCGAGTGCCGGCCCCCGCGCACGCAAGCGAGTAACTGTTTCAACGCAAACGTACACAGGACGAACCAGTCAGTTAACGTAACGTCGCAAACGCGGTGCGAGTGCCGAAGGGCGAGGTGCGCTGCGCCGGCGGCTAACCTAGTAGATGCGGTGGTAGTCTCACCTTAACATGGGTTTGTTCAGGTGGTATTTTCGAGCGTCTACGTTCAGGCACGCGGCGGGATGCGCGCTGGTGCTTTTGTGCGTGAGCATGGCCTGGACTTCGGGCCTGCCGGTTAAGGCGCAGGAGCCGGGCGGGAAGACGATGCTGGCCTTGCCGCCGGCTCCTCTGCTGCCCAACAAACTGGGCACGCTGACGCGGGTGGCGGAAGGGGATGCCGGTGACGGGCTCGGCGCGCTCAGTGCGCCAGATGGTGACGCCACGTTGCGAGCGGTGTTGACGGAAGATGGAATTAAGCGCTTCGCCACTTCGGCGTATGCGTTCGAAGGCAAAAGCGTGCCCGCCGGAACAGTTACCGCATACAAGTTTGGAGACGCGAGCGGCGCTGTGGCGGCGTACGACTTTCTCCGGCGCCCTGGCATGCGCCCCGAGAAGCTGGGGGATGCTGCGGTTTCAAATGGGACAGGGCTGCTGCTGCGCAGTGGGGTTAATGTTGTTCGGGCCGACTTCAAAGTGGACCATGCACAGATGGAGGCGCTGACCAGGGACTTGATTGATCACCTGCCCAAGGTAGGTGGCACTGCGGGAATCGCCCCTCTGCTTCCGTCTCTGTTGCCCGCGAAGGGTCTCGACACGGAATCTGTGCGGTACGCGCTCGGTCCAGTCGGGTATGGTGCGACGGGCGGCGTGTTGCCGGCCGGTTCGGCGGGGTTTGACAAGTCAGCAGAGACTGTCACGGCGAAGTACAAGGGCCAAGGGATCTTAACGCTGGCCCTTTATCCCACGCCGCAGATTGCAGGAGATCATGCGCGGGCGGCGCAGGAGGCGCTCAAAGGCGAGGGTGCGCCTGCGGGCACCGTGATGCTCCGGCGGGAAGGACCGCTCGTGTTGTTTACAACTGGAGCGTGGGCCCCGGCGGCTGCCCAATCTATGGTCGAGGGCATTCATCTCCGGCAGGAGGTCAGCTTCGACAAGCCGATGCCACACGAGTTTCATGCGGAGGTCCAGAAGACCTACACACTCCTGCAAAGCGTGATGGTGTTCTGCGTCGTGGGTGGATTGGCTGCTATCTTCCTTGGACTGTTCCTTGGAGGAGGCCGGGCGCTGATCCGTGTCATGCAAGGCAAGCCGGCAGCAGTTGAACCAGAGTTTCTGCGTATCGACTTGCGAAGTGCTGCTGGCGACGGTTTGGGTCACGGGGCCGCGGACCGGTAAAAGTTTGAAGAAGACGTCGAGACTGACGATCGTTCGAAGGCGGTTGCACCTTGAACTGTGCAAGTTTTTCGGTAAGTCATGGCTGTAGTTGAATTTAGCGGGAAATGCAGGCTGCAATGGGCGAATAAAAGGTGTAAATGCGGGAGCTTGGTGCAATTCATAAGACTTCCAGATTCAGCTACTTGCGCACATTCAGTTTTCATCTTGACACCGGTTTTAGCCAAACATAGTATGCAGCCAGAAAGTTCTGATGGCTTTGCCTCCGTTGGAACTATTCTCCCTATGAAGAGGCCGCCCTGTTGCCGGGCGGCCTCTTCGCGTGTGCAGCGTCTTTTTTTGGTGGAAGGCTCACGTTCCCACCGACCGCGCCGATAGAGAGTCTGGGACTACTCCCATGGAGGGCTTCTGTGAACGATTTTCTGGTGGCGGTTACGTTTCTGGTTCTTGTGATGGCACCCTGCGCGACGGCTTGGACGACGAAGGCAGAGGGGCGCGAATAAGAGATCTGGAATTCCGCAGGCTCCTGGAGGCGAAGTAGGCGCGGAGAGCATGCGGCCCCGGCTCTCAGGTCCGGTGTACAGTGTTCTCCAACTACGATAGGTTGGCATTGCAGAGGTCCGGAGGGGGGAAGCATGCGAACAGGGTCGGCGATGGGCCGTTGGGCCTGGATTAGCGCGGGGCTGCTCGTGGCAACTGCCTGTGCCGAGGCGCAGGATACGCGCATGGTAAAGGAACCGGTGATACCGGGTGCCTGCTTAAAGCTTGAAGCAAAGATCGTGGCGGCCGCCGCAGGGCTGCGGCAAGAGGACGAGACGCGCGCCGACACACAACGGATCCAAGCGGCAGTGGACGGGTTCGCCAGCAAATGTAGGCCAGGTACGGCAATAGAACTTGCTGGAGGACCTGGCGGAGCAAACGCCTTCTTGAGCGGACCTTTGGAGTTGAAAGAGGGTGTGACGCTGCTGGTGGATAAGGGGGTGACGCTGTTTGCCTCCCGCAGAGCCAGCGACTATGAACTGAACCCCGTTGAGGGAAGCGTCGGCATGTGCGGGATCATGCAGAAGGAACGGTTCCGAGGCTGCAAGTCGTTCCTGACTATTCGCGCGAGGAATGTGGCGATTATGGGCGACGGCGTGATCGACGGGCGCGGCGGGGCGAAGCTTCTCGACAAAGGGTACTCATGGTGGGCCCTCGCGGTGAAGGCGGAGCCCGCAAACATGCCGTATAGTGACCCTCGGCTGATTGACGCCTCGGAGGCGGATGGATTTGTGCTTTACCGGATCACGCTGCACGATTCCCCAAATTTTCACGTTGGGGTTTCACAGACGAACGGATTTACGGCGTGGGGTGTGCACCTGAAGACGCCGGTCCGGGAGCCCGGTCCGGGAGAGCCGCGGCCGCGGAATACGGACGGGATCGATCCGGGGTCATCCACCAACGTCACCATTGCGCACAGTTGGATTGACAATGGTGACGACAATGTGGCGATCAAAACGGGCGTCACACATATGAGCGTGCTCGACAACCACTTCTATTCTGGCCATGGGATGTCGATTGGGAGTGAGACACTCACCGGGGACAGCTTCATCCTCGTGGATGGACTGACCGAAGATCATACGACCAGTGGGATCCGCATTAAGAGCAACGTGACGCGGGGCGGCCTGGTGCACGACCTGACCTATCGGAACATTTGCATGCGCGGCGTTCAGGTGCCGATTGCGATCTCGCCATACTACAACGATGGGACGACAGACCCATTTGAGGATCCTGGCTTCAAAGGGGACAAGATCCCCGATTACAAGAGCATCCGGATTGAGAATGTCAACGATCAGACCCCAGGAGACGTGCTGATTGCTGGGTATGATGAGGGCCATCGGACGGAGGTTGAGCTGCGGAATGTCTCAATCCAAGGCCTGAGGCCTGACCAGGTGCATGTGAAGTTCGCGGACATCGCGCTGGTCGCAACCAGTATTCCATTTGAGAAGGTCGCGAGGAGTGCAGAGACACGAGTGGTGGAAGCCGCTACGGGACCGGTAAAGGCCTACTCGTGTGAGGGGAAGTTTCTGCCAATGCGTTGAGGCTCGGATTTGGGACGAGTTCTGTTCGGTAGCGCGAGGTGATGATGGGCGCAAAGTTGGCGGCACTCGGCGGTTTGTTGGTTATTGGACTAAGGGGGTTCGGCCAGGCTCCTGCCGTGGCGGAAGCCTTGGATGGGCGTGCCCCCGCCTCACTGCCGGGCACTGGGCTGGCGCAGCATGACTTCGTGTATTCGGGTGAGTCGCATGAACGGCGAGTGTTCATTGTTCACGGCGGCAAGGTGGTATGGAACTGGGAGGATCCGGGCGGCAAGGGCGAGATCAGCGACATGGTGGTGTTGTCAAACGGCAACATTCTGCTCGCGCACCAGTTTGGATTAACGGAAATTTCCCCGCAGAAAGTAGTGGTTTGGAACTATGTGCCGCCCGCCGGACACGAGGTCCATACAGCCATTCCGATTGGTCTTGATCGGGTGCTGTATATAGAGAATGCTGACCCGAATGCTCTGCTGCGGGTGGCAAACATACGCACCGGTGCCGTAGAGAAGGAACTGCCGCTCGACGTGAAGCAGCCTGTGCAAGTGCATGGGCAGTTCCGGCATGCGAGGCTGACACCCCAGGGCACTTTGCTTGTGGCACACATGAGCCAGGACAAGGTAGTTGAGTACGACGCCGACGGAAGGGTGGTGTGGCAGTTCCCGGCGATGGGACCGTGGAGTGCCAACCCCCTCGCCAACGGGAACGTGCTCATCACGGATCGAATAGGGGTCCGGGAGGTGACCCGTCGAGGGGATGCGGTGTGGAACTGGGTGCCGACGGATGCGCCCGGTTACAAGTTCGCAAGCCTCCAGCAGGCTTGGCGACTGCCGAACGGGAACACCGTCATCAACAATTGGGTGAATGAGTGGAACAAGACTCCAGGTGATGCCCCGGGGTCCGTGCAGGCTATCGAAGTAGCCCCGGACAAGAAGGTCGTGTGGGCGCTGCGGGAGTGGGGCGGTACGAACGGCGTGAACCTCGGGCCGGCTACTTCTATCCAGTTTCTGGACCAAGGAGCGGGTCCGGCGGAAGCGGTGCACTTTGGGGAGATTCGGTAGTGGGGAGGATCTGAGCCGACGGAAGCACCCGCAACTTTGCGGGAGCCGGGCTGTGCCGGTAGAATGATTGAAGCAGGCGCGGCCGCCGGCTTGCAGCAGCGCAATACGCCGATGTAGCTCAGTTGGTAGAGCAACTGATTCGTAATCAGTAGGTCAGCGGTTCAACTCCGCTCATCGGCTCCATCTTTTCGGTAAGCTGCTGGTCACCCGCGACGCGCATCGGTGTCGTGGCTCCGCTGCGGAGTGGTAACCGCACTCGATTGCCAGAAGAGCGCACTTCCTCCGCATCCATATCCCAGAACCGCACGGAACGCTATCGGGCCTGTAGCTTCGCCAGGTTTGCTCTGGCGGCAGCGTTGTTTGGGTCGACCTTCACTGCGTGCTCAAAGTCGCGGCGCGCTGAAGCCATATCGCCCGCGGCCGCTTCCAGCGCTCCCAGATCGTTCCAGTCAGAGGCGTTGGCGGGTTCCGTTGCAACAACGGTTTGCTGCTCTCTGAGAGCCTCAGATGTCTCGCCCAATGAGCTATACACCTGCGCGAGCGCGCGATGCGGTTCAGGATCGTTGGGCGTAAGTTGTTGCCATAGTTGGAGGTGTGCCAATGCCTCTTGCGTGGCACCCGACCGAGCGTAGCAAATGGCCAGAAGATGCTCCCCTTCAGGGTCTGACTTTTCGGCAAGCGCGCGGATCAGGAATCTCGCGGCCGCCGTGCTCTCCCCAGATTGAAGGGCCAGCTTGCCTAGGCCAAAAAGCGCTTCAAAGTTGTGGGGATTGAGAGCTAGGGTCTGCTCAAATTGCTGCTTCGCCTCGCCTTGCCGGTCTCTGGCGGCAAGAGCCGTGCCGAGTCCTGCATGCGCCTCAGCGTCAGCAGGGTGGGACCGCACAAGACCGCGCAATAGGGCTTCGGCCTCGTCCAGGTTGTTATGCCGCAGATCGATCTCAGCCAGGTCGAAGACGGCACTGGCGTAAGTCGGATCTTTGGCGATGGCGGCACGGTACTGTACTTGCGCCGCACGCCATTCCCCTTCAATGGCGAGCGCTGAGGCAGCGGAGGTGATCGTCCGCACATCATTCGGGCGCACCTGCAAGGCTCGCTTATATAACTCGGCCGCTTTCTTGCCCTCGCCCGACATAAGCGCAAGAGAGCCTAGGTTGTAGAGAGCCACCGGATCGTGAGGGTCTTTGCTGAGTCGATTCTGCATCCAGGCTTGTTGCAGGATTTGACGGGCATCGCCCAGGGAAGCGGCCTCTGGTCGCGGAAGAACCTGGAGCCAGAGGTGCCCCATTTCATCCACAGAGCGGTTTCCTCCCTGGACGCGGATGGGTGGCGAGTTGGGGTTCCGCACGTTTCCGGCGGAGTTGTCGTACGTGTATCGCATGTGAAGTACGGTGCCTTTGGGTAGGTGCAGCGGTTCGGCCAGGCGGTATACCGATTGGCGGTTTATATCCCAATCCTTGATCAGCACAAGCCATCGTCGCTCGCCGTCTGGAAGCACCGCCCACCCTTCCATCTGTTTACACAGATAGTGGGCATGTGGATAAAGCCCGAGCACATCTACGGCGAGCGGCAGCGTCAGCGAGTCTTGAATGACAAACGCCTTATCGCCAGCGGGTATGTCGAGCTGGTCGTCGCGCTCAAGCTGCAGAAGCATTGGCAATTTTGTCGCGGACTTATCGCTGAAATAGAGGGCGATGCGCGCCCTGACCTGCTCGACTTTGCCGGTAGGTTTGAGATGCATGTTGAGAATGAGGTCATTTCCGGGATCGAGACGCCATGGCATGCCGACGGGTTCGACGAGCGCGGTGGAGTCGGGCTTCCAAAAAAGAAAGTGGCTGTCCGGGTCGAAAGCTTCGCCGGAGTCGACGAGGATGTCCATGCCCGGAATCCCGTTCTGCCAGGTGTCGGGATGGCTGCGCCGCAATGACGCCGTGCGATCGATGATGACGTTCGCATGATGCACCAGCTGCTGGGAGCCTGGCTTGATCTGCATGGCACGGATCCACTTGGTGGACGTGACGCCTGCGGGAAGTGCGAAGTTCATGAAGAGGTCCTGCCCGCCTGCCGGAATTTGAAGGGGCGAGGTCATCTCCAGAACGAGGTCAGGGGGGCCAAGCTCCCAATCCGTGCTGTACAGCGGCGGCCTCGGTTCAGGCCCCACCCCTTTGCTCAGACCTCCCTGAACCCAACGTCTAATCGTGTCTATCTCACCGTCGGACAAGCGCCTCCCTCCCAAGAAGTTGCCGTGGCCGGGATCGGGAAGCCAGGGCGGCATGTACCGGGTCGCGGTGACAGACTGCATGACAGTCCCCCAGCGTTTCGCATCGCTATAGGACGTAAGTGAGAACGGCCCGGAGCCCCCTGCGTGATGGCACACGGTGCATCTGCTGTAAACGATTGGCGCCACTTGCTGATTCCATGTAACCTGATCCGCTGCATTTACGATGAGAGCCGGGCGTACCGCCTGGAGGAGAAGAGCTGAAAAGCCGCCCCAGAACGCGCAGCACAGGAGAGCTTTGCGAGCCATGCGGATCATTGCCGGGATCTCACGATTCCGCAGCCTACGGCATTTCCGGTGGCCGCCTTCACGGGGCCTCCTCGTAGCGCTTCAGCGATCGCACGCTCAGCAAAGCGCTCGGTTGCCGCTGGCCGCTCGAGGCCGAGGCGAACGTAGCGGTCATCTATGCGACCGGTGTACACGGGGATCCAGGAGTGAGACGCAGTAGGAACAAGCACGGACACCTCGGGCGTGACCCGGGCTTTCGCGAGTCGGGCCATTTCGCCCAGGGCGTCGAGCAGAGCAGCGCCTCCGGGATCAAAAGCCTGCTGGTGAGCGAGAACGTCTCGCCCCTTTTCGTTGCTATTGGGGTAGACGAACCAGAATGCGACCCCCCGGCTCTGGAACTCCTCTCGCACCCGCTTCATCTCGGGGAAGGTGCGGTTGGAGATTGGACAGTCTGAGGCAACGAAGAACAGCACGAGGACCTTGGCAGGGTTGGAGCCGGTAGTAAGGGACGTGACTGCGCTGCCGTCAGGTCGGGTGCCGTAGGTGCGATTGACCTGAGCTTGGAGCGAGCCGACCCGGAGCTGCGAACGTAAGAGCAAGGGCGAGTTTCCGTCCGGAATTCAACATCGCGGAATCCTTCTGCTTCGCGCCCAGTTTACGTCGTTCGTCAGCGCTTGGGATCGTGCATGGGGCTGCCTCGACCGCACCATCATGTCACGCCGCGATAAACGAGTGTAGTAGAAGCCCTCTTCTTAGTTCATTTATTGAGCGCGCTTTGATCCTGGATCTGTCCAGGATTCAGGAGCCGTACCTGCGCTGATGCGAACGCTTGACCATGTTCTCGGTTATAGTGTTGTGATCGTCGGTATGCCTGAAGGGTCTCATCGAGGTTTATCGGTCGTATTCGGGTATAGATCGCAGTGTTTACCCCCGAAGGTACCCTTTTGAAGAAAGTTCCGGAGCGCCGGATTATCGGGGCTGTACGGCAGAAGGTCCGTGAGCACTGTACGGGCATCGCCCTTATCACCGAGAGAGCACTTAAGAGAACGCCAGGTTGAGCCCGGCTGTGACCTCGGCTGGATCATTGCGGAGGACACGCTCGAGCAGGTGCATCGCTCCAACTGCATTTCCGGCAGACGCCACGAGCACAGCCTTGTTACCCAGGGCGGTTGCGTTATCGGGATCCAGAACCAGGGCGCGGTCATACTCGGCAAGTGCCTGCGGGACTTGGCCCGACATCTGCTCGAGCAATCCGAGCTGACTGTGGAGTTCGGCATCATTGTCTCCGCTCGCAGAGGCTCCGCGAAGGTACTTGAGAGCTTCTCGGAGAGCCTCGCGGTTTCCATGCTGCGCAGCTTGTGCGTAGGCGAGTCCGGTCTCACGATCTCCCGGATGTACGTCACCTACGGGGACCAATCTGTAGCCGGATTCACCGAGGGTGCTGAGTTGAAGCGGTGAGATCGACGTGTCGCGCCGGATGTTATGGTCCGTGGTCTGCTCGTGCGAGATGTCCGTTGTTCTTAGCGTGGGCATATGACACGCGGCGCAATCCTTCTCCTCAGGATGGTGCTGCACAGATATCTGCGGATTGTTGTGGCAGGAGAGACACTTTCCGCGGAAGTAGGAGACGCGCTCGGCCTCTGTCGGAGAGCTGTGCGGGTCATGACAAGTCGTGCAAGTCAGCCGATCCCCGCTGGCCTGCTTACAGGCGCTGCGCAAGAGCGCTTCGTACTGACTGGCGGCGCGACCTCCTCCCGCCTCGGCGCCTGCTTTGACGAAATAGTCTACGAAGTCCGATAGGTTGTCGCCGGGGTGAAACTGAGCAAGTGACTTGCCGACCCGGTAAATGGCCGCGTCGCCTTCGAGATGACACTGGAGACAGACGCTGTCGCGTTTAGAGGCAGTCAGTTTGGCTGGATTCGTGATGTTGCCGCTTCGTGGGTGTGCAAGATGCTCCGCGGAATTGCCATGGCAGGAGGCACACCCAAGTCCGCCCTGGGTGAACGGTACGGTCGCGAATCGATTGCGCGTCACACCTAATGATGGCTGAACTCCGCTGGCGTGGCAGTGTAGGCAGTTTGGATCTACCGGCAGGCCGTTGGGCATCACAGCAATCGCGCCATAGTTGGGCGCCATGTCCCATACGCCCTTCTTGCTGTAGTAGTTGATCGGCGCCTCAAACCAAAGCCCGGATTGCTGGTATAGGTATGTTCGCCCTCGGTGCCCAGATCCGAGGAAATAGAGTAGCTGGCGTTGGCCGCTGAGTTCCTCCTGCGTATTGGACGAAGTCCGCTGGTAGGACAATATAGCTCTATCGTTCTGCAGGAACACGCGATACTGGACACCAGAGGGTGAATGTCGGAACTCACCGGTGATCAGGCCGTCCACGGCGGCACCGCTCGCGTTCGCCATAGGCGTAGTGCGGTAGCGTTCGTAAATCGCTCGATGGCAGGTGCCGCAGTCCGCATCCTTGGTTGATTCGGTAGCGTAGAGATCGTGGCCGGCAGAGACCTCTGCGGGACTCCTATGCAGAAGCACGCAGCAGAGCGTGAGGAAGGACCCAAGCGCAAACAACGACTGTGAGTTGTGACGCATCATGTGAGGCTGTTCACGCTCCACGAGGGAGTCAACGGGTCATTTCAAACACGGCGTGCTGACCGCCTACCGCACTATCGCCCACCCAGAGGTCGAAGGTGCCACTCTCAAGCACATCGGAGTGGGAGGCGGCGCTCCAGTACCCTAGCGAGGCAGCGGGGATCTCAAGGGTCACGATCTTGGATTCGCCAGGCGCAAGATGAACCTTGGTAAATGCCTTGAGTTCGCGTACTGGGCGGCTGCTCGAGCCAGCTCGCTGGTGCGTGTATGCCTGGACGACTTCCTCCCCTGCCACCGGGCCGGTGTTCAGGACTTCGACCGTGGCGCGCAGCGTGGCGGTGCGCGCAAGAGTTGCAGGAGTCGCAAGCTTGTCGAGAGTAAAGGACGTATACGACAGGCCGAACCCGAAGGGGTAGAGCGGCGACGATGGTTCGTCCCAGTAGAGAGTGCCTGCGGCGTCTGGTATCTGAGTGAGATTACGAGCGTAGAAGAGGGGTATCTGGCCGACCGAGCGCGGCCATGTGACGGGAAGGTGCCCGGAGGGCGCAACGGAACCTGTCAGCAGATTGGCTACGGCATTCCCGCCCTCGGTGCCTGGATACCAGATGTTGAGAATTGCGGAGACGTGGGTTGCTGCCCAGGCGATGTCGAGCGGCCGGCCAGTCATGAGGACCAGCACGACTGGCTTGCCGGTGGCAACCGCGGCCTCAAGCAACTCTTGCTGGCGCCCGGGCAGGGCGAGGTTGGCCCGACTGGCCCGTTCGCTGTTCATGCTGGCGGCTTCACCCAGCACGAGCACGGCGACATCCGCCTGACGGACCAGATCGACGGAGTGGGCGAACTCGTCCGCCTGTGCTTGCGAAGTTAGAAGTGTGGGTTTGGGCTCGGGCGCCTGGTCGTCAAAGATGGAGGCGTCGAACCGTTCGATCTCGACCCCTTTGGAGACCATCAGCTTAACGTTTGGCAGCTTGGCCCGAATGCCCGCTGCGATGGTGACCGTGTCCGCCGGGTTCGCGTGGAGAGACCATCCGCCGACCGTATCGCGACCGGAGTCAACCAGGGGACCGATCAGCGCGATGGACTTGATGCCTGGAGCAAGCGGAAGCACGTGCTGTTCGTTGCGAAGGAGTATGGCCGATTGTTCTGCCGCCAAACGGCTAGATGTACGCTGGATGTCAGACAGAGTCTCGGCTTTGTACGTCTCGATCGAGACGTATGGATCGGTGAACAGGCCCAGGCGATACTTAAGTTCCAGTATAGGTCGGACGAGCGAGTCCAACTCGGTCGGCGTGATTCGGCCCGATTTCAGAAGCCCCGGAAGTTCTTCGCGGTACAGTGAGCTGGTCATCTCCATGTTGATTCCAGCATGGAAGGCGCGCGCTGCCGCGTCCGCTGGGTCCGCCGCAAAGCCATGCGTCGTGAGGTTCTTGACCGCCTCCCAGTCGGAGACAACGAAGCCCGTGAACCCCCACTCCTTCCGCAGCACGTCCTGCATCAGCCATCTGTTGCCAGTTGCCGGCACACCGTTCAGGTCCATATAGGCGCTCATTACGGTGCCAGCGCCTGCTGCCACTGCTGCGCGATACGGACGGAGATAAACGTTGTGGAGTTGATCGTCGGAGAGGTCGACCGAGTCGTAGTCGCGGCCCCCTTCGGGCGCACCGTACCCGGCGAAGTGCTTCACGGAGGCGATTACCCGGTTCGGTGCGCCGAGATACGGGCCTTGAAAACCGCGTACCTGCGCTGCGGCCATCTGCTCGCCGAGGTAGGGGTCTTCGCCGGCACCCTCCATGATCCGTCCCCAGCGCGGATCCCGCGCGATGTCCACCATTGGGGAGAATGCCCATTGTATGCCCGAGGCTCGTGCCTCACGCGCAGCCATCGACTGGACGTGTTCTACAAGAGCAGGATCCCACGACGAAGCGAGCGCGAGCGGAATAGGGCTAACCGTGCGAAAGCCATGGATGACGTCATAGCCGAAGATCATCGGAATATGATGTGGGGACTCGGTGACCGCTACCTTCTGAAGCTCGTTGAGGATGAGAGGGTCGGTGAGGAATAGAAACGACCCTACCTGTCCCTTCCGAATCAGTGCCTCGGCGGCATCAAGCGAAACCTTTTGACCCGCGTTCGTGCCCGTGACGTTCTGACCGGCAGCCTGCTCGAGCTGCCCGATCTTCTCCTCCGCTGACATCGACGACAGAAGTCTGCTGACAAAAGCTGTCGTTTCCTCCTGTGCAGCTGGCCCCGCCTTGGCTTGGGCCGATGCCGTGCATCCGCTCGCCGTAAGACTCAAACCAAGTACAAATGAGCTGTAGCGGGTATTCAGCATATTTGGTCCTCGTGAACTTCCTGTACCGGCAGCGAACGCCTTAGCGAACCCCGCGTAGCTTGTGCTGAAGCATCTCCAGCGAGAGGCCCTTGGTCTCCGGGTAGACCCAGGCCACTGTGACCAGCTGAACCAGCATCATGAACGCGAAAAAGGCGAACGGAAGAGACCTCGAATAACTGGACGCCACGGGGAAGAGGAGTGTGATGACTCCGTTCATGATCCAGTGCGCCGATGAACCAAGGCTCTGGCCCTTGGAACGGACGTTTGTGGGGAACACCTCACTCAGATACACCCAGATCACGGCGCCTTGGGAGATAGCGAAAAAGATGATGAATCCCACGAATACAGGGAGCAGCAGATTGGCGTGACCGCCGAGGTGGAAGAGCACAGCCGCGCCTGTAAGACAGACGCCGCAACCCACGGCGCCAATGAGCAGAAGCGTCTTGCGACCGAGCTTGTCAATGAGAGAGATACCCAGAAGCGTCGCAAGTAGATTTGCGAGGCCAATAACGGCCGACTGCACATTCGAGGACATGTTGCCGAAGCCGGCGCTCTGGAAGATGCTGGGCAAGTAGTAGAGTATGGCGTTGATTCCGGTGAGCTGGTTGAACATGCCAATCGTGACAGCCAGAAAGATAGGTAGCAGATGCCGCCTGTCGAACAAGACAGAAGAGTTCTGACCACCGTCTTCCTTGAGCGATTCGAGTATTGCGTCGACCTCTGCCTGAGAATCGGGCGAACCCATGGCAGTGAGTGTGACGAGCGCTTCGTCAATGCGGTTCTGGGTAATCAGCCATCGTGAACTATGGGGCACGCTGAGCAGCAAAATCAGAAACAGCGAGGCGGGCAGCACAGCGACGCCAAGATCCACCCGCCACTCAATGGCGCCCAGATGGAAGCTTGCAATGATAGCGTTCGATAGGTAGGCGAGCAGTATGCCTATAACAATGTTGATTTGAAACAAACCCACAAGACGGCCACGCCACTTCGCTGGCGCAAGCTCCGCGATATAGACCGGGCCGAGGACGGAAGAGCCACCTATGGCCACCCCACCAACGAATCGGAATACCAGCAGGAAAACCCAGGTGGGGGCCAGGGAGCAGCAGATTGCCGAGAGGACATAGAGAACTCCCATAGCGCGCAGCGCGGCGCGGCTGCCAATGCGCTGGCCAAGCGGTCCACTCCCCAGAGCTCCGGCAACAGTACCCCACAATGCGATGGAAACGGTAACGCCGAGAGTCCATTTGTTTAGGTGGTACTCGGCCTTTATAGCTTCGTTGGCGCCGGCGATGACCACGGTATCGAAGCCAAAGAGGAGGCCGCCAAGCGCACCTGTCATCGCGCTCTTCCCCAGAAGCATCATCGCTGCGTTTTTCTTGGACGGCATTCTTGTGCCTTACGCCTCGAAAATAGAAGCTCTGCCGAGGCTACGAAACCTTACCATATGTCATCCCTAGCTGGATTACCGGTAAGTGGCGCAGTAGACCAGAGCTCCATTAACCATCGTGTAGATTCCACCGGGACGTAAGCGGATCGACGATCATTGATGGGACCGAATCTCTCTTTCCAACTTCCGCTACGGCCTAGGTGCGCATTTTCAGCCGAAGCTTGGGGAAGTGACACTGCCGAGTGCTGCTGCGGCATGCACTTCGACTGGATTGCGATACCGGGCAAGGTCGTGAGTGAAGCGAAACCGAGTAGGTCATTGTCCGTAATAGACTAGCTGACAACCATTGCCTGCGGGACTAGAATTCGTTGGACCGGGTTTCCTGCCGGTCCTGATAGTTGAGAACCGTATGTGGCGTGAGTTGCAGGCAAATCGTGCCCGTCGAACAGTTGGCCTGAGGGTCGGCGCCCTCGTCGCGGCGGCACTTGGAATCGTCGGCTTGGCGCTCGTACCGGGCGGAGTAAAGGCCGGGACAGACGGAGATGCCGCAGCCGCGGCGAGGACCGCCTTTTCGCAGAAGACCGCAAAGGAATACACCTTCCGCTTTGGTGCAGATCGCCCGTTCCTTCCGTCGAACCTGACGACCGACAACGGCGAGTTTATGGATCCGAAGAGCTTTCCTACCGCGCAATATTGCGGTCACTGTCATCGCGAGGCACATGACCAGTGGAGGCAGTCGGCGCACTCCAATGCCAACCGCGCACCCTGGTATCTGCGCAACGTCAATCTACTTAGTGCGGAGAAGAACATCTCTTCGTCTCGGCACTGCGAAGGATGTCACGATCCCATCGCCGTCGCGGCGGGCGCCATCACGGAAGGGGCACCACGCAAGCGGCCGTACGACCAGGATGGCGTCACCTGCATGGTATGCCACTCTGTAAAAAGTGTGGACACACGCGGCACCGGAAGCTTTGTGTTAGCCGAGCCAGCTGTGCTGCTGGACGAAGCTGGAGAGCCGATCCATCGTGCCGTAAGCGATGCAGAGATTCTGGCGCACCTGGATCGCCACTCCGCGGCTGTGATGAAGCCGCTTTACCGGACGAGCGAGTTTTGCGCGGCCTGCCACAAGGCTGCTCTTCCAAGGCTGCTCAACGACTACAAATGGCAGCGAGCGATCTCGCTCTACGACGAATGGCAGACCTCTTCGTTCGCGAAGCAATCCCCGTTGCCGTTCTACAAGAAGGACACTGTTTCAACTTGTCAGACGTGCCACATGCAACGGGAGGCGCTGCAGACCACCGACTATGGAGCGAAGCAGGGACAATTGGCCAGTCATCGATGGCTCGGCGCAAACACTGTCGTACCGCAGCTATACCACTACGACGAGCAGGCGAAACGGATTGTGCAGTTTCTTCAGGCGAACGTGTTCAATGTCGACATCTTCGGCCTGGAAGCAGGCGAGCTGGATAGGAACGGCGCCAGTCTCGCGAAGCTCGTTGCACCGTTGGGAACCTCTCCTTTCAAGCTCGTGGGTGGCCAGCGGGTGACCATGTCGGTTGTGATCCAGAACAAGGGCATTGCTCACTCGCATGTACCGGAACAACGTGACATGTATGAGAGTTGGGTAGAGTTCACCGTTAAGGATGCCAATGGAAAGGTGATCGCAGAAAGCGGCGGTGTGAAGCCAGGTAAGGATCTCGATCCTGCAGCTCACAGCTTCACCAACCGGCTGGTAAACAAGAGCGGGACGATCAATGATCTCCACCAGGTGTGGGACAACCGGGTGGTGGCCTACAACAACACCATTCAGTCTGGGCGGTCACAGCTAGTTCGCTATTGCTTCACGATGCCTGCTAAGGGAGCAGTTACAGTGACCACGACGGTGCGATACCGTCGGTTCGATCAGCGCTTTATGGACTTTGGCATGAGTGAGCCAGCGGGCCAGCACTACGTCCAGCCTGTGGTGGATATGGCATCGCAGACGCGAACCTTGTCTGTCGGTGAGAACCTCCCAACTGCGGCGGCAAAGGTGGACAATCCAGAGTGGATGCGGTGGAACAACTACGGCATTGCGCTGCTGGATGCGCAGCAGTATGAGGCAAGTGTGAATGCCTTCGAACGTGTTGCTTCGATGCGACCTGACTACGCAGACGCGCAGACAAACATTGGACTCACCTTTATTCAGTGGGAGAAGTACGACGAGGCGCTGCCGTACCTGAATGCGTCGCTGAAGCTGGCCAAGGACAATGCTCGCGCGCTGTATTATCTGGCGCTGGTGGAGCGAAACCGGGGCGAGATGGATGCTGCGATTGCGAATCTGCAGAAGGTTGCGGAGCAGTTTCCGAGATCGCGCGATGCGCATCGGGAGCTTGGGTTCTCGTTCTACCAGCAGCATAAGTATGAGCTGGCGCGGGCGGAGTATGAGTCCGTTCAGTCGATCGATCCGGACGACCTGGCGGCGCACTACAACCTGGCGATTCTTTATCGCAGGCTTGGCTTGAAGGACAAGGCAGCGGAGCAGGCGGCCTACTTTGCGGATCAGAAGGATGATCCGACGGCGAGCACGTACGCGCTCGAGTACCTGCGCAGGCACAATGAGATCGCGCAGGAGAGCGTTCCGTGGCATGTTCATGACCTGGATCAGCATGGCCGGGCTGAGAGCGATCCCACGATTCCCATGGTGATTCCTACGAGCGCGGACGCTGCTGGTCTTGGGAGATAGAGTTCAGGGTGCGAGATCGATTGGCTGTAGGTATCGCGGGGCTTGCTGTGGTGCTCCTTTCAGGGTCATGTTTTCTGCCGGCCGCCAAGGTGCGGGCGGGTTCGCGGCCGGAGGCGCGTGGGCAGGAACTGTTTGCTACTAAAGGATGTGTGCACTGTCACGGCGCGGGCGGCGTGGGCGGCACGATCGGACCGGATTTGCAGTTGGTGCGAAAGCGGCTGGATGCGCCCATGATGTTTCGGCAGATCCATGACGGCGGGAAGGCTATGCCTTCGTTTGGAGATCAGCTTAGCGACGACGAGATCAATGATGTTGTCGCTTATCTGCGTGCGAAGCGGAAGCTGGTTGCTGTGCCTCCGAGAGCTGTTGTTCCACCGGCGCCGAAGCCAGCCGGCGACGACCCGGAGTAGGAACATGCGGCACTGATCGGAGGCAACACCAGCGGTGGGTACACCCCCACCCCCCGTACCTTTTGTGGCCAAAGTCTAGAGACCAGGGCATTTAGGTCTGGACTTCGTTCGCGGTGCCCTGACGATAACGACTCGGTCAACGGCGGAATTCGAGTGCGCAGTACGCGCGAAGACCCGGCTGTTGGCCGGGTCTTCGGGTAGATCTCATCTGTTTCCAGTATACCAAGCGGCACTAAACTAAACGGCCAACTTTCTTTGGCTTTTATCTGCTTTGGTTTGTGTCTGTTACGGGAGAAATGGACCGCGGAGGGGCTTGACAGGTTTTGCCGGGGCGGCTTGCTTGCGCGCGGTTGTTGTCAGTGCTTCGGGGGCTGAGGTTGCGGGAGGCCACGTGGAGGCGGGGAGTCGTCAGTGGGAGGGGATCGGCTTGCCTTTGCCTTCGACCAACTCTCCGATGCGGTCGAGCGTAGGGGAGGGAAACTGCTCGTGTGCGCCGTTGGGCCAGCGCACTTCGACGGAGTTGATGTGGCCTTCGGAGCCAAGGCCGAAGTGGAGGCGAAGGTCGCTGGAACTGTTGTAGCTGGAGCCGCTGCGGACCTCGTCGACCCAGGTGCGGGTGGTTCCGTAAAGGGTGACGCGGGCGCCGATGGCGGAGCGGTTGGAGACGGTGCCGATGAGGTGGAGACCAAGCCAGTGGTTGGTGTTCTTGGCCTGGTTGACGAGGAGCATGGCGCGGTCGCTGAGGTTGTTGACGACGGCCTCGATGCGGCCGTCGTTGAAGAGGTCGGCGATGGCGAGGCCGCGGCCGGAGAGCGGCTCGGTGAGGCCCGGGCCGGAGGTCTTTGAGAGGTCCTTGAAGTGGCCGTTGCCCTGGTTCCAGTAGAGGAAGCGGGGCTCCTTGAAGGTGGCGCCGAGATGGGCCGAGTCGACCTCGGGGTAGACGTGGCCGTTGGCGACGAGGAGGTCGGGGAAGCCGTCGTTGTCGACGTCGGCGAACATGGCGCCCCAGCCGAGCGCGTCGAGCGTTGATGCCCAGGCCGGCGGGGAAGGTGACGTCCGTGAAGGTGCCGTCGGCGTTGGCGTGGTAGAGGGTGGAGGTGTCGTCGGAGAAGTTGGTTTTGAAGAGGTCGAGGTGGCCATCGCCGTCGTAGTCGGCTGCGGTGGAGCCCATGCCGGCCTGCTCGCGGCCGTCTTCGTTGAAGGCGACGCCGGTGTCGGCGCCTACGTCGGTGAAGGTGCCGTTGTGGTTGTTGCGGTAGAGGATGGAGGGGGTGGAGTCGCAGGCGACGTAGATGTCGGGCCAGCCGTCTTCGTTGTAGTCGAGCGTGGTGACGGAGAAGCAGTAGTGGGCGGGGGTCTTCTGGATGCCGCGGGGAGGCTGACGTCCTTGAAGCGGGTCTGACCGCCGCTTGCGCCCTCGTTGTGGAAGAGGATGTTGGGGGCGCTGGGCAGGCCGCGGGGGCCGCACATCACCGGGGTGCCTTTCCACATGCAACCGGCTTCGGCTCCGGGGGCGGGGGTGGCGGCGAGATCGAAGTGGACGTAGTTGGCGACGATGAGATCGAGGCGGCCGTCGCGGTCGTAGTCGATGAAGGCGCAGCCTGTGCCCCACTCCTTGCCGGAGCCGGCGGTGCCGGATGTCGGCGGAGACATCGCGGAAGGTGCCGTCGCCCTGGTTGTGGAAGAGGTGGTTATGGCCGTAGGCGGTGACGTAGAGGTCGTCGAAGCCGTCGTTGTCGTAGTCGCCGACGCAGGCGCCCTGGCCCCAGGCGGCGAGGGCGAGGCCGGACTTGGCGGTGACGTCGGTGAAGGTGCCGTCGTGGTTGTTGTGGAAGAGGTGGCTGGTGGGCGGGTCCGGTTTTGCGACTTCGGGGCGGGAGTTCGGTGCCGTTGACGAGGAAGATGTCGGGCCAGCCGTCGCGGTCGTAGTCGATGATGGCGACGCCGGAGCCGGTGGATTCGACGATGTAGCGCTTGTTGGTGGCGGACTGCCGTTGACGTTGCGGACGGTGATGCCGGCTTTGGCGGCAACGTCGACAAACCAGGCGGGGGTGGGGTGGCGGGGGTTGCGGGGTAGGGGGATTGGGCTGGGTAGTGAGGGGAGGAGCAGGAGCACGGGTAGCAGAAGAATTGTGATGTGGCCGTGGTTGCCGCGGGAAGCAGGTCCTTCGCTGCGCTCAGGATGACACTGTATGGAGCGAGGTGGAGGTGGCGGAGGAGCAGGTTGTGCCGAGCCCACCCACGCGGTGAGGCCGCGTGAATGGGCACCCGGCGAAGAACCGTGAGGTTGCGGTGTGCAGGCGAGAAGCAGGTTCTTCGCTGCGCTCAGGATGACAATGCATCGGGCTAAGGATGTTTTCCATCCTTTTGCGTGGGCGGCGTGGTGTGATCCCATGCGATGGTCTTGAGGATTTTGCCGCCTTCTTCGATGACGTAGAGGTGGTTGGCTGCGAGGTCTTTGAGGGTGTCCTTTGGTGCCGGAGGGCCAGGCGATCTCGACGATGTCGGCCTTGGTGCGCTGGTCGAGGCCGAAGTGCATGCGGAGGTCGTTCTGCGAGTAGTAGCTGCCGCCGCTGCGCACTTCGTCGATCTGTCGCATGGGCTGCTTGAGCTGCCGGACTCGGACTGCGGGCGCGGTGGTCGCGGTGACGGTGATGCGGGCGCCGATGCCGGTGCGATTGCTCTTCTTGCCGACGAGGCGGAGCTTGATCCAGTTGCGGGGGATCGACTGGTGTCGCAGCGGAGGAGCTGCGGGCGGCGCGTTGACGCAGTTGACGACGACGTCCATGGCGCCGTCGTTGTTGTAGTCACCGAAGGCGCAGCCGCGGGCGGGGACGGCGTCGTTGATGCCGGGGCCGGCGAGGGTGGTGACCTCTTCAAACTGGCCGTTGCGCAGGTTGCGGTAGACGTACTTATGCTCGGCGTAGGGGGCGTCGAGGTGGGAGCCGTCGACCTCCGGGTAGACGTGGCCGTTGGAGATGAGGATGTCGAGCCAGCCATCGTTGTCGAGGTCGACGAAGCCGACGCCCCAGCCGAGATAGCGGGTGTTGAGGCCGAGGCCGGAGAGGTAGGTGTGGTCTTCAAAGGTGCCGTCGCCGAGGTTGAGGTAGAGGGAGTCGGTGTCGCCGGCGAAGTTGGTCTTGACGATGTCGAGCAGGCCGTCGCGGTTGAAGTCGCCGACGGCGACGCCCATGCCGGCCTGCGGCTTGCCGTCGGGCGAGTAGGCGATGCCGGCTTCGATGGCCAGGTCTTTGAAGGTGCCGTCCTTCTGGTTCTGATAGAAGGTGGCGGCGGTGGAGTCGTTGGCGACGTAGATGTCGGGCCAGCCGTCGTTGTCGAGATCGGCGACGACGACGGAGAGGCCGTAGGTGCCGATGGTGTCTTCGATGCCGGACTTTTCTGGAGACGTCGGTGAAGGTGCCGTCGCCGTTGTTGTGGTAGAGGATGTTCTTGCCGCCGTCGAGGCCGGGCGGGCCGCAGGCGACCTGCATGCCTTTGTAGGCGCAGCCGGCGGCTTCGGGCAGCGGGGCGGTCTTGATGTCGAAGTCGATGTAGTTGGCGACGAAGAGATCGAGGTGGCCGTCCTTGTCGTAGTCGAGGAAGGCGCAGCCGGAGTTCCAGCGCTGGCGCTGTCTGGGTGAGGCCGGCCTTGGCGGTGACGTCGGTGAAGGTGCCGTCGCCGTGGTTCTTATAGAGGCTGGGCTGGCCGTAGTAGGTGACGAAGAGATCGTCGAGGCCGTCGTTGTCGTAGTCGCCGACGCAGCAGCCCTGGCCCCAGCCGGATGCGGGTGATGCCGGAGTTCGCGGTGATGTCGGTGAAGGTGCCGTCGCGGTTGTTCTTGAAGAGGCGGCTGATGGGCTCGTGCGCCCTTTGGGAGCGAGCCGTCGAGGCGCGTGCCGTTGACGAGGAAGATGTCGATCCAGTCGTCGTGGTCGAAGTCGTAGAAGGCTACGCCGCAGCCGGTGGTTTCGAGCAGGAAGCGGTTCTTGTGCTCGCCGCCGTAGATGGTTTTGGCGTTGAGGCCGCTGGATTTCGCGACGTCGATGAAGCTGAAGCCGAGCGGCGTTCCGGTGACGGGGGATGAGGCTTTCGGGGCGGCCTGCGGGTTTGGCGTCGTAGGTGGGGCGCGAGTTGGGGGGCTGGCGCGTGGAGCGGGTTCGGCGAGGCGAAGCACGTCTTCCAGCGAGAGGACGAGCGCGGTGGTTGAGAGGGAACGTACAAAGCCACGGCGGGTAGATCATGCGGTCAGGCCTCAGTGCGGAAGTATAGAAGTGCGGCTTGAGGTGCGGCAATGATTTCGTATGGTTCAGCGGATGGCGAGAGGGGTGAGGGCGCCGGCGCCTTCGCTGAGTTTGTAGGTGCGGTCGGCGGCGATGTCGTGGAGGCGATCGACGATGCCGGAGGTGGGCCAGGTGACGGTGATGGCGGAGACGCGGGTGGCGGGGCCGATGCCGATGTGTTGGCGCAGCGGATTGCCGCCGAAGCTGGAGCCGAAGCCTACGGTGCGGTAGATGTGGCGGACGGGCGCCGCGGGGAGGGCTGAATGGCGAGCATCGATGCGGGCGCCGAAGGCTGCGCGATTGGTGCGGACGCCTTCGAGGATGAGGGTGATGGAGTGGTTGGCGTTGCCGGGATTGCTGGTAGAGGGCGCTCTGGAAGGTGTCGCCGGGCTGGGCGCCGCCCATCTCTTCGAAGATGTCTTCGAAGCCGGTGCCGCGGAGGTCGGCGAAGGCTATGCCGTGGCCCTTTTGCAGGTGGCCGAGGTCGGCTGCGGTGGTGACGTCCTGGAAGGTGCGGCCTTCGGCGTTGCGGAAGAGGCGGTTAGGGAGGAGGGCCTGGTAGGTGGAGTCGCCGGTGCCGAGATAGATGTCGAGCCAGCCGTCGTTGTCGAGGTCGCCGAAGTTGGCGCCCATGGTGAGGATGGCGCGGTCGAGGTGGGCTGCGGCGGTGACGTCGGTGAAGGTGCCGTCGTGGTTGTTGCGGTAGAGCCTGGGGAGTTCGGCGTGGACCTTGCGGCCTAGTTCGAAGGCGCCTACGTCGGAGGAGGAGTCGAGGGAGTAGCCGGCGACGAAGATGTCGGGCCAGCCGTCGTTGTCGTAGTCGAAGAACCAGGTGGCGAAGCTGTTGGACTGGTAGGCCTACGCCGGCGGCTGCGGTGACATCGGTGAAGCGCCAGCCTTTGGTGATGTCGCCGGGGTCGCGGGGGCCGTCGTTGCGGAAGAGATGGTTGTGGCCGTACATGACGGAGACGTAGAGGTCGGGGCGGCCGTCGAGGTTGAAGTCGCCCCAGGCGACGCCTTTGACGAAGCCGAGGTTGGCGAGGCCGCTGGCGGCGGCGATGTCGGTGAAGGTGCCGTCGTGGTTGTTGTGGAAGAGCTGCGAGGGGTGTTCGTCGCCGGGGCGGGACTCGTGGCCGACGAAGATGTCGAGCCAGCCGTCGTTGTCGAAGTCGGCCATGGCGGCGGTGTTGGTGGGGTGGGCGGAGAGCAGGCCGGCTGCTTCGGTGACGTCGTCGAAGGTGCCGTTGCCGTTGTTGCGCAGGAGGGAGAGGGGGTAGCAGCCCTGCTTGCCCCACCAGCCTCCGCGGAGGACGAGGACGTCGGGGTGGCCGTCGTTGTTGTAGTCGGTGAGGACGAGGTTGAGGCCGCCGAGTCTCGCCGATGAGGCCGGATTGGCGGGTGACGTCGGCGAAGGTGCCGTCGCCGTTGTTGTGGAAGAGGTGCATCTGGTCGAGCGGGCCGGAGGAGCTGACCATGATGTCGAGGCGGCCGTCGCCGTCGAAGTCTTCGACGAGGACGCCGCCGGCGTGGCCGGTGATGTCGACGCCGGCGGAGGCGGCGACTTCGGGGAATTCGGGGAGGTTGTATTCGGACTGGAAGCGGGATTGCGGGGATGAGCCAGCGCGGGGGGACGTCTTGCGGGTAGCGGCCGAGCTGCATGTAGGCGACGTTGAGCAGCCACTGGGACTGGGCGTCGTTGGGGTCTTCGTCGAGCAGGGCGGTGAACTCGCGGACTGCTCCTTCGGCTCCGCGCGGTGATCTGGTGGATGGCGGAGGGCTGGAGGGGGAAGAGGCAGGCGCGCCTGCCGCGCATGCCGGCGCAGTTATCGGATTCGGCGAGGCGGAGGTAGGCGATGCCGAGCCACTGGCCGAGGTCGGCTGCGGCTGCGGGCGGCATAGTTTCGGCTGAGTGCTGCCAGCGGCGGCGGACTTCTTCAAGCTGGCGGATGGCGGATTCGTTGTCGCCGGCGTAGAGCATCTCGCGCGCGAGTTGTTCGCGGACGGTGGTGTCGTCGTGGAGCGAGAGGCGCTGGGTGCTGTAGAAGCTGCGAGTAGTAAGTGGACGCGCTGGGCGGGTTTGCTCGGGTCGAGCTTCCAGTCGGTGGCGGCGAAGACGGCGCGGAGGCGCTCGGCCATGCGGCGGGTGCTCTCGGCCTGGTAGATGGGGGCGGTGTCGGCGGCTTTGTCGCTGCAGGGTGACGGAGCCGACCGGCGGTGGCGCCATGGACGGAGTTCTGCGGCGGCAGGCGGACGAGCAGAAGGGTAAGGCCAAGAAGGTGGCTACGAGGGAGCCTTCATGCGTGGGAGGCTACTTAGTGCCTTCGAGCTTGGGTTCGTTTGCGGCCTGCAGCTTCTGCGCGGTATCGGTCTCGCGGGTGGCGTCGTCGCGGCGGCCCATGGAGCGATAAGCCTGGCCGAGCAGGCTGTGGGACATGTAGTTGGCGGGGTCGAGCTGGACCGCGTGCTCGAGATAGGTGGCGGCGGCGAGCGGGTCGGATTTTTTCAGCAGGGTTTTGCCGAGGAGGATGTACGGGCCGGTTGCGTTGGGCTGCAGCAGAATGGCCTCCTGCAGGGTGCGCTGGGCGTCGTCGTAGCGGGCGGAGCGGACGTAGGCGTCGCCGAGTCGGTCGTAGACGATGGCTTCGAGCGGATTGCGGGCGCGCTCCTTTTCGAATTCGGCTATAGCTGCGTCCAGGTGGTTTTGCCGCGAGAGCGATTTCGCCGAGGAGCTCGTGTGCGAGGGGAAGTGCAGGGTCGAGTTCAAGGGCCTTGTCGGCGAACTGCTGGGCGATGGGGAGGTACTCGCGACGGAGCAGCATGCGCGCGGAGACGAGATAGGCCGGCGCGCTATCCGGCGGCAAAGCCGTACTGAGTGGCGAAGGCGTGGCGCGCATCATCGTAGCGGCGCGTGTCCATGTAGCAGAGGGCGAGGACGTAGTTCGGATCGGCCTTGCTGAGCGGGCCTTCGCGTGACGATTCGAGCAGGGGGATCGCGTCGGCAGGGCGGCCGAGGCGAAAGAGGGTCAGGCCGCGCATCTGCGCCGATTCGGTGTCGCGTGGGGTCGTCGCTGGAGAGCGGCGGCGAAGGCGGTGTCGGCGGAGCGGAGTTCCCCTTTGGCGTAGTAGGCGAGGCCTTCGAGACGGCTGAGGCCCGGCTCGGTCGTGACGTGGAGGTTCGCATCGCCGCGATGTGCGCGATCGCCTGATCGGCGTGGCCGCGTGTCGATGTGCCAGGCGAAGGGCGTGAGGGTGTCGCGAGACCTTGCCGGTGGCGGAGGCGGCACGGCGACTGCGCATGCGTGGTGACTGACACAGAACGAGTGCAGCAGAGCAGAAGAATAAGACATGCGTACGTGCGGAACGCATTCACGGTCAGTCCTGAGAATCGTCGACTGCAACGCCATAGTACAAGCGCGCAAACGACAGATGGTGGGAGGAGTATGAAAACTCCTCCCACCATGGAGTGCAGACAGCGGGTTAGAATGCGAAGTGCAGGGTGAACTGCAGCTGACGCGGGTTGGTGGTGCCGCCTGTGCTGGCCGGGTAAGGACCGCTGGTGATCTGACCGCCGCTGGCGCTGTCGACGTTGCCGTTGGGGTTGCCAAGGTTGATGTGATTGAAGGCGTTAAAGGCGTCCATCCGGAACTGCGCCGTATAGCGCTCGTGGAAGGTTACGTTCTTTGCGATCGACATGTCGCTGTTGAAGAAGTCCGGGCCGAAGACCGAGTTCCTCCTGATGGAGCCAATCTGATCGAGGGCAGGGCAGGTGAAACCGGAGGATTGACCCGTGCCGCAGATGTTCGCGACGGGGGTGAAGAATTGCACGGGGATTGGTCCGGGAACGCCCCTGGCACCCAAGTGCAGGCTGCTAAAGCTTCCGCTTGGTTGACATGGAGCATCGGACGGGATCGCAGTGCTGCATTCCGAGTAGCTGAGCGAGAACGGCAGGCCGCTCTGCCACGAAGGACCGGGCTGAACTCCCATCCGCCGATGAGTGCGTTGGTGAAGGAGTTGGCGTCCTGGAGGAATGCTGCCGTTCCTGCCGAAGGGCAGTCTTCCAGAGTCCGTAGGCTGTGAAGGCGTTCCGGCGTATGGCCTGGTCGTTGCCCTTGACCGCTTGCTTATCCCAGGTAGCAAAACCGCTCGCGTTGTCGGAGCCGACGCTGGTAGGCATAGTTGGCGCCGAAGCTGTAGCCGTGCGTCATTGTTTTGGTGAGCTTTACCTGCAGGGCGTTGTAGTGGGTGTCCTGATCATCTCCGTAGTAGCTGATGTCCTGTGTCCAGCCGCAGGGTCCGCCACCGCAGGCTGGCAGAGTGCCGTTGGTGTAGCGGCGCAGGAGGGTGGTGTTGGATGTGGCACCGTTGGAGGCGATCTGGGTTGTGGCGGTGCATCCGGCTGTGCCGGCAAGGCACGAACCGCCGGAGGGATCGTAATGCAGCGCGACGTTATTCTTAGTGAAGTTTGCAGGTAGGGTGATGGCGGGCTCGTTCGGGTTGGTGTTGTTGCCATCGCCATCGCTGAGGGTGTGTGTGCCCTTGTTGCCGACGTAGGCGACCTCTGCGGAGAGTGTGGCAGTGATGGAGCGCTGCACCGTGAAGTTCCACGCGTCGAGTGTCGGCAGGCGTTCCGTGAAGGGACGGGCCTTGACGTTGACGGAGGAACCGATAGAGGAGGTTGTTCCGGGCAGATTCGCCGTGATGGGGATCTGGCCGGCCGAGCTGATGGCTGGAACGCCGAAGGCTGCCAGCTGGCTAGTGGCATTCGCCGGCTTACCCGCGCCCGGGACATTCTGATTGGTGGGATCGGACAGGTTGAAGGCGTAGCTGGTGTTGCCGTTCGGTTCCGTGCAACGACTGATTGGCCAGCACGGGCAGGTTCTGGGTAACGACGTGTCCGAAGGTCGGAACCGAAGACGCCGAGGTCGAAGCTGCGGCCGTAGCCCGCGCGGATGACTGTCTTGTCGTTGAACTGGTAGGCGACACCGAGACGCGGGATTCCAGGTGTTCTTGGCTGCGGCTACTCCCATGTTCAGCGGGAGGCCGCCCTCGCCGGCTACGTTGATGTAACCGGTCTGGAGATTGAGCAGGGCGCCGTTATCTTTGCCGTTCACGCGCTCGGCAGCGTAGTACTCATAGCGCATACCGAGGTTGAGTGTCAGCTTGGGGGTCGCGCGCCAGGTGTCCTGCCCGTAGAAGAAGTCACGCGGCTGGAACTCCTTGGCGTTGGTTTCACCGGCAAAGGAGCTGGTGTAGCGGTTGAACTGGGTTACATCGCCAAGGACGAACGTGGCGAAGCCAAGGCCGCTGGTGATCGACTCCATCCGAAGTGGGGCCGTTGCCGAAGTTGTTGACGCCGGTGCGATCTGAATCGCTGGGCACGCGAAGGTTACGCGCGTAGCGAAGGTCGACGCCGAATTTGACTGCATGGTTGCCGATAGTCTCTGGTCCAGTTATTGACGATCTGGAACTGATCTTCTTTCTCTTTCAGGGGGCAGTTACAGTGGTTCATGTTGAGACCGGAGCCAAACTGGGGACCTGCGTTCTGGGTGGTGGAGACACCCTGCGCGAAGTCGGTTTCAGTGACGTCGGCGATGGCGATATCAGGCGTGCCGTAGTTGGTGCCGACGGCCAGGGTGGGGGAAGTACCCGCTACGTTTTCACCCAGGAATGGCAGATTGGTGTTGGTTGGATCGTTCTTCTGGGTGGTGATGTTGTAGCGGAAATATCCGAGGCGAACATCGGTCACGAGCTTCGAGCTGATGGCGATGTCCGTGCCCAGTGCGAGAGAATCATTGGCGCCCAGAGACGTTCCACCGAAGCCGGCGATGCCCAAGCCGGGGCCGCCTGCAGGGCCGAAGAGGCTGGCGCCGCTGAGGGTATCGGTGAACCGGCTGAAGCGGCCGAAGACGTGCATGCGCTGATTCAGGGTTGCGTCGCCACGCACATCCCATTGGTTGCTGTTGAAGATGCCGGTCCCTGTGCCGCTGTAGTTGTTATTCAGCGACGTGCTGTTCGGGAACCTTGCCATTCGCGAGCAGGAGCTTGAAGAGGTTGAGTGCCTGGGGTGAGAGCTGGCTCAATGGGATGATGTTGTTTGGGTACGCGACGGGAGATCCCGAGGAGTTATTGAAAATCTGGTGAGCTTTGACACCGCTCTTCGGATCAGCTGCTCCGAGGTATTCGCTGAAGTCGCAGCCGGGCTGGCCGTTGGAGGCGGCACGTGCGCCGGTGCAGCTCTGCAGCGCAAGCAGGGTCGGAACTTCGCCGTGGCCAGAGGAACCTACCTTTTGTCGAACTCCCTGGTAGTCGCCGAAGAAGAAGATCTTGTCTTTCCAGATGGGACCGCCGATGGAGCCGCCGAACTGGTTCTTGAGACCGGAGGGATAGCCTTGTGCCTTGCTGACGGTGAAGGGGTCGCGGGCGAGGTTGGCGTTGCTTTCGCGGTTGTCGAAGATGGTGCCATGGAAGGTGTTGGTGCCGGACTTGGTCTGGACGGTTTCGACCGAAGCTACCGCCTTGCCGAACTCAGCGTCGAAGTTCTGGGTTGCGAGCTTGGCTTCAGACATCGACTCGTAGTTCGGGATTGATGACGATGATGCCGAGAATGGCGTCTTGATTGTCGGTTCCGTCGAGGGTGTAGTTCACGCCGCCGAAGGCCTGGCCGTCGATCTGGATCTGCTTGGAGCCCTGAGGGTTTTCAGACGCAGCGTGCGCCCAGCCAAGCTGCACGCGCACCTGGCAGCAGCAGTTGCAGGTTGGTGAAGTTGTGGTCGGGGATCGGGAGTTCTTCAATCTCCTGCGCGTTAAAGACCGTGGCGACGTCGGCGCGATCGGTTTTGAGTTGCGGGACTGGCATCGGCGTTGACCTGGATCGTTTCGCCGGTCGGATCCCGACGGTCATCACCGCGGTCACTTTTTGCGAGCTGTCCGCGAAGACCTGGAGATCGCTTTGCTGATAGCCCTTGAAGCCTTTAGCTTCCACCTTCACGGTGTACACGTCGGGGATCAGATGCTCGATTGTAAACTCGCCGGCTCCGTTGCTCTGCTGGGTGACAGTTGTGCCTTTGGAGACGTCGGTGACGGTGATGTCCGCACCGGGAACGGCGGCGCCGGTGCTGTCCGTGACGGTTCCGAGAATCTGCCCGAAGACTGCCTGTGCCGACGCGCGGGGCGCCCACGCGAGTAGAAGAGCCAAGCTAGACGCGGCAAGCGTCGTCCGAATTCTTGCCATCAATTTCCGTTGCATACTGACTCTCCCTTGAGCGCTTATTCGTACTATGTGCCGCAATGAACGGGCCCCCGCAGGTCGTTTGCGCCGGAGTCTGGGGAACTCTCTCGGGCACGACACTTAGCGGCGTCGCAGTGTTGGTCTGCCGAATTCGGGGTAACACTACTCAGAGGCGAGAAGGATGTCAATGCGTTTCTTTCGGAAAGCCAGGCGTGCTTTTAGGAAGGTCTGGTATGACATTGTGTCTGTAATGGAACTTAGTACATTCTCCTGCGCCGATGCTGGAAATTGTCGTGAAAAGCGCCATGCGATGTAACTTGCGAGACATTTTCCCGGAGTGTGAGGGTGGATTTACAGAAGGGCGCAGATTTTCACGATGTCATAACACCCAGGCACGAATTTCAATCGCGCTGCTATATTTCTCCTCGTAGTTTCGGAGGTGAACGTATGTCATGTTCCAGCTCGCGTGGGTGGATTGCAACGAGACTTTGTGGTTGGACCACTGCGGTACTTTCCCTCCTTATGTTGGGTGGCGTTGGGGGTGCTCTGCGGGGCGAGACGCCTTCTGGTTCCGGAGATCCAGGTGTCTGGTGGAAGCACGCGGTGGTTTACGAGATCTATCCGCGTTCGTTCCAGGATTCGAATGGCGATGGAATTGGTGATCTGAACGGGATTACATCGCGCATGGATTACCTGCAGCGGCTAGGCGTGGACGCGATCTGGATTGCGCCGATGTATCCTTCGCCGCAGGTCGATTTTGGCTATGACATTTCGAACTACGAGACTGTAGATCCGCAATACGGGACGATCGCGGATATGGATCGGTTGATCGCGGAGGGCAGGAAGCACAACGTTCGTGTGGTTCTGGACATGGTGCTGAATCACACGTCGGACAAGCACCAGTGGTTTATCGATGCTGCGAAATCGAAGAGCAATCCCAAGCATGACTGGTACGTGTGGAACGATGGCAAGCCGGCGGATGGGCCTAACGTGACGGCGTACCAGAAGCGGTTTGAGCATGAAGGAAAGGTGCCGCCGAATAACTGGGTTTCGTTGTTTGGCGGGTCGGCCTGGGAGTGGGTGCCGGCGGTGCATCAGTTTTACTATCACAAGTTCTACAAGCAGCAGCCGGATCTGAACTGGGATAATCCGGAGGTAGAGAAGGCTATGTTCGGGGCGATGAAGTTCTGGCTGGATCGCGGCGTCGCGGGATTTCGGCTGGATGCGATTCCTACCCTGTTCGAAGACCAGCAGTTACGCGACGAGCGCGAGTTGGGTGGAGTAAATGCGCAGGGCGACCCAAACCTCGCGGAGGACAACACGACCAATTTGCCGAAGGTGCATGAGGTAATCCGGCGGATGCGTGCCATGGTAGCGAAGTATCCGGGTGACCGGGTGCTGATTGGGGAGACCTATCTTCCAAATACGGCGGAGCTGGATAAGTGGTACGGCGGCGCGGCGCATGATGAGTTGCAATTGCCGATGGATATGCTGGTAGGTTTCCATGGAGATCACGACAAGCTGGATGCGACTTCGCTGCGGGCGCATTTGGACGAGGTTGCAACGCAGGTGCATGGATCGCAGCCGCTGATTGTGTTTGACAACCATGACAACGTGCGTTCGGTCGACCGCTATGGAGATGGTGTACACAATGATGCGATCAACAAACTTATCGCGTCGGTTCTTCTGACTTCGAAGGCTACCGCGTTGATGTACTACGGCGAGGAATTAGGGATGCCAACTTCCACTCCCACGCGAAAAGAAGATGTGAAGGATCCAATTGGCATTACGGGGTGGCCGAAGGAGAAGGGCAGGGACGGCGAGCGGACCCCGATGCAGTGGACGGCTGGTCCGCAGGCGGGCTTCAGTACCAATCCCAAGACGTGGCTGCCGATCCCGGCTAGCTATAAAGCGCTGAACGTGGAGACAGAGTCGAAGGAACCTGATTCCTTGCTGAACTGGTACGAGCGATTGATTGCACTGCGTAAGAGCAACGCGGCGCTGCGGGATGGGTCGACGACGCTGATCAACAAGGATGATCCGAGCGTGTTCGCGTATGTCCGGTCGAATGGTTCCTCGTCGGTGCTGGTGGTTCTGAACTGCACGGGGGAGCCACACACGGTGGCGCTGGACCTGGGTGCGAGCGGCGCGAACGGCGCCACGGCGACTACCTTGATGACGGATGATCCGTCCCTGCAGAAAGCGGGAGCGTTGAACAGCGTGACGATTGGGCCGTATGCGAGTTGGGTCGCGACTGTACAGTAGAGAACGCGCTGCTTCGTGGGTGAGGAGCGGGCGGGCGATGTGGTCGCGGACGGGCGTCTTCGACCGACTACGATTGGAGGCGGGATTGTGACTCGTTTGCGTGTGTTGCCGGGCGTGCTTATTTCGCTCGGTTTGTGTCTAGCGGGTGACGGGGGCGACGCTCGCGGCCAAACGGCGGCCTTGGCGAAGGACGTCTCTGCGCAGGCGAAGATCGTAGCGTACATCGACCATGGATGGGACACGCTGTCACGCTCCATGTCGGATTGCAAGTCGGTTGTGGACATCAAGGTGACGTCTGCGCCGGTGATGTATCTGCCGGCCGGTATGGCAGTTCCGGAGGATGTAGTGGCGATGCAGGGGCAGTGCCGTGTGGATGTGCGGCACCTGCCTCGGGCGATTCACCACATCGGGGAGGTGCGGCCGGAGGAGTTGCCTGCGAACGGGCTCCTGTACCTGCCGCAACGATATGTTGTTCCGGGCGGGCGCTTCAACGAGATGTATGGATGGGACAGCTACTTTATTCTGCTCGGGCTGGTGCACGATGGGCGGACCGCCGTAGCAAAGGGGATGGTGGAGAACTTCTTCTTTGAGATTGAGAACTACGGCGCGATTCTTAATGCGAATCGCACCTACTTTTTTACGCGATCGCAGCCTCCATTTCTTTCGTCGATGATTCGGGAGGTCTACGAACATTCGACCGCGCATGATATGGCGTGGTTATCGCGCGCGTATGGGTTCGCGCAACGCGACTATGCGCTTTGGACCTCTGCCGAGCACCAGGCGGGATCGACTGGACTGGCGCGCTACTTCGACCTGGGGAGCGGGCCCGTGCCGGAGATGGCGGATGACTCGAGCTACTACCCGGACGTGATTCGCTGGCTGGAGACACATCCCGAGGCGGGTACCAGCTATCTCGTAGAAGGCGCGGAGAAGCCGACGCCGGCGGAAGCGGCCGTGCTGGCGAAGACGAGTTGCGATGTATCCCAGTCGCGGGTATGCGCGCAGGCGGTGGTGGATGGGCATCGGCTTTCGGCGGCCTACTTCCGAAGCGATCGCGCGATGCGTGAGTCGGGGTTCGACACGAGCTTCCGCTTCGGCCCATTTTCCGGGTCAACTGCGGATTACGCTCCGGTCTGCCTGAACAGCCTGCTCTACAAGTATGAGACGGATATGGCGCGGTTCGCTACGCTGCTGGGAAAGACGGAGGAGAGCCGGGTGTGGGACCGGAGAGCGGCAGCGCGACAGGCCGCGATGAACAAGTATCTGTGGGATGCATCGAAGGGGCTGTACCTGGATTACGACTTCGTGAGCGGGAAGAAATCCACGTATGAGTTTGTGGCGACGTTCTATCCGCTGTGGGCGGGTGCGGCAAGTAAGGAGCAGGCTGCTGCTGTTGACCGGCACCTTGGGGATCTAGAGCGGGCGGGCGGGCTAGCGATCAGCGCCTCTGCTTCGGGGGTGCAGTGGGATATGCCTTTCGGGTGGGCGCCGACGACGTGGCTGACGGTTGCGGGGCTGGACCGCTATGGATTTCGCACGGATGCGACTCGCGTAGCGACGGAGTTCTCGAACACGGTGCTGGACAATTTTGAACGCGATGGCACGATGCGTGAGAAGTACAACGTGGTGGATGGCTCGGCGAACGTGAAGGTGGCGGCCGGTTACAAGAGTAACGTCGTTGGATTCGGATGGACAAATGCGGTGTACCTGAAGCTTCAGGATTTAATCGCGCAACAGGGTGGTTCTACCAGCGCACCGTCACAGACTGGACGGTAAACCCGGCGCCGGCAGGCAAGTGGATGTGAAGCTGATCGCCGGAGAGAGTGCCACCCTCGACCTGCGGCTTTGCCTGGGGGATATTGCGGTGCAGTGTCAGGACGACATCTGTGTCGGCCAGGCCTTCCACTTCGAGGTGCATGGAGGCGGGGGCGAGATTCTCGTCGATGATCCTCGATTGGGCTGTGCGGTCTCCGCGGTTGGGCAGGGTATGGGGAAGCACTATCTCCACGGCAGGGAGAGGGTTGCGCATTGAGTCCTTTCCGTTTGCGAGGTGGACGGGCGGTCCGCTGCGGGTTGATACGCTGATCAGCATGGCGGCAGCGTCGCGTTTGTAGCTGACATCGACGATGGACTGGCCGACGTGCAGGTGGTGCACTTCGGCGGAAGGCCAGTCTGCGGGCAGGTTCGGAGTGATGTGGAGGGTGTGGCGAAGGCCATCAGTTTCGATCCCGAAGAGCCCGCGGAGGAGAGGCGTGACGACCATTGCGGAGGACCAGAGTTGATGACTGGTGCTGCGCCCGAACGGCTCGAAGAAGGCGCCTGAAAGGAGTTCCGTGACGGCGCCCGGATCCTGGGAGGAGGTTAGACCGGCGTTCTGCATGAGAGCGACGTAGCCAGCGAGGGGGCGTCCGGTGCGGTATTCGGCGAGCGACGCCCAGCCTGTGAAGAGTGGCCATACGGAACCCTGGTGGTAGCTGGTGGGATCGTAGACTGGATCGCTTTCAGCGACGTCGCGGAGGCCCCAGTCTGTTGCGAAGTCATGCGACGACCATCGGCGCAGGGAAGCGCCAGGGTGGTCGAGGCCTGCGCCGCCGTTCCACCAGGCGACGGAAGGAAAGATGGTGGCGGTTGTGTCCAGTGCGCCGCCGTTATTGCGGCTGAAGGCGTAGGCGCCGGCGCGATAGTATTCGCGCTCGATGGTGGCGTGAAGGGTGGTGGCACGCTTGGAGGCTGATTGAGCCAGAGCTGGGTCATCCAGCAGTGTGGCGATCTGTGACATTGCTGTGGATGCCTGCTCATCGAGCAGCGCGAGGTAGATCTCCTGTTTGGGCATTCCGCCGGGCCAGCTTTCTACCCAGCCGGTGCCCTCCGCGTTATCGTAGATGCCGTCGGCGTCCGCGTCGTGTGTGGTTTCGAAGGTCCAGGCGTGGAGTACGGAGTCACGGTGGTTGCGCAGAAAAGCCACATCGCCGCTGGCGCGCACGTAGTCGAACATAGTGGTGAGGAAGAGGGGCGTGGCGTCGGCGGCGGCGTACTCATAGGGCAGGCTGGCCCAGTCGATATCGCCGGCGGTCTGAGAATACTCGTGCATAACCTTGCCGTCTGCGCGTTGCCGTCGCATCAGGAACTCGAGCGCGGTGCGGGCGAGGTCGAAGTCTCCATAGCTGTTGATCGCGTAGAGGGTGTAGAGGGCGTCGCGTCCGAAGTACCAGCCGAAGCCGGGGCGCGCGGAGTCTCCGGAGGCATAATAGCCGGCGACGAGGCCGGTCTCACCCTTGGGGAATGCCGGCGTGGGACGAGTTGTAGCACGTAGCTGGGAGATCGAGGTCTCTGCCCACAGAAGGTCGGCGTCGAGGTTGGGGTTGGGAGTGACGATCGTCGTTACGTCACGCTCCTGCGCAGCGTACCGCGCGGCGTGCGAAGCGTAGAGTGCCGGCAGTCTGTCGTTCAATTCAGCGAGCGTGGCTTGAAGGGCGGCGGGGGTGGAGGTTTCGGAGGTTGTGCCGGCGGCCATCAGTAGCGGGTAGACCTTGTGGCGGTCCTTTGAGGGGTCGACATGGAGTATGAGTTCCAACGGGTGAATCTGAGGACGTTCCTGGTATGGGGCCATGATGCCGGAGGTCGCGCCGGGAATTGCTACGGCGCCTGTGAGGGCTTCAAAGTCGGTGTGGAGGAGATAGAGGCCGCTGCTCCCCTGCGGTATCCATTCGGCGGAGGGTGTGCCGCTGCTGGGCTTGGGCCACATCTCGCGCATCTCGGGCGTGAACCGAAGGGTAAGCGTTACAGGGCGCGCCGCGTCGACTTGAAACAGAACAATGATTCCGGTACCCGCTGGTGAGTCGTCCGGCGCAAAGATGGTCTGGTGGACGGTGACTGCAATGTGCGAGTAGGTGATCGTGGTGCGATCGGGCCGCACCTCGATCTCGCGTGCCATGCTGTTGAGGTCGAGGGGCACCGCGTAGCCCTGGACCTCGGCTTCGAGGGTGAGATGACTCAAGAGCTTGACGGGCAGGATCCAGGCCTCGAACGGGCCTTGCTGCTGGCCGACGGCGATGCCGTGGGGGCCGGCGACCGTGAACGGTTCGCCTGCCTGCACGGCGCGCCGGAGGACTGGACCTTCGTTGCGCAGGAGCAACTCTGGTATCGGGTGAAGGGTTGCGGGCTGCTGTGGCGCGGCAGAGATAGTGCCGAAGAGAAAGGCGCCGATCAAGACCGGGCACATTTTAGGTAAGGGCATCGCGATCCCTCTGGACCAGTGGTCCCTCGTCATCTTGCCACGGGCGCACCATTTTCGTACGATGGCGCACATCATGACAACGCGAATCAAGTCGGCCGTGATAACGATCTTGATGGCAGTATCGGTGGTGGCAGCAACCTGCCGGGTCTCGCGTGCGCAGGTGTCCCCCGCAGCGGGCACAAGCGCGCCGACGGTTCTGGGGCGAGAAGAGGCTGCGGGTATCCTGCCGCCTTCGGTGTTTTTCCGCGGACAGAGTGCTCCGATACAGGGGCGGAACTCGGCTGGTCTGCGGTTTTCGGGCGGCAAGCTGGTACTGATGGCTGTAGTGGACACATCGGGATACTCTTCGGCTGTGCAACAGCGTTACCAGGCTTATCTGCTCACCGAGGTTCCGCTTGCGATCGGCGGGCAGAGGCTGGGTGCTGGAGCTTACGGGTTTGGGTTCATCGAAGGCAACAGGATGGTGGTGATGGATATCGGGGCGACGGAGGTGCTGCAAGTACCTACGACCCGAGATGAAGCGCTTGCGCGGCCGAACCCGTTGCAGATCCTGCCGGAGCGGAGTGCTGGAGGGTGGAGGCTGTACCTGGGGAGAAGCTACGTCCGGATTGCGCCAGCGGAGAAGTAGCGGGATGAGACTGTTCGCGGGGCGCGCACTGGAGACTGCACGACGGCTACTTGTGATTGCGAGTGTTGCCTTGTCGCAGGCGGCAGCACAGTCGAGCCAGCCAAACACTGCGGCGGCTCGCCAGGCGATGACGGCTGGTGTCGCCGCAGTGAAGGCTTCCCACTTGCAAGCGGCGAAGCGGCAATTTTCGCGGGCTGTGGCGCTTGCGCCGAAGATCCCGGAGGGCCATGCGGCTTTGGGCTCGGTGTTACTTTCACTCGGCGAGTATGCCGCGGCTGCGAAGGAGCTTGGTACCGCGCATGCGCTCGCGCCTTCGGATGCTGACATTAGGTTGAACCTGGCGGACGCGCGGGCTGCGACGGGCGAGTATGCGGAGGCCGTGGGGCTTTTCCGGGAGGTTCTTGCCGCTGCGCATCGTCGGGCCTTTACGGCGCATGACTCTCTTCTGTATGCAACGGCGCTGTCGGCTACTCATGAGGATGCCGCTGCGGAGCAGATGCTGCGAGATGCATTGACAAAGGAAGCAGGGTCGGCGGAGCTGCACGATGCGCTGGGAACGCTGCTCGCCAAGCGCGGTGCGATGCCGGAGGCGCTCGAGCAGTTCGAGCGGGCGATTGCTTTCAGTCCGGAGTTGATAAAGGCGCAGTATCACCGGGGCGTGGCTTTGCTTGCGCTTGATCGCACGGCGGAGTCGGTACCGGTGCTTGAGGCGGTGGTGCGTGCGCAGCCGCGTGACTTCGCGTCACAGCTTCAGCTTGGGCGGGCTCTTTCCTTAATGCATCAGGATGGGGCTGCGCTCGATGCGCTGCATGCTGCAGCCAAGCTGCGGCCTTCAGGCACTCCGGCGGAAGCGGTGTATTCGCTGGCGGTCGCGTTGCAGGCGAGTGGAGACGCCGCTGCGGCGGTGCCGCTCTTTGAGGAAGCAGACCGCGCCGGTGTCCACACAAGTGCATCGCTCACGAACCGTGCTCTGGCGCTGGTGCAGATTGGAGATGCAAAGGGTGCACTGCCGCTTTATGAGGAGGCGCTGAGGTTGGGTCCGGATGAGCCTACGTTGCGCGAGGATTATGGCGTGGCGTATCTGCAGCAGTCTGACCTTGATCATGCGCTGGAACAGTTCCGGGCAGGGCTGAGGCTGGACAGGAATAACGCGCACCTGCACTACGACCTTGGGCTGGCCTTGAAGTTGAAGGACGACCTGGCGGCTGCGGTTCCTGAGTTCGAGCATGCGGCTGAGCTAGACCCCGCGCTGCCTGATCCGGCGTATACGCTGGGCGTGATCTATATGCAGCAGGGCCGGTTTGCGGACGCTGCGGAGCAATTGGCGAGAGCCACCACGCTGCAGCCTGGAAACGGGGATGCGTGGGCCCTGCTGGGTAGCGTCCTAAAGGATTCGGATCACGCAGCCGGAGCGATGGACGCTTTGAAGCGGGCGATTGCATTGGAGCCAGATCAGCCGAGTCTGCATATTCAACTGGCTGCGCTGGAGTTGCAGGCGGGGGACAAGGAAGCCGCTGCGCAGGACCGCAAGATTGCTGCGGATCTGACTCGCAGCGCCGCCGGCCGGCAACGTGCGAGCTTTGCTTTGAACAGTGCCCGAACTCTGCTGGCCGACGGCAAGCTGAGTGAGGCGATCACACAACTGAAAGTTGCTGCGGCCGCGGCGCCGGCGTTGCCCGAACCTCATCGTCTGCTCGCGGACGCATACAGCAGACAGGGCAACACTGCGGGGGCGGCGCTCGAGCGCAGGACGGCGGCGAGCCTGGCGCATCCGGGGAGTCAGGATGCAGGAGAGCCGCACTAGGCACAGCGCCGCAGCAGCTTTGGCGCCATTGTCTATTTGAGCGGAGGGAAGCCTGCGGGTGGGCGTCTGTGCATTGTGGCCTGCTCGTACGCGTAAGCGAGGCGGAAGAGGGTGGGTTCGCTGAAGGAACGGCCAAGGATGCTCAGTCCCGCGGGCAGGGTGCCGTGGGTAAAGCCCATGGGTACGGTGATGGCGGGCATGCCGGTGGGCGGGGCGAGTTGCTGGCTATTGTCACCGCCGGGTGACTTCATATCCCCTACAAGGCGCGGGGGATTACTCCACGTGGGGTAGATGATGGCGTCCACCTTGGCGGCATCCATGGCGGTGACGATGGCGTCGCGGAAGGCGATCTTTCTGGGGTCGTGGTAGGTGTCCAGGCACGGACCGGGGCGGTAGTTCGGGTTGGACTTTGGATCGAGGGAACGCTTGAGCCGTTCTTCGATGCTGGGGAGGTAAAGGCCAGAGTCGAAGATTGCCTGGAGGCTGCGGTATGGGGCGTTGGTGCCGCGGGTGGCGAAGAAGGTGTTGAGGTCCTGCTGCATGTCGCCGCAACCTACGCCTTTGGAGATGCTTTCGAAGTCGGGGATGGTGAAGTCGACCACCTGGGCGCCGTGTGTCTTGATGTCGGAGATGGCTTGTTCGGTGAGAGCTTTGATTTCGGGGTCGGTGGTGGGTGCGTCGATGTAGCGGCGGAAGACGCCGATGCGCGCGCCGTGCAGGCCGTTCTTGTCGAGAAACTTTGTGTAATCCTTCTCCACTTTGCCGTTCGACTGGCTGGTGATCGGGTCGGCTGGGTCGTAGCCGGCGACGACGCTGAGAACAGTGGCTGCGTCGGCGACGGTGCGGGCGAGGGGACCTCCGACGTCGGCTTTGGAGTTAAGCGGGATGATGCCGTCGCGGCTGGTGAGGCCGATGGTGGGGCGGATGCCGACGAGATCGTTGTGGGAGGCGGGGCCGCGGATGGAGTCGCCGGTGTCGGAGCCGAGGCCGACTTCGGCGAGGTTCGCAGCGATGGAGGCTGCGGTGCCGCCGCTTGAACCTGCGGGTACGCGCTGGAGATCGTACGGATTGCGGGTGATGCCGGCGATGGAACTCTCCGTGACAACGGGACTGAAGGCCCACTCGGCCATGTTGGATTTGAAGAGGACGATGGCTCCTGCTTCGCGGAGGCGCTTAACCATGAAGGCGTCTTCGCTGGGGATGAAGCCTTTGAGGGCGAGCGAGCCGGCGGTGGTTTGGAGGCCCTTCGTGTCGTAGTTATCTTTGACGACGACGGCGATGCCCTGCAGGGGGCGGAGGATGTGGGTGCGGGCGAACTCACGGTCGAGTTCGTCGGCGTCGGCTAGTGCGGAGGGATTGAGGGTGACGACGGTGTTGAGTCGGGTGGCCTGGTCATAGGCGCGGATGCGATCGAGGTACATCTGAACGATCTGGTGACATGTAACTTTGCCGGTTCGGATGGCCGTCTGGGTCTGAGCGATCGTGGTCTCTGTGATGTCGAAGGAGCGGGAGCTGGGGTGAGTTGCTTGCGCGGAGACACCTGGGGCTGCAGCGATGGCGCAGGTGAAGAGCGCCATGGCGATGCTTCGGGAACTTGACGTCATGGGTGGGTTGGATCTCCGCTACAAGCAAGGGTGATTTCGGTGGAAGGGATTTATACGGCTTTGCGCAGGGTGGCGGGCGCGGGGTTTAGAGCGAAGACGTAGCCGGCGCCGCGGATGGTTCGTATGGCCTCGCCGGGGCTGTTCTCGAGGTTGAGTTTGCGCCGGAGTCGGCTGACGAGCACGTCGAGTTTTCGATCAAGGGGGTGAAAGGGCCGGCGGTACAGGCGGTCCGAGAGACATTCGCGCGGAACAACAACTCCGGGGGATTCGAGAAGGGCCTGCAGCAGAGTGAACTCACCGCTGGTGAGTGGGAGCGGGTTATCGCGGTAGTACGCAGTTCGGGCGAAGGCGTTGAGCTGGAATCCGTCCACGGCAAGAGTCTTGGCTGACGTGGAGATGAATTGCGGACTTCGACGGCGCAAGACAGCCCGGATGCGCGCGACCATCTCCCGCGGGTTGACCGGCGTGAGGAGGTAGTCGTCGGCACCGCATTCGAGCCCGCTGATTGCGTCCTCTATGTGGGGCGATGCGGTGAGCAGAATAACTGGTACGTCGGTGACGCGGCGAAGCTGGCGGATGGTATCAAAGCCGTCCCGTGAGGCCAGCGTAACGTTAATGACGATGAGGTTGAACTGTGAGTTCTGGCAGGTCTCGACGATGTTGAATTCGGAGCCCATCAAGGCCAGGTCCAGATCGTGAGCTGCGAGCTGTTCGCGAAGATTGGACGATACGGCGTTGTCGGGGTCGACGATCAGAATCGATTCCAAAGGGGCCTCCTCTCGCTGCGTGCTTTGCGGTGCGACGGGGTGTGAAGGCTTCTTTCAGTGGGGCGATACTTAGAGTTGGATCCTGGCCGTGGAGTCTTGAGGGGTGTCGGGTTCGTTTTGTGTCGCGCGTCACGCGAGCGGCGGGTGGAGCTTGTGGAACCCGTGGCCTGCTGATACGCGTGCGCGAAGGCACAGGTCTCCGCGTCTTTGAACAGGCCGCCAAGGAAGGTCAGGCTGACCGGAGTGTTGGGGCCGCCGGTTTGGTTGCCTCCGCCTGCTGCGCCGGGGGTTGTGCCGCCGCCACCAAAGCCTCGAGGGGCGGAGGTGCATCCTGGCCGCGAACGCCGTTGGGAACGATGACAGCGAGGTGGCCCGTCTGGTTGGTGACTGCGACCTGGTTGCTGGGCCCGGAGGTGGGCGTGACGATGATGTCGACCTGCTCGAAGAACTTGGCGAAGGCCCGGATGGCGAGTTCGCGCGCGCGCATGGCCTGGATGTACTCGACCGCAGGGTAGAAGCGGGCCGCGCGCCAGGTGTTGGGCCAGGTGCTGCCGCTGGCTTCGGAGAGCAGCTTGTCGCGGCCGCTGAGCGTGAGCGAGTCAAAGGCTGCGGCGGACTCTGCGGTGATGATGCCGCGCATCGCGTCCCAAGGAAGTCGGGGAAGGCGACGGGGATGAGCTGCACGCCCATCTTCTGAAGACGTCCAGGGCGGCGAGATCGATACTTGCGGTCGTACTCGTGGCTGGCGCGCTGTGCGGGTTCGGCGGCCTTGCGGCGTTCGTAGGCGGCTTTCTCTTCCGGGCGTCGCATCGGCTGCCAGCGGGACTCAGGGTGGAGCCCAGGGCTCCTCGAAGTCCTTCTTGAGATAGCCGATGCGGAGCTTCTTCCAGTCGTACTCGGCGTTCCACTGGAACCAGGCGTTCTTGCAGGATTCGTCCTGCCCGTCCGGTCCCCAGATGGCCTGCATGCACGAGCGCGCAGTCTTCGACGGAGCGGCAGAGGGGCCCGAGTTTGTCGAGCGTCCAGGCGAGCGTCATGGCGCCGGTGCGGGGGACGAGGCCAAAGGTGGGGCGAAGGCCGGTCGACGCCGCAGCGGGTGGCGGGGCTGGAGATGGAGCCGGTGGTTTCCGAGCCGATCGCGAAGGCGACACAGCCTGCGCCCGTGGCTGATGCGGGGCCGGCGGAGGAGCCGCTGGAGCCCTGTTCGGGGTTCCACGGATTGCGTGTCTGGCCGCCAAACCAGCGGTCGCCCTGAGCGATGGAGCCCAGGGAGAGCTTGGCGATCGAGGACGGCGCCGGCTGCGTCCAGGCGCTGTACGACGGTGGCATCTTCGTCGATGACCTGGTGTTCGAAGCCGCCGGCTCCCCAGGTCGTGGGATAGCCCTTGACGGCCAGCAGGTCCTTTGCGCCCCAGGGCAGGCCGTGGAGAGGGCCGCGGTACTTGCCTGCGGCGATCTCCTTGTCCGCCTCGCGGGCCTGGGCGAGGGCGCGGTTTTCGGTGAGGGTGACTACGAAGTGCAGGGTGGGGTCGTACTTCTTCAGGCGTGCGAGGTACATCTGCGTCAGGTCGACGGAGGAGACCTTTTTGCGCCGGACGAGTTCGCCCAGTTCACGGACAGTGAAGAAGGCGAGGTCGTTGAGATCCTTCGGGACTGGTTGGCTGGTGATTGCGGGTGCGGGGCTTATGTGGAGGGGCTTGCGAAGGTCTGCACCGGGCGGCGGGGGCGTCGGCGTCTGTCCCGGCGGCATTGGATCGAAGACAAAGGCCGGCGGGATGGAGTTCGGCATGTTGAGCGCGCGGACGTCGTCAAAGCCTTTGCGGCTGCTGTTGAGTGACGGGCAGCATGGCGGCGACCTGGTCTGGCTCGATGGAGACACCTGCTACGGTGGCTGCTTCTTTGATCATGTCTGCGGTGATCCGCTCTTCGCCCTTGGCCTGCGCTTGTGAGGCGATGGAATAGAGCACGCCGGGCAGGAGGGTGGAGGCGAATCCAAAGCTTCCGCAGGCGTTGAGAAAACCGCGACGATCGAGGGACACACTTACCTCCGGTACGGGCCGTTTGCTGGGGACAGGATCTGCCGAGCAGGACATGAAGAGGCGCTAGTGCGCGGCTGCCTGCCCCGACTCAGCTTTGGTGAGTTTCGTATCTACCGAGGGTATATCAACGGATTTGACGGGATCAGCGGGGGCTACAAGATGCGTGTAAAAGAAGGCGTCGCTGCGGCGCCAGGCATCGCGCAGGACAAAGGCGCGCCGGAAGAAGTGGATTTCGCCGGGATAGAACGCCATGTCGAAGGGCGTTCCGAGCTTCTCCAGGCGGTCGACCACCTTGAGCGTCTCCCATAGCGGCACGTTGGTGTCGTTGGTGCCCTGCAGGATCATCAGCGGCCGTTCGATCTTGTCGAGATGCTTCACCGGCGCGGAGCGGTCGTAGAACTCGGGGTCGGTGACGGGAGTCGAGCCCAGGCGGCCAAGCAGAGCGCCGCCGGTGGTCCACGTCTCCCAGTCACCTACGCCGGCCACGTCGATCGCGCAGTTGAACAGCTTGGGCGCGCGGATGATGGACTGCAGCGTCATGAAGCCGCCATAGCTCAAGACCCCAGATCCCGATGCGATCGGGGTCCACATAACTCAGAGTCTTCAGGTAGTCGGCGCCGCCGTTCACATCCTGGGTCTCGCCGCCGCCCAGATCGTGGAAGGCACCCGTAGTCCAGTCGCGGCTGAAGCCGGAGCTGCCGCGGTAGTCCGGCGTAAGCACCACGTAGCCCTGCTGCGCGAAGTACTGGCTGATCGCGTAATACATGCGGTAGGAGCCCGGATGCCAGGCCAGATAGTTCTGGTCTGCGCCCGAGCCGTGGATCCAGATGATGGCGGGATGCTTCTTGGTCTTGTCCAGAGTTCTTGTCCACCATCAGCGTGGCCGGCACCGGCTTGCCATCCTCGCGGCTCGGGTAATGCACAGCCACGGCGCGGTGAGATCCGCCGGGTTCAGCCCTGCGGGCAGCGAGTTCGAAAGGCGGACAGGCGTCGACCCGGCAGCGACGCTGACCGTGTACACCTCCTGCGGATGCTCGACTGCGGAGCGCAGATATGCAAGCCTTGTCCCGTCAGGCGAGAAGACGGCATCGCGGTTCACTCCGCGGGCCGTAACCACCGGCTGTATCTTCCCCGTGGCGACGTCGGCAATGGAGAGAAAGCGCTCCTGCTGGTTGCCCGGCTCGCTGTGCGCAAAGACGAAATGGTGGCTGTCCGGCGACCAGTTGGCATAGCCATCGCCGAAGTCGCCCTTGCTGAGCTGGCGTGCCTGCGATTCGGAAGTCGCGTCCGCCGGGATGACGTACAGGTGCGCCCAGCCGCTGCGGTCGCTGATGAAGGCAATCTGTCTTGCCATCTGAGGAGGTGATGGTCCGTGGCCCGTCGGCCAGGGAGATCCAGCGCGGGTCGTAGTCCTTCCAGATGGTGCGCGTGTCGCCGGAGACGCTCGTGATCTTGATCTCACGTGTTTTGCGGTCTCCGGAGTATTCGTCGTGCACGAGCGCAGGGCCGGCGACCCACTGTGCGCGTCAGCTGCTCCGCTGCCACCGCCTCCGCTGGTGGGGATCATGACGGGATCGCCGTAGAACACGGAGACGATTCCGAGCCGCGTTCCCCAGGTGCGGGTGCGGGTGACCTGCATGCGGTCGCCGTTGTAGGGCATGGGCTCGGGCTGTTCCGAGGAGAAGCTGGCGGTGAAGCGACAGGTATTGATCGTCCGGCGAAAAGGTGGGCGACGAGAGGCGAGAGCCGTCGGCGATCCGCGTTAGCTGGCGTTGCGTTTTGCCGTGCGAGCGAGCCGACCCAGATCTGCCCGGCTTTGATGTAGGCGATCTGCTTGCGGTCGTTGGATAGCGAGAAGACGCGCAACGCCCTGAAAGCCGGGTAGACGTGAGGGCTTGCAGTCAATGGTGGAGACGGTCCAAAGCGAGCCATCTTTGGAGAAGAGGATCTCACCGGGGGACGCCCATTCGAAGTGGGCGATGTTGGAGGTGAGGATCTCGGGGTCAACGGGGAAGTTGGTGAGGGCGATCGGGCTCGCCCGCACCGTGGGAGACGTAAAGGTCCTGTTGCCCGGCTGCGTCCCACAGGAAAGCGAGAGCCTTGCTGTCGGGCGACCAGGACGGTTCGGTTGGGTACTTGATGTCGGCGATTCGGTCTATCGTGATGCTTCCGCGTGGAGGCTCTTGGGCAGCGAGCAGGGGAGCCCGCAGCGCAACTGCCGAACAGCATCGGATGCACAGAAACATGGCGGGTTCATGCACCTTTCATGAACGCTGCACCTTCAGGTGTCGGGCGATGCGAGAAACTCGCCGCTGAGTACTTAGAAGGTAAGTACCGGACGTTGAACCGGGCAACGAACGGTCCGAGGAAGTTGCTGGGCCGGGTGAAGTTCGCGCAGTTGGCTCCATTGTTCACGACTTCGGTGGTGGTCTCCGCCGTGGTGGGGTGAGCGTTGAAGAGGTTGAAGAGATCGCAGATCGGTTTCGAGGTTGAAGCGCTCCGAGATAGGACGTGATGCGCGAGATGCGAAGGTTCGTGTCGTTGATCGAAGGATAGCGAATAGAACCGTTGGTGTCGAGGTTTACAGTCTCCGTGATCTGTCCGGGGGCGAGCCCGGAATAGGCGTTGGTGAGCACGATCGGGTAGCCGGTCTCGTGCTGGTAGTTGAGCGATGTTTGAAAGCGATACGGGAGCTTGTAGGTGACGTCGGCGCGGACCACATACGTTGAGTCCTGGTCGATGGAGCCGTAGCGGTTGATGTTCAGGTTGGGATCGTTGAGAGTCGCCGCTGGTGAGGAACGCCGTGATTCTTCTGGATGGTGAGGCCGGCGAGAGCCGACCAGCGACCGTAGAGCCGGCGAGTTGACGGTGAACTCGACGCCGTTGTAGTGGTTCTGGTTGACCAGTGGATTGTTCGTGGTCTCGGTCCAACTGACATCCGTTGTCGGTGCCGGTTGAGGAGGCTGCGCAAGTGTTGGCTGTTGCCAGTGAGCGCGTAGAGGGTGATCGGCGCACCAGTGTAGGGATTGATGATCGGCTGGCCCTTGAGAGAGCCGCTGAGATACACGCTGGTCGGAGTGTAGTCTGCCTGCGGGCGCGTTGATGTTCTGAGTGGTCTGAACGTTCTGGGTGGTGCGGTGGTAGTACGCTACGCCAACGGAGACGTTGCGCATCAGGGTGCGCTGATAGCCGAGGTTGTACTCGATGGAGTAGGGACGTTTGAGGTTGGGATCGACATAGCCTGCCGCACCGCCCGTCGTGCCCACATACCCGCCTACACCGGCCAGTGCACCTCCTTTGTAGGTGCCGCTGGCAAGACAGCCGCCGGTGCCGGGTGCGTTCGCGCCACATGCGGGAGCGAACTGGGTGTAGTCCGGGGTGGCCGAGTTGATGGCTCCGGGTGTGGCGGAGTTGGCGATGGTGGAACCGTTCCAGTAGTAGGTAAGGTAGCCCGTGCCGTTCGGGTTAGCGGAGTCGGCGAGGCTGGTGCCTACATTGTTGGTGAACATGTTGAAGCCGGCGCGGACTACCTGGTTGCCCTTCCCCGTGGGGTCATAGGCGACGCTGATGCGGGGCACGACGTTATCGTAGGAGTTGACGTTGCTGAAGTTGGTGACTGGGCCAAGCCGCGTCCGTACCCAGTGTGGCTTGCGTTGCATAGGCCGCCTGCCAGTCAGAGATGCAGCGATTGGGGAAGAGCGGCGCGAAGACGCCGGTCACGGCGGGGTTGCACTGCTGCGGAACATACGCGTCGCTGTGGTCATAGCGAGCGCCAAGGCTCAGGGTTATATGGCGATTCAAGGTCCAGGCGTCCTGCAGGAATACGGAGCGGGCGTGTGACCTGGTGCTGTAACGGATCGGGCCGTTTTCGATGCGTACGGAGTTCGGCGTGGTGCACCGTGCGCTGGTGTAGAACTCCAGAATGTTCTGGTTGTAGTTGTAGTTCTGAATGCGCTGCCCGAGGGAGAAGTCCACGCCTAGTTTGAAGTTGTGCGAGCCGCCCCATCCACCTTTGAAGTAGGAGACGGTGGAGGTGACACGGCCTAACTGCTCCTTGTCGACGTAGTTCTCCTGGCCCGCGTAGTGGAGTGTGGAGAGGCTGCTGTCCGCGGCCGAAATCGTCTGCGGGGCGACTGTCTGCTCGTAGCGCAGCGGGAAGATCACCTGGAGGTAGCCGATGCGGGTGTCAATTGTCATATGCGACGTTGGGGTAAACGTCTCCTGTGCCTGCAGGATGTAGGCCGGTTCGATCTGTCGCTGAGCGGCCACCTGATCGACGTACGTGTAGGTGAGGCGGCGATAGAAACGATTGATGTACTGCCAGTGCCAGATGAAGTTGACGACGTTCTTCGAGTTGATCTGGACGTCGTTCCGCAAGCGTGGTGTTTTCCTGATGGTTGACGTCTGTGCCGAAGCCGTACTGACCTACGGTAGTAGGGGGAGCTCCGGTTGCGGGGTTCGGGAGCGGGCTGGCAAAAAGCTGCTGCTTCAACTGGTACACGCGGTAGGCGCCGAAGATCCACCAGCGATCCTTGATGATTGGGCCGCCTGCGTCGATGGCGGAATCAAGGCGCGGATGAAGGGCGAACCCGCATTCAGTACGCTGACGGGGGCGGCGTTCGGGATCAGCGGGGTAAAGACGGGCGGCTGAATTGCGCGCTGTGTCTTGTCGTCCTCGTAGTTGAACAGGATGAAGCCGTGGATAGGCGTTGGAGCCCTGCCGCGTGATCATGTTGAGGTAGGCGCCGCCTGTGGGGATCTCCGGTGGAGCGGCGTCGGTTACAACCTGGGCCTCAGAGAAGGAGTATGGGTCGACATAGAAGTCCGTTGACGTGCCGCTGGTTGCCTCAAGCGGAAGGCCATTGAACACATACGTCTGCTCGGTCGTCTTGCTGCCATGCACCGACTCCGATGACTGCTGATAGCTGTTGTTCCCGCCCACGTCGAACGTGCTGGTGGTGACTCCTGGGGTCTGCGCCAGGGTGGACCAGGGGTCGTTGCCGCTGGGGGAGTTTGCCAGGAGCGTGGCGTCAAAGGTGGTTGGGGATGTGCTGCTTGTTACGTCGACGACGGGATCGGCGCCGGACACCGTGATCGTTTCGCTTGCATCGCCAAGCGCAAGGTTGAGGTTGACGGTCGCGGTGAAGCCTGCAGTAAGAACGATCCCGTTCTCTTTGAAGCTTTTGAAACCGGGCAGACTACAGGTGAGATTGTAGGATCCCGGAGGGAGCTGTTCGAGCAGGTAGACGCCACCGGCCACAGACTTCTGTGACTTCGGATTGAGCAGCGCGGGCCCAGAGACTGTGACCTCCGCGCCCTGAATCACGGCCCCCTGCGGGTCGGTCACCACGCCTGTGATGCTGCCGGAGACTGATCCCTGGCCGAACCCGGAGACTGCGGGGGCGAAGAGACAAAGCAGAGCGGCGAGAGCCAATTTACGCATGAGATCTCCTGCACGGCGGATCGCCGCGTTTTTGAGTGCCTTGTGACGTTTCCTAAACCCGACTGTGTTTCGGTTGCGTAGTGCCGGTGCTCAAAGGCGTGCCCGGGCTGCCACGCTCTTCCGGGCACAACTCCGCCGGGAAGGAGGGTGGTTGATCGCAGACAGTTACGTGGTCGCAGGTCTGCGAGTCACTCGTGCAAGTGTCGCCAGAAGCCAGCTAAATAGCGCTGGTAGTGTTCAGGAGGACAGCTCTACGACGGGACATTCTGTTGTTTGGGTCAGTCCTCTGAAGATGCCACATTACAGGGATGAAGGGAAGAAGAATTTTGTAACAAATGTAACGGAGTCGGTGGCGAACTCGTGAACTAAGGCTGGGCGAGGGTCACGGCATGCCGAGCAACGTTGCCGGATTCTGCTTTGCCATGCGATCGATCTCCGCCCGCGTGAATCCCTGTGCGCGGAGGCCGCGGAAAAAGGCGGCGAGGCCATCTGGATGCAGAGGATTCCCGGGTTGTCCCATATCGCTGGACAGGATGCAATGTTCGATTCCTACATGGCGAACGGCCTTGGCGTAGTCCGCAAAGTCATACTGCTTACTAGCGCCGATCAGCCCGTTGTAGACAAATTCGATGTAGGCACCGAGCTTCGCCGCTTCCACCATCTGCGCTTCGGACATGTGGGTCGGCTGCAACATCGCATGGGTCACTACCATGTGCTGGACGCCCTGCGACCGGGCCTCCCGGACCAGCAGGAGGTCCTCGTCGGCGCTGGAGTGACCAGTGGCCATCACAAGATGGTGTTTCGCGATCACCGCAATGACGGCCTTGGCCTCCGGCACAAGTTGCCCATTGCGCGCGATCGTTACAAAGGGTCGATCCTGCTTTGAGAAACGCACCTGATTTTCGGAGTCGTACGTCGCCATCCAGACGAAGCGGCCGTATCCTCCGGTGATGGCTGCCATGTGTTCTACGGCGGTAGGATTCATGCCGCCCACGGACAGGTTGAGATCGATCCCACCGAACACCTCGATTCCTGGCACCTCTTTCCGCACCATGTAGGCAAGGGAGGCGGTCGGCTCGAAGTGGCTCTTGAGCACAAGCCCACGCATTCCATGGCTCTTGGCAAGTCGCGCGAGGTCAACCGCGTCGATGGATCGAGGGGTGCTGTCGGGCGCTGCGTGGACGTGAATATCGATGGCTCCGGCCAACGGATCGCCCTGCGCGAGGGCAACTGGTGTGACCCATATGGTCAGCGCAAGAAAGAGTCGTCTTCAGCATCTGGGGTATACCGTCCTTTTGCCATGAAGTCACATTTATCGGGTGAGACTTCGCAAGCGTTCCCACGCCCAAGTATCATGCAGGGGCGAGGGATTAGCATGGATTTCGGGCTGGAGGGGAAGACCGCACTGGTGCTTGCCGGGGGCGGCGGGTTAGGTCGGGCGATCGCAAAGGCTCTCGCGGCTGAAGGCGCAAATGTCGCGGTAGCCGGCATCGGGTGCCCTCCGTGGATGGGACGATTGCGGACTTAAAGGCAATTGGGGGCAAGAGCATCGGTCTGATCTGGGATTTGGCTGACCTGTCACTGGTCGACCCCAACATCTCGAAGGTAGAGGACGCACTGGGTGCGGTGGACATCCTCGATCAACAACACTGGCGGGCCTCCGCCCGCTACGGCGGCAGGTCAGGACCCTGCTGTCTGGAGCACACACTTTCAATCGATGGTACTTTCCGTGATTGCTGTTACGGACCGCGTTCTCCCCGGGATGAAGTCCCGGGGCTGGGGCCGCATTCATCACCAGTACATCTTCGGGGGTGATATCGCCCATTCCCAACCTGGCGATCTCAAATGCACTCCGGCTGTCGCTCGTCGGTTGGTCGAAGACGCTGGCGCGCGAGGTCGCCAAGGACGGAATCACTGCCAACATCGTCGTGCCTGGTCGCATCGCCACGTCCCGTGTCGCCAGCCCTGGACAGTGCGAAAGCCAAGCGGGAAGGACGCAGCGTTGAGGAAGTTGCCGCGGAGAGTCAGGCAATGATCCCGCTCGGCCGCTACGGCAGACCGGAAGAGTACGCCGATGTGGTCGCGTTTCTAGCCAGCGAACGCGCCGCATACATCACCGGTTCTGTCATCCGGTCGACGGTGGTATGACGCAAAGCATATAGAAGCTCGACGGAGCATTCTGATGAACCGAGGGTGTTCCGGTTGCCGCGCGGTCGGACATACGCATTTGAACCAGGGACTTAGGACAAACGAAAGACATGAACGAACAGCCGAACTCAATGGTGTCACCACCGCGACCCTGACTACGGTGCTGCTCAAGAAGGGGCTGCGCAATGTCTGGCTGCGCGGCACCAAACCTCTGCGGCCCGGCCAACCCCGCATCGTCGGCCCGGCTTTCACACTGCGCTTCGTGCCGGCGCGCGAGGATCTAGCCACCCCGGAGTCCTGGGCTTCCCCATCTCCACCCGTGCTGCGATCGAATGCATGCCCGCCGGATGCGTCGCGGTGGTCGACGCGATGGGCGTCACGGACGCCGGCATCTTCGGTGACATCCTGTGCGAGCGGATCCGCGTTCGCGAGGTAGCCGGCCTTGTCACCGACGGGGTCATCCGCGACCTCGCCGGCGTATCCTCCGCACCAACCTTCCCGTCTGGTGCGAGGGACCGCGGCCCCCTCTTCCGTCACAGGATTGACCTTCGTAGGCTGGCAGGTGCCGATCGCCTGCGGTGGAGTTGCATCTTCCCCGACGACATCATCGTCGGCGATGACGATGGCGCAGTCGTCATCCCGGCCGCGCTCCTGGACGAAGTAGTCGAGGCCGCAGTCGGCGCAGGAGAAGTTCGAAGCCTGGATCATCGACGAGGTCCGCTCCGGCCTGCCGCTGCCCGGACTCTACCCCCCAACGCCGAGACCAAGGCCCGGTACGCGGCTTTTTGCGCCGCGCAGGATAAACACCAGCTAAGGGAATAGCCCGGAGAGGTCGGAGGGTGAAGCTTGTCATCCGCAGCCTACATCGCGCCGAACGCTGACTCCGGATCGCATTCGGCGACTCGCTCTACCGCAAGATCGCATGGCACATCATGCCGATCCTCGTGATCGGCTACATCATCGCGTATATCGACCGCGTAAACGTAAGCTTCGCCAAGCTGCAGATGCTGGGCGATCTCAAGTTCAGCGACAGCGTCTATGGAGTCGGCGCAGGCATCTTCTTCCTCGGCTACTTCGCCTTCGAGGTGCCGAGCAACATCATGCTGCACAAGGTGGGAGCGCGGGTCTGGATCTGCCGCGTGATCGTCACCTGGGGCATCGTTTCGGCACTTACGGCGCTGGTGCGCACGCCTATGCAGTTTTACTGCCGCGCGCCTGCTGCTGGGAGTTGCGGAAGCCGGATTCTTTCCCGGCATGATTCTTTACCTCACCTACTGGTTCCCGGCGCATCGCCGCGCCGCAATGGTTGCGCTGCTGATGGCCGGAAACCCCGTCGTCCGGAATCATCGGCGGTCCCCTTTCGGGCTTCATCCTGCGCACTTCGCAGGCAGCAAGAGCATCGCCGGATGGCAATGGCTCTTCATCCTGGAGGCCATACCCGCAATCCTCCTCGGCGTCGATCATCTTTTTGTTCTTGGACAACCGCGTCGTCGAAGCCAGGTGGCTCTCTGAGCGAGAACGAGCGACCGTAGCCGCGGAGATCAGCGAGGAGGCCGCGCGCAAGGCCCACGTCTCGGTCCGCTCGGTGTTTACGAGTCCGCGTGTCTGGCTGCTCGGCGCCATCTTCTTCGGCATGGAGATGGGCTCGTACGCCATCGGCTTCTGGCAGCCCACCATCATCCGCCAGACCGGCATGAAAGACGCATTCCACATCGGCCTGCTCACAGCTATCCCGTACACCTGCGCGCTGGTCTGCATGATGTTCGTCGGACGCCACTCAGACAAAACTGCGCGAGCGTCGCTGGCACATTATCGTGCCAAACGTCGTGGCTGCTGCCGGTTTTGTTCTCTGCACACAAGCCGGCAGCAATACGCCGGTCGCGATGTTCGGGCTTGTGCTCGCTGTCGCAGGAGTGATCACGGGATTAGCTATGTTCTGGGCGCTCCCCACATCCATCCTGGGCGGCAACGCGGCAGCGGCCGGCATCGCGCTCATCAACTGCACGGGTAATCTCGGCGGCTTCTTCAGCCCCACCTTCATCGGTTTTCTGAAGACTTACACCGGCACGCTCAACTCCGGTCTGTTCCTGGTCGCGGCTTGCATGCTTGCTTCCTCCATCCTTATCTTCATGCTTGCGCCGGCAAGCTCGCCAACAGCTTCAACCCACAAGGGAAGAGATATGACTACAGGCTTACGCAAGGGGTTGACCAGCTATGGCGACGCTGGCTTCTCGCTCTTCCTCCGCAAGGCGTTCATCAAAGCGATGGGCTACTCCGACGATGCGCTGGAGCGGCCCATCATCGGCATCACCAACACCTTCAGCGACTACAATCCCTGCCACGGCAATGTTCCCGACCTGATCGAAAGCGTGAAGCGCGGCGTGATGCTGGCGGGTGGTCTGCCCATGGTCTTCCCGACCATCTCCATCGGCGAGAGCTTCGCCCACCCCACCTCCATGTTCCTGCGCAACCTGATGGCGATGGATACCGAGGAGATGATGAAGGCGCAGCCGATGGACTCCGTTGTCCTTATCGGCGGCTGCGACAAGACACTGCCCGCACAAGTGATGGCCGCCGCCAGCGCCGACCTGCCCGCGGTCGTTCTGCAGACCGGGCCGATGGTGGTCGGCAATCACAAGGGCGAGGTTCTCGGGGCTTGTACCGATTGCCGCCGCATGTGGGCGCAGCACCGCGCCGGCACCATCGACCTCGTCGAGATCGAGACCATCAGCGGCCGGCTGTGCCCGTCGGTCGGCACCTGCTCCGTGATGGGTACCGCCAGCACAATGGCCTGCATCGTTGAAGCGCTCGGCCTCGCGCTCCCGGGGAGCGCCGCCGCACCGGCCACTCTCGCCGACCGCCGCCGCATCGCCGAAGCCAGCGGCAAGCGCGCCGCGGAGATCGCCATCGCCGGGACGCCCAAAGCCCAGCGACCTCATCACGGCCGCCTCCATTCGCAACGCTATGATTGTCCTGCAGGCGATCGGCGGTTCCACGAACGGGCTCATCCACCTCATCGCAATAGCCGGCCGCGCAGGCGTTCCCTTCGACCTCGATGCCTTCGATCGGACTCGGCCGCGAAATCCCCGTTCTGCTCAACCTCAAGCCCTCCGGCGCGCACTACATGGAGCATTTCCACCACGCCGGCGGTCTGCCCGCGCTCATGCGCGAACTCACCGCGTTCCTCGACCTCGATGCGCCTGAACATCTCAGGTGGCACGCTGGGCGACGCCATCGCCGCCGCGGAATTTGTTCCGCATCAGGACGTTATCCGCAGCTTCGCATCGCCGCTCAAACCCGAAGGCGCGATGGCGATTCTCCACGGCAATCTCGCTCCGCTCGGCGCCGTCATCAAGCACTCCGCCGCCTCTGCCGCACCTTATGCGCCACACCGGCCGAGCGGTCGTCTTCGACAGCATCGAAGACCTGACGAATCGCATCGACGACCCTGACCTCGACGTCGCCGCAGACGACATCCTCGTCCTGCGCAACGCCGGTCCCAAGGGCGCACCCGGCATGCCCGAAGCAGGCTATCTTCCTATTCCCATGAAGCTCGCACGCCAGGGAGTCAAGGACATGGTGCGCATCTCCGACGCCCGCATGAGCGGCACCGCGTTCGGCACCATCGTCCTCCACATTGCGCCCGAGGCCGCAGTTGGCGGCCCCCTCGCGATCGTCCAAAATGGCGACCAGATTCTGCTCGACGTCGAAGCCCGGCGCCTCGAACTCCTCATCGACGACTCCGAACTACAGCAACGCCTCGCAGCCCTGAAGCAATCACCACCACAGCGCGAAACCCCGCAGCGCGGCTATGCGAAGCTGTTCGAAGATTGCGTCCTGCAAGCGGATCAGGGCTGCGACTTCGACTTCCTGCTGCGCGACGGCGGCTACTCACAAGATCGAACAAGGATGGATAGACCGATGCTCCTCGATCACACCGCAAAGGGTGTTTACGCCATCGCCGTTACTCCCTTCAAGCCCGATGGCTCAGTCGACTAGGACTCCGTCGACAGCGATGACCGACTTCTACCTCGCGTTGTGGCGTCACCGGTCTCACCATCCTCGGCATCATGGGCGAAGCTCCGAAGCTCGATCCCGCCGAAGCCCTCGCGATCTCCAACCAGGTCGTCCGCCGAGCCGGAGTTCCGATGATCGTAGGCGTTTCCGCCCCGGGCTTCGCAGCCATGCGGTCGCTCGCCCGCAGCGTGATGGAAGGCGGTGCGGCCGGCGTCATGATTGCCCCGCCGCCAAGCCTCCGCACAGACGACCAGATCGTCAACTACTACGCGCAGGCCGTCGCCGCCATCGGCCCCGACATCCCGTTCGTCATTCAGGATTACCCGCTGCTGCTCAGCGTCGTCATGACGCCCAAGGTCATCCAGCGCATCGTCAACGACAATCCATCCTGCGTGATGCTCAAGCACGAAGACTGGCCTGGTCTGGAGAAGATCAGCGCCCTGCGCACGCTTCCAGCGGGACGGTTCGATCCGCCCCATCTCGATTCTGACCGGCAACGGCGGCCTCTTCCTCGACTTCGAACTGGAGCGCGGAGCCGACGGCGCGATGACGGGCTATGCGTTTCCCGACATGCTCGTCGACGTTGTCAAGCTCTCGCAGGCTGGCCAGCGCGACCCGGCTCACGACCTCTTCGACGCCCATCTGCCGCTTATCCGCTACGAGCAGCAACAGGGGATCGGACTTGCGGTCCGGAAGTACGTTCTGCAAAAACGCGGCGCGATCGCACATGATTCGCAACGTACGCCGGGGACTTCGCTCACAGTGGAGGCGAAGGCGGAGGTTGATTATCTTCTGAGCCGTCTGGCCCAGCACGACCCGAGAGCGAAGATGCCCACTCGCATATAGCAACCTCGGCGCCCGGCGGCTGGGTGCGTCGGTGATGTGGACTGGACGCCGACTGATTGGTTACCGGAGGTCAGCGGTTGCGGTCAGTGGAAGGTCGTCGGATGCGGCTCCTACTTCGAAGCGGTACGTACCGGGTGTGCGCTTCCATGTGTCCGAAGCAACGTCGAAGATGGAGAGCAACTCGGGGTAGGCAGTCACGGTAACCGTCTTGCTTTCATGCGGCGCGAGGGAGACGCGCTGCCATCCGACAAGGCGCCGAAATGGTTCGCCGGAGGACGTGGGAAGCGTCGCATAGACTTGCGCGATCTCGTCCCCTGCTCGATTCCCGGTGTTCTCCAGACGGAAGCTCACGGACGCCTTTGCTGCGTCAATCTTAAGAGCGGAGTAGGCAAATGTCGTGTAGGAGAGGCCATGGCCAAAGGCGAAGAGGGGTGACTTGCCTTCGGTCTGGAACCACTTGTAGCCCACACGCACGCCCTGTGGCCGGTAGTCTACGGTGATGTTGCGAGCCGCTCGGGCAGGTGCATCCCCGCCGGCGTCCATTCGATTGTTGGCGGTCTTCTCGGTAAGGCCTGGGATGTGCGGGAGGGGCAGGTCTGCTTCTGTCCTGGCGAAGGTGGCGGGCAGCTTGCCGGATGGATTGGTGTCGCCGAAGAGCAGATTGACGATAGATTCTCCGCCACCGATTCCCGGGTACCAGGCTTCAAGGATGGCGCTCACACGTGGCGCCCATGGCATCGAAACTGGACCTCCTGTTTCCAATACGACGATTGTCTTCTTGTTTGACGCGGCGACCGCTTCGACCAAAGCATCCTGCTTCTCCGGCAAAGAGAGTGTGGCCGCGTCCTGTCCTTCGGACATCCATTGATGCACAAAGACGATGGCGACCGAGGCTTTGGCGGCCAGTGCGGCGGCTGCCCTGGGGTCGTCTCCCGGGTTGAACTGGACGGATGCATGCGGGACTTTGCCGCGAATGAATTCGAGAGGCGCTGAGGGAAAGTACACCGGCTTGCCCCATACGGCGGCGCCCTGATTCAGGTCGATTGCGTTCCCGCCCGGGGAATCAACTTGCGCGGAGCCCCCGCCCGAGAGCACACCCACATCTGCATGCGAGCCGATAACGGCGATCAGGCCAGTCTCCGTTTTGCTGAGAGGCAGCAGGGAGTCGCGATTCTGCAGGAGAACGATGCCTTCCTCCGCGATGTGGGCGGCGTCCTTGCGCCCGCGGAATGGATCAACCACGCGCCGGACGGGAGGATTATCTACCGCACCGGATGCGAAGAGGCTGCGTAGTATGCGCGTGACCATATCGTCAAGACGAGCTTGCGGCACTTCGCCAGTCTCGACGGCGTGCTTCAACGCGTCGCCGAGGTACTTCCCGTCTGGCTGCTCCATGTCGAGACCTGCGAGTGCGGCCTTGGTGGTGGAGTGGGTGCCATCCCAGTCAGAGAGAACAAAGCCTTTGAAGCCGAAGTCGTGCTTAAGGACTTTGTTGAGGGTGTAGTCGTTTTCGCAGGCGTAGTCGCCTTCGATGCGATTGTAGGAGCACATGACGGCGAGTGGCTGGCCGATGCGGTTGGCGATCTCGAAGGCCAAGAGGTCACTTTCGCGCATGGAGCGATGGTCGAGAAGCACGTTGAGAGTGTTGCGGTCGGTCTCCTGATCGTTGAATGCGTAGTGCTTCAAATCGCCCACGATGTGGTTGGACTGTACGCCCTTGATGAGATTGCCGACCTCAACTCCTGCGAGAAGCGGATCTTCGCCGGCGTACTCAAAGTTGCGCCCGTTGCGGGGTTCTCGCATAAGATTGGCGCCCCCGCCGATGGACATGTTGTAGCCCTGATCGCGGAGTTCCCGGCCGATGACGCTGCCGTAGAGGAATGCGGCGCTGGGATCCCAGGTTGCGGCGAGGCCGAGTACAGACGGAAGGAGCGTGGCGTAACGACTTTCCCGCGCGGCCATGCGCGCTCCTACAGCAGAGTCGGCGAGGTTGATGTCGGGGAGGTGAAGCCTGGGGATGCCGGGCACAAAACCCGCACCGCCGTTGTGTCCGGGCAGCACAACAGCGCCTTCGCGCAGCACTCCCCAGCCACTGCCGTGCACCAGTTGGAGCTTTTCGTCGATGGTCATCGCCTGAACTGCGAGGTGGGCGCGCTGGTCAGGGCCAAGTGCGGGGTCCATCCACGGGTCCATCCGTTTCGGTTCCTGGCCATGTGTCGGACCGGCTAACAGGCAAACGGCGGCCGCACCGACGAGAAGGCTTTTGCAGAACGATCGGGCGGTGTGGATCTGGTCGAGTTGTTTCGTATTCACTTGAATCGGCTCCGGATTGGATGACATGGCCCCTGAGTCGTTTGCAGGCACAACAGCCATTAATGCGAGGAGAGAAGGAGACCATAGGCTATCGCTGCGTGTCCAGAGCGCATGCTGCTGCGGATGAGGCGAAGAGGTCGAGTGAATGTGTGAGGCGTACCTGGTTAGCGCACCGGATCTGTCCCGACGACCTGCACGGGATTCGGTGTGGAGCCGTACTCGAGGGGCGCTCCGGTGGTCGCGAGCTTGCCGTCGGTATCGGACCAGTGAATGTGGGTTAGTTGGAACGCACCACCCTCATAGGCGTAGGTTTTACCGTCGTCACGATACAGTTCGAAGTCTCCGTCTGCTCCCGGGTAGACGCGGATGCTGGCAATCTTCTGGTCTTCGTTGGTGCTTTCCACGGTCGTGCCCAAGGGGAGAATGGAGCCGGCACGAACGAAGAGGGGCAGCACGTCGATGGGTGCGTTTGCGGTGAGCGTCTGGCCACCGTGCAGACGTTCGCCGGTCCAGAAGTTGTACCAGTCTGTGCCGGCGGGGAGGTACACCTGCGCGAGGTGCGGCCCTGCTCCGTGACGGGGGCGACCAGCAGAGCGGGGCCGAACATATACTCGTCGCCGATGTCGGCGACCTTGGGGTCTGCTCCGAAGTCCATGAAGAGGCCGCGCATGAAGGGGGCGCCGGTGGAGGCGCTCATGTGTCCCAGGGAGTAGATGTACGGCATCAGCTGGTAGCGCAGCCGGAGATACTTCTCCAGGATCGGCTCGAGCCTGCTTGCCGTACGACCAGACCTCATTCTGCGGACGGCTGCCGTGGGAACGGAAGTTTGGCTGAAAGGCCCCGTACTCGAACCAGCGCACATACAGCTCCGGGTAGTCGTCGTAGTGGCCTACTTCGTCGCGCGCATCGGAGGGGTCGATCAACGGAGGCCGCTCGGGCGTATGGACGCGCTGGAAGATACTGCCAGCCGCCGATGTCCGTGCTCCAGTAGGGCATTCCCGAAGCTACAAAGTTCAGGCCGGTGGGGATCTGGCGCCGGAGGGTATCCCAGTTACCGCTGATGTCGGACGACCAGAAGATGGTGCCGTTGTGCTGTGCGCCGAGGTAGGAGTCACGCGCAAGGATGAGGGCGCGCTCCTTCATGTCTGCGCGCATACCTTTGTAGAACGCCCCGGTATGGAAGAGCGGATAGATGTTGAAGTACTCCGTGCCTGGGCCCACGTGGAAGTAGCTTCCGTTGGGGGGAAGGTCGGGCTCAGTCTCGTCGGCCCAGAAGGCATCAAAACCTTTGGTGACGTAGTTCTCGCGATGATCGTTCCAGTACCACGCCGCAGCCTCTGGATTGGTCGTGTCGATGTCGGAGCCCGCGCGGTCATACGGCAGGCCATTGGTGGGCGTGCCATCGGCGAGTTTCTCGAACCAGTCATTTTTCAGCACGGTCGCAGTAGAAGCGGTCCTCGGGAACAAAGCGCGGCCAGACACTGATCATGGTGTGGAAGTTCATGGCGTGCAGTTGCTTGTTCATCGCCGACGGGATCTGGCCACTTGGCGGGATCCATGTCCATCTCGCCCATCTTGGTGTAGTGAAACCAATCGATCACCAGATCGTCGATAGGGAGATGCCGGTCGCGATAGCCGTGCGCGACCCCGAGCAGTTCAGCCTGGCTGACGTAGCGCTGCTTGCATTGGATGTAGCCATAGGCAGACTTTGGGCAGCATCGGGGTACGTCGCCGGTAAGCAGACGATAGCCTGCGTAGATCTCATCGTAGGTCGCGCCCGCGATGACAAAGAACGAGACGCGCTGACCTACATCGGACGTCCATCGAGTCGTGTCGTTGATGGCGAAAGCGAACTGTGGTGCGCGAAGGATTGTCCCAGACGATGCCGTACCCTTTATTGGTAACGACAAAGGGCACACATACGCTTTGGCCTCCCGGCGCGTTGTAGTCGTGTGCGCAACGAAGAACATGCCCCCTGCGATCGAGGTAGCCCTCCTGATTCTGCCCGAGCCCGTAGTAGTGTTCATCGTCGGGAGCGGCGAAGCTAGCGCCGACTTCGAAGAATGGATCATCTTGCGGACGTCGGTCATAGAGGATGCCGGCGTTTCCGTCTTTATGGTTAGGGATAGACATCTGCCACCCGCGCATATCGAGCAGGGTGGCGCCCGCAGGTGTCTTGATCGTGAGACCGATCCAGGGTGTGGATCCGCCGAAGAACTTTGCAATGTCGGCGGAAGTTCCTGTAGGCGCGCGCGGCGGGCCTTGTGCAGCGACGCGCGCGACCATTCGGGTCGAGCTGAGGGTATCGCCGGTTGGATCCGCCGCCACGGCCCAGCCCGACGTGGACGGGCTGGCGAGTAACCCGTAACCGGGTCCTGCGGAGGCGCGATCTTTGTCCAGGCTGATGCTGACCCGAAGGATGTTTGGGGCATAGGGCGTCACAACTACCGTGGCCGGGCCGCGAGACAGGATGAGTTGCTGCGCGTCCGCGAATCCACAGAACGTAGCCAGGCATACGGCAACTATTGTCGTTTGGATCCTATATCGCGTCGGACTCTGCCACCTCGTCCAGTTGTGTGGGTGCATGGGTGTTCTTACCTCAAACGTCATGTTGCTTTCAGGTCTCGGCGGCTCAGCCATCGTACTTCATGGCGAGAGGCTAAACCGAAGAGTTTAGTGGGGCTTCATCGCAAGAAGAATACGTTTCCTTCCGGGACCGGAGCAGCGTACCCCTCGCGAGTTGGGCCGGTATTATCGGAGTAATTGCTCCGTCAGCTACGATCTGGGAGCAGAGGATTTTTGAGCCATGAAGAAGAAGGATGTGCTTGCATTGTTTCTCCTGGGCCTGTTCGGTTCCAAGCTGTTATTCGGTCAGGTCACGCTTCCCAACGGTAATGCGGACTTGGGATTGCAGATCAACGCCGCGGTTGCGTCACTGCCGGCCAGTGGAGGAAAAATCATTGTGCAGACTGCCGCAAATGGCGGGTGCTATGTTTTCACGACACCGGTCGTCGTTACGAAGGCTGTGATTGTAGAAGGTCTGGGCCCCTCGACATGCCTGAACTTCCAGGGCACTGGTACCGCCATCACGTTCCATGGAAACGGTGTCTCGTTTGTGAATGACTCCTTTCCCGACGGCTTCGGTCTGCGCGATTTGACGCTGAGGGGCTCTGGAGGGCAAGGTGCACAGACCGCGATCGCGCTGGGCGGCACAGACGATTCGGTCGGTTTCTATGGTTCGGGCCTGACAATAACCAACTTCGCCCTGGGGCTGCAATTTCTGCACGGCGTGTGGAACTTCAAGATCGAACATTCGACCTTTGGGCCGAACGCGCAGAATGTCCGGTGGAACTCCGCACTTCACTTTGGGGGAGAGAATCTGGACTTCGATAGTGTCACCTTCGTGGGTGCGACGTTTGCCAATTCGGTAGAGTTCAACGACTCAAGCACGGACTTCAGCAATCTGAACAGTCTTACGTTCGTGTCGTGCAATTTTGACAGCGCCCAGCTAGTGATCAACAACGGGGCTGGTTCAGTACGGTTGTATGCTCCACACTTTGAAAACGCGGGGCTTGGGTCTGGGACGGAACCGTTCGTTCGCATTGCCGCGTACACCGCTGCCACCGATGTCGTGATGGACGGGCCGGACTTCTATAACGATCAGAGCAATCCCTATCCACCGTCCTTTATCGAACTCGACGGCGGACCTGCTGTCACCATCTCGCAGATGCGTTCGGTTAATCTTGATGGGACGGCGAATGTTCCAGCCAACCTGATGATCGCGGGGGACGCCTTTGTGACATTGCTGGGAGACGCGCCCCTTCGCGGTGCGCAGCAGCAGTATGTCGTAGCTTCCGGCAACCCGAAGCTTTGGGTGATGGGGGGGCAGGACCCCAACGAGAGGGTTCAATCGCCGACTCCGATCTTGTACTCGCAGACAGCCGGGTACTCCAATGCGCAATCGCCCATTGTGCAGATCGGCGGTAATGACTCCAGCCCTACGGTGGGGTTCAACCTGTGGAGCGGAGTCGGATCCTCCTACTATGGCGCAGAGATCAAGCAGACGGGCACAAGTGAGTTGGACTTCTGTTTCGCTGGATCGAGCGTGCTGGGCAACGGAAAGTATGTATGTAATGCGGGGATCGTAAATGGGGTATTTCGCAGCGCCGTTCCCGACGGCACGGCGCCGCTGAGCGTTACAAGTCACACCCCCCCGGACAACCTGAATGCGTGGCCAGCCACGTTCAGTGCCTCGGGAGGGCAAATACAGAATCCGCACATCACGTCGGGCAAATACATCCTGCCGTTTGGTGGGCAAGGAGTGGTGACCTTTCAGGGAGCCGCCCAATTCACCCAGACGCCGACTTGTACGGTCAGCTACCAGACGGGCGGGCCGTTTCCGGCGGCCCGCGCACTCTCTTCCGATCCATCTCCTGGTCAGATCGTGATCTTTGGCCAGCCCTACGTCGGGGTCTACTACATGTGCGTTGGGAATTAGTGACTCTACGCGGGGTCCTTTTATCGGCTGTAGACACGGAGCAAGGTGACTCCGTGCGGCGGGATGGTGGTCGTGTACGGCGAGGCCGCCGCAACTGACTGGTGACTCCATAGATCGCGGACCCTGCTGGGCTTGCTTGAGAGTCCTGGAGCAGAGGTCCAATCGAACGATGTTGGAGCGGGGTCAGAGCCACGATTGAAGAAGCCGACGATGACGGAACCATCCTGCATGGGGCGGGCGAGGATCTCGACCTTCCCCTGGGTGGAGAGCCGCTGGACGGGTTTGGCCGCCGGGTCCTGGTCGATGGCAATTACGTCAGCATTCATGAGGATCGACTTGGTTTCGTCGGTCATAGAGCGGAGGTCGTTGCCTGCAATGAGTGGAGCCGCGAGCATGGACCACAAGCTCATGTGGGTGCGGTATTCGTCGGCGGTCATGCCTCCGTTGCCGATCTCCAGCATGTCGGGATCGTTCCAATGGCCAGGGCGGGTGTACTTAGAGATGTCCACTTGCGAGAAGCCGATTTTGTCCATGGACTCCCAGTGGTCGGAGATGTCGCCGGTGGTCCGCCAGAGGTTTCCGCCTACGCTGGCACCCCAGATCCAGGGATCGTGCTGGCCGTATTGGCAGAGTGAATAGACGATGGGCCGGCCTGAGGCCTGGAGCGCCTCGCCCATCTTCTGGTAGAGGCCACGCTGGACGGCTTCGTCCGTCTTGTACGAGCCGGACGCGCTGCACAAGTCGTACTTGAGATAATCGAAGCCCCATGCGGCGTATGTGCGGGCGTCTTGAGCCTCGTGACCCATGCTGCCTTCGTAGTTCGCGCATGTCTTCGGGCCGGGAGATGAGTAGATGCCGATCTTCAGGCCCTTGGAGTGAACGTAGTCGGCGAGCGCTTTCATGTCCGGGAACTTCTTGTTGGTGAGGATATTGCCCTGGGCGTCTCGGCCAGCCTCCCAGGTGTCGTCGATGTTGATGTAGGTATAGCCAAGCTTGTTCATGCCGGAGGCGACGAGCGCGTCGGCCATTCCCCGGACGTCTGCGTCAGTGATGCGGCCGGCGAATTTGTTCCAGGAGTTCCATCCCATGGGTGGGGTGCGGACCAGTCCGTTGTCCGGAAGGTCGTGGAGAGCGGGCAGGGCGGGCGGGACGGGTTCAGCCTTGTCCTTTGTGGTTCGGAAAGCGACTCCTGAGATGGTCTGGTTGCGTGCGGACGCCTGCAGTTGGAACTTGCCATCCGCAAATGTGCCGTCGAAGGTTTGGGGCCGGTAGTTGGCGGCGTTCGGGATAGGGACCGTGGCGAGGTGGACGGTCCCGGAGTGCACAGTTCCTTCGAGGGGCTGGCCCCCTGGGACGCGGCCGAATAGGTGGCCGGTCAGTGTGTCGCCGGACTGCTGGATTTGGAAGTAGGTCTCGCGCATGCTGCCATCGGAATTAGGGATCTGAAGGTCCCAGTAGCCTGACAGATCGGACGAAGGCTGCGCCTGTGCAAGCATTGCGGCGGGGCAGACCGCGAGTAGAAGGGTAAATACGATTTGCGTGCTGCGGATGGGGAGCGATTTCAGGTGCATGCCTAGCCTTTCTGTATGCCGGGTTTGTTCGTCTGCGAACAGCGAAAGCAATCGTACCGCAGAGTGTGTGTCACCTGGCAAGCGTTGCCTGTGGCGCAGTTGCCGCACCCTGCGGTCCGCGCCGGCGGGAGCTTCAGCCGCTGGGCCAACCGGGATGGTACCCGACACATCTACGGGATGATGAGTTTGGACGAAGCCAGGCCTAATCTGCGGTCCGTTCGAGGAATCGCGAGGCACGGGCAAGCAACAAGTCGATGAAACAACGAGGATGGGTTCGGCCTGCTTTGCTCGTTGCTGCGCTTGCGATAGCAGCCGCGGGGGTGAGCCTATATCGCACGCGGCGCGTGGATCCCATCGCGGTGCATGCGGTCACCCCTGAGTACCAGGACATTGAGGAAACGGTGCGGACGGACGGCACGGTGATTCCCTCCGACGAGTTTCAGGCGCGCGCAAATTTCCCTGGAATCGTAGAAAAGGTATACGTCGAGTTGGGCGACAAGGTTAAGCCCGGCCAGATGTTGGTCTCGATGAAGGATCCCTTCGCTTTGTCGCGCGTGGCGACTGCTCGCGGACAGCTACAGGGCGCACGGCTAGGCCAGGAGAACATCGAGAACGGAGGCACGCACGAGGAGCGTATGAATCTGTCAGGCGACCTGAAGCATGCCGAGATGTCGCACACAGACGCGGTGAATGGCCTGAATACGTTGAAGCAATTGCAAAGCCAGGGAGCGGCATCGGAGGCGGAAGTGGCGTCCGCAGAGCAGCGGGTCAAAGCCACGTCCACTACGCTTGAAACCATTACGGGTCGCAACGTGTCCCGCTTCAGTCAAAGCGAAAAGGTGAATGCGGCAGTTCATGTGGCGGATGCGCAGGCGGCAATGGACGCCGCCAAGATCCAGTATCAAAATGCGAACATCGCATCCACGATCTCTGGAATTGCATATTCGATCCATGTCTCGAACTATGACTTTGTGCCGATGGGAGCAGATCTGGTTCGCGTGGCGGATCTGAACCACGTGCAGATCCGCGCTTATTTTGACGAGCCTGAGATAGGCAAACTCGCGGCTGGGCAGCCTGTCACGATCACCTGGGACGGCCGCCCGGATCGCGCCTGGCACGGACACATCAAGCAGGCTCCGGTAGCGGCCACGGTGGTGGGCCCCCGCAGCGTAGGTGAGTGCGTTATCACCGTAGATGACTCGAAAAGCGAACTGCTGCCGAATACAAACGTTATGGTTACGGTGCGCATTCAGCTTCACCAGCACGTTGTCACGCTTCCCAGGTCCGCGCTGCGTAGCGCGGGCGGACAGGATTTTGTGTTTCGGGTGGTGGACAACAGGCTGGTCCGCACACGGGTTCAGCTTGGAATTGTCAATCTGAACCGCTTCGAGGTGAAGAGCGGAGTCCGGCCGGAGGACGTCATCGCCTGGGGCGCGGTTGAGACCCACGAGTTGACGGATGCGTTAGAGGTTCGGGTAGTTCCGTAGGGCTATCTGGATGAGTGCTCCTCGCCAGAACCGTGGGTTACTTCACTGGTTCGAGGATCAGGTTGCAATCCATAAAGCTGGTGCCCATTCGTTCAAACCGCGTGCCGCAAAAGCGATGCGTCTCCACGTAGCCGCTCTGGTGGAAGTACTGAATGGCGTAATCCCAGGGTAAGGTGCGGCGTTCCTGCTCTGTGGGGATGTAGTTCAGCGGGATCCACTGATCGCGCATCTGCCCTGCGGTCGGGACTTCGATGCTGTCCACGATGCGGTCTGGATGGCTGGCGATGACCTCGTGGTAGTAGGGGTCGGGATTGGCCTTCCACGACCAGATCCAATAGCGGGCGGGTATGTTGAAGAACGGGTTGTGATCGAAATACGGCTGAATGGCCACCGACCAATAATGAAACGCAGCAGTTCTCGCGACCGGGTGGGCGATGAGATAGTGGGCGGTCTCCCGGCCCGGATCGTAGGAGCCGCGTATGTCTTTGCGGATGCATACGGCAGACCAGACTACCTGCAGCGCCAGGACGAACGCGAAGGTCGCCGCAAAAATGTTGTCCAGGCGACCGACTGGGGCGGGCCGGCGCTCCGCAGCAATCCATACCGCACCGATCAAGACGACGAAGATCATGCCCACGTGGTGATCGGCGACCCAGACCACCTGCCCGAAGACCATGATCGCGATCCACGGGACAAGGACGCGCAACGAACGCTTGCGGCGCAGCCAGAGGAAGAGGGTGGCCAGGAAGGTGCACGCCACCACGTTCGAAGTCGCGATCGGCCACGTCGCCTGGGAGGCGATACTGACCAGGAACTCCGCCGCCGAACTGCTCCTGGACTGCGCCAGGGGATAACCGTTGGGGTCGCGCTGGCGGTAGTTCAGTTGCCACGCGGCCCACGCTGCGGGCGATGTAAGCAGGCGCGGCATCGGTGGTTCCGGTGTCGGCGGAACATAAGGGCCCGGCGCTGCGGGTACAGGAAAGTAATTCTTTGTTTCACCGCAGAAACTAACGAGCAATTTGTGCAGGGTGTTGGTCGAAACAGCCTCTGAAACGGCGAAATTGACGTCAGGGGCCGGCAATGCAGCGAAACAGGCTAAGCCCGCAAGGGTCGCGAAGGATAGTCCCGCTGCGATAAGGCGCCTTCGAGGAGTGCGGAAGCCATGCCGGTTCTCCTGGTAGAGATCCCACAGATAGAGCGCGATCAGAATCAGGGCGACAACCATAGCCCTGCACGGAAAGATTAGCGAGGAGCCCTGCGGCCACCGCGAAGCCAAGCGTGTGACGACGGCGGTAGAGTGCACAGGCAGAGAACAGCAGCACGGGAAACAGGGTGTAGCTTCGCGCTACGACTGCGTATTGGTATTGAAGGAAGAAGGTAAACGGGAGCAGAACGCGAACGGCGAGCGGGAACGGAGACCAGCGGAGCAGCACATACGCGCCTGCTGCCGCGAAGGCGGCACCCATCCATCCAACTGCGGTAAAACTTCCATGCGAGATGGCAAGAAGGCGCAGCAGCAAATGCCACATTGGCGGGGCGCCCTCGTAGTGCAGCGCGTGGCGAACAATCTGCCACGCAGAGTTGTCACTCGCCAGTAGCCAGGCCTGTGCTTCGTCGCCCCAGGGTTCGTGGAAGGGCAGTACGACCGTCAGAACGCCGCAATAGAGAGTGAGCAAGGCAGCTTCGAGCCAGCCAAATCGAGAGTCGTGCCGCCAGGAAAAGAGTCGACGGAACAACTCGTGGCCTTTCGCGCGCATCACGCGCGATTGTTGCCGTGGCGGAGTCAGGACTGGGGACGGTGCTACTTCAATCAAGTGGAAGGTCCTGGGGCGTTCGGATACGAACACTCCTGGGGGGAGTTCTGTGTACGACGTACTGCGCCCGGAGCAGGTTGCCAATTTGGGGGACGGCGAAAGGCAGGAAAGTGTGCCATGTCACGCCACTTCCAGTTTGCGCAATTCTGTTGGACTGGACTGTAATGTTCGCCATGGAACGGATGGGAGTGGGCTTGCGAAATATCAGACTTCAGCAAGGCTTCAGGAACCGCGGTAGAGAATAAAGCGATGCGGGTCCTGATGGTGGAGGACGAGGTCCGATTGGCGCAGAACGTAGCGGAGGCTCTGCGCGAAGGGCCCGGCTATGCCGTTGACATGGCTCATGATGGCCGAGACGGTGTGCAACTGGCCGAGTGCGGCCACTACGACCTTCTGATCCTGGACCTGATGCTTCCCGGCGTGGAAGGCATCGCAATCGTGCGCCGGGTTCGCGCGCGCGGTGACCGGACTCCCATTCTTGTGCTGACTGCGCGCGATGAACGTGAGCACGTGATTGAGTTGCTGAACGCCGGTGCAGACGACTACCTGACAAAGCCATTTGATCTCGGCGAACTGGTGGCCCGTGTGAAGGCGCTGATCCGGCGTGGCAAGGGTGCGGCGAACCCGGTGATCCGCGTGGGACGCCTGACCATGAACTCGATCGAGCAGACGATGCGGTGTGGTGACAGACTGGTGGAGTTGTCGCCGACGGAGTACAGGATTCTGGAGTATCTGATGTACCGGCCGCGGGCAGTTGTTTCCAAGAGGCAACTGCTCGGACATCTGTACGACTTTACGTGGGAGCATCATTCAAACGTCATTGAGGCTCATGTTTCGAACCTCCGCAAGAAGCTACGGGCTGTGGGCGAAGAGGAGACGCTGGAGACATTGCGTGGACGTGGATACCGACTGCACGCGGCGGAGGACGCGGAATGAGGCGGCGGTCGCTCACGCGAAGGCTCGTGGTAGGCGTGCTGCTCGCCGAAGTTGCTAGCGCGGCGGGGCTGTCGTGGTTAGCGGTGTGGCATGAAGAGCAGGGCATGCGTCAGGCGTTCGACATCATGTTGCGCGGCAGGGCGGACTCGGTTCTGGGCTCCGTTCGCGACGCAGATGATCCTGAGGACAACGTCACTGTGGACCCCGCGGAGCTAACGGTACCGAAGGAGGATGCGTACGCGGTGCTCAGCCCGAGCGGACGCGAGCTGGGGCGTTCCCCGGGGACTGCGCCAGAGTTGATCCGCGCACTTGAGCAACCCAGGCCGGAGGGTTATGCGCAGCTTCACGTCGGGCACGAGTGGTTGCGCGCTGTTCGTTTTGCAGGCGCTCGGGTGATTGATCGCGAGGATGGCAGGGGCGGGCTGCGGCGACCGGTGATCGTGCTGTACGCGAGCCCTACGCGGGAACTGTGGCTGGCGGCGGTAACGGCGGCTCGGTACTCAGTGGCGGCGAGTGCTTTGACTCTCGCACTAACAGCTATTGTTCTGGCCTGGTTTCTCCGGCGCAGCCTGGCCCCGCTGCATGAACTAGCCGATGCTGCGGGCAGGGTGTCCGTGGGACGATGGGCCTTCGAGCCGCCTGAGGTCGCATTGCGTACACGCGAGCTTGAGCCGATCGCCGTGTCCATTCGTAAACTGCTGAGTGGGCTGCGCCTGGCGTTTGAGCGCCAGCGGCAGTTTACTGGAGACGCTGCGCATGAATTGAAGACCTCCATCGCGGTTTTGAAGTCCAGCCTGCAGTTGCTGACGATGCGACCGCGCACGGCGGAGCAGTACCAGCGAGGGCTGGCAGGTCTCAGCAACGACCTCGAGCGCATGGAGACGCTTGTGGAGCAGATGCTGACTCTCGCACGGTATGAGGAGCAGCCGGTAAACGAAGCTCGACCTTTGGACTTGCGAGACGTGGTGAGCGCCGTGGCAGGAAGGCTGGAGCCCCTTGCGCAGGCGCGGGGAGTGACCCTGCGACTCAACCTGAATGGCGCGGCGGCAGTGAGGATACAGTCAGAAGACGCGCAGGTGTTGAGTTCGAACTTGATTCTGAACGCAATCCAGCACAGCCCGGCACAGCGCGGAGTTGCTGTCTCGGTACGGACCGTCGACGGTGCGACTGAACTGGCGGTGGAGGACTGCGGGCCTGGGATCAGCGGCGACGCGCTGCACCATGTGTTTGATCGGTTTTACCGGGCCGATGCCTCGCGCAGCCGGAACAGTGGAGGTGCTGGGTTGGGGCTGGCGATCTGCAAAGCCATCGTGGAGCGCAGTCACGGCACGATCGTGATTGACAGTGAAGTGGGTGCGGGCACCCGCGTTCGGGTGAGATTACCTGACGCGCATGGTGTCGTTTCACCCTAGTTTGCGCCGGGCCGTAGCAAGGGAATCAGGTTTGGTACGCGATATCCACGTGTTTCTTTACTGAAGAGTGACGCGCATGCTTGATTGAAGCGGGTTTGCACCGCATACTCGTGAGCGAGAGACGCTGAACGGATACGACGAGAGGCGAGCCGTGACCCGATACAGCCGCCAGGATGTTCTTCGAATACTGCATCTCCGGCCGCGCCAGTTGTGCGCGTGGGAGCAGGCAGGCCTCATCTCCCTCCGCTCGGAATACTCCTTCGAAGATCTTGCGCAGCTTCGAGCGTTGCGCAGCCTGAAGGCGACGCGAATCACAGCGAAGAGCATCCGGGCTTCTGTAGACGCGATGCGGCGGGCCGCCGGAATGGGCAATCCGCTGATTGAAACAACGGCTGTGCGGCGCGGTTCGCGTGTGAGCTTTCGGCACGGCGGGGCGCTGGTCGATCCGCTGACGCAGCAGCTTGCATTCGACTTTGATGTGATCGCCGGCAGGCAACTGAGTGTTGTTGGAGTGCGGCGGAGTGACGGACCGTCGCCGCCCGGCCGCTCGAAGACACCCAGGCGATGTTCTTGCGGGCGGTCCACCTGGAGGAAGACCGGGCGACGATACCGCAAGCCATCGAGGTGTATCGCGCGATCCTGACCATACGGCCGGACCACGCTGCCTCGGCAATCAACCTCGGGACGATCCATTACAACCTGCGGGAGTATGCGTTGGCAGAGCAGTTCTATCGGCGCGCTACAGAGGCTGATCCCGAGTACGCGCTGGCCTTCTTCGACCTCGGCAACGTGCTTGATGAACTGAAGCGGCTTCCGGATTCCATTGCGGCCTACCAGCGGGCAATCAAGCTTGTGCCGAAGTACGCCGACGCCCACTACAACCTGGCGCTAGCCTATGAGCGGCAGGGGCTGCGCCGCCGAGCGCTTCGTCACTGGCTTCTCTACGTGCGTCTGGACCCCGTGGGTCCCTGGTCTCTCCACGCCAAAGCACAGGCCAAAAAGATATTGAGTGGCGAGCGGCTGCGCATCGTAAGCAGGGGCGGGCAGTTAGTGCAGGCTGGCTAAGTCGGTCGGCCAAGTCGCGGTTCGAAGAATTTTGCTGTTGTGACATGTCACCGCTCGTGTTCTTATTCAGTGCAAACACCTTAGCGAGCGCGGCGGCACTGCAGTGTGTCTCTTGCGAAGAAGAGAGGCTAGATGCTGTATCACGTCTCACGCAACGGCCAAACCTACGGGCCATACACCCGGGAAGACCTGGAACGGTATGTGGCCAGCGGCAACGTGTTGCCCACCGATCAGGCCCGCGGTGAAGGCTCTACGGAATGGACCTCAGTTTCCCAGGTGCTCGGTGGTGCTTCGCCCTCAGCCCCGATGCCGCCGGCATATGGAGCCGTTCCACAGGGGTCACCCATGCCTGGTGGAGTCCTCCCTTATCCTGATCCGCCAAATCTGCATTGGGCACTGGTGTTGGTGATTGGCATCTTCACCTGCGGCTTGTTTCTGCTGGTTTGGGACATCGTGCAGGCCGTTTGGATGCGCAGGGTCAATCCCCGCAGCAATGCGCTGTTCTTCTACATCGCTGGAACGTTGTTGAATCTAGGCGGGACGTTTGCCCGCATGATCTTGATCGCCGCAAGCGCAATTCACCAGCAGTACCTCGGGCTCGCCATACCGGTGGGTTTGATCTCGTTTGTGCTGATCGAAGTGGCGCGATTCGACATGCGCAGTTCGCTCGAGGAGCACTACAACGGGCCCGAGCCGATCGGGCTTGTGATCGGGCCGGTAATGACGTTCTTCTTCGGCAGCTTGTACTTCCAATACCACCTGACCCGGATCAACGAGATGAAGCGTATGGCAAGGTACCGCGCGGGCGTGTTGTAGGGATGGAAGCGTCGGGTCGGCTGCTTGCCCGGCGCCGGCTTCTCGCCCATGCGCTGCTAGCCGCCGGGTTGTTTGCGGCATTCGCGCTGGTCACGTCGCCGCCGGAGAGTTCCGCGTGGTATCCGGCTTGCCCGGTTGCCAAGTACCTTCATCTGCTGTGTCCCGGCTGCGGAGCCACACGCGCGTTGGCTGCACTTCTGCGTGGACGCTTACGAGATGCAATCGGGTACAACCCGCTTTTCGTCGCAGTGCTGCCCGGGCTGGTCGTGGGTTCGGTTGAGTGTTATCGGCGTGCCGTGAGTCCGAGACCGTTTCACTGGCCGCAGGTGCCTGCGTGGGTCCCGTATGGCTTGCTTGGGCTGTGCGCAATTTTTATGCTGGTGAGGAACAATCTTCTGCGCAGCTTGTAAGGGTTGCACGGCCGAGCCTGCGTTGCGAAATGAAGTCTCGATCCTAGTACACTCACCGCATGGTCCCCCGTTTCTTCCCCTCTGCCGCGTTTTGTGCGGCCGCACTGATCCTGCATCCTGCCTGCATGCAAGGCCAAAAACTGGCTGCTGATGGTGCGCCCCAGACGTTCCACTATCTTGCGGACCACTTCTTTTCCGACATGTACTTCAAGTACTCGCCTACGAGTGGGACCGCGGCAGGACTTCACCAGTACGACACTCAGCTTGAGGATTATGCGCCGGCGACGATCCAGGCCGAGATCGCGGCGCTGCACTCTTACGAGAAGAAGCTGGCGGCGATCGACCCCAGCGCGCTGGATGGCTCGGTGGCTGGAGACCATGACATCCTGCTGGCCAACATCCGCTCGGAGTTGTTGAGTCTGGAGACGATCCGCGGCTGGGAGAAGAATCCGGACAACTATTCGTCAGGGATTACGAACTCAGCGTTCGTGATCATGGAGCGGCCGTACGCGCCCGCGAACACTCGTCTGCGCGCGTTGGTGGAGCGTGAAAAGTTGATGCCGAAGGTGCTGGACGAGGGCCGCCGAAATCTCAAAAATCCGCCAAAGATCTTCACCGAGATTGCTCTGGAGCAGATTGATGGCGACGTGAGCTTTTTTGAGCATGACGTGCCGAGCGCCTTCTTCTCGGGCGCGGATGGTGCCGAGGTGGCGGCCGACCCCGCCGCTGAAGGCGGAGTTCGCGAAGACCAATGCGGCAGTGATTGCGGCGCTCAAGAGTTATGCCGCATGGATGAAGTCCGACCTGCTGCCTCGCTCAACCGGCGACTACCGCCTTGGCGCAGATACGTTCGCAAAGAAGCTGAGCTACGACGAGATGGTTGACCTTCCTCTGGATCGGCTGCTCGCGATTGCGCTCGGAGGATCTGCATAAGAATCAGGCGGAGTTCGCGCGGGTTGCGAAGGAAGTCGACCCCGCGAAGACTCCGCAGCAGGTGCTGGCTGAGCTCGCCACAATCCATCCTGAGCCGGACCAGTTACTCGGCTCATTTCACGGTACTTTTGACTCGCTGATCGTCCTTTATCCGCGAGCACCACATCATCACCATACCTAGCGACGTGCAGCCCACACTGGAAGAGACGCCGCCCTTTATGCGGGCGACGACCTTTGCGTCGATGGATCCGCCGGGCCCATTTGAGACGCATTCGAAGAAGGCCTACTTCAACGTGACCCTGCCCGAGAAGGACTGGACCGCGGAGCACGTCGCCGAGCACATGGCGAGCTTCAACGTCGGTACGATCGTGTCAACCAGCGTGCATGAGGCCTATCCGGGCCACTATGTGCAGTTCCTCTGGATGCCGCAGTTTCCGAGCGACATCCGCAAGGTGCTTGGCGCGAACACCAACATCGAAGGATGGGCGCACTACTGCGAGCAGATGATGCTGGACGAGGGGTATGGCGCGCCGGCCGCCGGAGCGACGCCGGAGCAGGTGCGCCAGGCGAGGCTCGATGCGTCTCGGGCAGATTCAGGATGCGTTGCTGCGCGACGCGCGGTTTGTAAACTCGATCAAGCTACATACAGGCCAGGGCGAGCCCGGCGGCAAATGGACCATCGATCAGGCCGTCGACTTTTTTGTGAATGAGGGATTTCAGTCCCGTTCCGTCGGACTGGTCGAGACCAAGCGCGGCACAGGCGATCCGACCTATCTGTACTACACGCTGGGCAAGCTCGAGATCATGAAGCTGCGCGAGGACTACCGGAAGAAGAAGGGCGCGGCGTTTACGATTCAGGATTTTCACGACACGTTGATGCGGCAAGGGTTTGCGCCGATCAAAGTAATACGCAAGGCGATGCTTGGCGACGACTCGCCGGTCTTATAACAATGAGTCTCAGACCTGTCCCGTCGGCACGGGCGGGCTGTCGGTCGCGAGCATGACGTTATCCTGGCGAATTTGGCCGCCCATAATCCTTCGCAATGGGACCTGAATCTCTGCGGAAGTGCAGTCAGCAAAGATCACGGCAAATTTCCTTCCGCAGGGCTGATCATTCCCAGCGGGTATCAAGCCGCATCTACACAGTAGCGACAGATGCCGATCGATAGAACGAACCAGAGAGCTTACTTAAAATGACCCAAAGAATCCGTAAAGCTGTATTCCCTGCTGCAGGTATGGGCACTCGCTTTCTGCCCGCAACAAAGGCGATCCCCAAGGAGATGTTGTGCCTTGTGGACAAGCCTCTGATTCAATACGGTGTTGAAGAAGCCGTAGCGGCTGGCTGCACGGAGATCATCATCGTGACCGGCCGCGGCAAGTCGACGATGGAGGATCACTTCGACAAGAGTCCGGAGCTCGAGGCGGCTCTCGAGGCTCGCAACAAGACCGCGCTGCTTGAGGTCGCGCGGTCTGTTTCCAAGCTGGCGAAGATCACCTACACCCGTCAGCCCGAGGCTCTCGGTCTGGGCCACGCCGTCCTGATGGCAAAGGAGATCGTGGGGAACGAGCCCTTCTGCGTGCTTCTGCCGGACGACATTGTGGATGCAAAGGTGCCGTGTATGAAGCAGATGGTGGAGGCATTCGAGCAGACAGGCGCGAGCATTCTGGGCTCGGAGTTGATAGAGGGCCCCGCGATCTCGGCGTACGGATGTCTGGATTGCACACCGCTACCCGACAATCCGCGGCTGCTGGCTGTAAAGGGAATGGTTGAGAAGCCCAAGTTCGAGGACGCGCCTTCGCCGAATGCCATCATCGGGCGCTACATACTGACGCCGCGCATCTTCGAAATGATCGAGGCGCTAAAGCCGGGTGCGGGCGGCGAGTTGCAGCTTACTGACGCGATAAAGGCCCTGCTGCAATATGAGAAGGTCTTCGGCTTCCAATACGAAGGCACGCGGCATGATGCCGGCGACAAGCTGGGCTTCCTCAAAGCGACGGTGGAGTTTGCCTTGAAGCGTGACGATCTTGGGCCACCGTTCCGGGATTGGCTGAAGAGCTTTCCGTTGTAGACCTTGCTGCGCGTTGTCGCTTGATCCACTTGCACAACCGTTGTCGTGGCAGGCGAAGCACGCACCTTTCAGCGCGCCCGGCCATCCAATCTCCTGTGTGCGCGACTGCGCACGAGGAGCTATGTTTGCATGCCTAATCTTCTTGATCCGATTCAGCTCGGCGACCTTCATCTCCCTAATCGTGTGCTGATGGCGCCATTGACTCGTCTGCGCGGAACCGCGGACCATGTCGCTACGCCGATCATGGCTGAGTATTACCGCCAGCGCGTTAGTGCTGGACTTATCATCTCGGAGGGCGTGCCCATCGACTCGCTTGGTGTTGGCTACGCAAACGTGCCGGGGCTTTGGACTCGCGAGCAGAGCGACGCCTGGAAGCCGGTCACGGCTGCGGTACACGAAGGCGGCGGACGCATTTTCGCGCAGATCTGGCATGTGGGCCGGATTTCCGCGCCGGAGTTTCTGGATGGACGCGCTCCGGTTGGGCCGAGCGCAATCGCGGCTTCAGGCACCGTGAGCCTGCTCCGTCCTCCTCGAGCGTTTATGACGCCGCGAGCGCTTGCGCTGCACGAGGTGAAGGATGTGGTGCGAGCAGTTCCGCCGCGGCGCTCAACTCGCCCAGGACGCCGGCTTCGACGGCGTAGAGCTGCATGGTGCCAACGGCTATCTTCTGGATCAGTTTCTACAGGACGGCTCGAACAAGCGCACAGATGAGTACGGCGGCCCGGTGGAGAACCGGGCGCGATTGATGCTGGAGTGCGCGGACGCGGCGATCTCGGTGTGGGGTCCGGGGCGTGTGGGTATGCATCTCGCGCCGCGGAGCGATACGCACGGAATCTCGGACACGAACCGGGAGGAGACGTTCAGCTATGTTGCGCGGGAGCTTGGCCGGCGCAGGATCGCCTTCATTGCTGCACGGGAACATCCCGGTCCAGACAGCCTCGGGCCGCGGCTCAAGGAGCTGTTTGGCGGAGTGTACGTAGCCAACGAGGCATTGAATCAGGAACTCGGGCAGCAGCTACTCGATCACGGTAAGGCAGATGCGGTGGCGTACGGCAAGCTGTTCATCGCCAATCCGGATCTGCCGTTGCGCTTCGCCAGGAATGCTCCGCTGAACCGGCCTGAGCCGAACACGTTCTACGCTCCCGGACCGCACGGGTACATCGACTACCCATCGCTCGAGATGGAACCGGTAGGCGTGTAAGCAGCCTGACGTGTGCGGGAGGGTGTAATCTGGTCGGCGACCAGACACATCATCCTTCCGCACGAGGTTCAGCACGATGAAACTTCCTGTTTGCACGGCAGTGGCTGCGGTGTGCCTTGCTCTTGGGTCGTTGGTGGTCGCTGTCGCTCAAGAGGCGCCTGCCGCCGCTGGGCAGCCCACACAGGCCCCTGCGCGTCCAGCCGGACCTGCGCCGACCAACCTCAAGGTTCTCCCAAAGGAAACTACGGGGGCTGACGTGATCAAGGTGATGCGCGGGTTTACCGGCGGCCTGGGAGTGGAGTGCGAATATTGCCATGCGCAGAATGCGCAGACGAAGCGACCAGACTTCGCTTCCGACGCCAACCCAATGAAGGACACGGCGCGCTACATGATGACCATGACGGCCGACCTGAACGATAAGTACTTACAGGATCTGCCGGGGCGGCGTTACGGTGACCCGATTACATGCGGCACGTGTCACCAGGGGCACTCGCACCCGCAGGTATTTGTGCCGGCACCACGCCAGGCGACCGGGTGCGCCACCTGCTCCGGGCGCTGGACCAGCCGCGCCCTCTGCGGGCCACTGAGGCGAACTGCTACCTGGTGCTTCCGGTGAGGAAGATCTGGTCGGCGTGGGCCGCGAGGACGCGGTAGAGGGCAAACTGGCGTGAGTTCTGCGCGCGGAGTTCGAAGAGCAGGCTGGCGCGGTTCGACGCGTCGGGATCGACGGCGTCGACCAGGCGCATGCGTGGGGTGCGGTCGAGGTGCGTGCTGTCGGTGGCGGACTTCAGGACCACCTGCGGATTGCCCTGCATATCGACTTCTGCGACCACGGTGACGTAGCGGAGTGTGGGGCCCAGCGCCGTCGGTGCGGGCGGTGAGGACGTAGACTGCGGGCGCGCCGTAGCTGAGGGTGTAGGCCTTGAGCTGCTCGTCGAGCAGCTTTTCCGTGGGCGCGGGGGCGTGGGTTTCGGTGGCGGGACCTCTGCGGAGCTTGCTGTTGGGGTGGCGTGGGTCCTGGCTTGCGGCTTTGGGCGTCGGTGCGGCGGTTGCGTTCGAGGTAAGGGTGTAGGCGGCTAGCTGCGCCTGGGCGGCGGATTCCATCTTGCTGAGGATGGCCTGGCGTTCGGCATCGTCGTCCCAGGGCCGGGCGAAGTCGTGGAGGGCGTGGGTTGCGGGGTCGGAGACGGCCACCATCTGGTGGAGGTCCTGCTCGGGCGGGAGGCCGGCGAGTTGGTGGAGGTCATCGGCTGCGGCTACGTTCGCGGGTTTGCCGCGGTGAAGGGTGGGCCGGTTTGGGTCGGCGTTGAGGGAGGGGACGTCGGTGACCGTGTTGCGGTCGGTGGCAGGCCTTGGCGTCGGCGAGCGCGGCGGCGGAGGGTGGGGCGGTCGGGGTCGTCGATGGAGCTGTCGTCTGGCGTGCGGCCGCTGGAGGTTGTGTCGCGGTGGAGGGTGGGGCGGTCGGGGTCGGCGGGTGGGGTGCTGGGGTCGGCGGTTTGTGGAGGTGGAGTCGGGCTTGGCGGAGGTGGTGCCGGAGCGGTGGAGGGTTGGGCGGTCGGGGTCGGCGGCGGGGGAGTCGGCCGCGGGGGCGGACGGGACGTTGGAGGCGGAGCCTCCGGAGCCTGGGGTGGCGGATTTGGAGGAGAAGTGGGGGCGGGAGTCGTCGCCGGTGTCGATCACGGCGAGGGTCTTTGAGGGCTGGAGGGTGGACTTTCTGGGTGGGGCGGGTGGGAGGAACTTGCCGTAGCCGAACCAGCCGTCGTCGTAGGGTGAGGTGTTTGCGGCGGTGGTGGTTTCGAAGTGGCGGGCGAAGCTGAGGTCGATGAGTCCCTTGGGAACTCCAGACTGCTGGACTTCGTAGACGTTGCCGGTCAGGAGGGAGAAGGGTACGGGGCGGGAGAGGTAGACGGCGGCGTCTTCGAACTTGTTGTCGATGAAGAGGGAGACTGGGATCAGTCTCATGGCGTTGGGTTTGGTCATGTCGCCGGTCCACTCGTAGACCGCCGACGGCGCGGGTGACGTTTTCGGTTTAGTGACCTTGTGGGTCTGGCTTGAGAGCGGGGCGGCTAGCGCCAGGAGGGCGGCGGTGGCGGCGAGTGCTCTGCGGGTGGGGTTCTGGTGGTGCATGGTGTTGTGTTAGACGTTCGTGGGGTGCTGGTGGTTCGTGGTGCAGTTGGTGGTTGACCCCCCCCCGGGGGTATGAACGTCGGTTTTGTTGATGACGCGCGAGTTAGGGGAGGGGAGTGACGCTTTGTTTATTGCCTTCCTTGTTATGGTTTGTTCATAACACTGGGGTTAGGGGACGGGAGTGACGGGTTGGTTTTATGCTTCTGGTTAACTCCTTTCTGAGAAATGGGAAGGCCCGGCTGTTTGCCGGGCCTTGTTTTTCTTCTTCTTCTAATTATAGCGGTTTCGGGAAACTCGTTAGCCATAAATATTTCGAGAGTTTTGCGTTTGATTTGTTGGAGTTCCGGGGTTTTGGCGGGTTGGGGGGTTGACAAGGGTTTTTGGGTGTCGGGATGCGGGGCCCTCCGTTTGGGTGCGGATGACGAGCCAAGGAGCGGCCATGATTGAGGGCGGAAAAGGCAAGGGCGTAATACGGGGATCTGTCCACTGCGCGCTGCGCGCTTCGGTTGAGATGACGGCGATTTCGAGGGGAGGGCGAGTGGGAGGGTACGGCAGGTGCGAGGGCACGGCCAAGGCAGCAGCAGGTCCCTCCGCTTCGCTGCGGGATGACAAGCAAAGGGCGGGCAACGGCAAGAGCAAGGGCAAGCAAGTGGAATAGCAAGTGCAACATCGAGGGCGGGGCACGGCAAGGCAAGCAGGTCCCTCCGCTTCGCTGCGGGATGACAAGCAAAGGGGCGGGCAACGGCAAGAGCAGCTGCGACAGCAAGTGCAGGTGCAGGTGCGTGGGCAGTTGCAACAGCAGGTGCAACAGCATGTGCGGTTGCAACAGCAGGTGCTGTGCAACATCGACGGTGGAGGCGGCGGTTTTGGGTGAGGGTGGGGTTAGGGGAGGAGGCCGAAGGTTGCTACTCCGGTGGGTGTGCCTATGAAGACTTTGCCGTTGATGATGAGGGGGGTGATGAATTTGTTGCCGTTGCCGAAGGCGTCTCGGGCGGCGGGGGCCTGGTTGGAGTTGTAGAGTTCGTGGCTTAGGTCGGTGGCGTCGTAGGCGTGGAGGACGGCGGGAGAGGAGGTACCGCTTTCGACAGCCCAGACGATGCCGTTGGTGTTGCCGCTGGCGCTGATGCCGGGGGTTGCGCCGGGGTAGCTGAACGCAGTGGTGGACCTGCTGGAGGGGGTGGCCGCGAGGCGGGCGCTGGTGATGGCGAAGGCTTTGAGGGTGTCGTTGACGCCGCCGTAGAAGACGGTGTTGTTGAACCAGGCGGGCATCGACCAGGCTCCGGAGGGGAGGGCGTTGGGGATTTCCTGGTAGAGGTGGGAGTTGTTGGCGGGATTGTATTTGCCGAGGTTGTCGCGGTCCGCGACGTAGATGCTGCTGTCTTTGCCGGCACCGACGACGAGGTGGCGGACAGACCCGGAGGCGTCGGTGAGATCGGGGAGGAGGAGGGCGCCGCCGGAGCCGAGGTCGATGTCCGCGTTGGACTCCGAGATGGAGTTGTAGGGTTCGAAGTAGTCGGCTACCGCGAGGGAGTTGTTGGCGGTGGAGAGCTTGAGGATGCCGTTTCCGTAGTCGGCGTTGATGGGAAAGCCGGCTGCGGTGAGGGAGGGGTCGAGGGTGCCGTTGGCGTCGAGGAAGTAGATGTTCCCCGCGGCGTCGCCGGCGAGGCCTGCGCCGCTCATCCAGATGGAGCCCTCGGAGCCATTGGGCGTGAGATTGAGGATCTGTGTCTGCTGCAGGGTGGATTCGCTGTAGCCCATGACCCACCCGGTGTACGGCTGGATGTCGCAGTGCGAGGTCCAGCCGAGGTAGACGGTTCCGTTCATAAGCAGGAGGCCGGTGCGCTCCGCGTATTGGCCGGGGATGAAGGGCACGTGTCCGCCTGCGCTGCTGGCTCCGGTGCCGGGGTAGGTGCCGGTGACCTCGGTGGGGCTGCCGGTGGTTTCGGCTCCGGTGGTGAGGTCGAGCGCGTGGAGGCGCTGGTGGTAGGCACCGGCGGAATCTTTCGACATGGCGACGATGAAGAGGGTGCCGTGGGCACCGAGGCGGCGGTCGATGACGGGGGTGGAGGTGATGCCGATCTCGGGGATGATCTGGCCACAGTTGCGGTCGTCGCTGGTGGCTTCGCCGGGGGGGAGAGCGGAGACCTTCCAGAGTTGGACGCCGCTGTCGGCGTCGTAGGCGTAGATGCTGTCGTGCTCGGTGACGACGTAGAGGACGTTGTGCGTCTGGCCGTTGATGGTGAGGGCGGAGAGATAGAGGGGCTCGGCGTCGACCTTGCCGTCGGCGGGGAGGATGCGGAGTTTGCCGAAGGTGGCGGATTTGACGGAGGCGGGGGTAAGGATGGTTTCGTTGGGATTGAGGCCGGTGCGGGCGTTGTCGTAGTGGTAGGTGGTGGCGTCGAGGCCGGTGGGGAGCGCCGTGGAGAGGGCGAGGGTGGCGGTGTGGGTGAGGGTGCCGGAGGAGGCGGTAACGGTGAGGGTGGATTGGCCGGGGGTGGCGTTGGCGGCGGCGGCAACGGTAAGGGAGGCGGGTGTGCCTGGCGTGAGAGTGAGGGTGGAAGGGGTGGCCGTGACTCCGGCGGGGAGGGTGCTTAGGGCGAGGGCGACGGGAGCGTTGAAGCCGTTGATGGGAGAGGCGGAGAGGGTGATTTGCTGGCCGGCGGCTCCCGTGATGAGGGAGAGGGTGGCTGGGGTGAGGGTCAGGGAGAAGTCCTGCGGGGCGGCAGATACGTTGAGGACGAGGGTAAGGGTGTGGGTGAGGGTGCCGGAGGAGGCAGTGAGGGTGAGGGTAGAGGAACTTAGGGGCGCAGACGGGGCGGCGGTCAGGGTGAGGGTCTGGGGGGTTCCGGGGGCGAGGGTGAGAGGGAGAGTGGAGGCGGTGACGCCGGCGGGAAGGCCGCTGAGGGTGAGGGTGGCGGGGCCGTTGAAGCCGTTGCTGCCGGTGAGCGTGAGGGTGGTAGAGGCGGGGGCGGATCCCGCGGTGAGGGTGAGGGTAGGGGTGGTGGCGGCCAGGGAGAAGTCTGGCGGCGGCGGCGCGGCGGCGGTGGTGAGAGCCACGCTCGCGGTGTGGGTGAGGGTGCCGGAGGTGGCGCTGACGGTAAGCGTGGTGGAACTCAGGGGTGCGGAGGAGGCGGCGGTGAGGGTGACGGTCTGCGGGGTGCCGGGGGTGAGGGTAAGAGTTGCGGGGGCGGCGGTGACTCCGGTGGGCAGGCCGGTGAGGGTGACGGCGACGGTTGTGGCGAAGTTGTTGACGGGGTTTGCGGAGACGGAGATCTGCTGCGGGGCGGCGCCGGCGGTGAGTGCGACAGTGGCGGGGGCGGCGGTGAGGGTGAAGTCGGCTGCGGGGGTGGGGGTGGGCGGAGGCTGGGGACTGGATTTGGAGCCGCAGCCGAGAGGGGCCAGGGTGACGGAGGTGAAGACGAGCGCGCGCAGGGCCTGGAGGATGCGGTGGGGGTGTTGCGGGGGGCGGGGGGTGTTCGTGCGGGCCGTGGAGTGCGGGGGCATGCGTTTCCTGTGGGATCTGGGGTGGGGCGCGGCTGCGTGTCCATCGCCAGGGGGGGCGATGGGGTGTGTTCGCGCCGGTGCCGCAGAGTTCGGGTGGTTGGGGAAACGTGAGCAGTGCGGCAAATGGAACAAGGGGGAGAGCTATGCGGATAGGATACGACGGCGGTTTTGCGGCGTGTTCGCAGGATCAATTCGCAGGATCAATTCGCAGGATGAAAGGGTGGGTGCGAGGGGCGGGATTTGCGGTGAGTTTAGGATCGGCCTGGAGGTGTCGCGTGGGTGAAGCTGTGTTGCGGGTGGACGGGTTGCAGGTGGGGTTTGGGGGGCGGGAGGTGGTGCATGGCGTGTCGTTTGCGGTGGGGGCGGGGGAGACGCTGGGGCTGGTGGGGGAGTCGGGGTCGGGTAAGTCGGCTTGCTCGCTGGCGGTGATGGGGTTGCTGCCGCCGGAGGCGCGGGTGAGTGGGGCGATTTGGCTGGGGGGTGCGGGGAGGCGAGAAGCGGGTCCTTCGGCTGCGCCTCAGGATGACAATGCCGGGGCGGAGCTGGATCTGCTGCGGTTGCCGGAGGCGGCGATGCGGCGGCGGCGCGGGCGGGATGTGGCGATGATCTTTCAGGAGCCGATGACGGCGCTGAATCCGGTGATGCGGGTGGGGGAGCAGATTGCCGAGGCGGTGCGCGCGCACGAGGCGGGGCTGGGGCGGGCGGAGGTGCGGGCGCGGGTGATCGAGGCGATGCGGGAGGTGGCGCTGCCGGAGCCGGAGAAGCGGGTGGGGGACTATCCGCACCAGTTTTCGGGGGGGCAGCGGCAGCGGATCATGATTGCAATGGCGCTGGTGAATCGGCCACGGGTGCTGATTGCGGATGAGCCGACGACGGCGCTGGATGTGACGGTGCAGGCTCAGGTGCTGCGGCTACTGCGGGATTTGCAGGCGAGGCTGGGGCTGGCGATGCTGTTTATCTCGCATGACCTGGCCGTGGTTGCGGAGGTGGCGGGGCGGGTGGCGGTGATGCGGCAGGGGTTGATTGTGGAGGAGGCTTCGGTGGGGGAGCTGTTTCGGGCGCCGCAGCATGCGTATACCCGGGGGTTGCTGGCGGCGGCTCCTACTATGGGGACGGATCGGGGGCGGGCTTTGCGGGTGGTGGGGTAGGCAGGGCTACCCCCAGTTCCTGGGGATGTACTCTAGCCGCGGCGGGCTCGCCAGAGGGCTCCCTGGACGGGGTCTATGGGGGTGGGGAGGAGGGTGATTTCGGGCCAGGTGCGCTGGAGGGTTTGGTGCATGGCGTGGCGGACGGGGGGGACGCTTTGGAGGATGCTGCCGGCGATGGCGACCTGGGGGAGATCAGGAATTGCGACGGCGGCCGCTTGTTCGAGGGATTGCATGCGGCGGATGACGAGGGTGACTACGCGGGCTATTTCTTCGCCGGCGAGTTGGAGGACTTGCGTGGCGATGGGGTCGCCGCCCTGGGCGCAGGCGAGGACGATGGGGGTGAGTTCGGCGAAGGGTGGTGGGGGAGTGGCGTTGCCGCGCTGGATGAGGTCTTCGAGGCTGGCGAGTTGCCAGGCCTGGAGGATGTGGTCGAGGAGGGCGGAGGTGCGGTCTTCGTCGAGGGCGCGGAAGATGCTGCGGACGGCCTGGAGGCCGATCCAGTGGCCGGAGCCTTCGTCGGCGAGGATGGGGCCCCAGCCTCCGGCGCGGGCGAAGGTGCCGGTGGCGGTGCGGCCTACGGCGTTGGAGCCGGTGCCGGCGAGGGCGAGGACGCCGCGGCCTCCTTCGAAGGCGGCGTCGAGGGCGATCTCCTCGTCCCCGCAGAGGATGAGGTCGCCGCCGGTGCGGTTGGCGATCTGGAGGCGTATCCAGTTGGCGACGAGGGGGACGCTAAAGCCGGAGGTGCCGATGCAGGTGCGGGTGAGGCGGGTGAGGGAGATGCCGGAGGCTTGTTCGAGTTCGGCGAAGGCGGAGATGAGGTTGAGTTCGGCGAGGTCGGCGGGCGTGTTGAGGAGCTTGATGGAGCCGGTGCGGACGCGGGCTAGTTCGCGGGTGGAGTCGGCGAGGAGGAAGTCGGTCTTGGTGCCGCCGGCGTCGACGGCGAGGAAGAGGGGTTGGGGTGAGGTCATTCGGTGACGACCGCCTTGACGAGGTTGCGGGGGTTATCGACATCGATGCCGCGGCCGATCGCGGCGAAGTAGGCGAAGAGCTGGAGGGGGATGACTTCGGCTACGGGGAGGAGGTACTCGGTGAGGGGTTCGACGGGGATGGTGTGGGTTGCGAGGGCGGGGACTTCGGTGTCTGCGGTGTTGGCGATGGCGACGATGGTGGCACCCTGGGCGCGCATGTCGCGGAGGAGGTTGAGGGTCTTGTCGTAGCGGAGGACGGAGCCGGGGTCGGCGTGGTCGACGGTGGCGAGGACGACGAGGGGGACGGCGGAGGTGACGAGCGCGTTGGGGCCGTGCTTGAGCTCGCCGGCGGGGTAGCCCTCGGCTTGGAGGTAGGAGGATTCCTTGAGCTTGAGGGCGCCTTCGCGGGCGATGGCGTAGTGGACGCCGCGGCCGAGGAAGAGAAAGGTTTCGGCTTTGCGGAGGGCCTGGGCGATGGATTGGGCGGCCTGCTCCCAGGTGGGGAGTTGGGCGGCTATCAGGTTGGGGAGGGTTTCGAGTTCGGCGAGGCGGCGTTGCGAGGGTGGCGTCGTCGAGGGTGCGGCGGTGGCGGGCGGCGAACAGGGCGAGTAGGTAGAGGACGAGGAGCTGGGTGGTGAAGCTCTTGGTGGCGGGGACGGCGCGTTCGACGCCCGCGCAGGTGGGGAGCGAGACCATGGCTTCGCTGGCCATGGAGGATTCGGCGACGTTGGTGATCGCGAGAGTTGAGAGGTTCAGCTCGACGGCTTTGCGGAGGGCGGCGAGCGTGTCGGCGGTTTCGCCGGACTGGGAGATGACGGCCACGCCGGGGTGGAGGTTGGCGTGGGTGGAGCGGACGGCGTATTCGCTGGCGTACTCGACGTCTACGGGGATGCCGGTGAGGTCTTCGATCATGATCTCGGCGGCGAGGCCGGCGTGGCGAGAGGAGCCGCTGGCGGCGATGACGATGCCGCGGGCGGCGTCGAGCCAGGCAGAGGTGGCGGCGAAGGCTTCGGTGCGCAGACCGGTGGGGGTTACATATTGGGTGAGGGTGTCTTCGAGGGCGCTGGGCTGCTCGTAGATCTCGCGGTACATGGCGTGGGTGTGGATAGTGGCCTGGGGCACGGGGTTTCCCTTCGCTGATTAGTATGGGACAGCCCGGGGTGGTCCGTCACTCTGGCCGATGACTGTTAGTGGGCGAAGAGTCGACTGTTGGGGAGGTTGCCATCGGGTTAAACGGAGGGGGTTTCGCGTTTCCAAGGCTGTATGGTCCCAGACGGATAGAAGATCAATTCGCTGAGGGCTTTTGGACGTGATCGATCATGAGTACGTCGACGGGCGCTTTGGTGGCGACCAGCTTGAGGCCAAGCTGTTCCTGCATGGCAGTGAACAGATCCGGCGGTGCATCGGCATTTTGCGCCTCCGCTGGGGCATCCGCCGGCGTCCATCTCATCCTGAGATCGAACCTTCCGGTCAGCCCGGTCTGATCGATGACCGGACGGTCCAATGCTGCCTGCTGCATTGCCTCGGCAATCTGCGTCATGGTGGCATTGGTTGCTCCCATGTTTCCCGGGCCGAAACCGAGCATGGGCACGTCGTACGGACCACCGTCACTCTTATCGAATTTCGGTCCGGTCTTCGTGAGGGTGAGTGCATAGACGCCCATCTCGCGCTTTTCGTTGTGGAATTTGAGCTGAAAACGATCAGCCATCAGCTTCTTCACCATGGTCTTCCACTGCGGGATGCTCGGCTCTCCCTCGCCGCCGGGCTTTCCTGCGATGTCGTACGTCTCTGTGCGGAACCAGTCGGGTGCGTTCCCGATCTCCTTTTCCTGGATGCTGTAAGCGAACTGCACGAGTTGACTCAACGTCACGTGGACGGCAGAGAAGCGGCGATTATCAAACATGTATCTTGGGCCGCGATCCTCCGGTTTGCCGGGTTTCACCGTCGCGACTTCAAACTCCGGATCAGCATTCGAGGCCATGCGAGCGGGTTCAGGAGGCGGCTGGGGAATCGTCCATTCTGTTGTTGCGGTTGCTCGATGGAAGACGAGCGGCTGCGCGTTCGAACCTTGCCGCCATGTGCCGGTGATTGTGTTTCCGTCCGCGCTGAGCGAGCCCTCATAGGTCGCAAAACCAAAGTCCAACTTCACTACAGCACCGTCAAAGACTGTGGAGAAGCCGGGCGAGCCGCCTTGCTGTCCGGTCAGGTTATAGAAGGTGGATTTTACGCTTCCGCTTTGCGCTGTCGTGATCGTCACCACGAAGCGGGAATCGCGGTCGGTGTGCAGTGTCCCCTGCCACGTAGCCACGATTTTCTCGGCCGCGGCTGGAGAATTCGATTGTGCGCGAACCTGCGTCACATGAACCAGGCCGGAGACAATTGGAAGCAGGAGAACGGCGACTGCAGCGACGCTCAAGATGAGCCGGCGCGTTGCATCCAGTTGCAGCGCCGTTCCCCTCGTCATGATGCGGAGAATGCGCTGCTTGAGTTCGGATCCGGTCACTCCAGACATGCAGACGATCGGCGATTCTGTGTAGAACCTGCCAACATTGAGGATGCTTTCGGCATACACCTCGGCTTCGTTTTCAAGCTGCAACACGGCTTCGTCACAGGCTCTTTCGCGCTCCTCGATCAGGCGGCGCTCAAGCCACCAGACGGCCGGGTGAAACCAGAAGATCGCCTCTACAACCATGTGCAGTGCGCCGGTCAGGTTATCGCGTCGCTGGATATGGCATTTTTCATGGGCGAGAATAGCGCGTAGCTGGTTCCCTGGTAGATCCCTGAGTATCTGTGCTGGAATCAGCAGAACAGGATTGAAGACTCCTACGATCCCCGGTCTCGATTCTGTGCGAGGTCACGAAGATACGCATATCGGTGAGGGATGGCTCAGAAGAAGCCGCGCGCACGACGGAGCGAATTAGAAGCCAGTTCCTCAGCCAGCGGAGAAGGAAGAACAGCGAGCCGCAGAACCAGAACGCGAGAAGGATCTTCGAAGCGAGGAATACATGGTGCGATGCTGAGAAGCCCGAGATTGATTGCGGCGACATCGTTTCAAAGTCCGGCGTTCCCTGGGTCGAAGATGCGAAGGGTTGCTCTGCTTTGAAGACCGCGGTCTCAACAGAAGTGCCGAGGTACGGCGCTCCCTCCGGCCGCAGCCAACGTCCGACGGCAGTCAGCAATGCGAACGGAAAGACGAACTTGACGGACGCCGCCATCCAGACCCAGTAGCGAATCCGGGCCTGGTACCGCTTCAGTGTCAACGCAAGCAACCAAGCCACAAAGACGACCAGCGTCGATTGCCACAAGTGGTTCACGACATCTGCCGTCCACGCCTCTTGCCAGAAGGTGCTGAGCATAGCTACTTCTCCTTTGAGGACAGCTTGCGCAACAACTTTTCCGCTTCTTTCACATCCTGGATTGACAAGTTGCCGCCCTTGATCAGGTGAGCCATAAGGAGTTGTGGGCGACCGCCAAAGAGCGCCAGCAGATCATCAACAAGGCGTCGCTGGGCCGCGTCCCGCGTGATGGTGGCAGAGAAGAGATGGAAGTTGCCGACCTTCCTCACGCGCTTGACGATGCCCTTTGTCTCCATGCGGTACACCATGGTTTGGATCGTCGTGTATGCCGGACGGGCATCGGCGGGAAAGGATTCCTGGATTTCGCGAAGAGACGGCTCTCCCATCTCCCACAGCGCTTCCATGATCTGGAACTCCATCTTTGACAACTTTGGAGCGGACAAGGTGTCCTCCTGCATACGGCTGTAGGATTAATTACTACACGTGTATGTTTTCGTCAATGCGGCGGCTGAAATGGCCCGTTGAGCTACTAAGACGGGTGCAATGGAGTAGCGCCGACGTCGTTATGACTGGATGCTGTAGCGGTTACATGTTTCATTGCAGCTGCTGCATGTTCCGAAGCCGGTCCGCGCGGAGCACGGGGCCGGGACGGCAAACCGGGGTGGTTGTCGTGATCGGTGGCGGATGGCCGAGGTGGGGTGCGTCTGTATACTTTCGGGGCTTGAATAAGAGCGTGTTCTTCGCCGTTAGCAACGATGTGCGTAGCGCGGCGACGAAGGGGGAGTGGATGAGGGCAATGACGGGGATGCGGTGGGTTGCGGGGGCTTTAGCGCTGGGTGTCGGGATAGGCAGTGGCTTGGCTCAATCGCCGGCGGTTGGGGGTGCGGGGGCGCAGACGAGCGCGGCGCGGGCGGACGCGCAGCGGAAGGCGGCGGCGCTGGTGGCGAAGATGACGCTCGAGGAGAAGATTGAGCAGATGCAGAACGGGGCGCCGGCGATCTCTCGGCTGGGTGTGCCCGAGTACAACTGGTGGAATGAGGGGCTGCACGGAATTGCGCGGTCGGGTTATGCGACGGTATTTCCCCAGGCGATCGGGATGGCCGCGAGCTGGGATCCGGAGCTGCAGGAGCAGATTGGCGGGGTAGTGGGGCTGGAGGCGCGGGCGAAGTATAACGATGCGGTGCAGAAGGGGAACCGGAGCATCTACTTCGGGCTGACGGTGTGGTCGCCAAACATCAATATCTTTCGCGATCCGCGATGGGGGCGTGGGCAGGAGACGTATGGGGAGGATCCGTTTCTCACGTCTCGGATGGGCGTGGGGTATGTGCGGGGGCTGCAGGGCGGAGATGCGGATCGGCCGATGGTGGTGGCGACTCCGAAACACTATGCGGTGCATAGCGGGCCGGAGCCACTGCGGCATGGGTTCAATGTGGATGCGTCGCCGAAGGACCTGGAGGAGACGTATCTTCCGGCGTTCCGAGCGACGATCACGGAGGGCAAGGCAGGGAGCTTGATGTGTGCGTACAACGCGGTGGATGGGGTGCCTGCGTGTGCGAGCGAGATGCTGCTGGGGAAGACACTGCGGGGTGCGTGGGGGTTCCAGGGATTTGTGACGTCGGACTGTGCGGCCGTGAGGGACATTTCGAGTCCGAGCGGGCACCACTATGCGCCGGATGATGCTCATGGTGCTGCGCTGGCGGTAAAAGCGGGAACGGACACGACGTGCGGACGCGAGTATGTGCACCTGGCGGAGGCGGTGAAGGCTGGGCTGATCACGGAGGCGGAGATTGATCGAGCGGCGGTGCGGCTGTTTACGGCGCGGTATCTGCTGGGAATGATGGGGGACGTTGGAGGAGATGCGCGGGCGAAGGTGGGGATGTCCGAGGTGGACTCGGCGGCGCATCGGGAGTTGGCGCTGCGGTCTGCGCGCGAGGGGATTGTACTGCTGAAGAATGATGGCGTGCTTCCGCTGAAGAGCGGGCTGAAGACCGTAGCGGTGGTGGGGGCGAATGCGGCTGCGGTCGAGGCTCTGGAGGGGAACTATACGGGGGCGGCGTCGAAGCCGGTGACTCCGCTGGATGGGCTGGAGGCGGCGCTTCGGGGTTCGGCGAAGGTGGTATATGCGCAGGGAGCGCCGCTGGTGGCGGAGCTTCCGGTGGTGGCTCCGCGGAGGCTGTTTCATCCCGCGACAGGGGATGCGGCGATGGGGCTGAAGGGTGAGTACTTCGCCGGGACGGAAATGACGGGAAGTCCCGTGTTGACGCGGGTGGATCGGGAGATTGATTTTGACTGGAACGCGGCGATGCCTGTGCCCGGGTTGGGCGATCAAGGATATGCGGTGCGGTGGTCGGGGGTGATTACAGGGCCGACGGTGCGGGATGTGGTGTTTGGATGGAGGACGCCGCACTGTTCGCCGTGCGATGACGCAGCGGAGTTCCGGGTGTTTGTGGATGGAAAGCCGGTGGCGGAGCAGAGTGTGGGGCGCGAGGGTGGGCGTCGGCCGCTCAAGGACTTCACGCTGCATTTTGGGGACACGCGGCCGCATGCGTTTCGGGTGGAGATGGTGCATCGGTCCGGGTTGTTTGGCGGCGGGCTTAGCCTGCTTTGGAGGCCGCCGGTCGAGGTGTTGCGGGCGGAGGCTGTGGCGGCGGCGCGTGGGGCGGATGCGGTGGTGGCGTATGTAGGGCTGTCGCCGAATCTTGAAGGTGAGGAGATGCGGGTGGATGCGGCTGGATTCAAGGGCGGCGATCGGACGAGCCTGGAGCTGCCGGCGGTGCAGCAGGCTATGTTGGAGGCGGTCGCGGCTGCGGGGAAGCCGGTGGTGGTGGTGCTGATGAGCGGGAGCGCGGTGGCTTCGAAGTGGGCGCAGGAGCATGCGGCGGCGGTGCTGGAGGCGTGGTATCCGGGGGAGGCAGGTGGGGAGGCAATTGCGGATGTGTTGACGGGGAGGTACTCGCCGGCGGGACGGCTGCCGGTGACGTTTTATGCGTCGGCGGAGCAGCTTCCGGCATTTGAGGAGTACAGCATGAAGGGGCGGACGTATCGCTACTTCTCTGGAGAGCCGCTGTACGGGTTTGGGTACGGGCTGAGCTATACGACGTTTGCCTACACGAACCGGAGGCTTTCGGCGGCTGCTGTGGAGGCGGGGCAGCCGGTGACGGTGTCGGCTACGGTGAAGAATGCGGGTGGGCGCGAGAGTGATGAGGTGGTGGAGGTGTATCTTGCGCCGCCACAAGACGGGGAGGCTCCTCGGCGTTCGCTTGCGGGATTTCGGCGGGTGCATTTGAAGGCGGGCGAGCAGCGGGAGGTTTCGGTGCCTCTGGGGCCCAGGGAGTTGAGTACGGTGCGGTTGGATGGGACGCGGGCGGTACAGGCGGGTAGTTATCGGGTGTATGTGGGAGGTGCACAGCCGCGTGGAGAAGAGACGGGGATGGCGCTGGAGATTCGCGTGGGGCAGGTTCTGCCCAGGTAGGCTGGGTAACGCGAATGCGGCTTACGTTGCCGGTGTGCGCGGCGTTCTGCGAGTGCGGATGAGGAAGCCTGTTGCTTGCAGGATCAGGGTTATCCCGATGCAGGTAGCGGCTGCTGCGACGAATGGGGTCTTTTGTTTCTCCATGGTTTGATAGCCGATGGTGTGGGCGGCGGTGAGGGCGAAGCAGAGATAATTCCAACGCTGCAACTGCTTCCAGCGTGGTGTGCCGAGGCGGCGGATCGACCAGTCGTTTGAGGTCGCGACGAGCGCGATGAGAACGAGCGTTGCGAAGAGGCCGGTGAAGTTGTTGAAGCCGAAGATATCGTGCCGGAGACCAGATGGGCCTTTGGCATCGTGCGCGTACACGTAATAGAGCCAGGGACGGCCGCGGAGGTGGACGTTCTGGCCGACGAGAGCGTGGATGATGCCGAGGATGCCGGCCCAGATGCCGACGTCGCGGCGGAGGTCTGTTGAGACGGGTTGCCGCCGCTGGAAGAGGAGATTGCAGGGGCCGATGAGAAGCGTAATTCCGAGCAGCACCAGGGCTGGGTAGGCTGTGGCGAAGCTGAGCCGGGTGAGTGCGTCCTTGTAGGGGCGGGTGAGGTAGAGGGACAGCACGCAAGCGGTGGATGCGACGAACAGCGGAAGGTGATGCTGAACGATGCGCGCGAGGAGCCGGGTGTTCTTCACGGGGGACGGTGATTTTGCAGGTGACACGGGGAGGATGCGCCTTTGAAGTGGTTTGCTGCTGTCTTGATGGTACGGGAGTTCGAGCTGCAGGCGCTGAGGCTGCTCGGGAGTGCAAGCGGTTGGACGTTTTTGTGGGATTGACAAGGGGGCGACGCTTTGTGCGGGCTTCTACATTTGGCTTGACATCGTTACTGGTGTGCGGTTAGGGTTCCGGGTGTTCTTCTGCAAGCGTTTACATGAACGGGCTGGGCGAGCCTTAGAGCAGTTACACGGAAGGCGTGCGAGACGGACCAAAACGAGGGTATGAGTATGAGATCGAAATTGCTGCAATTTTGGGGGAGTGGACGCAGGAGTGTGGGAGCGATGCTGTGCCTCGTTGTTTTGATGGCCGCGAGCTCTGCCTTTGCGCAGATGGATCAAGGCGCGATTACCGGGACGATCACGGACGCTACGGGCGCGGTGCTTCCTTCGGCGCAGGTGACGTTGACCTCGACCGAAACCAGCCTCGTGCTGCATGCCCAGACCGATGCGAGCGGCGTGTATGTGTTTTCGCCGATCAAGATAGGGCGATACGAGATGAGCGTGTCGGCGCCTGGGTTTTCGACTACGACGCAGCAGAACATTGTGGTCGAGATTCAGCAGCGGCTGGAGCTGAATGTGCAGTTGAAGACGGGGTCTGAGACGCAAACCGTGACGGTTACAGAAGCGCCTCCGCTGTTGCAGACGGAAGAGGGCTCGACGGGCCAGGTTATCGAGGCGAAGACGATCAATGACACGCCTCTGAACGGACGGAACTGGGTGTTCATCGCGCAGCTTACGGCGGGTGTAGCACCAGCGAGTGGAGCGCGCGGGCAAAAGGGTGGGGACTTCAACGCGAATGGACAGCGCGCGGAACAGAATAACTACATCATGGATGGCGTGGACAACAACGTAAACGTAGTGGACTTCTTCAACGGGGCGAGCTACGTGGTGCGTCCTCCGCCGGACGCGCTGGCGGAGTTCAAGGTGCAGACCGGCTCGTACAGCTCTGAGTTTGGCCACTCTGCGGGCGCGGTGGTGAATGCCAGTATCCGGTCTGGGACGAACCAGATTCACGGCGATCTTTGGGAGTACATCCGGAACGACGCGTTTGATGTACGCGAGTATTTTCAGGGCACGTCTCCGATTGCGAAGTATCGGCAAAACCAGTTTGGTGCGACGCTTGGGTTTCCGATCATCAAGGACAAGCTGTTTTTCTTTGGCGATGTGGAGGCGAACCGGATTGTTTTCGGACAGACGAATTCGGGGCTTTCGGTTCCGACGGCGAAGGAACGGACGGGGGATTTCAGCGAGCTGCTGAATACCGCGCTGAGCGGGCGTTCGGCGAATCCTCCTTCGACGGTCATCAATCCGGCGACGGGTAAGCCGTGGCCCGCGTCTGGGCAGATCTTTGTCGCCGAACGCGACCAGCAATGGCCTGGTTGCGGTGCCGGACAACCGACTGGATCTGCAGCCCGGGGTGACGTTCAGTCCGGTTGCGTTGAAGCTGCTTTCGTTGTTTCCGCTGCCGAACCAGGGGCTGCCGGGGCAAACTTTCAGTAACTACACGAACCAGTCGAACGTGATTGATAACACCTTCCAGTGGGACGTTCGTTCGGACTGGAACATCAGCTCGAAGGACCAGGCCTTTGGGCGTTACAGCTACAACCACGAACCTTCGACACATCCGGCGCCGCTTGGCTCAATTCTCGATGGCGGCGGCTTTGGGAACACGGGTCAGCTGGTGTCTTTGGGCGAGAACTTTGCGGGCAGCGAGACTCACATCTTTACTCCGACGCTCACGAACGAGTTCCGGTTTGGTTACAACTACGGGCACTATGCCGGTCTGCACTTCAACGCAAACAACCCTGGACTGGCGTCCAGCCTGGGTTTGGGCGGCGTTGCCACGGCGCAGAACAACAGCGGCCTGCCGTTTATCAGCGTGTCGGGGCTCTCAAACTTCGGGTCTCCGCAGTTCTATGCGACGAACGAATATGAGAACGTGTACCAGATTCTGGACAATGTAACCAAGGTCCTAGGTAACCACACGGTGAAGGCGGGAGTCAGCATTCAGCGGATTCGGTTCTCCACCTCGCAGCCGACGCAGCCGCGCGGTACGTACAACTACAACGGCCTGTACACGAGCCAGTTGGGCTCCGCGAATACGGGATCGGGTATCGCTGACTTCCTGACGAACAATATGAACTCGGGTGCGACGTCGAACGTGTTCACGTCCGATGATGTTCGGTTCAATCGGGCTGCTTATGCGCAGGATGACTGGAAGGCGAGCCAGCGGTTGACGGTGAACTTTGGACTTCGGTACGACTACTCCACTCCATACCTGGAGCGCCACGACAACCAGGCTGCGTTTGTGCCGACGAGCAGTTTTGTGGCGAGCAACAGCACGGGGGAGTACCGGATCCCAACGAGCAAACAGAACGTAGCGATACCGGCCAAGTTCCTCCAGTTGCTGCAGGAGGATCACATCGCTTTGAAGTACGTGGCGAACCGCTACCTTGTGGAGCCGCAAAAAACCAACTTTGCGCCGCGGATGGGTTTCGCTTACAAGGCGACGGATAAAGCTGTGATTCATGGTGGCTATGGAATCTTCTTCGGCGGCCTGGAGAGCACGGGTTACTTCCCGAACTTCGGCGAGAACTTTCCGTTTGAGTTCGATTCCAACTATGCTTCCGGAAGCTGCACTGCAGGTGGAGCATGCATCAACAACGGGTTCACACTGGAGGGCGGTCTGCCGACGGTGATCAGCTCGCCGTCTTTCCCGACCCTGCGGGGTGGCGAAGGCAAGGTGCGGACACCGTACAGCGAGCAGTACAACTTCACGGTCGAGTATGGTTTGAGTAACTCGATGGTGGCTTCGATTGGGTATGTGGGCGCGGTCTCCCGTCATCTGCAGTTCTTCCCAAATCCGAATGCCCAGACGGCGCTCACCGCGAACGGCTTCTCGGGATACAAGGACGTGAACGGAGACAAGACGAACCCGTTCCAGCCCTTCCCACACTTCGCGCGGCTTCTCCTATACCGCGTATGACGGGGCATCGAACTACAACTCGCTGCAGGCGTCGCTCGAGAAGCGCCTGTCGCGCGGCCTGAGCTTTCTCGGGACGTATACGTATGCCAAGTCTCTGGATAACGTAGATACACCGCTGGGCACGAGCGGCGACCAGGGAACGCGCAATGTGAACATCTTCGGGCTGGGTCCGGACTATGGCCCCTCGGGCTTCGATGTGCAGCATCGCGTCACCTTCAATGGCAATTTTGAGATTCCTATCGGTAAGGGGCGCAGGTTCCTCAACAACGACGGGATCCTGGACTACATTGTCGGCGGCTACTCGGCGAGCACGGTCTTCCGGGCTGAGACGGGACAGCCGATTACGATCGGGACGAACGGGCTGACGAGTCCTGGGGGAGCAACTGCGAATGCGATCCGGATCGGTGATCCGTTCAAGGAAGGTGGCACGGCGGACCCGTCCAACCCGGGTATTGTGTGCCCTGCGAAGGTCCGCACGGTGCAGAACTGGTACAACCCGTGCGCGTTTGCAAACCCCAAGGCGGACAATCTGGGGAATTCTTCGGCGAAGTACCCGGATGGAACGGCGATCCCGAATTCGGTTTCGGGCGCGGCTGCTCTCGCCTACATCGGGAATAATCGTGGGCAGACGAGAGGACCTGGCTACGAGCGGGTGGACATGTCTTTGTTCAAGTCGTTTCCGACGTTCCGCGAGCAGAACCTTCAGTTCCGGGCGGACATTTTCAACGTCCTGAACACACCTGCTTACGGAATTCCGAACAACACGGGAATCGGCAACAACGGTGGAAAGATCACTGGCGCCCGATTCTTCCAGGCCAACACTCCGGATTCGCGCTTCTTCCAGTTTGCGTTGAAGTACAACTTCTAGAGCGGTACACTCCGAGGGCGGGTGCGTTGTCTGCGCATCCGCCCGAAGACTTCAAGCGATGAACTGCCGCAGCAGAAGTGCCGAGCGCGTGATTGTGCGGATGTTCGGGTGGGGCTGTCTGCTGCTCGTGTTCAGTGCGGCCTGGATGAGTTCGAAGCAGGGAAGCCTGTTCGCGCAAGGGGCAGGGGCATCGCGGTTGAGTGCGGCGGACGAGGCGGCGTTACGGGACGCGGTGGATGCGTATGATCGCGGCGATGCGGCGCATGCGGAGCCTGCATTGCGCGTGCTTGCGAGGCGCTACCCGGGAAGCTATGAGGCGCATGAGGCTCTTGGGAGTTTGTATGCGGAGGCGGGGGATCTGAAGCAGGCATTGCCGCTGCTGGAGCAGGCCCGAAGCCTGGCGCCAAAGGAGGCGATTGCGCATGCGAACCTCGGGGCGGCCTATCTGAAGCTCAATCGGATTGCTGCGGCGGTTGCGGAGTTGCAGACGGCTGCACGCATTGAGCCCGGGAATGCAAGCACGCAGGCTGGCCTGGGGCAGGCCCTGATGCTGGCAGGGCAGCCGGCCAAGGCCGCGCAGGCCTTTGCTGTTGCGAGCTCGGCGACACCGGAGGATTGGGGGCTGCACTATAACCTGGCGCTGGCGCTGTTCAGCAGCGGGGCGACGAAGCAGGCGGAGGATGCGCTGCGAGGGATTCCGGAGGCGAGTGCGACGGACCAGACGAAGTCTCTGGCCGGGGACATCCATGAGAAGCTGGGGGACTACAAGCAGGCGGTGCTTGATTATCAGGCGGCTGCTCGGCTGAATCCCAGCGACTCAAATTTGTATGTTCTGACCGCGGAACTGCTGCGGCACTGGACGTGGGAGCAGGCGATCGAGATTGCAAGGTTTGGCGCGGCGCGGTATCCCGCGAGTCTGCACTTCAAGCTCGCGGAGGGGATTGGTTTGTACGCAAATAACCAGTACCAAATGGCTGCGGGCGTGTTCGCTTCGCTGCTGGTACAGGAGCCGGACAACGCGGTATATGCGGACTTGCTGGGGCGGAGCTGCAGCCTGGTGGACGAAGGGGTAAGTGCGGAGTGTGAAGGGCTGGACGCGTTTGCGAGGAAGCATCCTGAGAACGCGCAGGCGGCGACGTATGCGGCTACGGCGCTGCTTCGGCAGCCGGCGGGGAAGCAGGATGCCAGCCAAGCGGAGGCGTTTCTGCGACAGGCGCTTGCGGCCGATCCGAAGCTGGCAGACGCTTACTTCGAGATGGGTGTGCTGGAGCAGATGCGTCTGCAGTGGAAGGAGAGCGCGGTGCCGCTGGAGCGTGCGGTGGCGTTGCGACCGGAGTATCCGGAGGCGCATTATCGGCTGTCGAGAGCCTATGCTCATATGGGGCTGCGGGATGAAGCCCAGCGGGAGATTGCGCTGCAGCAGAAGTACAGCCAGCAGGAGAAGGATCGTTTGAACGCACGGATGCAGGAGGTGGTGAAATTCGTGGTGAAGCCCAGTTGAGGGCGGATTGGGGGCGCATGACTTCGCTGCGCGATACGGGGGCGAAGCTGTCTCTGGATCGGCGGGAGTTTCTGCGGGCTGTTGCAGGTACGACTACGGTCGCCGCGATGTCTGGGTTTTCGCCGCTGCGTGCGATGCAGATGCCGGTGGGATCTAAGGTTGTGGTGGTGACGTTCGGCGGCGGGGCGCGGGACGAGGAGACATTTGCGCCGGAGGGCCAGGAGAATATTCCGCGCATTTTGAATGAGCTTATTCCGCAGGCTACGTTTTTTACGCAGGTGGTGAATCACGGGATCCTGGGGCACTATGTGGCGACGGCTTCGCTGGCGACGGGAGCGTACGAGACACTGAACAACTTCGCGCTGGCACCGCCTGACAACCCGACTGTCTTTGAGTATTTCCGGCGTGATCTGAAGAGGCCTTCGCAGGATGCGTGGGTGGTGGCTCCGAGCAATGGGTTCAACCGACTGGGCAGCAGCGAACGGCGGGGGTATGGACCGTCGCTGGGGGCTGAGGTGATCCTGCCGAAACAGCTGCTGGCGGCTGCGATGGCGAACGGGACGCAGGTGGATTATGAGCACCTGATGAGGGACAACTACGAGTCGCCGACGGCGTTTTCGATAGCAAAGAGTCCGGAGGAGCTTCATCGCACGGCCGAGATTCTGAAGCTTTCAATGGGCGACTTCATGTTGCATGCTAAGAGCCTTGCGAGTCCGGATGAGCTTTCGGTATTCATCGCACGGCGGTTGATGCAGCAGCTTGCGCCCCGGCTGCTTTGGGTGACGCTGCACGACATCGACATCGCTCACTCGGGTGCGTATTCGCTTTATCTGGATGGGATTCGCCGCTCGGACCGCTTGTGTGCGGATCTTTGGCGGGCGATTGAAACGGATCCGGAGTACAAGGGCCGGACGACGATGTTTATTCTTCCGGACTTCGGGCGGGATTCAGACACGGACGCTGGGGGGAATGGATTTCAGCATCATCGGACGGGGGACGCGCTTTCCCGGACGACCTGGATGATGGTGCTGGGGCCGGGGATTCGGCAGAATACGGTGGTGAATCGACCGGTGGACTCGCTGGACCTAGTTCCGACGCTGGGTGCGCTGATGGGCTTTTCGCCGACCTATGCTAAGGGCTCGCCGCTCCACGAGGTGCTGTCGCGGTGACTCCTGCGGAGCTAAAGGCCGGAGACCTGGCGGGCTATTCGCCTGAAGGTCGTGGGCTGGCCGTTGGGAATCTGGCGCTGCTTCGCGAACTTCCTTTTCCGTACCTGGTTGTGCTGTTGCGGGAATTGAGCGGATTCGATTGGAAGATGCCGGCAGAGCGCAGCCGGTTGACGGGCCAGATGGCGTACCTGGGGAAGTTGGAGCGTGCCAGGCGAATCGCGTTGCTGCGCGGATTCGATGCGCTGACCATGGATGGTGCGTTGTTGCGGAGCAAGTGGGCGGCCACTCCAGCGTCCGCGCTTGAGCAGATGACGGCCTGGCTGTGGAGTTCGCACCAGATGGATGCGTTCCGGCTGGCGGCAGATGAGTTCGCGGTAGCGATGGCAGAGGCTGTGCCTCCGCGTATGCCGAAGCAGCCGCGGCTTGCGATTGTTGTGTTGGGGCGGGGCGCAAAGCATGTGCCGTTTCCGCTGTTCCGTAAGCTGCGTCCGCACGGGGTTTACCTGCGCAACGTGCGGCCGGGCGGCGGTTTGGAAACCCTGCTTGCGGAGGCGCAACGGCGTGCGTCTGCGGCCGATGGTGGCGCAGATGGATTTCTGCACTGGTACATCGACGGCGGTGTTGTGCAGGCGGCAGCGGGGGTGACCCGCGTATCGTATGCGGCGCTGCAGCCTGTGCGACAGGCGCTGCTGGACCGCACGCAGCAGGCGATCGAGTCGGGTGCGATGGGACCGGAGCGGCTGCGGAGCCTGCTGGCACAGCTTCGGCCGGAGGAGATTGGATTGGGGGCTGGCGGCGCGGGCGATGCGTGGCGAGGTGCTGAATCGTTTTCAACTGAGCCTGCTGACGGAAGGGTCGGGCACGCAGATCTTTTCGACGACGTTTGTGCAGTGGGCCGGGAGAGAGTGCCTGCGGCGGGCGGAGCCGGAGACTCTGCTGCTGCGGTATGCGCCGAGGCAGCAGCAGCAGCCGATGAATGCGATGTTGAGCGGCAAGACGGAGCTTGGCGTGGATGTGGATGGGTCCGTGGTGGACGCGGACATGGGAGCTTACTATACATGGCTGAATCTGCGGCGGCTCACGGGTGCGGGTGAGGCGAGGTTTGTGGCGTGGTTTGAGGGGCATGGCGAAGCCGTCGTGATTGGACCGGGGCTGCCCGGGGGAACGACGTCGGACTCCGCCATGGACATGCAGGGCGTGCTGAAGCTGCTTGCCTGATGAGTTAGATGGCGTGGGAGTCAACGTGCCTGGGACAGCACAGCGACGCCGTAGCGCGGCAGGCTGATCGTGGACACGCTGCCGCCGTTAAGAACATCCTGCATGGCTGCGGGTAGCTTGACCGTTTCCGGTGTTTTGGCGAAATTTACGAGGATGAAGACGTACCCGTGCGCGCCTTCGCGGGGGTAGACGTCGACGCCCTCGGGAACCGCGCCGAATTTGGCTTTCACTCCGGCTGCGTCGGTCATGAACCTGGCTGCCTGCTTCATGGTGGGGTCGTCGAGCCACGCGCCGATGTAGGTGATGCTCCCTTTGCCGACCTTGCGGGTGATGGCGGCGGGCTGGCCGTCGAGCCAACCGTTGCTGGTGCCATAGCGCATGAGGACCTTGGTTTCGGGGTCCTTTGCACTGAGGAGTTCGGCCCACTCTTTGCTGGTGCCGCTGCCCCAGGTGCCTGTGACTGGGACCGGGTCGGTGAGAGCGTAGTACTGCTCGACGCGGCCGCCGAGCAGCTTGGCCAGTGGGCCCGGCTGGCGTTCGGTTTGCAGGCCGTTGTCGACGTCCTTCATCCGGTGCGCTGGCCGAGGACAAGGTTGCCACCCTGTTCGACGTAGTCCATTAGGTTTTCGCTTCGGGGTCTGAGAGCACGTTGAGGCCAGGTGCGACGACGAGCTTGTACTGCGTGAGGGGGGCGGATGGGTTGACGATGTCGACGGACTGCGCGATGTCGCGGAGGGGCTTGTAGTAGCTGACGATCTCGTCGACGGGATCGTAGGTCTTGTTGTGGCGCTGCCAGTTGATGGCCCATCGGCTGTCGTAGGAGTGGAGGATCGCCACGTCGGACTTGACGGAGGTGCCGGCGAGAGCGGGTCCGGCTTTGGCGAACTCGGCGCCGAGTTCGGCGACTTCGGTGTAGAGCGGGACGGGAGTGCCGTCGGCGCCGACGAGGGTGCCGTGGTACTCCTCCTGGCCGTTGAGAGCGCTGCGCCACTGCCAGTAGCTGACCGCGTCGGCGCCGTGGCCGATGTCGTGCCAGGCCATGGCGCGCACTTCGCCCTTGTCGAGTGCGTTGTTGATCGGGCGCCCAGTTGACGCTGCCGGGCTGGGTTTCCATGACCCAGAAGTTCTTGCGGTGGAAGCCGCGGGTAAGATCGTGGGCGGCGCCGTTTTTGTAGCGGTCGAGCTGCCCGTCGCCGACGTAGTCATCCCAGGAGGCGAGGTCGAGATCCTGGCTGACGGTGTAGTGATCGTAGCCGTCGAACCAGCCCATCATGTTGGTGGTGATGAACTGGCGGCGGTCGGAGTTGGCGCGGATGACGTCCAGTTGGTTCTTCTGATAGCTGCGCCAGGTGTCGGTGACGAATCGCTTCCAGCTCAACAGCAGGCCAGGGTTCCCGGGATGAGTTTCGATCGGGAATCTGATTCCAGTTGAAGTAGGTCTGGCTCCAGTATGAGGTGGTCCAGCGCTCGTTAAGGTTGTCGAGCGTGCCGTAGCGGGCCTTGAGCCACTGCTGGAATTGTGCCCTGGTGTCCGGATCGAAAGAGTTGGCGGCGTACTCATTGTCGATCTGCCAGCCGATGACGTACGGGTTATGGCCGAAGCGCTTGGCGAGCTGCTCGGCCATGGCGCGGGAGAGCACGCGGTACTTCGGGTTGGCCCAGTTGAACTGCTGGCGGTTGCCGTGCTCGGCTTTGCGGCCGTCTTCCTCTGTGCGCAGCGTTTCGGGGTAGGTCTGGGTGAGCCACGCGGGAGGTGCGGCGCTGGGCGTGCCATGACCGTGTAGATGCCGCGCTTTCCGGCTTCTGTGACGGCGTGGTCGAGCCAGTCGAGATCGTACTGGCCTTCTTTGGGCTCCATGCGGCTCCAGGCGAACTCGCCTACGCGGACCATGTGGATCTGGGCCTTCTGCATTAGGTCCAGATCTGCGGCCCAACGGGATTCAGGCCACTGCTCCGGGTACCACGCGGTGCCGAGGATGAGCGGCGGAGCCGGGGCGGCTGCGGTTTGCGCTGGTGCGGAGAGGTACGCGAAGAGGAAAGGCAAGGCGAGGAGGGTGCGCAGAGCGTTCATGTACGGTGATGTCTCCGGTGCGAGTGGGAGCTTGTTGAGGATGTAAGGGCTTACAAGCGAGCGGTAGCAGGACCGGTTCGCGGGTGCGTTCCGACGGTATTCCCATGATTTGCTCATGTCAATTGCGGTCGAGGGTTGGGTGTGAGTGCCGACCTTCGGTCCTCCGTGCGCGGCGGGCATGCGCTTCGATGCGATGTGCTCGGGATGGATGTGAGGCAAGACTGGTTCGGGAACCCTGATATGTAAGGCTTTACATCGCGGCGAATTTGTCGTCTAGTAGGTGACGGCTGTGAAGCAGTTCCGGGTCGATGCGTGAGCTTTCCCGGTCGGGACGGCAGCGACAGGCGTCGGGCGACATAAACGCAAGGGGCAGCGAGTGGACTCCGAAGGAAGAATCCTGTGAAGTGTATGGGGCATTCGATGGTAGGGGTAGCAACACTTTTGGCGGCGCTGGGTGCGGCTGCGGCGCAGGCGCCTGCGCACCCGGGAACGCTGTCCAATGTTCTGTATGGGGCGGCTTATTACAACGAGTACATGCCGTACGAGCGGCTTGATAAGGACGTCGCTTTGATGAAGGCGGCGGACATCACGGTGGTTCGTATGGGGGAGTCGACCTGGAGCCTTTGGGAGCCGCAGGACGGCGAGTTTGAGTACGCCTGGATGGATCGGGTGGTGGATGCCATGGGTAAAGCGGGCATTAAGGTGATCATGGGGACGCCGACTTACTCGGTGCCTACGTGGATGGTCCATGCTCATCCCGAGATATTGGCGAGGCCTCTTGGCGGGGCGCCCGTGTTCTATGGGATGCGTCAGAACATGGATACGTCAAATCCTACGTTTCGCTTCTATGCCCAGCGGTTGATTCGAAACATGGTCACGCACTATCGCGATAATCCGAACGTTATTGGGTGGCAGATCGATAATGAGACCTCCTCGTACGGGGCTTCCAACGAGGATGTGTTCACGGGGTTTGTGGATCATTTGAAACACAAGTTTGTGACAACGGAGGTACTGAACAAAGCGTGGGGGCTGAATTATTGGGGCGAGGACGTGAACGGCTGGGAGAATATGCCACCCCGGGACAGCACGATCAGCACGGGTTACAAATTGGAGTGGAGCCGGTGGCAGCAGATGCGTGTGACGGACTACCTGGCGTGGCAGGCTGCGCTCGTGCGGGAGTACCGGGGCTCGGGCCAGTTTGTTACGCAGGACTTCGGAGGCGCTATGCGCCGCGATGTGAACGAGTTTCAGGTGTCGAAGGCTCTTGATGTGGCGGCGAACAATCCGTACCACGGAACGCAGGATCATTTCGACGGGCAGTCGCAGGCGGAGCAAGGGGACTACACCCGTTCGCTCAAGCATGCAAATTACCTGGTGACCGAGACCAACGCCCAGACTACGGACTGGACTTCTGCGTATCAGTATCCGCCATACGATGGTCAGCTTCGGCTCGATGTGTATACGCACCTTTCAAGCGGTGCGAACATGGTCGAGTACTGGCATTGGGCATCGATTCCTTCCGGGCAGGAGACGTACTGGAAGGGTGTTCTATCGCATGATCTGGAACCGAACCGGGCCTATGCGGAGGTTTCGCGCACAGCGCATGAGCTGGCGAAGATTGGCCCGCGGCTGGTGAATCTGAAGATCCACAATGATGTTGCGATCCTTTACAGCGTGGACTCGGCGAATGCGCTGGACTTTATGCCGTTCGCGCTGGCGCCTGCTGCGCAATGGAAGATGGGCCAGCCTGTGGCTGATTACAAGACGCTGGTGGACCAGATGCACCGGGCGTTTTACGAGGCTAACGTCGGGACGGATTTCGTATTTCCTGAGGCCGCTGACTTCTCACAGTACAAGCTGATTGTGATTCCTCCGCTTTATACCGCGGACGACGCCTTGCTGAAGAAGATATCGGATTATGTGAACGGCGGCGGTCATGTGCTGATGTGCTTCAAGAGCGGGTTCGCGAACGAGAATTCTGCGGTGCGCTCGGTGCGTGCGCCGGGCCCTTTGCGCGAGGCGGCAGGCTTTACGTACCAGGAGTTTTCGAATCTTGAGAAACCGCTGGCGCTCAGAGGCGATCCGTTCCATGCAGCCGCAGGGAACGAGGTGATGTACTGGTCCGAGTTTCTGCAGCTGGAGCACGCGAAGCCGCTGGCCTTCTATGATCATCCTTTCTTCGGGCAGTGGGCGGCGATTACGCGGAATCAGTTCGGCAAGGGTTCACTGACGTATGAAGGTACGGTTCTATCGAAGGAGCTCCAGAGAAAAGTGGTTCTGGACACGCTTGCGGATGCAGGACTTTCTTCCGCTGCCGGTAGTCTCCCGGAGAATGTGCGCGAGAAGAGCGGCGTAAACGGGCAGGGGAGCACCTTGCATTATCTCTTGAACTATTCGAGCTCCACGCAGACGTTTCCGTACGCAGGGCGTGCCGGTACGGACCTGCTGACGGGCCACGCGATTGCTGCGAGGCAGACGATTTCGCTTGCGCCGTGGGATGTTGTGATCGTCGAGGAAGCAAAGTAGATCTTCTACCAACCTGATGTGCAGGAGCAATACGCAATGCAACGTCGCGATTTTCTGAAGACCGCAGGCACCTTTGCTGCGGCAGCCGCCCTTCCTCATGCTGCGGCGCTGGCCGCTCCTGCTGCGACAGGCCCGGCAATGGCGGGCGGACGCAAGATCCTGCCACTGAACCGGAATTGGCGGTACAAGCCGGCAAAGGTAGCAGGGGTTGAAGCTGCCGCTTTTGACGACAGCGGCTTCGAGACGGTAGTGATTCCGCACACGAATGCGACCTTGCCGTGGCACAACTTCGACGATAAGGCTTACGAGTTTACTTCGACGTACCGCCGACGCTTTGCGTATCCGGCGGAGGCACGTGGGAAGCGCGTCTTTGTTGACTTTGAAGGCGCGATGACCGCGTCGACGGTGTGGATCAACGGTGTGTCGCTGGGGGAATACAAGGGCGGGTTTACGCCTTTCTCATTTGAACTGACACCTCACCTGAAGACGGATGGCGAGAATGTTCTGACGGTGCAACTTGATTCGACGGAACGCGCCGACATACCTCCGTTCGGATACGAGATCGACTACATGACGTTCGGGGGGATCTACCGCGAGGTCTCGCTTCGCATCGTGCCGGAGCTTTACCTGGACAATATCTTTGCTCGTCCGATCAATGTGTTGAGTAGCAGCCCCGGGTTGGAGGTGGACTGCTTCCTTGCCGGTAAGGGTATGGGGAGAGGGGCGATCTCGCTTGAGGTTGAGTTGCGAGATGGGGAACGGGTGGTTGCGGATGGGACGCAGCTTGTGCGGCCTGGCGCTGGGTCGGATCCGGATGCGGCGATGGATCCAGCTGCGAATGGTGCGGTGTACGCGAGCACGGAGACGAAGAACGATCCGGCGAAGCACACCGTGAGTCTTACCGGGCTGGCGGGGATCAAGCTATGGGATCTTCAGACCCCGCAGCTTTATACGGTGCATGCCCGTATTCTGCACAATGGGCAGGCGATCGACGAGGACACACGGCGGATCGGATTCCGCGAGGCGACATTCACGGATCATGGGTTCTCGCTGAATGGAAAGATCGTGAAGCTGCGCGGTTTGGATCGCCACCAGACGTTTCCGTTTGTGGGGCAGGCGATGCCGGCGAGGGTGCAGCGGCGGGACGCGGATGTGCTTCGTCACAACCTGCATTGCAACATTGTGAGGACCTCGCATTATCCGCAGTCGCGACATTTTCTTGACCGTTGCGATGAGATTGGGCTGCTGGTGCTGGAGGAGATTCCGGGATGGCAGCATATCGGGCCGGAGGCTTGGAAGCTTGTCGCCATCGACAACGTGGGCCGGATGGTGCGGCGCGACTGGAATCATCCATCAATTATTCTTTGGGGTGTGCGGATCAACGAGTCTCCGGATGACCACGAGTTCTATGTTCGAACGAACGCACTGGCGCATGCGCTGGACACGACACGTCAGACGGGAGGTATTCGCAATTTTGCGGGGTCTGAGCTGATTGAGGATGTGTTTACCGTGAATGACTTCGGGTTCCCGCTGCGGAAGCCAAATCATCCGCGCTATCTGAACACCGAGTTCGTGGGGCATACGTTCCCGACGAAGACGACGGATGATGATGAGCGGCAGCGGGAGCATACGCTGCGGCACGCACGCATTCACAACCAGATAGCCTCTGATCCGCAGTATGCGGGCGGGATTGGATGGTGTGCGTTCGACTACAACACGCACGCCAATTTCGGTTCGGGCGATCGCATCTGCTATCACGGCGTGACGGATATTTTCCGCGAACCGAAGGCCGCTGCGGGATTCTACAAGTCGCAGTGTGATCCGGCGGAAGAGGTGGTTCTGGAGCCGGCGTTCCATTGGGCTCGGGGAGATGAGTCAGTTGGATTCACTGAGGCGGTCGTGTGCTCGAACTGTGACCACCTGAAGTTCTTTGTTCGGGTGCAGGCGCTCGGTACGCAGAGGTCGGATGCTAACCCGAACCCGTGGGTGATGGTGGCGGAGGTTGATCCTGATCGTGAGGAGTTCGCACACCTGACGTACCCGCCGTTCGTCCTGAAGATGTCGAAGATGAACATCAAGCAGTTGGCATTTCCGTGGGGCGATCTCCGCATCGACGGCTTTCTGAAGGGCAGCAGGTGATCTCGAAGACGCTTTCTGGAGATGGAGTGGACCGCAAGTTTACTGCTATCCCGGACGATACGAGCCTTGTTGCGGATGGTGCCGATACGACGCGTGTGGTGTTGCGTGTGACGGATGAGTTCGGGGCGATTCGCACGTACGCTGATGATCCGATCGTGTTTGAGGTGAAGGGACCTGCGACGTTGATCGGCGACAATCCGTTCTCGTTGGTTGGGGGCACGGGTGCTGTGTGGGTGCGGGCTCAGCAGCAGGCGGGCACGGTCACGCTGACTGCCAAACATCCGAGGCTGGGAACGCAGACGGTGGAGCTCCAACTCACGGCGGCGCCGGCGGAGAGTGTGTAACGAGGATGGGCTCCCGGCGGGTTCTGCCGGGAGCTTTTGTTATCGAAGCCGCTCGATACGGAATGCTGCTGCCTGGAAGTCTCCGCGGAGGTCCGGATCGACGCCGTGAGCCATAAGGTACGCGCCGCTTGCCATCTCGGGTGAGCCCTTCACCAGGGCACCGGATATCGGCGTCACACGATATTGCGTGTCAGGGTCGAGCCCTTTGAGGAAGACTCGCGGGTACGGATAGAACATCGTGCTGGAATGCAGGAAGGCGAAGACGACCGCCTGTCGTCCGTCGAGTGACACGGTCTCGGTCGCTGAGAACTCACTTCCGTTCTGCGGAGAGATGAGCCGGTAGAGCTTGCCATGCTGTACTGTTTCACGCACCTGCTTATAGGCGGCGATGAGTTCCTTGGCTGTTGCGAAGTCTGCGTCGGTCCACTTGTTGAGGTTTGCGCCTACTCCGAGCGAGCCTTGCATGGAGCGAGAGAAAGCGGTAGGCGACCGAGGTGGTGCGGGTGTTGACCCAGTTGGGCGAATCTGTCACCCAGGCCATCATGACCGCCGGGCGTGTAGGCATAGGTGAAGCCGTCCTGAATGCGGAGCCGGTCGAAGGGGTCGGTGTTGTCGGAAGGCCAGACCTCGTCGGTGTAAGGAGAGTATGCCGAGGTCCACTCGGCCGCCGCCGCCGGAGCAGCTTTCGATTTCGATGGTGGGGTGGTTGGCGCGGAGTTCCCGAAGGATGCCATAGAGGTTGCGGACGTACTCCACGTAGACTTTCTGCTGTTCATCGGGCGCGAGCGCAGGCCAGCCGGGCTCGGACCAGTTGCGGTTGTAGTCCCACTTGAGAAAGGCGATCTGGTTTTCGTTGAGGAGCTTGTCGAGGAAGCCGTAGACGTAGGCGCGTACGTCGGGCGTGCAAGATTGAGGACGAGCTGATTGCGCCCTTCGGTGCGCGGCCTGCCGGGGAAGTTGAGCACCCAGTCGGGATGCTTGCGGTAGAGGTCGCTGTCCGGATTGACCATCTCGGGCTCGACCCATAGGCCGAAGTCCATTCCGAGCGCATGCACCTTGTCGATGAGCGGCTTGAGTCCGTGAGGAAACTTGGCCGGGTTCACGTTCCAGTCGCCGAGGCCTGCGCGGTCGGTGTTTCGTGCTCCGAACCAGCCGTCATCCATGACGAACCGCTCGACACCGATGCGTGCTGCTTTCTCTGCGAGCGCCGTCTGGCCGGGCTCATCGACGGCGAATTCGGTGGCTTCCCAGGAGTTGTAGATTACTGGTCGCGGCCGCGGCTTGGGTGATTGCGGGAGGACTTTGGCGAGTTCGAATTGGTGCAGCAGACGTGACGCTTCGCCTATGCCATGCGACGTGTGGCCGCCGTAGAAGACGGGTGTGTCGAGCTTGTCGCCGGGCGCAAGTTTGTAACTGAAGTCGAACGGGTTGTAGCCGCCGGTTATGCGAACCTGGCGGAGCTGATCCTGTTCGACCGTGATTCGCCATGAACCACTCCATGCGAGCGCGCCGAACCAGACTTCGCCGGTATCCTCGTCCTGTCCGGCGCCGTGTTCGAGGGCGAACCAGGGATTGTTCTGGTGTCCGGTTGAGCCGCGCCGGCTTTCCAGGATGGTGGCGCCGGGCTGTAGCTGGCGCTGCTGGACCTGCCACTCCGCGGCCCAGCGCCCTGTGAGGTAGCGGAGGGTGTAGTCGTCGCCTCGCGGGAGGTTCCAGGTTGCTGCCGCGGCCTGTTGAATCGTGACGGGGGCTTTGGTTTTGTTCTCGATCGTGGACGAGCGACCGATGATGCCAGTTGTGGAGTCGACGGTGTAGTGAAGGTGTACGTAGACGTCTTCCGAGACGTCCTTTACCGTGACGGTGATGCCGTCTGCCTCGTGGCTCGCAGAGAGGAAGCGCAGTTCGAGGTCGCGGTTTCCGTTTGGGAAGCTTATCTTCAGCGCAGGCTCGACGAAGAGGCCGCCACCCCAACCGGCGTACTCTTCGGGGGTGGTGTTTACGGGGGAGTCGAAGGATGCTGCCTCTCTGGCGGCTCGCGGGGATGGAAACGGGTCATTCGCGCCGAGGCGGCCCCCCCAGTAGATGGTCTGGAGTTCGCGTTGCTCATTTACGCCGAAGACGTATGTTGTTTCGCCGCCGTCCAGGCGGAAGATCGTATCTGCAGGGGCGACCTGAGGTGCCGCCTGCGCGAGACCGGAGGCGACGAACACCGCAAGCCCGAAGGACGCGGCTACGGTTCGAAGTAATCGTTGCAGCATGTGTTGACTCCGTTTTGCAATCGTCTGGGTTTACTTGCTGGGCGCCAGGGCCGTTGAGCTGCGCAGCATCATCGTTGGCTCAACAACATACTCTTTTCCGCAGGCGAGCTTTTTCCCTGGTTGGCTTCTTGTGTCCAACAGGGCCTGGAAGGCGGCCTGGGCGATCTCGGCCCGGGGGAGGCTTACGGTTGTGAGGGGCGGAGATGTGAAGGCGCTGAGTTGGATGTCGTCGAAGCCGATGACGGACATATCCTGCGGAACGCGAAGGCCGCGTTCGCCGATGGCTCCCATGGCGCCGATTGCGGTGAGGTCGTTTGAGGCTATGACTGCGGTGGGTTTAGCGGGGGAGTCGAGGATGCGCAGCATCGCTGCGTGGCCGCCATCCACGCGGTGGTTTCCTTCCTGGATGAGCCCGGCATGCCTGGTGAGATGCTCCCGAGCGGTATCGTCCATGAACGCCCTGTAGCGGATGCGTGCGGATTCGAGAGAGATTGGTCCGCTGATGAACGCGATGCGTTTGTGATTGAGGCGCAGAAGCAAGTCAAGCGCAGCGTCTACGCCTGCTGCGTAGTTGATCTTGACGTTGCTGACTCCGTGGCCGGGCTTGCCGACGTCTAGGAATACCAGCGGTATACTTCTGCGCGCAAAGACCTCGATCAGGGCAGGATCCATCTCGGAGGTCATGATGGCAACTCCGTCCACTTTACGCTGAAGCATACGAGTGACGCAGATCTTCATCCGATCAGGATCGTAGTTCGTATTGGAGACGAGCACATCCTGACCGTGGAGGACGGCGATGTCCTCAAAAGCTTTGACGAGTTCCGGGAAGAAGGGATTTGTGATGTCAGAGATGATGAGGCCATACATGCTGCTTCGGCCGGAACCCAGCGCGCGGGCGTTGGTATCGGGGTAGAAGTTGAGTTCTTCGATGGCCCTGCGCACGCGCTGCTCGGTCTTAGGGCTCACCTTCGCGGTGCCGTTAATGGTCCTAGATACTGTTGCCGTCGAGACGCGGGCGAGTTTGGCAACAGCGTTGATGTTCATAGGTGTGGACTTTCGGATCAGCCCTGCCTCGCGCCCCCGGATTCGGAGGCGTTTGGTGCCATGTAAACACTTACAGACGGATGTGCGTCTTGTAAACCAAAATAAGTTCTGCGTGAAAAACATTTTCAGTTATGAAATGCGGATACGTGCGGGAATGATTTCGAGGGAGCGAGGTGGGTTCAATAGGAGGACTGGAAAGGGTACACTTCCCGGAATGGCCGCCAGCGGTTTTCGGAATCAGAACAGAACGAGGCCGCAGCGCAGTCCGGGCTTCCCCTCGAACCGGACCGCGCGGATGAGCGCTCTGCTGATTGCGGTGGCCCTGCTGGGTCCGATGTGGAGCGGAGCCGAACAGCCCGCAGCACGGCAGGACAACGCGGATCGTCCGGCGCCCGCTGATTCGAAAGGGCCCGCCGTACCCGGGAATTTTGTGGAGACTACTGCGGCAGCGGGTATCGACTTTGTTGGTGTGGCGTGCCATACAGCGAAGAAGTATCTGCTGGAAACCATGGGCTCGGGAGTGGCGCTCCTGGACTACGACAATGACGGATTGCTCGACATTCTGTTTGTGAATGGCGCGCCACTGACGGATCCGACTGCAAAGGGGACGATTCCTCGTAAGGGATCTGAAAAGGATTGGAACCGGCTGTACCACCAGAAGAAAGATGGGACGTTTGAAGACGTTACTGCAAAGGCCGGTTTGCAGGGCGTGGGCTACGGGATGGGGGTTGCCGTTGGGGATTATGACAACGACGGTTTCGAGGACCTTTACATTACGGCGTATGGAGGGAATCGGCTGTACCACAACAACGGCGATGGAACGTTCAAGGATGTGACCGAGCGGTCCGGCACAGCCGGGAGTGGGTGGTCGACGTCGGCGGCGTGGGTGGATCTCGACAACGACGGCCTGCTGGACCTGGTGGTGCTTCGCTACGTGGAGTGGGATTTCGAAGATGTTTACTGCGGCGAACACCGCGAGGGCTACCGGTCGTACTGCCATCCTGACCTGTTCAAACCGATCTCCGCGCTGGTTTACCACAATGATGGCGGCGGACGTTTTACCGAGGTTTCGACGAAGATTGGCATGGGCGTTCCGGGCAAGGGGCTGGGAATTGCGATTGCCGACTTCGACCGTGATGGGCACGTGGATGTCGCGATTGCGAACGACTCGATGTCCGAGTTCCTGTATCACAACAAAGGGGACGGTACCTTTGAAGAGCAAGGGCTGCTTGCAGAGGTGGCGGTAGACGGGAATGGGCATACCTATGCCGGTATGGGAATCGATTTTCAGGATTACAACAACGACGGGCTCCCTGACTTGGTGATTACGAATCTTTCGAACCAGAAGTACGCCCTCTACCGGAACAGTGGCGATGGCAGCTTTACTTACGACACGTATCTAACGGGGCTTGCCAGCATGACACATCTCTACTCCGGGTGGGGAATTCGCTTTCTGGACTACGACAATGATGGATTGAAGGATCTGCTTGTTACGCAGGGGCATGACCTCGATACGATCGAGCTCAACTTTCCGGAGGTCCGCTACCGTGAGCCGATGCTCCTCGCTCGCAACACGGGTAAGGGGTTTGTGGACGTTTCGTCTCAATCGGGCGCGGTGTTTCAGCAGGCCTGGGTGGGACGAGGGATGGCGGTGGGCGACATCGACAATGACGGGCGAGTGGATGCGGTCGTTACAACCAACGGAGGACCGGCTCACCTGTTACACAACCAGACGGTCACGTCGAACCACTGGTTGACGGTCGCGCTGACGGGACATCGCAGTAACCGAGATGCGATTGGCGCGGAGATCAAGCTTACGTCGGCACATGGCTCGCAATGGGTTACGGTCAGCACCTCGGGAGGCTATCTTTCCTCGAACGATAAGCGCGCGTATTTTGGGCTGGGCGCGGATACGTTGATTTCGCTCGACATCCGATGGCCCAGCGGGATTCTGCAGCGACTCGAGAACGTCCATGCCGATCAGATCTTGAAGGTGGATGAGCCCGCGCAGTCCAACTCTGCCGCGCACGAGAGCAAAAGCCGATGACGCGAACTCTTCTGTTGATTCTGGCCTTTGGTACGACACTTGGGCGTGCACAGCAGCTGCCCGGGAATGGCGGCATGGGCGTGAACACGGGCGAAGCTCACGCACCGGTCCTCGATGCGGAGCACCGCCCAATTACCGCGGGAGGATTCGTAAAGTCGGGTCCAGTCGTGTTCGAGGATGCGACACAAGCTTCGGGTCTTGCGAAATGGCACCACACGATGGGCACGCCGGAGAAGCGCTACATTCTGGAAACATTGGGCTCGGGAGTTGCGGTGCTCGATTACGACAATGATGGCTGGATGGATATTTACCTGGTGAACGGCAGCACCTACGACGCACTGAACGGTAAAGCGGCTGCGCCTCATGCGGCGCTGTTCCACAATAATCATGACGGGACCTTCACGGATGTCGCGGAGAAGGCGGGCGTGACGAACGAACGGTGGGGCGTAGGCGTTGCAGTAGCGGACTACGACAATGATGGCTGGCCGGACATCTTCGTGGCGAATTATGGCGCCAATCGGCTCTTCCACAACAACCATAACGGTACGTTCACTGATGTGGCCGTCAAGGCGGGAGTGACGGTGAATGGCTGGTCTACAAGCCCTACGTGGGGTGACTATGATAGCGACGGACGGCTGGATTTGTTTGTGCCGGGCTATGTGGACTTTGACATGTCGCAGGTCTCTACGGCCGCTGATTCAAAGGCTGCGAACAGCTTCTGCCAGTTCCGCGGAGTGCCCGTTATGTGCGGCCCCAGGGGCTTGAAGGGAGCGCCCGATCACTTGTTTCATAATAACGGCGACGGAACGTTTTCGGACGTCAGCGAAAAAGCCGGAGTAGCCGATAAGGCCAGGTACTACGGTCTCGGCAGCCTGTTCATCGACGTAGATGGTGATGGCAGACCGGATCTGCTTGTAGCGGACGATTCCACTCCAAACTACCTGTATCTAAACAAGGGCGACGGTACATTCGAAGATGCGAGCTTTGCGAGCGGATATGCGCTGAATCAGAATGGGCGGGAAACCGCGTCGATGGGTATCGCGAGCGGCGACTACGCGCACAACGGCCTAGTGGACCTATACAACACCACGTTTTCGGACGACTATAACCCTTTGTACCGGAATGACCGCGGCGCCAACTTCACGGATGTCTCGTACGAGATGGGGATCGCGGAGCCTACTATCCCGTTTCTGGGGTGGGGAACCAGTTTTCTCGATTTCGACAACGACGGCTGGCTCGACCTGATTGTCGCAAACGGACATGTTTATCCGGGTGTCGATCAACAGAACTGGGGGACGTCTTTCAAGCAGCGGCCGCTACTGTTCCGCAATCAGAACGGCAAGCTGGTCGTGGTCCCGGCGGTGGAGGGAACTGGCCTCGCCACGCTTGGCGTGGGGCGTGGCCTGGCAGTCGCTGATCTTTTCAACAATGGAAAGATGGACGCGGTGATCAACAACATGGACGGGACGCCTACCCTGCTGAAGAATGTGACGAATACTGCAAATCACTGGGTTGGACTGAAGCTTGTGGGCGGGCCCAAATCGCCACGCGACGCTGTAGGGGCGATCGTGTACGTGACGGCAAACGGGTTCCGGCAACGGGCAGACGTTATCAGCGGAGGCAGCTTCGCGTCATCGTCTGATCCGCGGATTCACTTTGGGCTGGGTACGGCGACACGGATCGACAAACTTGAGATTCGCTGGCCGGACGGGACTGTTGAAGTTCCTGCGGCACCGGCAGTGGACACATACACGACGCTGACCGAGCGAGCACCCGCGGTCTCCAAGCCTTAGAGATCATTGAGGGTAGTTGGTTTCGCGGGTGGGCGTGAGTGCTCGGCCAGGCTGGTTGCGCGGGAGTCGGGTCGCCGGTTCTCTCCGTCTACAATGTTTGTAGGCCTGATGGGTCCAGCGTCGATGCGTTGAATTCAGTGACGCTGATCAGGACCGCACGGTGTGGTCGGGCGTTACCATCATCCCTGGCCGGAAGGTGAGCATCGCCTTCGCTGAAATGGCTGGGCGGTTCTTAGAGTTGTTGCAGGGCCTATAGCTCAATTGGTTAGAGCAGCGGACTCATAATCCGTTGGTTCCAGGTTCAAGTCCTGGTGGGCCCACCACTTCCGTACGTTCAAGTTTCCGACTGAGTTTGGGGTTCCGGCGCTGCGTGACCTGTCGACCCTCCGAAACGGCCGGTGTGGGTTTGGATCCTTATGGGCGGCGCTCGCTAATCGTACGAGCCTGTGACTCTATTGCCGTTATTATTCGGAACCCCTAAAGGCACTCTCGTTCAATTAGGCCGTGACCTGTCGCTGCTCTACGGGAGCCGCCTGGTGGTGCTTGCGCGTAAGGCGGAAGTAAACGACGGGGGTGACGATCAGCGACAGGATCATGGAGATGAGCAGGCCTCCGATGACAGAGATGGCGAGCGGCTGGAGCATCTGTGAGCCGGCACCGAGCGCGAAGGCCAGAGGGAGCATGCCCGTGATCGCGGCCAGGGCGGTCATCAGGATGGGGCGGAGGCGTCGGCGTGCGGCGTGGAGCATGGCCTCTTCGGGATCCATGCCTTCGTGCCGGAAGCGGGATTCGGCGTCGAGCAGGAGGATGCCGTTCTTGGCCACGATGCCTATGACCATGATGAGGCCCATGAAGGAGGCGACCGAAAAGGTGGTGCGGGTTATAAGCAGAGCCATGACCACGCCGAAGGTGGAGAGGATGGACGAGACCAGGATCGCGAAGGGCGCCGAGAAGTTACGGAACTCCGCGAGCAGCACGCCGAAGACGAGGACGAGCGCGAGGAGGAGTACGCGGGTGAGTTCGGAGAAGGACTTCTGCTGCTCTTCGTAGGTGCCGCCGTAAGTGATGCGGATGTCCTTCGGGAGGTGCATGGCGACCACTGCGGACTGGATGCGTGCCATGGCTGTGCCGAGATCAGTGCCTTCCAGGCGCCCGGTGACGGCGACCACGCGCTGGAGATTTTCGCGGCGGATTTCCTGCTGGCCGGGTAGCTGCTTGGCCACGGCGAGGGCTCCGAGGGTGGAGAGATGCCCGCTGGCGCTGACGAGGAGGGTGTTTTCGATGGCGTCCAGTGAAGCGCGGTTCGCGTCGGGGAAGCGCACGCGGATGGGGTAGGAGCGGTCGTTGGCGATCAGAGGGACGGTGGCTTCGACGCCTTCGACGAGCGCGGTGGAGTCGGTCGAGACGTCTTCTGCGGTGAAGCCGAGGCGGGCAGCTGTCGAAGGATCGACCTGGAAGTTCACGGCGGGGCCGCTGATAGTGTTTTCTAGACCGTTCAAAACGTCGACCACGCCGTCCTGCTTCTTGATCGTGTCGGCGACACGCGGCGCAATCACGTCGAGGACCTGGGGATCCGGATTGAACAGCTTGATCTGGATAGGCTCGGGTGCGTTCGAAAGATCGCCGATCATGTCCTGAAGGACCTGGGTGAACTCGACGTCGAGCTGCGGTTCCTGCTCCTTGATCTCGGTGCGGATGTCGGCGATGACCTCGTCGATTGCCGCGATCCCGCTTGCTCTTCAGCTTCACCGTGATGTCGCCCGTATTGGCCTCGGTAACGGCGGCGAGTCCCATTTGGAGCCCGGTGCGCCTGGAGGTGCTTTCTACCTCGGGGGTCTTATTGAGGATGCGCTCGACATGCTGGAGAACCCGATCGGTCTCGGTGAGGGAACTTCCTGCGGGCATGATGTAGTCGAGGATGAAGCCGCCCTCGTCCATCTCGGGCAGCAGGTCCGAGCCGAGGGTGGAGTAGGCGAAGTAGGTGCCGACGAGCAAAACCAGACAGCCAAGGAAGAGAAGTAGGGGGCGCTCGAGCGCGTGTCTCAATCCACGGGCGTGGAGATTCACGATGCGGAGCATGAAGCCGCTTTCTTCATGGCCGGACGCGGCATGCCCGGCGGCGAGCGACTGTCCGGCTCCGGTTGTTTCGAGTGCGGCGGCGTCTTCCCGGGCGGCCGCTGAGGGCTGGTCGCGGCGGAGGATGAGATTGCTGAGGGCCGGGGTCCAGCTGAGAGCTAAAAGCAGGGATGAGAGCAGCGCGACAGTCATGGTGATGGCCAGTGCGCGAAAGAAGCTGCCGGTGACTCCCTGGACAGAGACCAGCGGAAGGAAGACGACGATCGGGGTTATGGTGGAGAAGACCAGAGGCCCGGTGATCTCGTGCAGCGCCTTACGGATAGCTTCCGGGCGGCTTTCTCCAGCCTGGCGGTGGAGAACGATGTTTTCTACGACCACGATGGCGTCGTCAATGACGAGGCCGACGGCTGCGGCGAGCCCACCGAGGGTCATGAGGTTGAAGCTTTCGCCGAGCATCGACATGAAGACGAAGGTCAGAGCGATCGTGGTGGGGATCACGAGACCCGCGACGAGCGAGGATCGCCAATCGCTGAGGAAGACGATGATGATGATGGTCGCGAGCAGCACGCCGATGAGGATGGCGTCGCGTACGCTCTTGATGCTCTCGCGGACGAGTTCGGATTGGTCGTAGTAGGGTTTGAGTGTGACGCCCGGGGGAAGCAGAGGGCGAAGGGTTTCGACCTGAGCGGAGACCTCGTCGGCGACCTGGACGGTGTTGCTCGTGGGCTGACGCGTGATGTTGAGCAGGACGGCTGGTTTGCCGTCGGCGCGCACCATGGTGTAACGCGGTTCGATCGAATCTTTGACCGCAGCCACGTCCCGCAGGTGAATCGGTGTCCCGCTTGCTGTGCTTTTAACAACGAGACTGGCCATCTGATCGGGCGTGTGGACCTGGCCGCCCACCAGGCCGAGAACGAGTTCATGACCGCTCTGGAAGAGGCCGGGGGAGTCGATCAGGTTCGTGAGCTGGATGCCGTTGAGGATGTCACCGACAGTGACGCTGGAGGCGACGAGCGCGGCTGGATTGGGGGTGACCTCGACGTTGGGTATCTGGTCGCCCTGCACGATGACGGCGCTGACGCCGTCGAGGCGGTTCAGCGCGGGCTTCAGCTGGTAGGTCGCGATCTCCCACAACTTCGTCATGGGGATAGAGTCCGACGTGAGGCTGTAGCCCAGGATCGGGAACGTGGCGAAGGTAAGGCGGTTGGTTGTGACGACGGCAGTGTTGGGCAGTGTCTGGCGAACTTTGGAGAGGGCGGCGTCGACCAGTTGGAGGGTCCGGAACATATCGACATTCCAGTCGAAGAAGAGGCTGACTTCGGCTGAGCCGCGGCTGGTGTTGGAACGGACGGTGAGGAGGCCGGGGACGGAGTTGACCGCGTCTTCGAGGGGGCGGGTGATGGTCACTTCCATCTGATCGACCGGCATAACACCGTTATCGATACCGATGACCACGCGAGGAAAGTTGGTATCGGGAAAGACGGAGATCGGAATGCGGCCAGCGAGGTAGATGCCGATTGCGCTGAGAACGATGATGAAGAAGAGGATGGTCGACGCGTGGCGCGTCACCCAGAACTCGTTCGGCGGCGAAGAATGGGGCGTGCTGGTCACGTTACTTGCCCCCCGCATCTTTGCCGGACTTGTCTACTAGTTTGTCTGCTGGGTCCGCCGCCTTATCTTTGGCGCTCGCGTCTGCCGATCCCTTGTCGGCTCGCGCCGGCTTTGTCGTCGTCGTCCCCTTCACCGGGGGCAGCGATTTTGACCTTAGTGCCGTCGTCCATGCCGTAGGCCCCGGTTGTGACGACCATATCTCCGGCGGCTATGCCGGACAGAATCTGGGTGTCCTGGCCGTCGGTTATGCCAGTCTTAACATCCTTCTGGTGGGCGGTGCCGTCCGAGCCGATGATCATGACAGAGGGGTTGCCGGACTTATTCTGCACCAGGGCCTCGTTCGGGATGATGACTGCGTTGGGCACCGTGCGAGCGGCCAGAGAGACGTGCACCGGGGTTCCTTCTTTGAAGGCTCCGGAGCGGTTATTCACCTGCACCCAGACTTCAAGAGTCGTAGTACCAGGATCGAGGGCCGGGCTGATGAGGCTGACCTTACCGTCGATGGGCTCGGTCATCCCCGGGACGGTGACTTTGGCGTTGGCGCCCAGTTTGATGGCGGCGGCCTGGTCCTGAGAGAGATGGACCTTTGCGATCAACGAGGAGAGGTCCATCACGGTGAGGATGGCCTGGCCCTGGTTTGCCATTTCGCCGGCAAACAAGGGGCGGTCCGTGATGACACCGTCGATCGGGGAGCGGATTTCAGAGAAGCTGAGGCCGGCTTGCGCCGCCTGGTACTTGCCCTTTGCGGACTCGAGCGCGCCGGCGGCATTCTTGACGGTGGCGGCCTGGCTGACCGAGGTAAGCGACGTGAGGTGCTGCTGGGCGATGTCGTACGCCGCTTTGGACTGAACGAGGCTTGCCTGTGCGGTGTCGAGGTCCCGGCGAGGAATGGCGCCCTGCTGGACAAGATTCTGGCGCGAATCGACGACCTTCTGCTGGAGGTCGAGATTTGCCTTGGCCTGCGTGACGTCGAGCTGAGCCTTCTGTCGGTCCTCGATGACGCCGGCCTGAGTCGTGGAGGTGTAGGTAGCGTCAGCTTGAGCGACGGCGCCTCTGGTGTCCTGAACGGAGGCGGCGAGGTCGGCGTTCTGCAGAACGGCTAGGAGCTGGCCTTTGCGGACGTGGGCGCCGCGTTGAACCAGAAAGCGCTCAACGGGAGCGGAGATCTTGGGTACGATCGCGGCCTGCGCGCGCGGGCTGAGCACGGTGTCCGCCTGCACGTACTCGGTGATGGGCTTGACCTCCGCCTTTTCGGCCTGAACAGACACGACGACGGCTTCTGGTGCGTCAACTGCCTTCTTGCAGCCTGCAGCAAGAGTAGTGGCGGCGAGAAGGCCGAGCGCGGCGTGGCGGAGGGGGCGATGAAAGTCGAGGGCGGGTTGAGTTCTGGTCTGGCTCATACGTTGGCTCATTACGGCATGTTTCCTGTGAGTGTTTGCAAGGTGGCCAGGGCCTGGAAGTAGCGAATGATACCGTCGACGCGCCCCGACTCTGCGAGGACCAGCGAGTTCTGCGCATCCACCACTTCGAGCGCAGTGCCTTCACCGGCGCCATAGCGAAGCTTGGTGAGGCGCAGGGAGTCGGTAGCGGTCTGCACGCTCTGATCGAGGAGCGCGATCTGCTCGTGGGCGACTTCGGCTTCGCGGAAGAGTTCGTCGAGCGAGGCGATAAGCTGGCGCTGGGCGATAGTCAGTTCAGTTCGCGCCTGGTCGCGGCGAAAGCCGCTCTGTTTGATGCGCGCGTGGGTGCCGAACCAGTCGAATACGGGGATGTCGAACGTCGCGAACGCCGAGTAACCTAGGTTTCGGGTGCCATCGGGTTCCCGGGTAGCGAAGTGGGGAGCGTCGATACCGTAGAGCACGGAGATACTGAGGTCTGGGAGGTAGCCGAACCATGCAGCTTTCAAGTCGAACTGAGCGGCGCGCAGAGTCTCGAGCGCGGCGCGGAGGTCCGGGTTGCCGTTTCGTGCAGCGGTTTCGATATCGGTGCGGGTGGGGATCGGGGGAAGCTGATCGAGCGAGGCGGCCAGGCTGTAGGGCGAGGTCGGGTCGGGGAAGAGAAACACTCCGAGGTCGATGCGCGCCTTCTCTTCGGCGAGACGTGCGTCGTTGATCTCGCGCTGTCGCTGCTGGATGGAGAGGTCCGCGCGGACGACGTCCGCATGAGCCACCTCACCACCTGCTTCGCGCTGCCGTGTGTTGGTGCCGAACTGCTGCGCCTCATCCAGGGCGCGCACAGCGATGTTGGTTTTCCTGGCATTGGCGAGCACGGCGTAGAAGTTTCCGACGACGGTGGTGACGAGACCGCGGCGGGCTACTTCCAATTGAGCGCGCGTGGCGGCGGCGCTGGCGTTTGCTGAGCCGAGCTGGGCAAGCAGGGCCCCGCCGATGGTTTCGGTGGCGACTCCCTGGCTGACGTACTCGTGCACGGTGTTGTTCGCGATGAAGCGCACGGAAGGGATCTGGCTTCCGTTGGAGGACAGGGTGGAAGGGATGCTGCCCGGTTGCGTGTAGAGGTATTGATTGTGATAGATGATCCCGGGCAGGAGCGCTGAGCGAGCGATTGTTCTTTGGGCGTTCGCGATACCCGCGTTTGCGGTGGCGGTCGCGTAGGCGCTATTGGCGCCCTGGGCGCGATGGATGGCTTCTGCAAGGGAGATCTGCGGGCCACCACTCGTGGGAGGCGCCTGCGCGGTCGCGGCCTGGTTGGATGCGGCTTGGGGAACAGCCGGCAGAGCTACCTGCGCGCGCAGCCCGGGGCCGGTCTGACGGGCAGGCGGTGCTTGGATTTGTGCACTGGAGGGTGCCGCGGCGAGCGCGACCAGAGCGGTGAGAGTCAAGCCATTTCGAACCAAGTGCTTCATCCTGAACGTCAGTGTACCCGTGCCGCGGCGGCGGAGGTGCCGCCCTTAGAGGAGGTTCTGCACCGATACGGTGAAGGCGCAACTCTGATCGGTGTCGCGGCGTGTTCAACGATCGTAGGATCTGTGCCTTAAGGGGTGCTGAAGAGCAGATGAAGTTCTTGAAAGATTCATGGGCTTGCCGGCGTCCGCACCAGTTGAGCGGTGGCGGAAAGTCCGCGCCACACCCGTTGCTGGTAAGGGAGCGAGCACGGCACTTCGATCCTGGGGGGCGATGGTGGCAGCCTATTGGGGTGAAAGTGCCGAGACCTCCTCTTCCCGATCTTGCAGGGTCGAATCCGGCAGGGAAGCACCCTCCTTGCTGAGTTGAGCAATCAGGTGCTCACTCAACGCGGAGATTGTGGGGCAGGTCAAGAGGAGAGATCCGGGCAGAGCACGGCCAAGCATGACTGAAAGCTGGTTTGCGAGTTCAAGCGCCAGGATCGAGTCAAGCCCGAGCTCAGAAAAGTACTCCTCGGTGGAGATACTGCCCGAATCGGGGAGGCGAAGCTCTTTTGCTATGAATTCTGCCAGTTTTCCTGCAAGCCAGTCCTGTCGCTCCGGGGCCGGGCAGTCCTGGAGATCACGCATGAACTCTGTTTCGCGGTCTTCGGGCCTGTTGTGGGCTTCGGCGAGTTTGAGGATCTGGCGCGAAGCGGATAGGGCACGATCCTGCTTGAGAAGCTTGCCCCAATCCATGCGAGCGACAGCTCCCTGCGTAGCCTGCGAACTCATCAGCCACTCGAGGGACTTCAGAGCTTCATCTGCAGAGAGTTGCTTCACACCGAAGGACGCGAGACTCTGATGAGCCAGCCTTCCATATTCGGTTGCTGCGATGCCGATGTCAGCCCACGGGCCCCAGTTCACGCTTAGTGCGGGTTTGCCTCTGGCGCGGCGATAGTGCGCCAGGGCGTCCAGTACGTTGTTGGCGGCCGCATAGCTGCCTTGCCCTGCCCTGGTGACCAACGAAGCCAGTGAAGAAAAGAGCACAAAGTGCCTGATCCAAGAGTCGGCAGTCGCGATGTGCAGATTCCAGGCGCCTTCCGCCTTCCCGACTCCGTTTGTGAAGAAACGCTGTGCCCCCTGATCCGCCAGGAGACCGTCGCTCAGAGTAGCGGCCAGGTGAAACACGCCTTTGAGTGGCGGCATGGAACGTTCTATCTCGCGGACAACTCCGACGGTCTGCTCCAGACTGCTGAGGTCACAACGGAAGAAGCGGCCAATAGCCTGAGGCTCCTTTGGCTCCGTGCGGCCAAGCAGCGCAATGGCTCCGGCCCCTCGCTCCTTGAGCCACTCGGCCAGCCGCAGACCCAGTCCGCCCGCGCCGCCCGATATCAGGTAGGTCCCATCGGACTCGAAGCGGACTGGACGCGCGCTAACGGTCTCCTGCCGTACGATCCGCGGAGCGAATCGGTTCCCGGCGCGCAACGCGAGCATGCTCTCGCGATCTGCGTTTCCCATCGCGTCGAGCAGAGCCGTCGGGGTTTTGTCGGCGGGATCCAGATCCAGCAAGATGGTATCCAGTTCTGGATACTCCACCGCAACGGCCTGCCCGAGGCCCCAGGTAGCAGCCTGGGATGGCGCAGCAGAGTCGCCGTTCAGGACAGGCATTGCGCCGGCTGTAACCAGCCACAAGCCTGTTCTCGCGCTGTCGGTCGGACTGGCCCGAAGCATCCGAAGTAGATCCAGAACGCTTGTGCTTACCCTCTCTCGTCCCGCAATATCGGCAGCCGGGAGGTCAAGGCTCCAGAGGTGCACTACCCCTCGCCACGGTCTCCGGGCCAGCCGCCGGAGTTCCTGCGTGGAGTCTCCCAGGACAAGAGAACAGCGATTCCCCGAAGCTTCAAGGCGGCAGGCGAGTTGTTCGCCTACGCCACCCCGGTCGGCAAAGATCAGCCAGTCTCCGACACCGGCGATCGCGCCGGCCGCCGGTTCCAGCATCTTCCAGTTGCGGCGATATAGCAGGCCGTCAGGGGCCTCTATGGAGCCGCTTTGCGGATCGGGTGGCAAAACCGGCTGCTGCACCAGCGGCGAACGTGCCCGCTTGCGGCGCTCGAAAGGCACCGGTTGGTTCTGCGCAGTGGATGATAACCAGTGCCGTTTGCGCTGGAAGGGATAGGTTGGCAGCCGGAGAGGCGTGCGCTTTTGGCCGTGGTGCAGTGCCTGCCACTCGACGACCCCGCCGCGCCGGTAGAACTCTGCCAGCTTGCCCAGAATTAGTCGCCATCCCGCTGCATGCGGACCGATCTCGATCAGCAGGTCTCCCTCCTGGGTTTCGGCGTCGTGGCGGCCTTGCGCGTTGATGCCCGAGGTGACGGCAAAGCTCTCAGCCGCAGCTCCCCCCTCCTCCTCGTACAGGACGCAATCGGGGCGAACGCCAAAGGCGGTCCAGAGGCGCGCGAGCGCGGTGGGAAAGGTGACGGAGAAGTCGGCGACAGAAGCAGCGTCGTCGCCTGCCGCCTCCAGGAACTCGCGGAAGAGAGGGCTGGCCTGGGATAAGGCGCGGGCTGCCGCGTTGTAGCCGTGGACCTCGCCATTGAAGAGGAAGACGATGCGGCGCAGGCTCTCAGACTGCATAGCATCGTTGTCGGCCGAGAGGTAGGCCAGCAACTCCTTGCGATCCGCGAAGACAAAGGCCGTGCGTTCGCCCAGCCCGGAACGGCTCAGATTGCTTGTGAACGCGAAGTCGCCAGCGGAGACCTCCGGGTGCGACAGCAGGAATTCAACATAGGACCGTCGTACCGCTTCCAGCGCTTTCGGGCTCCGCGCCGAAAAAGCCAGCAGGGATGCCGGCGCTTCGGCACTGAGGGCAGCGGGGGCATGCGTGGGTGGCTCCTCCAGTACAACGTGGGCGTTCGTCCCGCCAAACCCGAACGAGCTCACCCCGGCCAGCCGCCGTCCGGCTATCTGCTGCCAGGGAGTGACTTGCTGGGGAACCTGGAACAGCTTGTGGTTGGGTCCTATGTAAGGGTTGATTGTCCGCAGATGCAGGTGCGGTGCGATCTGGCGGTGCTGGAGGGCGAGCGCGGTTTTGATGATGCCGGCCATGCCGGCTGCAGCCTCCAGGTGGCCAATGTTGGTCTTTGCGGAGCCCACCCAGCAGGTCTCCCCCGGGCCACGCCCTTCGCCGAGCACCGCCGCAAGCGCGTTCCACTCGATCGGGTCGCCGAGGGGGGTGCCGGTCCCGTGGGCCTCTATCACACCTATCTCGCGTGGCTCTACGCCGGCAGAATGCAGGGCCTCCCGGATTACGGCTTGTTGCGCCAGCCCGTTGGGGGCGGTCAATCCATTGCTGCGGCCGTCCTGATTGACAGCCGAGCCACGGATCAGGGCGTAGACGTTGTCGCCGTCACGTACCGCGTCGGAGAGTCTCTTCAGCAGCACGACGCCGACGCCCTCGCCGCGGACGTAGCCATTTGCGTCCTTGTCGAACGTTCGGCAGCGTCCGTCGGGCGACAAAAAGCCCGCTCTGGCAAAGGCGGCGCTTACCTGGGAGATGAGAATCAGATTGGCTCCACCTACAAGCGCAGTGTCGCAATCTCTGCGCTCCATCGCCAGGCAGGCCTGATGCAGCGCAACGAGGGACGAGGAGCAGGCGGTGTCGACCACCCAACTGGGCCCGCGAAGGTCCAACGTGTAGGAGATGCGGTTGGCGGCGATGCTCAGGGCAGTCCCGGTCGCGGCATAGGGGCCGTAGTCGCCTTGCTGCTCCTGCGCTAACCGGGCGTAGTCAAAGGTGCTCATCCCAATTGCGACTGCGGTCCTGCTGCCGGCCAGGCTCACGGGGTCGATGCCGGCGTCCTCGATGGCCTCCCATGCTACTTCAAGCAACAAGCGCTGCTGCGGATCCATCGCTTCGGCCTGCGGTGCGTTTATCCCGAAGAACTCGGCATCGAAGAGGTCCACCTGCTCGAGCATGCCCGTGGGGGGCAAGCCTTCCGTACGTGCAGGAGATGCGGCTACTGCGTCGCAGCCGTCATGGAGCATCTGCCAGAACGCTCCGGGTCCGCTCGCTCCGGGAAACCGGCACCCGATGCCTACGATGGCGATCAGTTCTTTGCCGGCGCTGGTTGCCATCGCTTCGGCACCGAGAGTGGTCCCCACGAGATGACGGGCCAGCAGCGCGGGTGTCGGGTAGTCGTACAAAAGCGTCGGCGCCAGACGACGCCCGAGGCGCTGTTCCAACTCGCCGGAGAGAGCGACCGCGTCGCTGGACCCGAAGCCATAGGAGCTGAAGGGTTCGCGGGGATCCACCTCGCTTTGTCGCACACCCGTCATCTCGGCGATGCGCTGCACCAGCCATGCAGCCAGACGGGTCTCGCCCGACCGAGGCAAGGCCACCGCTGTATCAGCGGCCTTCCGCTGCCACTGCCCGATGATCTCCAGACCCGTGCCTTCGAGATACGCCGCACGAGTCCGGCTGCGCTGGATCTTGCCGCTGGAGGTGCGCGGAATGCTGGCGGGACGCAAGAAGACAACCGCGTGCAGCGCAACCTCATGCTCCTCAGAGATGGCGCGCCGAATCTTTGCGGCAAGCACTTCGGGGTCCAGCGCGCGCTTGGCTTCGCGTCGGACCTCGCAGGCGAGGACGACGCGCTCCCGGCCGCCCACTTCCACGGAGAAGCCTGCCGAAGCGTTGCTCGCCAGCATGTCGTCGCTGGCCTCCGCAGTCTCCTCAAGATCCTGGGGATACACGTTGCGGCCGTCGACAATGATCAGATCCTTGAGCCGGCCGGTGAGGAAGAGATCTTCACCGTCAAAGAAGCCAAGGTCACCTGTGCGCAAGAAGGGACCGGGATCATTCTCGAGCGTAGCCCTGAAGGTCAGTTCGGTCTCTTCGGGACGGTTCCAGTACCCCTGTGCCACGCTTGGACCGGCAAACCAGATTTCGCCGCCGTATCCCGGTTCGCATGGCTCCAACGTCTCCGGATCCACGATTCGCAGGCGGTGGTCGCCCCATGCGGAGCCACACGAGACAAGACTGCGCGCTGCACCACCGCCGCCTTGTACCGCTTTACCGTGACCGAGTGAGTCCGTGTCGAAACGTCGGACGACCGCTGGAGTTCCGGCGGGCTGGCCTGAGATCAGCAACGTTGCCTCGGCCATACCGTAGACGGGCCGCATGGATTCGGGATGAAAACCGCACGAGGCAAACTCGTTGGTAAACTCTTCGAGGGTGGAACCGCGAACCGGCTCGGCTCCATTGAGCGCTACACTCCAACTGCTCAGGTCCAGACGCTGTTTTTCTTCTTCGCCCACTTTGCGAGCGCAGAGGGCGTAGGCCGAGTCTGGCGCGGCACATATGGTGCCTCGGTACCTTGAGATTGCCTGGAGCCAGCGCAACGGCCTCTGCATGAAGGCAGCCGGATCCATCAGGATCGACTGGCCTCCCACGAAGATCGGTACGAGGACAGTCCCCAGCAGGCCCATGTCGTGGAAGAGTGGCAGCCAGTTGACACCAATCGTGTTCTCGTCGGCGCCGATACAGTTGGCCATTTCGCGAACGTTGGCCAAGATGTTTGCGTGACTTACCATCACGCCCTTCGGGTTTCCTGTCGACCCGGAGGTGTACTGCAGGAACGCCAGAGTTTCGCCGTGAATTTCGGGACGCCGCCAGTGCTCTTCGAGAACCCTTACCTCTTCTTCGGTCTCGTGGGCGGGATCAAGCGCAAAAACGGGTACCTGGCCCAACGAGCCGCCCGAGCCCTTGCGCTCCAGGATTCGCAGCGAAGCCAGATCCATCAGGGCTACCCGGGGAGAGCAATCCTGCACCATGGCTTTCAGCCGGTCGGCCAACCGCCCCCTGGTAAACGGGTAGGCGGGAACAGCGACGACGCCTGCGTACAGGCAGCCCAGGAAGCCAACGATGAAATCCAGGCCAGCGGGATACAGGAGGAGCGCCCTGTCACCCGGGCGGGCGATCACCTGCAAGCGAGCGGCGACTGCACGCGCTCTGGCTTCCAGCCCGAGGAAGTTTAGTCGAGCGGCCTCACGCTCTCCGTTCTCCAGAAAGACGAACGCTGTCCGCTCGGGCGTTTGCAAGGCGTGCGAGTGCAAAACGTCCAGGAAGTTTTTATGAGGGTTGTGCAAGGCCAGTACCTTTCTACTGGTTCACGCTGATAGGCCGGCGAACCTAACAGTTCAAGAGCGTGACAGGCTGCGGGACGGGCTCGGCGAGTGTCCACGAGCATCGGAAGGGCTAACCAAGAAGACGAATGTCCTACAAGTGGAGCGAAGTTTGAGGCAGTTCGATGCTTTAGAAGTATCTGTAGAGCGGGAATCCTGATCCCTCCAGAAGACTGTCAGGCCGGACCCACTTATTTTGTGGCTCGAAGATAGAAGCGGCACGCCACGACACCGGAGAGCCACGCTGGAACGTCTGGATTGTAGCATGAGCCCTGCAATGACAATAGAGCACACTCCAACTAGTCTACATAGGTGTTCCAAACATCACCGCTTTCCATCCGCTCCCTAGAGACTACCGGCACAGCACGCCTTTTCTGTATCCCCTATGCGGGTAGTAGCGCCTCGGCGTACCGGGGATGGACAAACTCCAGTCCCGGGTGGCTGCAAGTCGTTCCCGTAGAGCTTCCGGGGCGAGGCCGGCTTGTCAAAGAGCCCCTTGCTTCCTCTTTGACGGATGTCGCCGCACGAATAGCGACAGCCATTGAGCTCACTTCCGACAAACCGTACGCGATATTCGGTCATAGCCTCGGCGCGCTGCTCGCGTACCAGGCAACGGCCATATTGGGTGGATCCGGGGTACCGCAGCCCCGCAAGTTGTTCCTCTCGGGCGTCACCCCGCCGTTCCTCGGACAAGAGAGACCGCCCCTCTCAGACATGGATGAGGATACCTTGCTCAAGTACATGCGAGCGTTTGAGGGAACTCCGGAAGCCATTCTGAATGATCCCAGTATAAGGGCCTTCCTGCTGCCCATCCTTCGTTCGGATTTTCGCCTCGTGGAACAGTACGGGCTGACGGAACCGCTTCTCCTTCCCGTCCCTCTCACAGTGCTTTGGGGCGAACAGGATCAGGCGACACCGGAGGGCGACATGCTGCAGTGGAAGCGGGCAGCCGCGGGAGATTTCCGCTCTCGTAGCTACACGGGGGGACACTTCTTCCTGAACAGCCCCGCGGTTATGGCCGACATCGTCCACGATCTGGAGCACCTGGGCCTGAGAGACACCGTCAGCTACTCTCGATGAGACGCTCACTAATGCGCTGCTCGAATCGGCTCGCCAGCGAACCCGCACTTCAGAGCAATCCAGGCGGTAGTGCTCAAAGGGTCGGAGCGCGCGCTGGGACGGAAGCGCAGGTCAGGATCATCAGACCGCTGACTCGGAACCTTCCACTTATCACCTTTGGGCAGGCGGAGCTCGCACGAAGCAACGTGGCTTCAAAGCTTTGATCCTTGGGGTGGACGTTTATCTCGGCCTCGTGGAAGTCAAGCCAGGATCGCTCCAAGGGATACCATGTCTTGAACACACTCTCCTTGATGCTGAACAACAAGCGATCCCAGCAAATCTCCCCCTCGCCGGCGTCCGAGATCCACTCCCGCTCCCGCTTGCGCGCGATCAGCTTGAGAACCGCATGTGGGAGCGCCTGGTTCGGCTCAGCGTCAATCCCTAGACTGGCACATCTGTCCATTGGCGCGACTGCGGAGGCACAGTAACCATCGGAGTGCGTAATGCTGCCCACGATTGCTTCAGGCCATAGTGGCTCACGCCGGGGGCCCCACAAAATCGGTTGCTGCGGGAGACCGAGTGCAGCGATAGCAGACCTGGCGCAAGTTCTCCCGGCCGCTAGCTCGAGGAGCCGTTTGTTGACCATTCTGGGACCAACCAACTCGGACTCTTCCGGGAGCAAACTACCCCACAGTGCTCCAACTTGTTCGAAGCAAACCGCCCCGGGCGGAACGATGGCCGCAATAGAAGCGTTCGACTCGTCGGGCATGCCTGGGCCTTGACCTGTCGTAGACTCGCAGGTGCGCGCCATGGCCGCGGCGGGCCTCAAGCAGGTGCTGTCCCGCGCCGTTCCTCGTCTCGAGCATCTCCAGCGGGCTTTGCGCGCGTGAGTGACCCGATGAGGCTTAGCACGACCGCGTGAGACCGCAATCGCATGCAGGGACGCTCGATCGTCACGTACAGGATGACGGCCAGAACGGATGCCATGATGAGTCCGGCCACCGCATCCAGAGCCATGGTTCCATACGGCCCGATGCGAGAGACGAATAGCGGAGCCAGCCTCGGAAAGAGCCACTGGAACAACATCTCATGCACGAGGTAGAACGAATACGACAACTGCGCGATGGGATAAAACGCCTTCCATGCGAGAAAACGCCGTAACCATCCACCAAAGAGTAGTGGGGTGTGAATTGCCGCGAGGATCAAAAACATGAGAGCGAGTGATAGGACGTCTCTATGAAAGGCCCACCAGAACTCACGCCCAAAATACGGGATGGAATCGAAGAAGGTGGATTCCATGGAGGTGAATGCGATGTGCGCGGCGACTCCCATGCAAGCTATGGAAAGCGCTGTGACAAGTTTGGTATGCGCGAAAAATCGCGTAAGCTGCGGCCTTCGAAACGAACTTAGATATGCGCCGGACACCCCCACTAGTAAGCCGCCGAAGCGCATCCAGGGCTTGTCATAGATTTTGTCGTACCAGGCGAAGTACGCGGGGCTCTCCGGAACGAACCTGAAGGGGGGTACGATGCCGGAGAAGTGAACAACCGACAAGCGAATAGCCACCGACAAGGCCATCAAGGCGGCTAATACGCGAAACCGTCCCTTGCCCGGGCCGACGAAGACAAGAATAAACATGGGCAGCACGAGGTAAAACTGCTCCTCAATGGCGAGCGACCAACACCATCCCATGTACTGCTTGGCGCGCGGAAGCAGGTTGTTTACGTACAGGAGGTTGGCCCAGGAGTTCTCGGCATGGTCCCACCTGGGATGTCCGGGCAGACCGTGCAGGAAGTAGAGGCCGAGGAACATCGCTACCAGGTAAACCGGAATGAGCCGGAGAAATCGGCGCACGTAGAAGCGGGAGAAATGAATGCGCCCCGACTCTCGAACCTCGCTGAACAGGATCGACCCCATAAGGAATCCACTGATCACGAAGAACAGATCAACCCCTTGTGTGCCGTTGGCGATGAACCCGGAGCCAGGGTTCTTGGCCATTGCCGCGGTCTGCATGGGAAAGATCGGGATCTGGTAGAAGATCATGTGCAGCGACATGACCCACAGAATCGCAATCGCCCGTACCCCGTCGATCACCGGTTGCTGAAAGGCAGGGCGCACCCTGAGGTGTGCCCAGTTCGAACGAAGATCAAAGGCAGACGATAGCGTCGACCTGGGCGTTGTCTCAGGCTTCATTCGGAACGAGCCTCGCTTCGGGGTGTACTACTTTGCGGCAGCCCCGGCGGATGCTTGCAGAGCGCTGGAGGCTATCGCAACTCGAAATCTGGAACTGTGGCTGGCGTCCGGCACTGCGTCCCCCAATGCCTTTCGATCCGCTCCAGTTTATCGCGTTTGAACCGAGGCCGCTTCGTCGTCCTGAATGTGTGCTCGTCCCGATCTGGCACAGCCATCAGAACGCACAAGAGGCGCGGACGCAACACGCAACACGACGAATCGGAGGTCGAGCCTAGGAAGGCCGGAAGATCCCGGTGCACCGTTGACCGCCGAGCTCGCTGGGATGCAGCAGCTTCTTCAGCGCCGCCATTTCCTCCATAGATCGGCGGAAATTTGTATCCGAACCATCATCCAATGATTCACAAACGAAAGAGAGCCCCGTTCTCACGGAGCTCTCTTCTTTGAAAGTGATGCCTTTGTGAAGGTTGAGCTAGCGGCGCTTCCGGAAGACCATCCCGGCCGCGCTGACCAAACCAGTGCCGAGCAGCATGAGGCTGCTGGGCTCAGGGACTGCCGAAGGCACGGTAGTGAAGGCCGTCCCGCCAATCGCGAATACCACCTGGTTGGAAGTGTTACCTTGCAGCGTGAAGAGAGCGGGGGTGACGTCGAAGTTCACGTTGCCTGTCTCCGTGAAATAGCCGGTGCCGTTGAGGTTCAGGAAGCAGGCAGACGAGTTACCCGGAACACCGCAAAACGTTCCCGCGTCCGTGGTGTCGGACGTTACATAGTAGGACAGCGTCTCGCCTGCATTGGCAACTGTGAATACCAAGCTACCGCCGGTCGTCGCGGTGGAGCCGGGAAGGGTCAAGGTCGTGCCTACCGCGGGGCCGTAGACGAACGTAGTGGGGCTGAACGTCATGACGTTGAGGGGAGCGAAGTAGGGGGTGATGGTTGGGCCGGAGACAGCAGAGACTACGCCGGAAGCGCCGAAGTTAAGGGTGCCGGCCGCATTGTTGAATTTTCCAACCGCATCGTCGGCTCCGATGGAGCCGTTAATTGGGGTGGCATTGGCAACAAGCGCGGTCGAAGCGGCAAAGACTCCGAAGGCAACGAGGTTAACAAGGTATTTCATGAGAGGTGGCTCCTAAGGACTCAGGTGAAGCGTTGCGGTTAGATTTCGAGGAGGAACAGAAGTACGAGTTTCCCGGAATGTGTACGTTCTATGTTTCGCGTTTCGGTGCAAACGCCTTACAGAAAGGAACCTTGTCAACCCGCGCCTCTAGCCGGTCGATCGCGGACCTTTTGGTTCATGGACCGTTCGAGTGTGGCCATGACGCCAAAGTTGTATTGCAACGTTCGTGAGACGATATTGACCTAAGGGAACGCAATTTGCAACAGAATATTCGATTATTTCCTCAATTTTGGCCCATTTTTTGCGAATTTGCTGTCCGGTAATCTTGCTTCGGCAGCGAACAAAAGGCGGCAATTTGACGCTTTTGGTTACGATTGATTCTGAACCGTCCGTTACCGTGGTAACCATACACGGTTACCCGCTAAGTGGCTTCGTAATTGGCAAATCAGCACTATGCGTTGCAAATGCGAAGCTTTCTCGCAAATAGGTGGGCGACGTGCCGAATGCCATGTGTGATTACCTGATTTCGAGAATTCGCAGTCCAAATGAGCGTCTCGGAGCAACGGGGACTGACTACGCCTCTCACGAGCTGTCACTGGGCGCGGCATTAAGGGTGATCTTCCCCTGCAAGACTGTCCAGGGTTCTTGAAATGCGGATGGCTGGGCCGCTCTGTGCGCGAAGCATCAGTGTCGAGCCTGCATCCCAAGGGGTGCGCAGGTTAGGGGTTGTAGCGGATCCAGCGCCTTCGCTGGCGTTTCAGCCGGAAGAGGTCGAACGAACGACCGCCTGATTTCGGGCATTTCTAAAGAACGATGAGTCTGTTGAAGATGCGCAATGTGGATGTGAACTGCCAACGAAGGCTCGTAGCGGCACCAGTTTGCCGCTCCACATGAGGTTCCAACGCATCTGAGCGTACCGACTTCTTTCCACACGAGAGAAGCCGGTCGGAGTTTACGCGGACACGGTATCTAAAAAGAGAAGTGGTCGGGACGACTAGATTCGAACTAGCGACCTCACCCACCCCAAGGGTGCGCTCTACCAGGCTGAGCCACGTCCCGACTTTGGTATGCCGTTCCGACCGGGAGGCCGGAGGCTGGGGTTGTTTGCAGATTCAAGTGTACACCGGACGAAGGGCTTTCGGTCCCTTGCGTCCGGCGATACTAGTGGGAGGGCGGGACGTACTCTTTGGGCAGTGCGCCGCCCTGACCTTCCTCAAAGAAGAAGCCGTTCATCTGCTCGACCAGGAACTCCTGCGCTTCGCGGGTCCAAGGCTGCAGGCGGTATTCGTTGAGGAGCATCTTCTGACGCTCCACCCACTCGCCCCAAGCTTTCTTCGAGACGTTCTTGTAAATCTTCTGGCCAAAGTCGGAGTCGAACGGCGGCTCGTCCAGACCTTCCATCTCCGCCTTATATTTTGTGCAGAACACCATGTGCGCCATGTATCGGGATCTCCCTAGGTGTCTATTCTATCGGAGCTCGGCGGGGGCAAGCGCCCGGCAGCTACCTGCCTCGTGCCTTCTTGCCCTTGCCTTTCGGCTTTCTCCTTCTTGGCGATACTCTTCCGCGACTTGGTCTTTCCGAATTTTGCTTTTGGCGATCCCTCGGCTGGCGCTTCGGCCTGGCGGGCTGCCTTGCCTTTGCGGAGCGAACCGGACTCCTGCGGTTCCGGGATGAGGGCGAACTGGAGGCGTTTCTGCTGGCGATCGATGCGGTCCAGGAGCACCTGGACGCGCTGACCCATGCGGTAAGACTTGCTCCCGCGTGTGCTGACGATCTGTTTGTCCGTATCGCGGAAGACGAAGCGGTCGTCGGATCCGAAGGCACTGAGCGACGCCAGGGGGACGAGCCCTTCGATGAACAGGTCGTCAAGCTCGACGAAGAATCCGTACTTGGTGCAGGAAAGGATGATGCCGGAGAAATCTTCGCCGACACGATCTTCCATGAAGCGCATCTTCTTCCACTCCATGAGCTCGCGTTCGGCGTCGTCCGCCCGTCGTTCGGCCTGGCTGGACTCGGCGGCGATGGCGGCGAGTTCGGGTTGTGGAATGGGCTCTGCACGGAAGTCCGAGCGGCGATGCGAATCGGCTTGCGTGCCCCAGGGTTGTGGGTCTGAGCTGCGAATCGGACCACCGTTGGGGTCGGCGCCCGCCTGGAGAAGTTCGCGCAGGAGGCGGTGCACGATGAGATCGGGGTAGCGGCGGATGGGGGACGTGAAGTGCGTGTAGCAGGGGCTTGCGAGAGCGAAGTGGCCTTCGTTCTGCTCGCTGTACCGAGCCTGCTTCAGAGAACGAAGCATAAGGTAGCTGAGGATGCGTTCTTCGGGCTTGCCCGCTATCTTTGCGGTGAGGCGCTGATACATCTGCGGCGTTACCGGGATGGCTTCGGGGACCTCATGCTGATGGGGTTGCCGGTTGCGGCCGCCCCCGCTGGCGCTACGCTGCATAGTCACGGCGGTCAGCCTTCATCGTCAGCTTCTTCAGCGGCAGGCTGGAAAAGCCAAGCGAGTATCCGAAGCCGCTGGCGGTCTCTTCGAAGTCGAGGATGCGCTTAGGGTCAGGAGTCTCGTGGATGCGATAGATGCCAGGGATGCCGTTGTTCTCGAATCCAGGTGGCGACGCACTCGTTCGCGCTGAGCATGAATTCTTCAATCAGGCGGTGCGCCCAGCCTCGTTCTGAGCGGACGATGGATTGCATGTTTCCTGAAGGGTCGAACTCGATGACTGGCTCTGGCAGATCGAAGTCGATTGAACCTCGGCGATGGCGTTTGCGGTTGAGTGTCAGACGCCAGTGCGTACATCCGATCGAACTCGCTTACGAGATCGATGAACTGCTCGCGGACGCCGCGGTCCACGTCGGTGGCAGCATCCGTGCCGGCGTTGATGATGGCCTGAACCTGCGTGTAGGTCATGCGGCGTGCGCTGCGAATGATGCCTTCACAGACCTCGTAGCCGACGATCTCGCCACGAGGATCAATCTCCATGAGGCAGCTTTGCACGAGGCGATCTTCGTCCGGACGCAGGCTGCACATCCCGCTAGAGAGCTGCGGCGGGAGCATAGGAACAGCGCGGTCAGGGAAGTAGACGCTGGTGCCGCGGAGGCGCGCTTCGAGATCAAGGTCGGTGCCCGGGCCGAACATAAGCACTGACGTCAGCAATGTGGACCTGGAGTTCGTGGTTCCCATTCGGGAGCGGGCGCACGAGCACGGCGTCGTCAAAGTCCCGTGCTGTTTCGCCGTCAATCGTCACGATGGGCAGGCCTCGGAAGTCGCGCCGTCGAGCTACATCCTTGAGGGACAGGGAAGCGACGGAGTGCTCGGCGGAGCGAGCCGCCTCTGCCAGCACATTCGCGGGAAAGACGTGGGGCAGGTGGTGCTTGCGGATCATGATCTCGACGTCGACGCCGAAGGCTTCAGGCGGGCCGAGAACCTCGAGGACGCGGCCCTTCGCGGGTCTGCCGGGCGCGGGGAAGTCGGTGATCTCAACATCGACGGCGAGGCCTTCCAGCCATGCCAGCTCGGCGCCCGGCGCAGTGCCAGAGCTGTCTGTCTGGTTCTGTGAGGCAGTCCACTTGCGGCGTTGAGTTTCGGCCTCTTCGCCGAGCACCCGGTGGGGTGCATTATGCGGAGAGGAAGCGACGACCTCCGCGCCTTCTGGGATCAGGATAGCTCCGCCGCCCGGGCCTGCAGCAACGCGCTCATCGAAAGGTGTGACGTAGTTGCCGTGCAGCACCGGCGAATCGTCCCAGGCGCTGCGCGGGCGTCGCGAGCGCGCGTAGTGGAAGATGCCAACGACGGTCGGGTTGCGCCGGGTGAGTACACGCGCGACGCGCCCGGAGCGACGCCCTTCGCGATCGCGGTGGGCCTCATCGACCAGGACCTCATCTCCCTGCATGGCCCCATTTAGCTCCGTAGGGGGGATGAAGAGGTCGTCGGCGCGGTCAGTGCTGCCGTTGGGCCGGACGAAGCCATAGCCATCGCGATGCAGGTCGAGCCTGCCGGCTACAAGGCGGTCGCGGGTACCACGTGCTTCAGCGCCAGCCGACTGTTCGCGTGCCCCTGGTGCGTCACCGTCCCCGCGCCGGACGCGTGCTGTCTTCTCCGGGGCCGCACGCGGGAGCGCCCACTGTTCTGACTCGGTCTTCTGCAGGTCGCCGCGGGCGGTCATGCGCGCGAGTTGTTCCAGCAGCAGCCGGCGCTCGCGACCTCCCCCGAGGCCAAGTTCACGCACGAGCTGCTTGTAGCCGGCGCGTCCTCCGGAGGAGCGCTCGATGTGCCGCAGCAGTTCGCGGTCGGTCTGCGGATAGGGAGTCTTTGCCATACGCTTGTGGATACTGCGCAGTAGATGCAGCTTCCGCGCGCCAGATTACTTGAGAGGCTCGTTTAGAAGGGTTACCGCTTGTTCGAGAGTTGTTCCTGGCGGAACGGGCGTGAATTTTGACTTCACCTCGTCCTCCTGAGTGCCGATGGTTTTGAAGAAGAGAGCATGACCTGCGATGTGGACATGGGTTTCGGTGATCTCCCAAAATTGGCCGCTCACCTGGCGGCGTTCGATATCAAACGTGCTGCCTTGACGGAGGCGGGCGAGCAGGCCAAACCCCAGCGTGACATCGTTCTCGAGTTTTCCCCGGAAGGTGCGGATGCGGTGTCCTTCCTTGACGACGACGAGTGTTCCTGACATGCCGCCCATCACGCGCGACTCCATATCAGGCGGGGAAAACTCGGGGTTAGGCCGGTAGCTCATGTTGATGAGCTCCGGAGTTTCGCTGTCGATCTTCCAGAGGAACGCCTGTGGCATCAGGTTGAGAAGCTGGGTAGCGCTTTTGTCGTCGTGCTCGCCATCGCGCCGCTGCTTGGCTTGAAGGCTGGGGTCGTGAATGAATTTCTGGATATTGTCGTCATCCGCCTTGAGTGTGCTCGGAGAGGGAGGGTGCCCATTTTCCGTTAGGTGCCTGTTGATTGCACCGTTCGCCGTCTCGACAACCATGAAGCTGCTGCCGTTGGCCTCCTGCTTCACATACCGCCAATGGTTCTGATCGGCGCGGGCTGCCGCCAGTTCGGAATTGACGGCCTCCTGAACGATTTGCTTGGGATCCTGCGCATGTGCACTTGCCGTCGAGGCCACCAGGATCACCCCGACTGTTGCTGCGCACACGTTCGTTGCAAAAGCCATCTCTCTCCTTAGACGCACGTTGTTCTTTTCAGGTTTAGCTCGAAGCCGATGGGCTCATGCCGGAGCGCTGTTCCTGCGCGGGTGGCCCGACGCGAGCCTCTCGCGCATTGCTGCGAATGATGCGACCGGCCTCAAGCTCGAAGATAACGTGGGCACGGCGCAGCGCTGAAGCCCGGTGCGCGATCATCAACACGGTAAGTGCGCCGTGACGAGCGTCGAGGGCCGCGAGCAGGGCATCAAGAATACGGGCTTCGTTCTCATGATCGAGCGCATTGGTCGCCTCGTCCAGGAGAAGAAGAGAAGGTCGTCGAAGCAGCGCGCGCGCGAGTGCAATGCGCTGGCGCTGTCCGCTGGAGAGCAGGATGCCGCGGTCTCCTGCGAATGGCATCGAGGCCGCCGGGCAGATCGTACACAAAGGTGGCTGAAGCCAGTTTCAATGCTTCCTCGAGATCCGCCGGAGTGGCGTCGGGCCGGGCCCAGAGCAGATTGTCGCGGATGCTCTGGTGGAAGAGGACCGTCTCCTGCCCCACGTAGCCGACGTGGCGGCGCCACTGGCGAAGGTCGGCGAGGGACAGTTCGCGACCGTCGAGCAGGATGCGGCCGCGGGCGGGCGTAAGCAGGCCATTCAGAGATGTCCGCCAGCGTGCTCTTGCCTGCACCCGAAGGTCCGGCCACGGCCGTGAGTGCACCGGCCTGCAGCGGAAGCGTGAGGCCACGAAGCACCCATTCGGCGTCGGCAAGGTCCTCTACCTCGGCGCGGGGACGGTAGGTAAACCAGAGGTCCTCGACGAGCAACTCGCGGCTGATGGTGAAGGAAGTGGGGGAGGCCTGCACGAGGGGTGGCTCCGCGTGGGCGAGGCACTCGTGCTCGACGCGAAGGACGTGGTCGTACGCCGGAAGACTTGCGGCAAACTGGTGCGTCTGCGACTGGAGCGCGGCGAGTTGCGGCATGAGGCGCGTGAAGATGCCGAGCAGAAGCAGCAGGGTGGCTGCCTGCACATGGAGTCCGCCCAAAGCGAGGTAGATGATAGCGGCAAGGGCGAGCAGCGAACCCAACTCAAACCGGAACGCAGCGCCCGCCTGATGTCTTGCGTTCGCAACGGAGTGGCGCATTACGGCGCCACACAGCGAGGTGAAGAGTTCGATGTCTCGGTCTTCGGCGTCGTAGGTCTTCACGGTTTTCAGGTTGTGAAGGTGCTCCTCCGTAGCTGCGAAGACTTCGCCGATACTTTCTGTAAGATCCTCGCCACTTGCGCGCGAGCGGCTGACCGCGCGGCGTTGCAGGAGCATAAGCGCGGCGCCCGAGCGCCAGGACGACGGCGGTGACGGGTGCCGAGAGCCTGAGTGCCAGGGCAAGGTAGAGTCCCGTGACGCAAAGCAGGTTGATCAACGATAGGGATAGGGCGATCGCTTCGGTCACCTTGCTCAGCTGCTCCGTCAACAGGTGGGTGAGATGGCCTCCTCGCTGACGGACGAGGTATCCCCACTGCGCGCGGACCACCGCGGCGTATATGCGACGGCTCAACGTGAGTTGCACAGCGTTGGTTGTCGCATAGGTGAGGGAAGATTGCGCGCGGCGGAGCATCGACCGAAGCGCCCCGGTGACGAGAAACACCGCCAACACCGCAGGAAGCCAGAGAGGACGCGGAATTCCTGACCGGGTGAGGACCGCCTGAGAAGTGGCCGCCAGGCGCCCCGGAATCGTTGCTCCAGGAAAGCTCATGCCAGCTGCGGCGAGGAGTGGCAGCAGGATGATGAGCCCCGCGCCCTCCGCAAGCGAGCCCAGGAACGCTGTGGCCGCGGTAAGGGTGAATGCCTGCGGATCTACCGCAACGGAGAAGCGCAGGAGATGAAGCGCCGTTTGGAACGTTGAGTTCCCGTGCGAAGAAGGATCCGCACTCTCGTTGGCATCAGCGGGCGAGAGCACGGGCGACGACATGGTTGTTACGGTACCAGATGCACCCATAGCGACCCACTTCCGCTCTGGTTAGAGGGGTCCTGGGCCGGGAGCGCCCGGGTCTGCCGGGACCTTTTGCGGCAAGGGCGCTCCCGGCGGTCCGTTGGGTGCGACAATGGCGCGCGGGCCTCGAGGGCTAAGGCTAAACAGACCATCGAGATCAAGTGCCGCGGCAGCATCGGGGTGCGCTGGGTCAAAGTCTTTGAAGCCGTCGCTTATGAACTTGGCGAGGTCCAACTTGTTGGCCTTTATGCCCATCACGATGCACTTCGCGAACTCGTACCCGCCGTACGCCGTAGAGTGGGTGCCATCAGCAAGGATCTTTGGCGCGTCTGCACCGGCAGCGTCGTAGAAGGCGATGCTCATGCTGTAGAGGTCGATTATGGGCACTTGCTGCTCGCGAGCCACTTCGCGCATTGCCTCGGGATATCCATCGTGGCCGTGGGTCGGTGCTCCGGTGCCACGGGCTCCACGATCCATAGGCGTAACCAGCACTGGAGTGGCACCGCGGAGACGTGCTTCGGCGACGTACACGCGGAGGTAGTCCTTATACGTCGTGGCGGGCTCCACATAGGTCTGGGGCCAGCTCTGCTTTGAATCGTTATGCGCGAACTGGATAAACAGGTAGTCGCCTTTCTTCATCCGGCTCAGAATCTTGTCGAGTCGCAGCGCGTTGGCGAAGCTCTTCAGTGTCTCGCCGGATTGCGCCTCGTTCGAAACTGCTATGCCGGGCTTCAGGAAACGTGGAAGCAGTTGCCCCCAACTGACGTCGCCACCTGCGTCGCGGTCGGTAACGGTGGAGTCGCCAGCCAGGAAGATGGTGGGTGTTGCTGGAGCAGAGGTAATCTCCAACGAGCGCAGTGCGGCATGCGGGCTGATTATCTCGACCGTAAGTTTGCTGTCCCAATTGCGCGTGTTGCCGCGATCAAACTGATCCAGTGAGACTTCTTCCCGGCCTGTAGCGTTCAGGGGGAGCTTTGCCAGTTGGGGGACGCGCACATTGGTCGTAAAGGTGCGCTCCGCCACGTGGCCGGCTGGTACCTGGATGCGCTCGAGCATCAAGCGCCCGGACTCTGCTTTGAACGTGGTGGTCGTGGCCGCGGCGGAGTCTCCGAAGGTCACAGTGACGTTGTAGTTGCCTTCAGGAACTTTGGCGGAGAAGAGAAATGGCTGGTCGCTTGTGGCGGTGTTGCCGTGGTCACCGGAGGAAACCTGTGCGCCGGGTTCGTAGCCGTATCCGGTCTCGTCGGCATAGGAGGTGTTAGGCGCGACGCGCATATACCCAGCCCGTCCTGTGCCTGCGGCGAAGTCGAACTTCCGGTGGATTGCGGGATTCTGCGCAGACGCGACGGGCACGAGAATGGCGCAAATGCAGTTCGCGGCGGAGATGAAAAGGAGTTGGCGCAGGAGTCTAGTCGGCAAACGGGTGGCCTCATAAAACAGACAGCTCTCGGGTTGGACAGCGTCGGCTTCTGTGAGTCGCCTTGGCCGCGAAATCAGTGTAGCCGGTCCTGGTCTTGCGCCGTCACCGGACAATAGGGTCGACATTGTAGGGCCGTACAGCGAGGGCAGGTCGTGCTGGCGAGTGCCCGGTATGATTTTGAGCATGGAGATTAGCGGGCAACGCAACGGCTTGTTTTACGACGCGGTCCTGTTGAGTGCGTTCCCTGTGATCATCCTTGCTATCCACTTCTACATCGGGAACGGCTACGGCTTTCACCGGGACGAGTTGCAGTTTCTGGACGACGCACGCCACCTGGCCTGGGGTTTTGTCGCCTACCCCCCGCTAACGGCGTTCTGTGGGCGGGTCGCGATTGCGCTGTTTGGCATTTCCCCGCAAGTCTTCCGTCTGCCCGCTGCGACTGCGAATGGGGCGTCCCTTGTACTCGGTGGCTTGATTGCGCGCGAACTCGGGGGCAGACGTCTCGCGCAGATCGTTGCCGTGTCTGCCATGCTGCCGCTGGCACTCGCGTTCAGCTCGGTTCTGCAGTACAACACCTTCGATCTGCTCGCCTGGACGTTGATGGTCTTCTTTACGGCGCGCCTGCTGCGCACAGGGGACGAGCGGAACTGGGTCGGTGTGGGCTTCGGGCTGGGGGTCGGGGTACTTTCAAAGTACTCGATCGCCTTTCCCGCTATAAGCCTGCTGGTGGCCGTCGCTGCCATGCCTTCGCAGCGCCGCCACCTGCGGAATCGTTGGATGTGGTTCGGCGCACTGGTGGCGGTGGTGCTTGCGGCACCAAATCTACTCTGGCTTGTGCAGCATCACTTCATCACATTGCGCATGGAAAGCTTCATCCATGCGCGCGATGTGCGGCAAGGGCGAAGCTCGGGGTTCTACTCGGATCAGGTAAAGTTCACGATATTTGCCTTTCCGCTGGCCATGTGGGGATTGGTGCAGCTGCTGCGAAGCCCGCGGTTTCGACTACTGAGTGCGTTCTACTTCGGACCCTTTGCCTTATTCGCTCTGGCGAAAGGCCGCGGCTACTACCTCATGGCTGCGTACCCGGTACTCTACGCTGCAGGGGGACTGGCTCTGGAACGGGTATTGTCTGGACGAGCGCGGTTGCTGCGTGTAGTGGTCTGCAGTGTTGTTCTTGCCGCGCTGTCCGTCGATACCGCGGCGGTCTCCTGGGCGTTTCTCCCAGTGTTCCGCGTGGGCTCGCCAGGATGGAACTGGCAGATGGAACACAGCAGCGACATGGCAGACGAGGTGGGTTGGCCGGAGTTCGTCGCGCAAATCGCCGCCGTGCGGGATGCCCTTCCGCCCGTTGATCGAGGCAGCCTGGCAGTCCTTGCGAACAACTATGGAGAAGCCGGGGCTCTGGAACTTTACGGTCCGAAGTACAACCTGCCAATGCCCATCAGCAGCGTGAACAGCTTCCACGACCGGGGGTACGGGCCCTTTGAGCCGGAGACCGTAATTGTGGCAGGAAGCAGCATGACGGAACAGCTCAAGAACTTCGAGAGCTGTACCGTCGCTGCCCAGGTGGTCATTCCGTATGGCGTACGCAACGAGGAGTCCGTTGACCATCCGTCGATACTGGTGTGCCATCACCTGCGGGGCTCTTGGCCCGTCGTTTGGAGCCGTTCGCAGGAGTTCGGCTGAGCGCTCGAAATTCAGTTCCCCGCCGAAGGTCCTCAGATTGCGACGGACTCCTGTTCGATGGACCGCATGAAATAGCCCACGGCCACCCCCCGCGGGATTGCGGACTGATAGATGCCGGACTGCCGCGCCGCGTGCAGGGCGTCGGGAGGCCACTCGTCCAGAGCGCTGCGCAGCATGTCCAGATCGATCAGGCTCCGCGCCGCCGCATCTTGGCTGATGACTTCGACCTCCTGCTTAAGTTCGGAATAAATACGTGTGAGGCTCGCGTACCAGTCCGCTGCCTGGGTACCTTTGTCGGTGCGGTCCAGCGTAGATGCGGGCAGGCGGCCACGCATCGCACGTCTGATCAGAGAGCGACCTTTTCCGTCGGCGATGAACTGTTCTGGAGGAATGGCTGCGCAGAATTCAAAGAGTCGCCGGTCAGCGGTTGGGTCGCGAACATCGATCCCCCATCCGGCAGATGCGGCGGCGTTATAGTCGCCATATTGGTTGCTGGCGAACTGGCTCTCCATCAATCGCGGAAGGGCGCTTCGGTGCGTGAAGATGTGCCGCCGAAATTGGTCAAGCGAGTGGAACTCGCGCGCCCGATCCTTGCGTAGGGCGCTCCAGCTTATGTCTGTGTCGCGGATCAGCGGATCGACGCGGACGCGCCAGGCCCAGGGCAGTGCGCTGAAGACCGTCAGAGAAGCCGCGTTGCGCCCCGAAGATATGCCAGCGCGGCGCAACTTCAGCGCGGTGCGCAGCGTCTTGAGCCAGCGTCCGCGGCGAAAGAGCGTGTGCAAGATATCCCCGCCTGTGTAGGAGACTGCGAAGTTGCCGAGTGCGCCGGACAACATCACGTTCGCTCCTGCGGCACGCGCGTTGTCGTAGATGACATTGCTCCAGACGGCATTCAGGGCGGCGGCGTGCGGGATATCGAGCACCGGCAGCAGCCGAGCAAGTTCGCGCAGCATGTCAGAGCCAGAGGAGTCGACGCAACGGTGCCGCACGTTGGGATAGAGGCTGGCGACCTCCGCAGCGGCTGGCCCCTCATCGGCGATGAACCCCGGCGCGACCGGGCCATCTAAGCCGGGTATCGGCACGGAGGTGTATGCGCTAAGCGTTCTGCCGGTAGAGGCAAGAAGGCGGGCGGCAGTGGCCGTCACGGCACCTGAATCGAGCCCGGCGCTCAACTCGCTGGCAACCTGCCCCGTTGTGCGAAGGCGGCAGCGGACCGCCTCGTCGAACAGTTCGACGAAATGTTCGGCGTACTGCTCGTCGTGGGGGTAGCGGACAGCCGGAAGCCTGTGGATCTCCCAATAGCGGCGGTGAGTAGCTTGGAGTCTGCCCGCCCCGTGCGTGACGATGAGGCAATGTCCAGGTGCAATTTCGCCAATCTCTCGAAACCGGGAATGAGGGTACTCGGGTGGCAGGCCGATCAGGTCCCGCGCGAGTTGGCGCTGATCCAGCTCACTGCTGACGCCCGGGCACGCCCGCAGAGCCCTTGCCGAGGTGGCGAACAATAAGAATTCGGCGGTGTGACGGAAATAGAGGGGGCGTTCCCCCGCATGGTCCCTGGCGAGGAAGATCCGCCTCGCTTCGCCGCTCCCACACTGCGAACGCGAAGGCGCCGGCCAGATGATCCAGACACCGGGTTCCCCAGCGTTGCCAGGCGCGGAGTAGAACATCGGAATCTGACAGCGAAGAAAGCTCCGGTTCGGATATCCGGAGTGGGCCCGCAAGTTGAGCGCGATTGTCGATACGAGCGTCAGCTACCAGGCAAAGCTCGTTTGGAATTAGAAGGGGTTGGGTCTCGAACGCATCTTCGGGGGTGATGCGGAGCAGCCGATGTCCGAATACGGGACCGGAGGAGGGGGTGAGATCCGAGGGAGAGAGGCCACAACGATCCAGCCCATGAGTCTCAAGGGCGGCAAGTACCATCCGGCAGTAGCGCGCGGCTGAACTCGGGTCGTTAGGGAGCCAAGCGCCACAGATGGCACTCAATGAAGTTCCTGACGGGGGAGAAGCATCGCTTGGGCTGTCTAAGAAACCAGTCTAGCCCAAGCGATGCGGTTGATCCTAGGTGCTACAGAAACTTTGCCGCGTTGGCCTTGCGTCGCTGCGTGAGTACAGTACTACGGGCAGTTTCCGCCCTTTGACAGCGACCCATGCTTGTCGCATAGCGGCCCCTGTACCGCACCTTCGGCGCTACTGATCTCGGAAACCGTCAGCACGGGCTGCGACCAAACTTTTTTCTTGCGGTCCGGCTGTGAGCCGTGTGAACTTCCTATCTGATCGTACATAAGACCTCCATAACATCGCCGAGCGTTTGCCGTCCCCAGTAATCGGGCAACCTCGCCCTGCGGGAAATTCGTACTCTCTTATAGATGAGTTCGGCTCCAACCCTGTCGCTCGCGTTTCGAAACTTTAAGCCCGAGTGAGTGGAATGGAGCACCCTTCAATTCGACCCGAGACCGGAAAAATGCTGCACTACCCTCCATCCTAGGGGCCAGTGATAGCGAAGTCAACGGCATTTCTGAAAGTCCTGCACTCCGGAGTACCGTCTTTTATTGTTACCGGTAGGGCCGCCATCTCCGCTGCCGTTCTGCGGTAACCTTCTGATAAGACGGGTATCATCGTGTCATGGCTTCGGTTGTTGACAGATATAGACTTGGGCCATTCCTGCTGGGGTCCGAGGTCTCCTTCCCCGAGCTTACGGCGCTCTCTCCCGACGCCGCTGGCGAGCCAAATGCCTGGATTCGTTCCGGGCGGACCCCCGAAGTAATTGATGACGTCGTGGCGAACGAGACACGATGGTGGGCTTCCAGGAGCGAATACCTACAGCGAGTCCCGCACGTGGGAAGCTTCCACGTGAAGGAGGGCCGAGAGATAGTTGTAGAGCCCGCGCCTGGGGCTCCGCCCGGCGACATCCGCGCGTATCTTCTCGCGCCCATATTTGCCCAGCTCTGTTTCCAGACCGGGCGGTATGCGATACACGGAAGCTCCGTGCGAGTCGGCGATCGTGTGGTGGCATTCCCCGCCGATTCGGGTGCAGGCAAGTCCACGCTCGCGGCTGGGCTGGAGCGCCGCGGATTTCCCACTGTGTCCGACGATATGTGCCTGCTCGATGCGAGCCCAGGGAACCCGCGCGATCTCCGGGTCGTTCCTGTAGCTCCTGCGCTGAAGCTATGGCCAACTGCACTCGCCCATCTCGGAACCTCTCCCGTGGGCTTGCCGAAGGTTTGGAGTCGGGAGGAGAAGTTCCGCATGAGGGTTCACGCGCCCGACGAATGTCTCCCGCTTCGGCAGGTCATATTTTTGGACTGGGACGACGATGTGGACGCAGCGCCGACGCTTTCCCCAATGCAAGGTGCGGAGGCCCTGGCTCGCTTGATGAGGTTGATGCACTTCGACTACTTGATGAAGGCCGTAGGACGGCAGGCAGAATGCTTTCAGGTCTGCGGGCAGATTCTGCGGCAGGCCCCCTCGCTTCTGCTGCGACGCCCGCGAAATTTTGCCCATATGGAGCGCGTGCTGGACCTCGTGGAGGAGCACGTTCGGACTCCCTAGGTCGCCAGCTACGAGGAGCCTGCCCGTGGTTGGGTAAGCTTGATTAGAAGCGCAGAGACATGGTCATGTTGATGATGCGGTCGCCGGAGAGGGAACTGGCGCTGGCGATCGAGAGTGAGCGTCCGAAGAGCGGCGATCCCAGGGTTCCTACGGGTGCGGTCCGGTTTGGATGGTTCAGCACATTCTGCGTTTCAACGTAGAGGTCCAGCGTGGCCAAGCGGCTTCGAGTTCCGCCGGGAGCGGATGCGAGAGTATTAGGCACGGCCGCCGGAGAGGCGAGTGGCTGCCTTGGCCCGATGTTGAAGGTCCTGCCGAGAGCCAGATCCACTAAGACATACGCCGGCCCGTTTCCCAGGTTCCGGGGAATGATCGTTTGTCCCGGCTGAGGATCGGCGTCAAATGTACCCCAGGAAGTCGTGATGACACTGGGCCGTGACAGATCCGTGGCGAACGCGGGCCTGTCGTTGAACTGTGTATCGCCATTCAAGTCTCGTCCGAGGAGGATGTTGAACGGGGCGCCGCTGGTCGCGTGCACGAAACCGGAGAGGAAGAAGCCCCGCGCAAGATCCGCGGCGCCGCGAAGTGTCATCGTGTGGCGGATGTCGTCGTTGGCTCGGCCGTAATCGGCGCCTACGAATTCGGTTTGCGAGGGAAACGTTCCGGGTTCGGCATCGCTCTTGTCGAATCGAGTGGTGTAGAAGCCGTAGATCGAAAATCTCCCTGGCCGCAGATTGAAGGTCGCTGTCAATCGACTCGAACGGTACAGACCGTCCGAGGAAAACTCGTAGACCTCTTGATTGATTCCGAGCGGACGCATGCCGCTCGCTCCGGTCGCAAGGCCGTAGGTGCCCCGGAGGGGTGCATTGACGTTTTCCATTTGCTGGGTGTGAATCCCGCGATCATTCAGCCAACTCAGGCTGACCATGCCCTTGCGGCCCACCTGCCGGTCCAGCGTGATCGTAGACCCGACGTAATAAGGGCTGCGGTAACGCGGATTGACGCGATATACCACGGGCGACGCTGCGACCGGAAGAGACGCCGGAGTGGGAATGGCTAAATAGAACGCCGGGTTTTGCACCACGATCTGCTGCTCTGCGGCCCCATCCTGCTGGACCACGGTGAGTGCAGATTCCAATGGGAACCTACCGTAGAACAGGCCTGCGCCACCGTGCAGCGTGTATTGGGGCGAATGGCCCGCCGTGGCGCGACCCAACGTAAGCGAAAAGCCCACCCTGGGTGCGAAGTCGATATGGTCTGGGATGAATGATTGCGATTCGAACCGGAGACCATAACTCAGCGTGAGGTCTGGCTTCAGCTTCCAGTCGTCCTGCGCGAAAAGGGCAGTGTCCGCAATGCTTACGGCGGCGGACGGGTTGCCGGTTGTCCTTATAAACTGCGCGGCGAGGGTCGCGTTGCCGCCTGCGGTGCGCTGATAGTCGGCGAGCGAAGAGAAGATGAACTCGCCGTTGAAGCCCGCAGTTGAGCGACTTGCATCGCGCGCCCCTCGAAGCCGTCCGCCGATATTGATGTAGTGTTGCCCACGCGCAAGAGCGAGGTAGTTCTGTAACTCGAGGTGATCGAGATGTTGGCTGAGCGCGCCCGCGGAACTTCCTCCTCCGCTGAAGAGTCCTTCAACGATGACCGTCGGGGCTACGCTGGCCGGACTTTGCCGGCTCTCCTGCCGGATGTACTGCAGCCGCGTGTCATTGATTGCATGTTCTCCCACCACCTGCGAGTTCGAGACCTGAACCGTGTGTGTATAGCGATGTGGAGTCAAAGGCCTGGCTGGCGAGTGCGAGCTGGCCCACTCCTCCGTTCTGCTGGTGAGTGCGATCCAGGGCATACCGGAAGATCAACGTGCTGCGAGATCCCGGCTGCAGATCGACGCGCGGCGAGAAATTGATCGCCGAGTACGGACTGGGAACCGCTTGCAGGGAAGGAACCGCTGACGCAGCCACAGCGTCGGCGCTTACGAGCGAGTTAAGCCGATTTTCCGTTTCGCTGTACGCTGCCAGGTAGGAAGCACGGTCGTGCAGTCGGCCGCTGATCGTGTTCTCCGTAGCGAAGCCGAAGTAGGGTGGCTGTCCGGGCGTGAAGGGATTCTTTGCGTCCAGTTCCGACGTGTTGCCCTGCAGATAGAAGTCGCCATGAACGCCGTCGGTTCCGGGGCGGGTGAATACCTGGATGGTGCCGCTGCGCGGATTGATGTCGTTCTGCGCGGAGTACGGGTTCTGATTGACCCGGACCTCGCGAATCTCGGACCGCGGAGGAAGGGCCGTATGCGAAAAGCCATCCACCAATAGCTCCGCTCCGGGTCCGCCGGCGAGTGCTTGAAGCTGGTCGAGCAGCGCGGTCGGGTCGAGCGGTAGCTGTTCGAGGTCGCGGTGCGAGATCGCAAAGGAAGTGGCCCCGCTGGTGCCGGGAGCCTCCTCGAGCGCGTCGACCTTGGCGAGCTCGGTCGCCATCTGCAAGCGGACGTCGAGGTCTCCGGGTGAAGCTGTCTCCAGTTGGACGTTGGTCTGAAAGTCGGCAAAGCCGGGTGCTCGCACCGACAGCGAATAGGCGCCAGGGAGTGCGCGGAGGTAGAAGCGACCCACAGCATTGGTGGTCGTGGTGACGGCGGAGGATGCAGCGTTGTTTGCAGCCGGTGTGAGAGTTACTGCAGCATGCGGGACGAGAGCACCGGACGGATCGAGAACGGCGCCTGATACCGTGAGTGACGCTCGTTCAGCCGGGCTTTGAGGGCTGAGGGGCGGAGCCATTGCGTGCGCTGACGGAAGGCTTGGGGTGCATACGCAGAACATCCCAAGGAGCACGGCTTCGAGCAGAACCTGTCGGAAGGTCGCACGTGTGCCGACGCGAGTTGCCGGCGCGGCGTTGCTGTCTCGACCACCGTCCGGGAGCGGGAGACATCGACCTGTTGCTTGACTACACGACATAGGCCCTCAGCCCGCGCTTCGCTGGCTGCGCTTTGCGGCAGCAGGCTTTGTGCGGCAGCCGGAACAGCTTGAGGACCACTGGACCCGGAACTCTGCACGCCTGGGATAGAACGGGCGAACACGATCATACCGCGTGCTTATCGTGAACGTGAGATCAATCGACGCAGAATCGGAGGTACTTATCATGTCTCGGGGCGGGAGGTGGTGTTCGTCGGTCGCGGTGAGGGCGCGGGACTAACGCGTCGGCTCGGTAGACGAGGCTGGATGGCGTTCGCCGGTTGCGGGCGGATGTTATTCAGGGTGTGGTGATCGTCCAGAGGTGAAGATCGTCGCGGCCGAAGGTGGCGGCGTTTACTGTTCCGCCGTGTACCGTGGCGCTGAGGCACAATCCAGACTTCGGGTTGAGGATTCGATATGCGCCGTCGGGGAACTGATCGAGAGTCCAGAGTTGCGACGCGGCGCCTGTGAACGGCGCAAAGGAGATGGGTGTGTCTGAGGACGATCCGGCAGCGGATGCGGTATCTACCTGGAGCGCGTCGCCGGAGGCGAGGTTGAGGATCTTGTAGAGCCCGTGGCCTGCAGGGGCAATCGTCCACTTCTCGTTCGGGAGAGCGAGATAGCGGTTCAGGTGGACGCTGGGAGCGCCTGCAGCTTGCGGGGGCGGCGGCGAGGGTGAGGCGGGCAGCTTTGGAAGGACGGGGGCGTAGATGCCCAGGGTGTTCTCGCTGGCGCGGGAGACGAGTTGGTACGTTCCTTCGGTGAGGTTGTCGCCGGCGATCGGCCAGCCATCGGTGGACCAGAGCAGGGGGCGAATGTCGAGCGTGGAGCGGTTGTCGCGTGTGAGGTCGGCTTCGTAGTGGATGCTGAAGCGTTCCTGGCCGTCGGCGGGCGTGTCGTAGTCGAGCAGCCGTCCGAAGTGTCCGGGGCCGATTCTGTGATCGTGGGCTGCGAGGAAGAGCGATCCTCCGCCGGAGGCGAGCGCGTCCCCGTGGCGATCCAGGTAAGGTCCGGTGATCGTGGTGGAGCGGCCGACGCGGATGTTGTACTGACTGTCTTTGCCTTTGCAGCAGCTGCCGTGATTGACGAAGAGGTAGAAGAAGCCGTCGTGGAAGATAATGTCGGAGGCTTCCGACTCGCGTGCGGTTGCGATCGCCTGCCCGAGTTTGCCAGGGGTGAGTGCCAGGCCGGTGGCAGGATCGAGTTGCGTGACGCGGATGCTTCCGTGGTAGGAGCCGTAGCAGATCCAGAGGGTTCCATCGGGTGCCTGGATGACCCCGGGATCGATGGCGTTGAGATCTTCCGTGCCATCCGAGCTGACGACTACACCGTGGTCGACCCACTTGTACTTCGGATCCTTGGGGTCGAGCGTGGTGTTGGTGGCGAGGGCGACGACTGACTGGAAGGATCCCCAGCTTGAGACTGCGTAATACAGGAAGAACTGGTCGCCGACGCGAAGGATGTCGGGTGCCCATACGTCTGCGCCGTTGTTCTTCGGGACAGCGGCGTGGACGGCGTCGGGAATCTGGGTGAAGACGGAACCTTCTCGCGTCCACGTCTCGCCGTCGGGCGACGAGTAGAACGGGATGCCTCGACCGGTTGAGTAGACGTAATAGCGGCCGTGGAAGTGCACTACTGTCGACGGATCGTGGACGAACGGCATGCCGAGGACGGGTACACCGACCGGCGCCATCGGAGGCCGCTGCCGCGCTGGGACGGGTGCAACAGGGTTCGGTTGCGACGCTTGAGGCGCTGCAGGAGGCGGCGCGGGTGGCTGTGCCGCGGCGGCCGTGACTCCGGCGGCTAGCAAGAGGGGCAGGGCAGCGGCGGCGAGTACGGCGGCGTTGTTCATTGGTCTCTCTGTTCTACATGGGGCGCTTCTCTACATGGGCGCTTCGCATGGAGGAATCGTGTGGCGGCGCGTTCGTACTCTGGTTGTTGAGGCTGTGGTGTGTAACCGGGGGGCACCCCCCCGTACTTTTTGCGGGCAAAGTCTAGTGCATAAAGAACTTAGGTCCGGACCTCTGCTGCGGTCCAGACCTTTGTTTACTGCTTCGCAACCGCATGGCTTATTGCTACTCCCTTAATTGTAGCTGGTCGAGTGGAACTAAATGGCCAAGTATTTTTGGCGCGTAAGTGACTGTAATGCAGTAAGTTGCGACGAGTAATCCCACGTCTGGGGGGTTGACAGCGTTTAGTGAACGGCTTTTTCGCGGGGGACGAAGTTCTCCATGACTGCCTGGCGGAGGAGGTTTGGAGGAAGAAGGCCCTGGGCCAGGAGGAAGTCGTGGAAGCGTTTGGCGTTGAACCTGGGCCCGAGGGCGGCTTCAGTGTCTTTGCGGAGGGCGAGCAGCTTAGTGTAGCCGTAGAAGTAGCTGTTGGCCTGGCCGGGCATGCGATAGGTGAAGCGCTCGACTTCTTCCTGGGCGAAGGCATGGGAGAGGATGACGTCGCCTTCGAGGACCTTGTAGGCGCCTTCGGGCGTGACCTTACCGGCCTGGAGTTCGGGGTCGAGGAAGGCGCGGGCGGCGCGGAGCAGACGAAGCTGGAGGGTCAGGAGCTGGCCTTCGGCGGGCTCGTAGGGCTGCATGATCCACTCGGAGTAGAGCCCCCAGCCTTCCACGTTGGTGGAGTTGAAGGCGTAGAGCGCGCGGGCGAGGGAGACGCCCTGTTCGACCATGGAATCGAACTGGAGCTCGTGGCCGGGCCGGGCCTCGTGAGAGATCAGGGTCCAGGAGACGGCGTCGTAGGCGAAGTCGTCGTACTTGTCGGCCTGCGCCGCCGGTGGCGGAGGGGATGGTATCGGGGAGGACGAACTCGCCGCGCTGGCCGGTGTTGTGGAGGAAGGGCGGGGGCTGCATGTGGGGGGCGGGCTGCGCGGCTGTCTCCGCGGGGGTGGCGATGCGGATGATAGCGGGACGGCCTGGCAGAGTGACCAGTTGCTTGTCGGCGATGATGCCCTCGATGACTTTGAGGCGATCCTTGTAGAAGGGAAGGATGGCGTCGCCGGTGATCTGGGTCTTCTTGAGCTGGCGGATGACGTCGCGGTAGTCGGTTGAAGCGAAGCCGTGCTGCTTCGCGACCTGGGCGGCGAGCGGAGCCATCTCGCCCTGGATCTGCTGTAAAGGCGGCGTGGGCCTGCGCGGCGAGAGCGGAGGGCGGGAGGTCGACGCCAAAGCCTTCGAGGGCGAGGGCGTACTCGCTCGGGCTGGAGGCGGAAGTCGGTGCGGGCTTTGGGGAGGACGGTGGCGCGGGTCCAGGCGTCGTAGTCGGCGAGCTGCTGCTTCAGCTTCGCGTAGGGCTCCTCCCACCCGGTGAGCTTGTACTTGGTGAACAGCGCCGCGATGCCGTCGACGTAGTTCTTGTTGCGGCCGAGTTCGGTCTCCATCTCGCCGCGGGAGGGATAGATGACGCCGGGCTTGGCCATCTGCTCGATGACGCGCTGCTTGAGGAGATCGGTGATGGGCGTGAAGCCGGGCTCGGCGCCTGTGTATTTGCGCAGCCGGATGACGGCGGCGGGGCTGCGTTCGTCCGGAACCTGGTCGCTGAGCAGGGTGTAGAGGCCACGGAAGACGAGCTGGCTGGCGTTGATGAAGGGGACCTCATGCGCCATGGCGTAGTCCTGCTGGCGGAAGTCGTGGGCGAAGTTGGCATCGATGATGGCCAGATCTTCGCGAACGTCTTTGTCGGGCTCGGTGGCCGCCGCAGCTTTCAAGCCGGTGAGGATGGCCTGCGTCTCTTTGCGCTGGGCCAGTTCGTCGGCGAGGGTGGGTTTGCTGATGAGGGTGTCGAACTGCTTGCAGGCCTTCCGCGGAGCCGGCCTCGGGGGAGTGCTTGAGCTCAACGTCCAGCAGGCGTTGGGTGTAGGCGTTGCTTTTGGCGATCCAGGGGGCAGCTTGCGCGGCGGGCTGGGGTGCGGGTGCGGCGGGTGTCTGGCCAAAGCAGGAGGAAAGGAGCAGAGCTGCGGTGAGGGAGGGCAGAACTTTGGCGTAGAGGGTCATCAGGTCTCCAGAGGAAAGCTTGGGACAGCATATACGGTGGCCCCTGGGGGAGGGGCTGCGGTCAGGGCTGGTTCGGCATGGGAGCGCCGATGGTGGGAGGGGTGAGCGGGGAGCCGGGCGTGGTGGGGGGTGTGGTGCCGGGCGGGGTGCCGGGGGGCGGGGCGGTTGGGGATGGTGCGCCGAAGGCTCCGGGCTGGGTTACGGGGTTGCCGAGGGCGCCTGCGGGGACGGAGCCGGGGCCGTCCGTTGAGGGCGGCGGCCCTGGCCTTGAGCAGGTCGAGGCGGGGGTCGTAGAGGAACTCCCAGGTTTCCCGGGTCGGTCTGGTCGTTGAGTTCGATGATGGAGCCGCCTTGGCTCCGAGCGAGACTCCCATGAAGGAGCGCCGCGGCTGCCGCGAATGTGGTGGCGGATGGCTGCTGAAGGTGGGGTCGGTCGGGGGAGGTGCCGGTGCCGCTTGCGCCTCCGCGCCGGCGGTTGCTGCGCCTCCGGCGGCGGCGGCTCCGGGGGCGGCAGGGGTGCCGGCTGCGGCGGCCCCGGTCGCGCCTGGAGTGCGGCTGCTGCGGGGCTGGCGCTGCCGATCCGCCCGGGGCTGCCGGATCCGCTGGGGCTGCGCCGAAGCCGCCGGCGGGGGAGCTGCCGAAGGCGCCGGGGCTGCCTGCGCCGGGTGCGCCTGCCTGGCCGATGCCGGGTGAGAGCATGCCGCTGATGGAGCCGAGGCCGGCGGTGGGAAGTCCGGCGAGCGGCTCGCCGAAGAAGGTCTTTGACGGTGGTCTTGTTCTGGCCGACGGGGATGATGGTGAAGTCGTCCTTGCCGGTGATGGGGTCGGTGTAGCGCTGGCGGAGGAAGCGGATGTTGTTGGTGTGTTCGAGCTGGTCGAGCGAGCCGGGGTAGCGGCCGAACTTGCGGTAGTAGAGCTGGATGGCGCGGACGTACTGGTTGCCGCGGTGGACGGCTTCGACTTCTTGTTCGCGGCGGAGGTCGCGGGCGAGGCGCGGGGCGGCGATGGCGAGCAGGATGAGGACGAGCGCGATCAGCGACGATGGCTCCGAGCAGAAGGAAGCCGTCTTCGAGTCGCGAGGTGCTGTTCGGACGAGGGTCGGCTGCGGGCGGTCAGAGCTTGCAGGGCGGCATGGGGGGCTCTAGTTGGAGCAGCGGAAGGATCTGCTTGTTGTTGTTGGGCAGGTCTTCAACCTGGATGGAGTTGGCGGAGACGGTGAGGATGCTTGTAGCGGCGCAGGACGACGTCGCCGTGCGTGGGCGAGGACGACGTCGTCGCCGTGGAGCAGGATGACCTGGCGTTCGCCGGTTGCGTGGCGAGGAAGTAGCCGCAGAACTTGAGATCGATGGGCGGCGGGGGCGGGGGGCCGGGCGGCGGAGGCGGTGGGCCCTGCGCGACGACGATCGGGCCGGGCGCGGCTGGATGGGCTTGGGGATGACGACGACGGGGCGGAGACGCCGGAGAAGATGTTGCGGCCGGTGCCCTCGTAGGTGACGGACTCGGTGCGGCGCATGGGCTCCATGTGGAGCGTGGGGTCGAGTGCGGCGTCGGTGGTGCCGATGGTCTTTGCGCGGGCGGCGGTGCCGGGGTGGCGGTGCGCTGACGCGGGCCTGGCGGTGGTGTGGTGACGACGGGCGGCGGACGCGGCGCGGGGTGGGGGTGGGGTCGCGGAGCTCGTAGTAGAGGACCAGGCCGCGGCGAGACGCGAAGGCGCAGATGGCGATGAACTTTTTGCGGTCTTCCGAGCCGCGGCGCCGCCGATGCTTCATTGCGGTGCCTCCTGCGGGGAGTGCGGCGGGGGCGGCAGTGGCGGGGGTGCGGGCGTCTGGCTGCTCGGGGTGGGGAGTTCGTCTGCCGCGACGTGGCCGCGGAGGAAGGTGCGGAGGCGGAGGCGGAGGTTGACGGTGCCGCTCTGCTGGCCGGTGAGGGTGACGGCGTCGATGAGGAAGAACATGCGGTCGCGCTCGAGGGCGTTGATGACCTGGACGAGGGGGCGGTAGTCGCCGGAGAGGCTGGCGTCGATGCGCATCTCGGTGAGTTCGCCGGCGGTTCCGGGAAGCACGGGGGCGTGGAGGTACTGGGCGCGGGTGAGGCGGACGTCGTGGGCGCGGGTGAGGCGGCCGAGTTCGGTGAGGACTTCGGAGTCGGTGCCGGGGAGGCGTGCGGCGTAGAAGCGTGTCGGCGTCGGTGGTGGCCTGGGCGAGCTTGGTGTCGAGGCCGCGGAGGGGCTGGGCGCCGATCTCGGCGGCTTTGAGGGCGATCTGCTGCTGGGCCAGGGCGTCGGCGTCGTTGCTGCGGGCCTGCTGCCAGAGCAACGACGAGCTGGACGAGGAGGTAGATATTGACGAGGGCGAGGAGGGCGACGCCGGCGAAGTGGAGGTTGAGGGGGCTGAGCCAGCCGCGCGTTGCGGTGACGATGGTGCGGGCGGGAGTGCGGGCGGTGGAGGCGAGGGTGTGCTCATCGGGGGCCTCCTGCGGGCGCTGGGCTGGATGGGCGGGCAGGCGGGTGAGCCGATGGCCGGATGGGGCGGGTAGGCGGATGCGGGCGGACTGGACCGTTTTGACGACGACCGGACCGGCGCTGCGTGGACGCGGGGAGCGGGTTGTAGCCGCTGAGGATGTCGAACTCGACGCCGCCGGGAGCGGCCTGGTCTGGCGTCGGGGCGACGGTGCGGGCGCGGCCGCTGTCCTGGGATCTGGGCGGACTTCGTTGGCGAGGCGGGGCTGGAGGAAGCGCTGGCTGCGCTCGAGGTTGCGGACAAGCTGGACGGCGCGGTCGCGGTTGCCGCTGACGCGGAGGCGGATGGTGACGTCGCCTTCGGCGGAGACTGACGGGCTCGATGCTGGTGACCTGGACGCCGGGGGGGAGGACGCGCTCGAGGTCCATCATGACGGCGGTCCAGGAGAAGCTTTTGCGTTGGAAGAGGGCGTTGAGGAAGCGGGAGCGGTCGAGCACGGCGCGGTTGGCGGGCTGGCGCATGCGGCGTTCGTTGTTCTGGCGCTCGGTCTGGAAGGCGAGGGTCTGGGCGCGGAGCGCGTTCATGCGGGCCTGGGCGGCGTGCGGCGCGCTTGCTGAGGCGAGTGGAGGCCAGAAGCCGAGGCCGATGGCGAGGACGGCGAGAGCAGCCATGGCGATGCGGAGCCGGGTGAAGAGCGGCGCGGAGCTCGATGAAGGGGCGGGTGGCGAGATTGATGGAGACGCGCATCAGCTTGCGAGGGCTCCCCGGACGCCGGCGAGCCAGCCGGGCGGACGCGGCCGGGGAGCGTGCGAGTTTGCGCCGGGAGCCGAGCATGGCGGAGTCGACGATCTCGCGCGACGGGGATGCCGGTCGAGGCCGGCGGCGGCGAGCATGGCTTCGAGGGCGGCGGCGCTGAGGGTGCCGCTGGCGAGCAGGCTCGCGGGCTGGGTGGTCGAGGGTGTCTTCGAAGTAGGCGGCGGCGACGCTGACGGCCTGGGCGAGTCTCGGCTGGTGGTGCAGGCGGCCGGCGTTCTCGAGTGGCGAGCGTTGCGCGTCGAGCTCGAGCGGTCTGGCATGCGGGCGGCGGCTTCGATGGGGGTCGAGGTACCGGCGGTGGCGGGATGCAGGGAGGCGGGGCTCGGCCGGGCTCGCCGGTGCGGGGTCGTCTGTCCGGAGGTCGACGCGTGCGATGGAGGAGGAGGAGGCCGGCGCGGACGATGGCGGTGGTGACGCTGTCGCGGCCGGCGTTGACGAGGAGGGCGGGGGCGTCGCTCTTCGGGCAGGCCGGCGAGGGCGGCGAGGGTGCTGGGGAGGATGGCGCCGGGCTCGAAGCCGGCTTCGCGGATGATGCGACTCGTATTCGGCGAGGAGTTCGCGGGGCATGGCGACGGCGAGGACGCGGACGAGGGCGCGGGTGGAGGACATGACCTGGTAGCTGACGGCGGCGTCGTCGGCGTCGAAGGGGAGGAGTTTTTTGAGGCGGAAGCGGACGACGGGGAGGGCTTCGGCGGGTTTGCCGGGGAGCTCGTCGAAGTCGAGCAGGAGGACGCGGACGGCGGAGTCGGGGACGATGAGCGGTGATCTCGCGGCCGCGCTGGCGACGGCGTCGAGGGCCTTGCGGACGGCGGCGACGAGGGCGGCGCGGTCGAGGAGGTGAGGGCTGCGGGTGCGGGCGACTTCGGCGGGGCGCGATGGCGCGGCGGGGTGCCGGGACGGAGCAGCGGGGACGGCGGTGCCGGCGGCGAACTCGGAGCGCGAGACGGCGGCGAGCGTAGACGAGTTTTCGTCCGCGCGCGCGGCGACGACGCCTTCGGGGCGGACCTCGCAGGCGAGCCGCGGCCGGGTGCCGAGCGAACTTGGGAGCAGAGCCAATCTGCATCTCTGGTTCTAGACTATCCTAGCCGATCGTTGGCACGGAAGACGCTGCCAGCTCTGCCAGCCGTTGCAGAGCCCAGAGGACGAGCATGCCGATCCAGATGGGGATCTGGGCCCAGCGCATGACGGAACGTGCGCTCCGGCGGCGCGGAGGGCGATCGATGCGGGTGCGGTCGACGTTCAGGAAGAGGAGGCGACGTAAGAGTCCAGATCGGCGAGATGACGAGGTCTCGCAGGGCGTTCTGGGGCGTTTGCGTGGACGAGCGGCGACGGCATGCGTTAGCGGCCGGCCTCGATGAAGGTGACCTTGTTGATCTCCTTGAGGGTGGTGACGCCGGCGCGGACGCGTTCGAGGGCGGAGTCGCGGAGGAAGGCCATGCCTTTGTCGCGGGCTTTTTTGCGGATCTCGGAGCCGGGCTTCTTGGCGAGGAGCATTTCGCGGATCTCGTCGTCGAGCTCGAGGAGCTCGTGGATGGCGGAGCGGCCGCGGAAGCCGGTGCCGCGCGCACTCGATGCAGCCGGCGCCTTCGCGGAACTGGAAGCCGCGCCACTCGGCGGGGTCGAGGCCGCTGGCGACGAGTTCGTCGTCGGTGTAGTGGACGTCGCGGACGCAGAACTCGCAGACTGGTGCGGACGAGGCGCTGGGCGAGGATGCAGTTGAGCGCGGAGACGAAGTTGTAGGGCTCGACGCCCATGTTGAGGAAGCGGCCGAGGACGTCGACGACGTTGTTGGCGTGGACGGTGGTGAAGACGAGGTGGCCGGTGAGGGCGGAGTTGATGGCGATCTGCGCGGTTTCGGCGTCGCGGATTTCGCCGACGAGGATCTTGTCGGGGTCGTGGCGGAGGATGGAGCGCAGGCCGCGGGCGAAGGTGAGGCCCTTCTTCTCGTTGACCGGGATCTGGGTGATGCCGCGGATCTGGTACTCGACGGGGTCTTCGATGGTGATGATCTTGTCTTCTTCGGACTTGATCTCGTTGAGCGCGGCGTAGAGGGTGGTGGTCTTGCCGGAGCCGGTGGGGCCGGTGACGAGCACCATGCCGTAGGGCTCCTTGATGTAGCGGCGGAAGCGGCGGAGGTCGTCTTCGGCGAAGCCTACGACGTCGAGCGAGAGCTTGGTGAACTTCTCGGACATCGACTCTTTGTCGAGCACGCGGAGGACGGCGTTTTCGCCATGCACGGTGGGCATGATGGAGACGCGGAAGTCGATCAGGCGGCCCTTGTAGCGGACGCGGAAACGGCCGTCCTGGGGGACGCGGCGCTCGGCGATGTCGAGCTCGGACATGACCTTGATGCGGGACAGGATGGTCTGGTGGTGCTCGCGGGCGATGGGCGCCATGGCCTGCTGGAGGACGCCGTCGATGCGGTACTTGACGAGGAGCGAGTCGTCGAAGGTTTCGAGGTGGATGTCGGAGGCGCGGCGCTCGAGCGCGGTGAAGATGGTGGTGTCGACGAGGCGGATGATGGGGGAGATGTCGTCGTCGGCGGTGAGGCGCTCGATGGAGATGTTTTCGTCGGGGTTGTCTTCGTTGGAGAGGACGTCGAAGGCGAGGCCTTCGGAGGCTTCGTCGAGGACGCGCTGGGACTGCTCGGTCTTTTTGAGCAGGTCGGTGATCTGCGAGAGCGTGGCGACGCGGGTGACGAGGCGCTGGCCGAGCAGGCCGGAGATCTCGTCGAGCACCATGAGCTTGGAGGGGTCGGAGACGGCGATGGCGAGGCGGCCTTCGAGCTGCTCGAGCGGCACGAAGTTGTAGCGGAACATCATGTCGACGGGCACGCGACTTGAAGAGCTCGTGCTGGATCTTGAAGTTCTTCAGGTCGACGAACTCGGCGTGGTAGCGGCGGGCGAGGGCCTGCGCGCGCTCGACTTCGTCCATGCCCATCGTCGCTCACGGTGAGCGGGATTGCTACGGGTGTTGCCATATGGGTGTGAGACTCCCTTGATGCTCGGCACGGTCAACCGTGTTACCAGACGCAATCTACTTCGCCGGAGGCGCGGATCTTTCCGTCGGCGGTGACCAGGCGGCAGCCGTGGACGAGAGCGGTCGCGCCGATCACGCGGTCCGCGGGGTCCTTCGGATAAGCCGCGTGAAAACTGCTGTGAGCGATTCAGCGATCGCTCGCAGTCATCGGGAACGACGTGAAACCTTCGCTCGACTGCTTCCAGAAATGCCCCGACGGATGTTCGGGCCTTCAGCGTACCTTCGGAGATGATTATCGCGAGCTCGCGCAAAGTCGATGTCGGCGATCGCCAGGAGGCCCGTGCTGCCGCTCGTGCCGGATTGCCGTCCTCTGCGGCTTGGGAGAGCATCTGCCGGGCTCTCAGTCAGCCAGACTACCGCGTGCGTGTCGAGAAGGATCACCTATTCCGCAGACTCTCGAACTCGTCTTCCTCGTAACGTAGATCGGGGCCACCATGTCCCCAACGATCTCGAGCTTTCCACGGTAGAAGCCAAAGAGCGGATCGGGCCCGTCGAGAGGGCATGGGAACAAGCTGGGCGACAGGCGTTCCATTCTTTGTTACCACCACGGTCTCTCGCTTGCTCTGTACCTCGTCAAGCACGGCGAGGCAGGTGGCTTTAAATTTTCCGGCAGCGATGGTCTTCACGCGGCACTCCTTACTATGGTCATACTACCATGGTCACGCAATGACTCGAAGGTGGTATGCGCTACTACCGGGACTGCCGGCGGCTCCTGCGCCGAGGGAGAAGATGGGCAGGTAGAGGGCGATCAGGATGGTGACGACGACGATGCCCATGACGATGAGGATGACGGGTTCGATGAGGCTCATGGCGGCGGTGAGGTTGGTCTGGACGTCTTCTTCGAAGAACTCGGCGACGGAGTTGAGCATCTGGGGCAGGGCGCCGGTGGATTCGCCGACTTCGATCATCTCGATGGCGAGCTCGGGGAAGACGCTTGGTGGCGTGCGACGCTGGTCGGCGAGGCCTTTGCCTTCGCGGACGGTTTCGACGGAGGAGAAGACGGCGTTGGCGATCTGGCGGGAGTCGATGGAGCGGGCGGCGGTTTCGAGCGAGGGGACGAGGGGCAGGCCGCCGGTGAGCAGGGTGGAGAGGGTGCGGGAGAAGAGGCCGACCTGGTATTTGAGCCAGACGTCGCCGATGAGAGGGAGGCTGATGCGGACGCGGTCGACGACGGTGGCGCCGGCGTCGGTCTTGATCCAGCGGAGGAGGAGGAAGACGGCTGCGGCGAGCGGCGGCAGCGGCGTAGATGCCGTAGTTCTGGGCTTCGCGGCCGAGTTCGAGCAGGAAGAGTGGTGATGGCGGGGAGCTTGGTGCCGAGCTGGTCGTAGAGTTCGGCGAAGCGGGGGACGACGAAGGTGATCAGAAAGATGAAGAGCGCGATCACCATGACGACCAGGACGGCGGGATAGATGAGGCTGGCGATCAGCTTTTTGCGGAAGGTGAGGGAGACGCGCTGGAAGTCGAGGTAGCGCTGGAGGACCTCTTCGAGGTTGCCGGAGCGCTCGCCGGCGAGCAGGGTGGTGGTGTAGACGAGGGGGAAGCTGCCCTGGGCCTCGAAGGCGGCGGAGATGGATTCGCCGTTGCGGACGCGCTGCGGCGACGTCTTCGAGCTGGGCGCGGAAGTGGGGGAGCTTCTGGCGCCTGGCGAGGAGGTCGAGCGAGCTGAGGATGGGCAGGCCGGCGCGGATGAGGGTGAGGAACTGCTGGTTGAAGACGAGGAAGGTTTCGAGCTTGACCTTCTTGGTTTTGCCGGCGCCGGCGAGCAGGCCGCGGGCCTTGACGGAGTAGACGTAGTAGCCGGCCTGGGTGAAGCGGGCGCGCAGCTCGTCGGCGGTGGCGGCGGCGTGGGTCTGCTCCTGCACGCGGCCGCGCTCGTCGGCCAGTCTGATGACGAACTCGGTCATGGAACTCCTGCGGTCACGTGTCCTGTGGATGCGAGATGACTAGATTCATCTTAGACGGTGGTGAGGAAGTCAATTGCCTCACGAGGCTGGTCGGGTAAGCCGGAGTCGAGCGAGACGCATCCAAGCTGGAGACCCATGGCTGACCGCGACCCAGAACGCCTCCCCAGGATTCAGTCAAAGTACAAACGTCAGCAAGGCTAAGCCGCAACAGCACAAGCCACGGAACCGGGACCGCCCTGGCCGGAGATTCTGCAAGGAGGCGCGGGAGCGGTTCGGGATCCAGCGGTTCCGGCCGGGGCAGCGCGAGGTGCTGGAGGCGGTGTTCGCGGGCCGGAGCACGCTGGCGATTCTGCCGACGGGTGGCGGCAAGTCGCTGACGTATCAGCTGCCGGCGCTGTTTCTGCCGCGGCCGGTGGTGGTGGTTTCTCCGCTGATTGCGCTGATGCAGGACCAGGAGCAGAAGGCGGAGGCGGCGGAGATCGCGGTCGAGAAGGTGGACTCGCACGATCACGCAGACGGAGGCGGCCGAGGCGCAAGCGGAGATTCGCGGAGGGCATGGCGCAGCTGATCTATGTGACGCCGGAGCGGCTGGAGAACCCGGAGTTTCTGCGGACCTGCGAGGGGCGGCGGGCATTTCGCTGTTTGTGGTGGATGAGGCGCACTGCATCTCGCAGTGGGGGCATGACTTTCGGCCGGCGTATCTGAACCTGGGGGAGGCGCGGAAGGCGCTGGGGGATCCGCCGGTGCTGGCGCTGACGGCCACGGCGACGCGAGGAGGTTAGCCGCAGAGATCCTGGGGTGCTGCGGATCGACGATGCGGATTCGGTCAATACCTGGGGTCGGAGCGGACGAACCTGTTGCTGAGCGTTGATTCCGACGGTGAACAACGGATGCGAAGCTGGCGCGGATTGCGGACGCTGATGGACGCGAACTGAGGGGAAGCGGGATTATGTACACGTCAAGCGTCCGGTCGGCGAACGAGTTGCACGAGTGGCTGACGGAGCATGGGGTCTCGGCGGGGCGATACCACGGCAAGATGGGGCGCGGGAGCGGGAGCGGGTGCAGGACGGAGTTCATGGCGGGCACGCACAAGGTGATGATCGCGACGAAGGCGTTCGGGCTTGGGATGGACAAGGCGGATATCCGCTACATCGTGCATTACGAGTTTCCGGACTCGCTCGAGACGTACTACCAGGAGGCGGGACGGGCGGGGCGCGACGGCAAGCCGGCGCAGGCGATGCTGCTGTATCGGCTGGAGGATAAGCGGATCCAGAGCTTCTTTCTGGCGGGGCGGTATCCCAAGGTGGTGGAGGTGCGGGCGGTGCTGGAGGCCCTGGGCGGCGGTGCATCGGGCGTGGCGGACGAGCAGGCCGCCGGCGGAGGAGAAGGGTTGGAGGCGGAGCGGGTGGTGCCGGTGGTTGCGCCGGCTGTCCGGCTTCGGCGCAGAGTGTGGCGGAGCGGGCCGGTGTGGGTCGGCGCCGGACGCAGGTGATTCTGCATCTGCTGCGGGAGGCTGGGCTGGTCCGCAGGACGCCGCGGGGATACACGTTGGTGCCGGGGCAGGCAGCGGATGACGGTGCGTTGGAGGCGCTGCTGGCGGGACTATGCGGAGCGCGGGAGCCGCGATCGGGACCGCCTGGCAGAGATGATGCGTTACGCCGAGACGGCGGAGTGCCGGATGCAGGTGATCCGGGCGTACTTCGGGGAAGATGCCGGAGAGCGATGCTTTCGCTGCGATAACTGCGCGCGAGGCCGGCGGGGCGGTGCTGGAGCATCCGGCGGCCCGGCTGCTCGTGGGATCGGCGGACGCGGTGGCGGTGAAAGCGGCGGCGGAGGCGACGCCGACCGTGGTGACTGCGGCCGGGCAAGCCAGTGACGGTGGTGGAGACGCATGCACGGCGAGATTCGGACGACGGCGCCGGAGACACTGCCCCAGGCTGCGCCGCCGGCACAGTTCAAGCCAAACGATACGGGTGAAGCACAAGAGGTTTGGTGAGGGGCGTGTGCTGGACTGCTTCAACGGGATGGCGCTGGTGGATTTCGTAAGGGCGGGTCGAAGCGAATCCGGGCGGACTTTTTGAGGGCGGCGTAGGGGCTGGCGTCGGTTGAGAGGCCGAGGGGAAGCTGGGCTAGACGGAGAGGCCGGCGCCGGCGGGGCGTTTGTCCAGCCATTGACGGAGGCGGAAGAGGACCCACTCGAAGGGGCTGAGCAGCGGGTAGATGCCGAAGAGGGAGTCGGGGAGCGGGATGGTCTCCCACATGCGGGCGCGGAAGAGCACGCGGAGGAGCAGCTCGCGGCGATAGCGGAAGGTTCGGCGCAGGCGCAGTTCAAAGGCCATCATGGCGCGTCGCCGAGATATGGGACGCGGTCGGCAAGGAACCGGCCTCCGACTCGAGGGATTGCGCGGCGAAGTGCAGGATGTGGGCTACGGTGGCGTCGGCTGCGCTGAGGAGCGTCGGCGCTCCAGTGATCCATGCCGAAGTAGCGGCGGGTGAGCAGAAGGGCCGCGCTGAGTTCCGGGCAGGACGCCGTAGTGAATGGCGCGGTCGGCTAGGGTAGTGAGCTCGAACTCGGGCATGGTGCGGACGGCGGCGGCGATGTCGGCGAGGGACTTCAGGTAGAGCCAGCCGTCGAGGGTGCCGTGGACGCAGAGGTAAAGAAGGGTTTCGGTGCGGGGCAGGGTGCTGACGTCGAAGTTGCCGAAGTCGACGGTATCCGCGCCGGGGGCCGCAGCAGAGATCGCGGCCGGGCATCTCGCTGTTGCGGAAGCAGCGCCAGTGGAGGTCGACCTCGTAGCCAGTGCGAGGCGTTCTCGTAGGCGATGTCCTTCCAGTGGCTGCGGTAGAAGTGAAGGCGTTTGGGGGTGAAGCGCTCTACCTGGAAGAGGCCGCGGTACCCGGCCTCGCGCAGGATGCGGTCGGCCTGGAGGATCGCATTCTCGGGGATGAGGAGGTCGAGATCGCCGGTGGCACGAAGGCTAAGGTCGCCGAAGACGCTCTGGGCGAGGGGGATGCCTTTGAGGACTTTGACCGGGACGCCTGCGGTGGTGAGTTCCTGGACGAGGCGGCGCATTTCGGCGAGGCTGCGCAGGGCGCTATAGGCGTTGGCTGCCGCGAGCTGGCCGAGCTGGTCGATGAGGGCTTGCTGGCCGGGGGAGAGGGGAAGACCGGCCAGGCTGGCGCGGAGATTGTGGGAGACGAGGGGGACCAGGCGGTGATGCTGCACGAGTTCGAGGAAGCGGTCGAGGCGGACCGGGGCGGAGATTCGCGGCTCGGTGAAGAGGGTCCGGATCTGCTCGCGGTCCTGGCCGGTCTGAGGCCAGCGCGCGGCGGCCAACAGGAGGTCGATCTCGGGAGCGTGTGATGCGGCAGGCTGGGGGCGTAGAGCCATAGGAGGGGGGCTGTATCTTGCCCCAACACTACATGAGACGCGCGTGTTCTCGTTGCGGGTATCTACCGCAGAAGATTGCACTTTGGTGTAGTACCGACCCGGGCTTCGCTCGTCTGTATAGGGAGGGGCGCGGTATTCTCAGTTTGCGCCGCCTGGCTGGAGAGTGCGGCACGTGTTCTACGTAAAAGCTATGGACCCGAAGGAAATCAATCCGGACTCAATCGTCTGCTGGAGTTCTGCGCCGGTGGCGACTGAAGTCAATGATGAAGTGATCCTGATGAACCTGGATCGCGACCGCTGCTATGGGCTGGGGAGTTCTGGGAGCGACATCTGGAGGCGCATCAGGACACCGATTCGGGTCTCAGAACTTTCGTCGCAGTTAGTGGACGAGTACGTGGCGCAGCCGGGGCAGATCGAGTCTGACGTCCTGCGCACTCTCCGCCAGTTTGCGGCGGAGGGCCTGATCGAGGTTCGGGGAACCTTGAATTAGCGGATTGGCGGCCGCCGAGTATCGATCCGGCCAGTGGACTGATGGTCCGTGGAGATGCTGCGACGTGGTGTCGGTGCGTGGTCGCAGACGCATAGCGCAATCTGCGGTACATTAGTACCTATAGTCAGCACAATCTAAGTTCACCCTTTGCAACTCTGTTTGCGACCGGGCTTCGTGTCTTGTGGAGCTGTTTCTGCCAGAGGCCCGTGGACGTCGTCCAGAAATTCTTCCGCGGCTGTTTCGGTGAAGGCCTGCGGCAGCTTCAACAGACCAACAGATGCGGTGTGCCTGCGTAACGGGTTGGACGGGCAGGCTGCAGCGCGAGAGGTGTCGTCTATGGGGATGAGCAGGCGCGAGTTCCTGACGCGCATAGGGCAGGCGGGCGGATACAGTGCTGCCTTTGTGGCGATGCAGCACATGGGATTGATGCCGATGTATGGCGAGCAGTGGAGACCGATTGAGGCCGCTGCGGGTTCGGGCAAGGGTGTGAAGGTGGTGGTGTTGGGTGGCGGGCCGGCGGGGCTGGTGTCGGCGTACGAGTTGAAAAAGCTGGGGTATGAGGTGACGGTGCTGGAGGCGCGGGAGCGTCCGGGGGGCCGGGTGTGGACGGGCAAGAAGGGTGAGAAGGTGGAGTTCACCGACGGCACCGTGCAGACGATCGACTGGGCTGAGGGCAATTACCAGAACATGGGCGCGGGGCGCATTCCATCGACCCACTGGACCATTCTGCAGTACTGCCGCGAGCTGAAGGTTCCGCTTGAGATCGAGGTGAACACTTCGCGTTCGGCGCTGCTGCAGAGCGACAACGCGAACGGCGGGGTGCCGGTGACGCAGCGTCGGGTGGAGATGGATACGCGGGGGCATGTGTCCGAGCTTCTGTCGAAGTGCCTGGCGTCGGGGGCGTTGGACCAGGATGTTTCGGCCGAAGACAAGGTGCGGATGACCGAGTTTCTGCGGTCGTACGGCGATCTGGATAAGAGCAACAAGTTTGTAGGTGGGTCGGCGATTCTGGGGCGTGCGGGCTGGAAGATTCCGCCGGGGGCGGGTTCGCAGGTTGGCGTGGTGGATTCCGTGCTGGACATGAAGACGCTGCTGGATGCGAACTTCTGGACGGGGTTGTTGTTTACGGAGGAGTGGGCCCAGCAGGCGACGATGATGCAGGCGGTAGGCGGGAACGCGAAGATCTGGTATGCGTTTGCGAAGGAGCTGGGGTCTGCGGTGCAGTACAACTCGCCGGTCACGTCGTTCAAGCGGACGGCGAAGGGTGTGTCTGTTTCGTATACGCAAGGCGGGGCGGCGAAGAACATTGAGGCGACGTACTGCATAGTCGCGCTGCCGTTCGAGATTTTGAAGAAGATCGACAATGATCTGGCGCAGCCGCAGAAGGATGCGGTGATGAAGAGCACGGCTTCGGGCTACTACAAGATGGCGTGGGAGAGCCGGCGCTTCTGGGAGCAGGATTACAACATTTATGGGGGACTCTCCTGGGTGATGCAGGGTCCGAGCCCGATCTGGTATCCGTCGGCGAACTTGATGGCGGATACGGGTGTGGTGGTGTCGGGGTATATGGAGGAGCAGGGAACTCCGTTCCAGGCGCTTCCGCTTGAGGGCAAGTTTGCCGCGTCGAGGGCGTCGATTGAGAAGCTGCATCCCGGGCACGGTAAGGAGTTGACGAAGCCGATTTTTTGCGGGTGGCGGCGGATCAAATGGAACGAGGCTTCGTGGATTCGCAGCTGGGGGAATGGGCGTGCGGGGTATAACGCGCTGGTGGAGGGCGATGGGCCGTACCTGTTTGCGGGGGACACGGTATCGAATGTGAATGCATGGATGGAGGGCGCGGCGTTGAGCGCGAAGCTGTGCTGTGCAGAAGATCTCCGACAAGGTGAAGTCGGCGCGGGTTGCGGGTTCCAGTGATGGGTCCGTTTCGGCGTAGGAGTTCAGTTCAGGACAGACGAATAACAAGGGAGAGATACCGATGAAGCTGAACCTCAGGACGGTTGCTTTGCACGGCGGCGCTGGTTGCGGCGTGCGGGTCGATGCATGGCGCAGACGACGGTGAAACGGGTGTATGGGCCGGCGGCGCAGAAGTTCGCGAACGCGATCTGGGCTGGGGACACGCTATACGTGGCGGGGCAGATGGCGTCGCCGCAGACCCCGGCGGACAAGGCGAAGGGAACGCCGGCGGTCTATGGGGATACGGAGGCGCAGACGGAGAGCGCGCTGAAGAATATCGAGACGATTCTGAAGGCGCAGGGGCTTACGCTGGCCGATGTTGTGCAGATGGATGTGTTTCTTGCGCCGGATCCGGCGAAGGACAACAAGATGGACTTTGCGGGCATGAATGCGGCGTACAGCAAGTGCTTTCGGGACGGCCGACCAGCCGAACAAGCCGGTGCGGTCGGCGATGCAGGTTGCGGCGCTGGCGACACCGTGGGGGCTGGTTGAGATCCAGGTGGTGGCGGTGAAGAGCAAGTAAATCCGGGGCTATGCCAGGTGCCGGTTACGTGGCAGCGCGGGAGCCTGTGTCCACGCGAGACGGGGCGGGGCTGCGGACGGGCTCCGGGGCGCATCCTATGTTGCATAGCATTCATTTGCTGCGGGCGGTGATCCAGGTGCCGTTGCCTGACTTGCCCTCAGCTTGCGCCATTCGCACGAGAGGAACCATTGTTCGCCAACTCCCGCACTTCCCCCCAGCGGACTATCTCTTCCGCACTGCTTCTTGTTGCGCTGACTGCTGCTGGGTGCCATCGGCACCGCAGGACGATCTCTGCGCCGAACTCGACCGACTACGCGGACAACATCCAGGCGATTGTGAACCAGCCTCAGTTCGCGGTGCTGCGCTGGCCGAACTATTCGGATTATCAGCCTGCGGTGAAGACGTTCTACGACGATCGAAACGAGGAGATCGCGTGGCTGCGGGACGGTAAGCCGACGGCGCAGGCTGCGGCGTTCGTGCAGGCGTTTCGCGATGCGGGTTCGAAGGGCTTGAACCCGGAGGACTACGACGCGTCGCGCTGGGCGGGCCGGACGGCGAGGCTGGCGCAGATTGCGTCGGCGAAGGATACGTCGAATGCGGCGCAGGACGCGGTTGCGCAGTTCGATACTGCGATGACGATCTGCGTGATGCGGTACATCTCGGACATTCGGGTCGGGCGGGTGAATCCGCAGCACTTCAACTTCGATATCGATGTAGCGCAGAAGAAGTACGACCTTGCGGAGTTTGTCTCTGACAATGCGGTGGATGCGAAGGATGTGCCGGGTCTGATTCGCTCGGCGGAGCCGGACTCGGAGCAGTATCGGGCGACGGAGGTTGCGCTGGTTCGGTATCTTGACCTGGCGAAGCGGCAGGCGGATGCGAAGGAGCTGCTGTTGCCGGAGGTTGGGAAGCAGGGTGTGGCGCCCGGCGGGTCGTATGCGGCTGCGGGCGAGTTGATGGCGCGGCTGCAGCTTGAGGGCGATGCTCCCGGGGAGTTTCCGTACCATCCGGCCGGCGTGGCGGCTGCTGCGCCTGCCGGGGTGCCTGCGTCGGGAGGTGCGCGCGCGGGCAAAGTGCAGCCGGGGTCGTTGCCGTTGGGTTCGAAGACGATTGCGCGGGCGAAGACTTTGTTTCGCGGAAACAAGGGCGCGCATCCGGGGGCTCCGACGGCAGCTGATGCGTCCGCGCCGCAGCAGGCGTATGCGCCGCCGCAGCTTCCGCCGGTCTACAGCGCGGAGCTTGTGGAGGGGGTGAAGAGCTATCAGCACCGGCACGGGCTGCCGGAGGACGGCAAGCTGACTCCGCAGACCGTGGCGAGCCTGAACGTGCCGCTTACCGAGCGTGTGATCCAGTTGCAGAACTCGCTCGAGCGCTGGCGTTGGCTGCCGAACCAGTATGTGAATGCTCCGCTGATTGTGAACCTGCCGGAGTTTGTGCTGCACGGGTACACGTCCGACCACAAGCCGGACTTCACGATGAAGGTGGTGGTGGGCAAGGTGGTGGGGGATCACGATACGCCTGTGTTTGCGCACATGATGCAGTACCTGATCTTCCGGCCGTACTGGAACGTGCCGCACGACATCGTGGTGAAGGAGCTTCTGCCGCATATCCAGTCGAGCGGTGTGGGGTACCTGTCGAGCAAGAACTTCGAGACGACCGACTCCAAGGGCAACAAGGTGCAGCCTTCGGTGGAGCAGGTTGCGCATGGCGGTGTGCTGGTGCGGGAGCAGCCGGGGCCGAAGAACTCGCTGGGGCTGGTGAAGTTCATGTTCCCGAACCAGTACGACATCTATCTCCACTCGACACCGGCGCCGGAGCTGTTCAACCGCACGCGGCGGGACTTTTCGCATGGCTGCATCCGGGTGCAGGATCCCGAGGCGCTGGCGGCATGGGTGCTACGGAACAGCAACACGCCCGGGCCGCAGGGGCAGCCGTGGACTCCGGAAGAGATCCACGATGCGATGAACGGCGGATCAGGACAACCACCAGGTAAACCTTAAGCAGCAGATTCCTATCGTGATCTTTTATCTGACTGCGATGGAGTCGGACGACGGCCATACGCATTTCTTTGAGGATCTTTACGGGTACGACCAGAAGCTGCAGGAGGTGCTGTCGAAAGGGCCGCCGTATCCTGTGAAGCCGGATCCTGCGGCGCCGAAGCCGAAGCCCGGCGATACTGCATAGCGCTTGAACGCAGGGCGTCTGCTAGTCTGGCGCTATGCGATTTAAAGCTTCTGTTGTGCTTTCGGCCGCCCTGTCGGCGTTGATTCCGGTGTCGTCTGTTCCCAGTGTGGGCGCAGGCTCCAGCGGCGGGCGCCTCGTCCGTGGCGACCCGCCTTGCGGCACAGAATGCGCTGTTCACCGAGCAGTTTGAGAGTGACATGCGCCTGTCGCCGCAGAGTGCGACGGCCTTTGGGGACTACCGCTATAACGATCAGCTGGACGACGAGTCGATCGCGGCTCGCACCAAGGCTCATGCCACGGACCTGGCGTTTCTTGCGCGGCTGAAGGCGATTCCTACGACGGGGTTTCCGGATCAGGACATGCTGTCGCACGAGATCATGACGCGGACGCTGACACAGCGCGGCGTCGAATTACGACTACAAAGAGTGGGAGATGCCGCTGAACCAGATGAGCGGTGCGCATCTGGAACTCTCGGACATGCCGAACGCTGTTCCGCTGGACAGCGTGAAGCACTACGAGGACTACATCTCCCGGCTGCACCAGATCTCGCGGGTGTTCGCGCAGCAGGAAGAGATCATGCGGCTGGGCATGAAGGACAACCTGATGCCGGTACGCTTCCTGCTGGAGAAGGTGCCGACGCAGTGCGAAGGCATCATCGCGGCCGACCCGTTTCGTGCTGCCGACGAAGAAGTATCCGGCGAGCATCTCGTCTGAAGACCAGCAGCGGCTGACGAAGGCGATCACCGATGCGACCAACAGCGAGGTGCTTCCGGCGTACAAGCAGTTTGCCGAGTTCGTGGCGAAGGAGTACGCGCCGCATGGGCGAACGACGCTGGCGGCGAGTTCGCTTCCGGATGGCAAGGCGCGTTACCAGAACTACATCCACGCGCGCACGAGCACGAACATGACCCCGCAGGAGATCCACGCTATCGGTCTGCATGAGATCGACCGGATACAGGCGGAGATGCTGGTGATCGCCAAGAAGGAAGGGTTTGCCGACCTGGCGAGCTTCCGCGAATCGCTTAAGACGAACCCGAAGTACACGGCGACTTCCTCCGAGCAGATCCTCGGCGACTTTCGCCGGTACATCGACCAGATGCGGCCGAAGCTGCCGGAGCTGTTCACGGTGATCCCGACGATCCCTGTGACTGTGGAGGCGATCCCGGCGTTTCAACCCGGGCAGGCGACTCACTACCAGCTTGGCACGACGGATGGGAAGCGCCCTGGGCGCGTGTCCGTGCAGACCGCCGACCCTACGAAGCGATCGTTGATCGATGATGAGGCCACGGCCTACCACGAGGGCATCCCGGGGCACCATATGCAGTTGTCGGTGGCGCAGTCGCTGACTGGCTTGCCGAAGTTCCGGACGCACACGTTCAACTCGGGCTACACCGAGGGTTGGGCGCTCTATTCGGAGCAGCTTGGCAAGGAGGTCGGCTTCTACCAGGATCCGGTCTCGGACTACGGGCGGCTGTCGTCGGAGCTCTTCCGCGCGGTGCGTCTGGTGGTGGATACCGGGATTCACTCGGAGGGATGGAGCCGCGACCAGGTGATCGACTTCTTCCGCAAGTCGGGTGCGGTGGATGAGCCGACGCTGCAGGCGGAGACGGACCGATATATTGCGTGGCCGGCACAGGCGCTGAGCTATAAGCTTGGGCAGTTGAAGTTCCGTGAGCTGCGGGAGCGGGCGCAAAAGGCGTTGGGGTCGAAGTTCGACATACGGACCTTCCATGACCAGATGCTTGCCGGGGGAGTTCTGCCACTGGACCTGCTGGACCAACGGACGGATGCCTGGATCAAGGCGCAGATGCCGGGAGCCGCAGTGGCAGCTCGGTAGGGCGGGCGGAACGGCTGGCGGCACATCGAGGTGCATCCAATCTTTCAGTGGCTAAATCGCCTGGAAGGACTCCTGCGACCTGATGTTTCGATCTCTACTTGCTGTAGGTGTGTTTTATGCCGGTGCGGCCGGGTCGCTCGGCGCGCAGGGCGGTCGGCAGCTTCTTCCCGCGAATCTACTGATTCCGCAGCCGCCTCCTTCCGCTCCGCTGGCCGACTGGGTGGGTTCGCAGGAGCACGCTAAGGTCTCCGAGAACGTGGAAGGCGCTGTGTTGCGCGGGTGGGACTACAAGGCGGTTTCGGGCAGCGCGCCGATTGTGCTGTTCTTCAACGGCAACGGGATGACGGTCGACCGCTCGGATCCGCTGTACCGTTCGCTGGTGCGTGCGGGTGGCGAGGTAATTGTGTATGACTACCGCGGCATCGGCTTTTCGGCGGGCGCGCCGGATGTGATGACCTTTCGGCAGGATTCGCTGCACCTCTACGATGCGGTCACCGCGTCGCATCCGGGCCGGCGGGTGGTGGTGTTCGGGTTCTCGCTGGGGACGGCGATGGCCAGCTACGTTGCGTCGCAACGTCCGCTTGCCGGGCTGATCCTGGCGGGAACGATCGCTACCGCCGCCGACGAGTTTCCGGTCTACATGCGTGCGGCCGGGTACGATCCGGCGCTGACCGCGAGTGTGACGCCGGGTTCTGACGCGGTGGAGGCGTTCGATGAGGTGGATAGCGTCACCAAGTCGAGGGCTCCGCTGCTGATGTTGCACGGCGAGGCGGATTCGCTGGTGCCGATAAGCCAGGGACGCAAGGTTTTTGCGGCGAGCCCTTCCGCGACGAAGCGATTTGTGCCTCTTCCGGGTGTGACCCACAACGGGACTGCGGGTTCAGCGGTGTCGTTGGCCGCGATAGCGCAGTTTCTCGCTGCTCTTTAGTTGGTCCGGATGGGCTGTGACTTGGATAGAAGAACCGTCGCCCGGCGGCTCCCGACACGGTGCGGATCAGGGAACGGGCGGGGCTGCTGCAGATGTGCCGGTTCGCGACCACGTCTGCGGATGGCCCCAACGGCGTGTGGCGGTGAGGTCGAGCTTGAGGGTGGCGGACGCGTCTCGGTTGAGGCTTAGGCCGGACGGGCTGGGGCTCTCGCCGAGGACTTCGGGGAGGCCTTCGCCGAACTGCGGAAGAGCTCCTGCGAGGGCGAGGAGCCGATCGAGTTGTGCGCTTCCCGTAAGGCGCAAGGTGTAGCCGGAGCCGTTGAAGGACCCTTCGAGGGTGGCAGGCTGGCGGGAGCCCAGAGGGATGGTGATGGGCAGGAGATCGAAAGCTGCGCCGCTTCCGTCTTTTTGACCTGGAAGCGTGGCGTTTGCATGACGCTGGCCTGAGACGGGCGGAAGCGACGGTCTGGACCTGAGAAGGATGTCGCCGAGTGGAACAGGATTGGAGCCGGAGGAGGAGGGGAGATCGAGGATTTCGCCGGCGAGCTCGAGCTCTCCGGACCAGGTTGGGCGGGGTGGCTGGTCTGCCGCGGCGGGGGCGTTCCAGGCGAGCGTCCCTGCAAGGACACCCGGACCGGTTAGCCCCGTGGGTGCATGGGGCGATGCGACCTGGAGCCAGTCGAGCAGCGTGGCCGCCGGGAGTGCTGGCAGGGTGAGATTTGCGGTTGCGGAGGCCAGGTTGCGGACGTCGCCTACTGAGCCGGTGCCGATAAGGACGGAGGGGGATCCGGAGTCCTGCGGGGGCCAGTGGCACTCGATCGCCGAGAGGGTTTGAAAGCTGTTGGTTGCTGCCGCCTGGCAGGCGGCCTGGAGTGCGAGCGGGTGTGCGGGCACAAAATCCGAGCGTCGCACCTGCGAGAACTTGAGATCTGCCGTGAGCGCGGCGTGGCCTGCCGTGCCTGTTGCGTGCAGATTGAGCGTCAGGTCACCCCGAAGGCCGGCGTCGCGGCCAAGGGCGAGGCGGCTAAGACCGACGAGCGGCGCAGCTTGCCAGTCGGCGCGGAGGTCCATAGGGACTTCGGCGAGGGAGGCGGCGCGGGTGTTTGGGTCCCCGAGCGTTCCCTCGAGACGAAGCAGGCCGGCGTCCGCAGGAGCCACATCGGTGCGCACGGGACGAGCACGGAGCCTGAAGTGCCACTCCCGGGGGACGGGAAGCCAGAGCGCGAAGTCTGCTTCGCTCAAGCGTGAGCGGTATTTTTTCTTCGCCCATTTTGAAATTGAGCCGGGCGCCGGAGGCCTCGATGTAGGGGAAGCGCGGGGCGGGTCCGGAGTAAGGCTGAGCGGTGGGAGCGGCCTCGATGCGCGAGGCCTGGATGAGGACGGGCTCGAAGTTCCAGCGGCCATCTGGCAGTCGCACGACGTTGACGGACGTGGCGTCGGTGAGGGCGATGCGGGAGAACTCGACGCGATGGCTCCACAGAGAAGAGATGCGGACGGTGGCGCGCACCTCGTTGGCGCGCAGAATTGGCTCATAGCCGAATGCGGGATCCTCGTTGACGACGAAGTTGTCCAGCGTGAAGCCTGGGCAGAGGAAGAAGGGTGAGCCGAACGCGGTCGAGGTGGACGGGCCGGCCGAGGGCGGCGGCAAGGTTCGACGCGATCCGGCGCTGAAAACGGCTCACATTGATGAGCGGCGGTATGAACGACCAGCATGAGCAGGAGCAGCAGCGCGGAGAGGATCCATGCCAGGCGTACGCGGAGTCGGGAGAAATCGACGGGCTCCTCTTCCTGTTGTCGGGGCTCGTGCTGTCCGGGCAGGGTGCCGGCGGGCGTCTCTCCGTGGATGTCGGCTGGTTGCATAGGGACCTGAGCTGTCCGATCCGGACGGCTTATTTTAGCGTGCCTGCGGCTGTCGGGAAGCCTGGGGGCTGTTTGCTGTCGGGTGCTCTCCTTATAGGCGCGGTACACTGTCGTTGCGTGCCAGATGGACGCGGAGAGACCCTGTTGACCAACGCCACCGCAATCGACCCCTGAAGAACAGACCACGACCGCTGCCGCTCCGGCGCACCAAGAAAAGGAGACCGCGCTCGAGTCGCTGGCCTCGATCTGCACCGTGCTTGCGGTGGGCCTGTTTGTGATGACGTTTATCTTCCAGAACTTCGAAATCCCGTCGGCGTCGATGGAGAAGACGCTGCTGATCGGGGACCATGTGCTGGTGGACCGCGTGATCCCTGGCGCCGCGCTACCGCGTGGGCGCCGTTTGTGCGCTATCGCGAGGTGCAGCGCGGCGACATCATTGTTTTCCTGAAGCCTGGCGAGCCGGACCTCTTCCTGGTGAAACGGGCGATCGCGATTCCGGGCGACCGGATCCACCTGGAGCATGGAATCGTGTACCTGAACGGTGTGGCGCAAAATGAGCCGCAGGCCGGCAAGCCCGCCGACGACGGCAATCCGTACCATGCCTATAACGCCTACCGAGACGACTTTCCCTGCGGTGCCGCCGGCCCGAACGATGAGGTGACGGCGAGCTGGGCGCTCGATCTGCCGACCCACCTTGCTGAATGGCGACCTTGTAGTGCCGCCGGGCAAGGTCTTTGCGATGGGAGACAACCGGACCGAGTCGCTGGACGGGCGGTTTTGGGGCTTTGTGCCGCGGGAGAATATCGTGGGCAGGCCCATGTTTGTGTACTGGTCTTTCCAGACGCCTGCCGATCAGATCAAAAGACATCGATGGCTGACCGGGTCGGCTTTATGGGCCATGTCTTGATCCATGTCTTCGACCAGACGCGTTGGAGCCGGACGTTGCACATCGTTCGCTAGCGTCTATGCGAAGGCGATGAGGGCGCGGAGGTTCGGAGGCGTATCCAGACTTTTGTGCACAGGCCGCCGCTGTTTTCACGAATTCTCCACAGCTGGGGGTTGCATGCAGTCTGCATCGCTTGCTATTCTCAACAAGTCGCAAGTGACTGCCGGAGCGAAACGGCAGGAACGAGAACCGGAAGAGCTAGAAGGGGTTGCAAGCGGCAGAAATAGGTTACCTACAGTAAAGACAGTTGCAACGAGCTTCGCACTTCAAGCAGCGGCGCTAAGAGTCCCGAGTCAGTTGAACAGACGAAGCGCAGTCCAAGTGTTTGATCGCAGCCGAGAGCCTCGAGTTCACGGGCCGGCTGAATCCAAACCCAAGCCACTGCAGTTATATGAGAATCAGGAGCTAAGTGCTCCGCGTCCGCAATTTCGGACGTATCGATATTTTGAGTTTTGCGCTGTGCGAACGAAGAGTGAGCTTCGGCCGAGACGTTCAATGAAGCGGTTCGCAATGAGCTAATGCTTCGACAAGAGCAAAGTGTTGACAAGCCTGAGCAATTCGATAGTCTTAGAAAGTTCGCGCAAAACGTCACTCGCTGCTGAGTGGCTCTCGAAAGTCAGCAGAGCTCAAGCAACGGTTGAATCAGCGCAGGCCGGAGACATCAGCATCAGCAGACAAGACGACAACACAGCGCCATCAAGTTCGAGGACACACATCCGGCTTCATGCCGGGTGAGTCCTTGATCCAAAACTGCCCGCTTAGGCGGATGAGTTCGGATCTTTGACAACATAGTTGAACGTGCCAGTCGTGAGATGATGCGAATTTGGTTTAGTCATTCTCACTAGTTATAAACCTCCGGCTCTTTCGAGCAGCCGGGGGCGCTTGATCCATCCCGACCCCTGTCGCTGGATGGCAAGCAAACCAAGATTAAACGAGAGTTTGATCCTGGCTCAGAATCAACGCTGGCGGCGTGCCTAACACATGCAAGTCGCACGAGAAAGGGGCTTCGGCCCTGAGTACAGTGGCGCACGGGTGAGTAACACGTGAATAATCTACCTCCGAGTGGGGAATAACTGAGAGAAATCTTAGCTAATACCGCATAACACTTACGAGTCAAAGCAGCAATGCGCTTGGAGAGGAGTTCGCGGCCGATTAGTTAGTTGGCGGGGTAATGGCCCACCAAGACGATGATCGGTATCCGGCCTGAGAGGGCGCACGGACACACTGGAACTGAAACACGGTCCAGACTCCTACGGGAGGCAGCAGTGGGGAATTTTGCGCAATGGGGGAAACCCTGACGCAGCAACGCCGCGTGGAGGATGAAATCCCTTGGGATGTAAACTCCTTTCGATAGGGAAGATAATGACGGTACCCATAGAAGAAGCCCCGGCTAACTTCGTGCCAGCAGCCGCGGTAATACGAGGGGGGCAAGCGTTGTTCGGAATTATTGGGCGTAAAGGGTGCGTAGGCGGTTTGACAAGTCTTATGTGAAATCTATGGGCTCAACCCATAGTCTGCATCGGAAACTGTCGGGCTTGAGTATGGGAGAGGTGAGTGGAATTTCCGGTGTAGCGGTGAAATGCGTAGATATCGGAAGGAACACCTGTGGCGAAAGCGGCTCACTGGACCATAACTGACGCTGAGGCACGAAAGCTAGGGGAGCAAACAGGATTAGATACCCTGGTAGTCCTAGCCCTAAACGATGATTGCTTGATGTGGCAGGTACCCAATCCTGCCGTGTCGAAGCTAACGCGATAAGCAATCCGCCTGGGGAGTACGGTCGCAAGGCTGAAACTCAAAGGAATTGACGGGGGCCCGCACAAGCGGTGGAGCATGTGGTTTAATTCGACGCAACGCGAAGAACCTTACCTGGGCTCGAAATGTACAGGAATCCGGCAGAAACGTCGGCGTCTAGCAATAGACCTGTATATAGGTGCTGCATGGCTGTCGTCAGCTCGTGTCGTGAGATGTTGGGTTAAGTCCCGCAACGAGCGCAACCCTTATCTTCAGTTGCTACCATTTAGTTGAGCACTCTGACGAAACCGCCTCGGATAACGGGGAGGAAGGTGGGGATGACGTCAAGTCCTCATGGCCTTTATGTCCAGGGCTACACACGTGCTACAATGGCCGGTACAAACCGCTGCAAACCCGCGAGGGGGAGCTAATCGGAAAAAGCCGGCCTCAGTTCGGATTGGAGTCTGCAACTCGACTCCATGAAGCTGGAATCGCTAGTAATCGTGGATCAGCATGCCACGGTGAATACGTTCCCGGGCCTTGTACACACCGCCCGTCACATCACGAAAGTGGGTTGCACTAGAAGTCGGTGCGCTAACCGCAAGAGGAGCAGCCGCCCAAGGTGTAATTCATGATTGGGGTGAAGTCGTAACAAGGTAGCCGTAGGAGAACCTGCGGCTGGATCACCTCCTTTCTAAGAGAGAACGTCTCGGCACGTCTCAGACGCCCCGCGATATGCGGGCAGCCTGGTCTCACGACCATCCGAGTCGAGTGACGTTGCCGGACACCTCCTGATGCATCAGCCGCAAGGCTGACGTCGTCGGATGAGCCTGAACTAAACCTTCTCTTTCCTCGCATCAATCAACACCGATGGTCAATGGCGGCGTAGCTGCTATGCACGTTCAACTGTGTCCTCGAAACCTTTCGAGAGAGCTCAACTCTTGACTCCTGCCTAGTCAGGCGTCACGACAGAGCAGCCTGCGCGTGGGCTGGCCTAGGCTACCGCACGCTGTAGAGTCGGGCCTGTAGCTCAGTTGGTTAGAGCGCACCCCTGATAAGGGTGAGGTCGGTAGTTCGAATCTACCCAGGCCCACCACCTTTATCTCCGCTGCCTGTATTCGATATACTGAGCAGCAGATGGGGCTGTAGCTCAGTTGGGAGAGCACCTGCTTTGCAAGCAGGGGGTCAACGGTTCGATCCCGTTCAGCTCCACCACCTCTCGAAAGGCATGTTCAAGCAGCAGAATCCGCTGCTTGAGGTTGAGCATCTAGTCTGGTCCAATAAGGCTAAGCGGCAAGATGTTGAACCTTGAGCAGGAATGCTCAAGCCGCCTGAGGGCGCGAAGCGACATGCAGCAATGCACAGATCGCTCAACGATTTTTGACAACTGAATAGATTGGGTAAATATAACTACAAGGCTGAGCAGCTAAGTCTTCCAGGTTGTTTCTGGCTGACGAAGCTGTCAATCAGTATTGAGTGTCTTTAGAATATTCGTGCCGCAGTCATGGTCCGCAACGTTGCGGATCATGGATAGAGCGGCACAGGCGTGGACTAATTATCAAACGTAGAGTTGCTCCCGTGGCTGGAGGTTGTTTCTCTGCTGCGTGCGAGTAAATTCTATGGTCAAGCTACTAAGGGCGCACGGTGGATGCCTTGGCAGAAACAGGCGATGAAGGACGTGGCAAGCTGCGATAAGCTTCGGGGAGCCGCACACAGGCGTTGATCCGGAGATTTCCGAATGGGGAAACCCACCTAGGCAAAACCTAGGTATGTCCCACTGAATACATAGGTGGGAACAGGCGAACGGAGGGAAGTGAACCATCTCAGTACCTCCAGGAGAAGAAAGAAACCTCGATTCCGATAGTAGTGGCGAGCGAAATCGGAACAGCCCAAACCCGTAGCATTTCGGTGCTCGGGGGTTGTAGGGCCTGCAAAAGTAGAGTTACCAATCTGGTCGATAGCCGAAGCTGTCTGGAAAAGGAGATCCAAAGAGGGTGACAGACCCGTAGGCGAAAGCGATCCAGACTCGAAGCAGGTACCTGAGTAAGGCGGGGCACGAGAAACCCTGCTTGAATCCACGGGGACCATCCCGTAAGGCTAAATACTCGTTTCTGACCGATAGTGAACCAGTACCGTGAGGGAAAGGCGAAAAGCACCCCATTGAGGGGAGTGAAAAGTACCTGAAACCGTGTGCCTACAAGCAGTGGGAGGACTATGCCCGTAAGGGAATGTCTGACCGCGTGCCTATTGCATAATGAGCCGGCTAGTTATTCTTGTCAGCAAGGTTAAGCGTGAGCGAGCCGCAGCGAAAGCGAGTCTGAATAGGGCGTTAAGTTGGCAGGAATAGACGCGAAGCGGGATGATCTACCCTTGGCCAGGTTGAAGGTGGGGTAACACCCACTGGAGGACCGAACCGGTGTTTGTTGAAAAAAGCTCGGATGAGCTGAGGGTAGGGGTGAAAGGCTAATCAAATTCCGTGATAGCTCGTTCTCTCCGAAATAGCTTTAGGGCTAGCGTCGTGTGATTTGGATCGGTGGTAGAGACATGGATGGACTAGGGGGCTTTCCGGCTTACTGAATCCAACCAAACTTCGAATGCCGATCACAACCAGCACGGCAGTCAGACTGTGGGGGCTAAGCTTCACAGTCGAGAGGAAAACAGTCCAGACCGCCAGCTAAGGTCCCAAAATTACAGTTAAGTGGGAAAGGAAGTCGGAACTCTCAGACAGCCAGGAGGTTGGCTTAGAAGCAGCCATCCTTTAAAGAAAGCGTAATAGCTCACTGGTCAAGAGGTCCGGTGCCGACAATACAACGGGGCTAAAACTGTATACCGAAGCTGCGGATGCACCGATTAAGTGTGCGTGGTAGGAGAGCATTCTCATCGTGGATGAAGCGTAACTGGGAAGATACGTGGACATTAGAGAAGAGACCCTGCCGGCATAAGTAGCGATAATGAAGGTGAGAACCCTTCCCGCCGAAAGTCTAAGGTTTCCTGAGGAAGGTTAATCCGCTCAGGGTTAGTCGGTCCCTAAGTCGAGGCCGAAAGGCGTAGACGATGGATGTCCGGTTAATATTCCGGAACTCCCGATTTTTCGTTATTACGATGGGGTGACGCATAAGGATAAGCAGGACCTCCTATGGCTATGGGGTTCGATACGCGTAAGCTGGATCTGGTAGGCAAATCCGTCGGGTCTTAACAGTGAGGCGTAAAGCAGTAAGCCGTATGGCTGAAAGCAGCTGATTTCATGGTGCCAAGAAAAACCTCTAAGGAGAGAGATTGGGAACCGTACCACAAACCGACACAGGTAGACGAGGAGAATATCCAAAGGCGCTCGAGTGAAAGCTTGTTAAGGAACTCGGCAAATTAGACCCGTAACTTCGGGAGAAGGGTCGCCACATGGGGTTCAAGCCCTGAGTGGCCGCAGTGAAACGCGAACGGCGACTGTTTAACAAAAACACAGGTCTCTGCAAAGTCAAAAACGACGTATAGGGGCTGACTCCTGCCCGGTGCCGGAAGGTTAAAAGGAGAGGTTAGCCGCAAGGCGAAGCTTTGAATTGAAGCCCCGGTGAACGGCGGCCGTAACTATAACGGTCCTAAGGTAGCGAAATTCCTTGTCGGGTAAGTTCCGACCTGCACGAATGGAGTAACGATCGTTCGACTGTCTTAACGAGTTGCTCGGCGAACTTGTAGTACCGGTGAAGATGCCGGTTACCCGCAGCTAGACGAAAAGACCCCGTGCACCTTTACTATACTTTTACTATGAGTTACGGCTCTTGCTGCGCAGGATAGGTGGGAGGCTTTGATACCAGACTTTTGGGTTTGGTGGAGCCAACGGTGAGATACCACCCTGCGATTGTTGTGATTCTAACCTGCTCCCGTGATCCGGGAGAGGGACATAGTAAGACGGGTAGTTTGACTGGGGCGGTCGCCTCCTAAATTGTAACGGAGGCGCGCGAAGCTACACTCAGGCCGTTTGGAAATCGGCCGTCGAGTGCAAAGGCATAAGTGTGGTTAACTGCGAGACCTACAAGTCGAGCAGATGCGAAAGCAGGCCTTAGTGATCCGGTGGTTCTGTATGGAAGGGCCATCGCTCAACGGATAAAAGGTACGCCGGGGATAACAGGCTGATCGATGCCAAGAGTTCATATCGACGCTACGGTTTGGCACCTCGATGTCGGCTCATCACATCCTGGAGCTGTAGAAGGTTCCAAGGGTTAGGCTGTTCGCCTATTAAAGTGGTACGTGAGCTGGGTTCAGAACGTCGCGAGACAGTTCGGTCTCTATCTGCTGTGGGCGTAGGAGATTTGAAGAGGGCTGTCCTTAGTACGAGAGGACCGGGATGGACGAACCTCTTGTGTTCCAGTTGTCCTGCCAAGGGCACGGCTGGGTAGCGAAGTTCGGTTGTGATAACCGCTGAATGCATATAAGCGGGAAGCACGCTCTAAGATGAGATCTCCCAACCCAAAAGGGAAATGAAGGGCCCAGGAAGACCACCTGGTTGATAGGCTGGAGGTTGAAGCGCAGTAATGCGTGTAGCTTACCAGTACTAATCGCCCGTTCGGCTTGTCCATAGAATTTACTCTGCGCAGTGAGCAGTTCACTGTTCTGAGGACATTCAACACAAGCCTTGTAGTTATCCCAAGATGTTTCTAGCGAACATCTCCCAATCTATTCAGTTGTGGAAGATCGCGTGAGCGATGTTTCTCAATTTTGCCGGTGAGTTTACCGCGAGGGTCACACCCGTTCCCATCCCGAACACGGAAGTTAAGCCTCGTTGGGCCGATGGTACTGCACGCGTAAGTGTGTGGGAGATTAGGTGATCGCCGGCATAATCCAAAGGCCCCACTCTTCGGAGTGGGGCTTTTTGCTTTTGGGGTGTTCTGAATCTGAACTGCTCGACACTGGGACAGGCTACTCCGTCGTTGCGGGCGGATGGGAACTATTGCCGCGAAGACGGCCGGCTTGTTGCCGCTGCTGCAGGGGCGGTCACCTTATTCGTTCCAGGTCGCCGGCATGAGGGACGATCTCAGGGGGTACTCTGGACGCGGCAGTTCATCGTCTAACTATGAAAGTGCAGGCGATTGGGTGGTTTTCAACTGGGGTGAACTGATGATGCTTTGGGGAACGCAGATGCGAAACGTTGCAGTGGCGATCGGTTGTGCCGCTGTCTTTGGAGTAGCGATGGTTCACGGCGCGCGAGTGGCGCGCGCAGAGGATGCCGCGGTGGCGGGATTCGGAAAGCTCGATGCTTCACAGCCTCAGGGGATTTCGGTTGAGGAGATCGTGAAAAGATTCGGCGAAAGGGAAGCTGAGTTCGCGCGCGCGAGGGACAACTACACGTTTCGTCAAACCGTGAAAGTGGACACGATCAATGACGATAACGGAAAGGTAGATGGAGAATACCAGCAGGTGTCCGATGTGGTGTTCGACCGCGGCGGGAAGCGGACCGAGCGTGTGGTATTTGCGCCGCAGAACACGCTGGAGCGGGTGATGATGTCGCCCACGGACTTTGAGGAGATTGAGCATCGCCTGCCTTTTGTGCTTACGACAGAGGATCTGCCGAAATACGACGTGACGTATGTCGGGCGGCAGAAGGTGGACGAACTGGATACGTACGTGTTCGACGCGGGACCGAAGCGGTTGGAGAAAAACCAGCATTACTTCCAGGGCCGCGTCTGGGTGGATCAGCGGGACTTCCAAATTGTCCTGATCAATGGAAAGACGGTGCCGCAGGACATGAGAAAAGGCCACGAGGACCTGCAGCCTCCATTTACAACGTATTACGAGCAAATAGACGGCAAGTACTGGTTCCCGACCTATACGAAGGCCGAGGGGACGCTCCACTTTGCTGCCCAGGATGGGGCGATGAGCGAGGATGTCCATATGCGGAACGTGGTCAAGTTTACGGATTACAAGCAGTTCCGGTCGACGGCGCGCATTATTTACAACGGCGAAGACATAACGGAGAAGAAGCCCGACGAGCCAAAGAAGTAAACGCACGTTTGAAGGAGCCCTCGGAACCTATGTGGCCGATCCCACTTTGGGGTCGTTTCGATCCAGATGAGTGGTCGGCGCGACCGGAGTCATTGGCGGAACCGATCGGGGTACGGCTCGTGTGCATGCAGATCGTGGTAGCGCTGCGGGGGCGGGGGCGGTATACTGCGGGCATCGACGCGGCCGGACGGGCCTGGGGCGTCGTGTGATTGAGGTGAATCTTCAGCGAATGCCTGAGTAAGCCTACGGTTCGGGTAGGTTCACATGGTCCGCCGGAGTATAGCGGCGGCGAGTCCGCTGGTCAGGTTGGCTCCGGTGGGGGGGCTGGCAAGGAATCTAGGCGCCGCTCTCGTGGTGGCGGAGTACTACACTCTGCGGCGACCCTATTCCGTTTCTTTTTGGATGACTACGTAACGACGGTACTGCCTGGTGAGTGCCAGATCTGCGGGTGCGCGTTGGTCCGCGCTGCCCGCGCGCCGGTGTGCGGACGGTGTGTGGCCGCTATTCGTCCACAGAGTGGCCCGCTTTGCGGGCGATGCGGAGAGGCTCTCGGCATGGAGAGCGTCCGGTTTGCGCAGGGTTTTGGGGTGCAGCTGTGCTCTGCATGCCGGCTGGTTCCGCCGGAGTTCGAGCGCGCGGTGGCATATGCGGAGTATGACGAGACGCTTCGCGGGCTGATTTGGCTTCTGAAGTACGACAGTGTGCGGCCGGTGGCCGGGCTGCTGGGGGGAGCGGTTGCGGAGGCGATGCTTGGGCTGACTTCAGCCTGGTCAGAGTCTTCCAACGGTGAAACCCCGCTCGGGGAGCACGTGGAATCCGCAGACAAGTGGGTGGTTCCTGCGCGAGAGATGGTGGTGACCGCAGTGCCGCTGTTTGCGCCCAAGGAGCGCGGTCGGGGGTTCAACCAGTCGGAGGTGCTGGCGCGAGCGGCGCTGAAGGTGGTCCGGCGACGAGCCCCGGGGTGGGCGCTAGAGTATGTAGCCGGAGTGCTCGAGCGAACGCGGCAAACAGAGGGGCAGTTTTCGTTGGACGTGCGGGCACGGCGGAGGAATCTGCGGGGGGCGTTCGGGGTACGCGCGGGCAGGGCAAGGCTGGTCGCTGGCCGTGAGGTGCTGCTGGTCGACGACATTTACACGACCGGCGCTACCGCTCGAGAGTGTGCGCGGGTGCTGCGGGCGGCGGGGGCTACCAAGGTTTGGGTAGTGACGCTGGCGCGAGCTCAGAAGGCGCAGGTGGCTTTGTGGGACGGCGGGTCCGTGGCAGGCCTCACATCGTATGCGGGCACTTTGGAGTGCGGGGGGCCGGCGTCTGCCCGAGATATCCTCGGTTCTTCCGCTGGGGACGCGATCGGGTGGGGAATCCAGTCGGGCGGTTTGGGGTCAGGATGACAGCCGGAACCAAGCTGATGCAAAGGCGGGGCGGACGGTATCAAGACGGGTTAGTAAGCATTGGTTTCGGGGTTGGGGACGGCTCGAACGGGAGGTTCCAAGGCGATGCAGGCGTCGAAGATGCGAAAGCAGAGGACAAGTAAAGCCCACCATGTGCCCGGGACGAGGCACGATGTGCTTCGGCCCAAGACGGAGATGGATGTGCGAGTTGGGGTGTTTCGGCAGCCCGCCATGCAGACTCCGGTGCTGGTGCTGAATGCCAGCTATGAGCCGATCAATATATGTGGAGCGCGACGAGCTCTGGTGCTGGTGCTGAAGGGAGTGGCGCGCACGGAGGAGGAGCAAGGGGCGGTGCTCCATGCGGCGCGGCTGAATATGGCGATGCCGAGCGTGATTCGGCTTCTGGAATACAGGCGGATTCCGCACCAGACGCGGGCGCTGAGCCGGAAGAACATTCTGCTGCGGGACAGGAATGCGTGCCAGTACTGCAGCGTGGTGCTGACGGCGGGGGAGTTGACGCTGGACCACGTGGTGCCGCGGTCTCGGGGGGGACTGTCGACGTGGGAGAACCTGGTTGCATGCTGCCATGATTGCAATCGTCGAAAAGGCAACCAGATGTTGCACGAACTGACGGAGATGAAGCTGCAGCGCGAGCCGAGACCTTTCAGCCTGCACACCTCACGCCACATCATGCGGATGATTGGATCCGCGGATCCGAGTTGGAGGCGGTATTTGTATTTCGAATCTGCTGGGGCTGCTTAGGGGCCGGGTTCGGGAGCAGAGAGGCATGGGAGTGGATTCCCCGAACATCCTGGGGAGGTGTTCTGAAGCGTTTGTTTAGGATTGTTGGCGGGTTACACGAGACGCTTCAATTTCTAATGCGGAACTCATCGTCCCAGGAGGGATCCCGGGACCGGTCGATGCATGGCCTCCTTTCGGCGCGAAGAGGATGAAGGCGAGCCATAGAACTTGGACTAGAAAAGTTAGAGAGAGTATCCATTGCAGGGGAGTCACTGGTAATGGATTGCGGGTTAGCTGTATCACGCTGTCCAGCACGGCCGAAGCCAGAGGCATGATGGAGAGCCAGCGCAGTATCCGTATGAATCTATCTTGAGCTTTGGTTTGTGCGTTGAGTATTCCGGGTTGGTGTGTCTGCTCGGCATGCATCATCAGTGCGTTTCGTCGAGCGAACGCGGCGATAATCCCAAAGCCCACCAGGTAGAGGAACATGTCCGCCCACAAGATGTAAGACACAAGAGCAGGCCTCCCACCACTCAGCCAGATCCGAATATGAATAAATTGAGCGATCAGTAAAGCTGCAGAGATGGTAGCCCAGTAATAGCTTGCGTGCATCACCCAAGCTGTTATTCCAGACGGAGAAAAAGCCAGCAATAGTCGTTGCGCACGGGTAAGTGGAAGGTATCGTTTGGCCCCCGGCTTACGGAGTCATCTTCAGCGGCTTCGATTTGTTGAAACAGTGCATTGCGTCGCGCGATCAAGTGCGGGAGCAAGGAAGGAGGAACGGAGTCTGGCGACAAGAGTATTGCACTTTGAACCTCGGAATTGTGAGTTTAGATCTGCCAGCAGCTTATATAGGGACTTTGTTCTATCTCCCAAGATTTTGTCCTGGATGTTCTTGAGCAACGGCCCGAGCAAAGCCAGCGCGACCGACGACAGAATTGGGGTGAGTAGTTTTGTCCGTAATGAATCGGCGAACTACGCTGGAAGGGTGTACATGTCGCTCCTCGGGGCCTGCGAATCCAGAGCACTTTCAGGCGGCGGAACACGCAACGTCAACCCGGAGAAGATGGGGCTTCAGCTAACTTATGTGCGAGGAGTCTGCCTGGGGAATACCGCAAGGCCGCGACCCTGTAGAATCCGCTCCTTGTCTTACGGCCAAGAGCTTTTATCTCCGCAAACCTAGCCCTCTTAGAGGCCATTTGCAAGCGCGATGGCGAAGGGTTGCTGGAGTCGACGCCGGCGTTGATCGATGGGAACTATCAAAGATGGTGACTGACGCGGTAGATGTACTTGCTTGCCCGCGAGGACACGGGTTTACGGGGTCGGGCTCGCCCATTGCGTTTGGAGAAAGATGTAGCGGGGCCGGTCCGTGGCCGGCGCGGCGGTAGCTGGGACAGTGAGGTGCATGACGGGCCAGGCATCCTGCTCTGTGTAGGCGGGCCAGGTGGGAAGGCCGCGGCCGTTGGGGTTGCCGGTGCGAGCGAAGTTGGTCCAGTAGGACTGCATTAGTTCGGAGAGCTGACGATCTTCGGCGCGGATCTTCATGTCGGGGCGGGAATTCAGCGCGCCGAAGACGTATTCGATGTCGTCGGAGTGGAAGGCTCCCGCGGCCGGCGGGTGGTTGCGGTCTCCGGGTGAGGCGAGCTCGAAGTGGTAGCGGAAGACAGGGGCGCTGCCCGTGCGGGCGGCGGCTTCGAGCCACTGCCAGGTAGAGAAGGCGATGAACTGATCTGAGGCGTAGTTGCCTGCGGATCGCCGGGCTTCCTCGTCGGTGGTGGCAGGGTAGAGGGCGAGGAATTCGGGCGCGTGAGCCGGGAAGAGTTTAGCGGCCTGGGCGGTCCAGGTGTCGGCGGTGGTGTTGGCAGGCGCGCTCTGTTCGTTGGCGTTCCAGCCGCCCAGCACGGGGATGTGCGCCTGCTTGCCGGCGGCGTAGAGGTTGGGGAGGGTGTCGGTGAGGAATAAGCCGTCGACTACTACGTTGAAGCGCGGGAGCGGTTGGGCGGAGTCGGCGGCGGGCTTCGCGATGGCGGCCGCGAGGATCTGGTCGGCGGGGAGCGCGCGCAGGGTGGCGGGGTCGGCGGAGCCGAAGGTGCGCGTGGCCCAGGCGGCGTCCACCTGTTCGACCTCCTGATGAAACGGGGTCGGAGCATGAGCGGGGAAGACGGCGCCGCTTTCGCCGATGGCGTGGGCGAGGATGTCTTTGGCCAGGGGCGAGGCCATCTGGGCCGAGACGGAGGAGGAGCCGGCGGATTCGCCGAAGACGGTAATGTTGGCGGGGTCTCCGCCGAAGGCTGCGATGTTGCGGTGAACCCAGGCGAGGGCGGCGGCCTGGTCCATGAGGCCGTAGTTGCCGGAGGCGTGCTGAGGGGACTCGGCGGCGAGGCCGGGATAGGGCGAAGAAGCCGAAGATGCCAAGGCGGTAGTTCATGGTGACGACGACTGACGTTGCGGTGGGCGAGGAACTGGCCGTCCTGACGGTTTTCGGAGGTGCCGCCGGTGGAGAAGCCGCCGCCGTAGATCCAGACCATGACGGGTAGGCCGCCGGGGTGTGCGGCCTTGACGGGTTTAGCGGAGTTGGTGTCCAGACATTCAGGGTGAGGCAGTCTTCTGATGGCCCGGGATCGTGGAAGACCATGTCTGGGTATGAGCTGGACTGGATGCAGTGCGTTTCCGAAAGTCTGTGCTTTGAAGATCCCCTTCCAAGGCTTGGCGGGTTGCGGCGGCCGCCAGCGGAGGTCGCCAATGGGCGGGGCGGCGAAGGGAATGCCTTTGTAGGCGATGACCTGATTGTCGGAGGTGGGAGTGCCCTGGAGTTTGCCGTCGGGGGTCTTAAGGGGTGCCGCCGAGGCGGTGAGGGAGAGCAGGAGGAGAGCGGCGGAGAGGGTTTGGCGCATGGGAAGTTCACGGTATCACGGGATTGTGGGAAGCAATTTACGGGCGACGTGTGTGTCGCGCTGCTCTATGCTGGCGGATATGAATACGACGATGAGTGCTGCTGTTCCTGTGCTGCCGGCGGCTGATGCTATCCGATCGCTTGCGTGGTGGACGGAGGTGTGCGGTTTTACCGAGGTATTTCGCGATGCAACGCCTCCGCGGTATGCGGGGCTGGTGTGCGGCGGGGCGCGGCTGCACGTTGCGCAGATGTCGGATGTGGTGCTGGCGGCTACGGTGGGAGCGCAGACCATGGTGCGGATCCAGGTGGAGGATTTGGACAGCTTTTTTGCGGAATTTCAGCGTCGAGGCGGGGTGGTTCATCCGAACGGCGGGCTGGAGACGAAGCCCTGGGGGACGCGGGAGTTTTCCGCGATCGATCCGAACGGGGTCTGCGTCGCCTTTGTAGAGTAGGGTAGGCGAGGCGCAAGTCGCAGCGAAGAGCCACAAATCCGACGACAGCTCCGAGCTTGTGAGCTGTGCGCTTGGTGCGGGGGCGAGCCGCGCTGGTACACTCCGGGGAAGCTGATCATTGGTTCTTCAAGGAGATTTAGCGCATGGCTGATCCGAGTACGCCTGCTTCTGGTTCCTCGTCTGTGGCTTCTGTTGGGGCGGGGGCGGACTCCGGATTTGGCTTAGTGGGGAAGACCGTGTTTCGGCCGTTTGTGGGGGCGGGGGAGGACCGGCCGGAGCTTACGGTGCGGGCGCTGGTGCTGGGCGCGGTGTTCGGCGTGCTGTTTGGCGCGGTGACGGTGTATGTGGGGCTGCGGGCGGGGCTGACGGTGGCGGCGTCGATTCCGATCTCGGTGCTGTCGATCTCGATTCTGCGGGCGTTTGGGAGGGCGTCGCATTCTTGAAAACAACATTGTGCAGACGACGGGGAATGCGGGGCAGTCGATTGCTTCGGGCGTGATCTTTACGCTGCCGGCGCTGATCTTTCTGGGGTTCGACCTGGAGTCGACGCGGATCTTTGCGCTGGCGCTGTTTGGCGGATGGCTGGGCGTGCTGTTCATGATTCCGCTGCGGCGGCAGTTGATCGTGGAGGAGCATGGGACGCTGATGTATCCCGAGGGCACGGCCTGCGCGGATGTGCTGATGGCGGGCGAGCGCGGCGGGAGCTTTGCGTCGCGGGTGTTCCTGGGGCTGGGGCTGGGCGGGCTGTACACGCTGTTTCAGAACGACAACCTGTTTGGGCTGTGGCCGGCGACGCCGAACGAACGGACTTCGATCTTGGGCCGCAGCATCTATTGAAGGGCGGCGGCGATCCGGGCGGACTGCACGCCGGAGTACCTGGGCGTGGGCTACATCATCGGGATTCGCGTGGCGGCGATCATGCTGGCGGGCGGGGTGTTTTCGTGGCTGGTGCTGATGCCGGCGATCTACTTCTTCGGGTCGCATCTGACCGGGCCGCTGTATCCGGGGACGGTGCCGATTGCGCAGATGGAGCCGAGTCGGAATGTGGAGGACGTATGTGCGGCCGATGGGTGCGGGTGCGGTGGCGGCGGCGGGATTGATCACGCTGCTGCGGACGCTGCCGACGATCTGTCGAGCGCGCTGACGCAGGGGTTTCGGAAGACGGGCGGGCGAAGGTCGCCGCGGCTGCGGCGAAGGTGCGCACGGACGAGCACGATCTGCCGCTGAGCTGTGGTGTTCGGCGGGAGCGTGCGTGCTGGTCGTGCTGATGTTGGTGTTTCTGCAGTTCAAGCCGGTGCCGGGGGCGCAGGTGGGGCTGCTGGCGAATATTGCGGCGGCGCTGCTGGTGGTGGTGTTCGGGTTTTTATTTGTAACGGTGAGCGCGCGGATTGTGGGCATTGTGGGGTCCAGCGCGAGCCCGGTGAGCGGCATGACGATTGCGACGCTGATGGCTACGGCGGCGATCTTCCTGGTGAAGGGATGGACGGCTCCGGCGTTTGGCGCGCTGGCGATCACGATCGGCGGCGTGGTGTGCATTGCGGCTTCGAATGCGGGCGATACGAGCCAGGACTTGAAGACGGGGTACCTGATCGGGGCGACGCCGTGGAAGCAGCAGGTGGCGCTGATGTTCGGCGTGATGGTCTGTATCTTTTCGATTGGCGCGACGCTGAACGCGATGAACACGGGGCTGGAGCAGTTCCAGCGGATGGCACGGCCGATCGCGTTTCCGCTGAGCGCGCTGCCGGACGGGGTGCAGAACAAGGGGCAGTTCCCGCGCGCACGTGTGGCGGTGAATGGAGAGGCGGGCGCTGCGAAGGCGGAGCTTGAGAACGCGTCGAGTTATGTGCTGCTGAATGCGATTGGGTCGAGCACGGTGGCGGACGGGAAGTATCTGTATAACCCGGCGACGCGGTGCGGTAGAGGTGCAGTGGATCCAGGGGATCGGCAGCGAGAAGGCGGCGGCTCCGCAGGGGCGGCTGATGGCGACGGTGATCAACGGCATCCTGTCGCGGAAGCTGCCGTGGACGCTGGTGCTGCTGGGTGTGGCGCTGGTGATCGTGGTGGAGCTGCTGGGGGTGCGGTCGCTGACGTTTGCGGTGGGGGCGTACTTGAGCATTGCGACGACGCTGGCGATCTTTGTGGGCGGGGTGGTGCGCTGGATGGTGGACCGGGGCGTGGCGAAGGCTCGGAGTAGAGCCGCGGCCGCAGTGAATGCCGAGCGCATGGATCCGGCGACGGGGCTGATAGCGGCAACGGACGTGGAATCGCCGCTGGATACGGACAGCGAGATTTCGCCCGGCAGCTTGTACGCTTCCGGGTTGATTGCGGCGGGCGGCATCGTCGGGTTGATCGGAGTGTGTGCGCGGCTGGTAGAGGGTTTGAGCGAGCAGCACGGCGGGCACTGGCAACTGTTTCGCTTTACCGCAACAAATCCGCTATATCACGACTGGGTGAGCGTGGTGATGTTTGCGACGCTGGCGGGGAGCTTGTACTACTTTGCGCGCAAGCCTTTGGGAGGCGCCGAGTAGAGAGCGCGCGCGCGCGCTTGTTTATTTGAGCTGTGAAGTTCAGCCAGAGGTCCTTTGCGTCGGGCCTGTGGGAAGGTGTGCGTGTGTGCCGTATTCCAACCGGTTGTTGATCTCTTGGAGCGATGGCGGTTTTCCATCTGTTGTAGAAAGCGCCTTTTGAAAGCGCGTGTGACGTGAAAGTCGTACTCATTCTGCGTGAGATAGACTTCTTCAAATAATTGTGTTGACAGTCGTTACATATTGGTTCTATGGTGGTTTTGAGCAACCTATCCCAAAAGGAGCAATCACATGAACCGAACGATTCTGTCTACTCTTGTTCTGCCTTGCGTTCTCGCCTGCACACAGGCCGGTATGGCGGTGGAACCAAAGCCGATGAACTCCTCGGTGGTGTTTCTGGCGGAGGCTAACCAGCCTGCGGGTCTTGCTGCAGTAGCCGTAGCGGCTGGGGGTTCCCATGCTTCGTGGGTTGCCGCGGACGGGGCAGTGCACGCTGCGGTTAAGGAGTCGATAAAGACGGTGTTCACCGGTCAGGAATTCCTAGAGGCTGCAGTGCGGCAGGGTGGGACGCTGGAGTATGCGATGAAGGGTAACGCGCCGATGTCGTCCCAGGCGCCGAGGGTGACGCGGGCGGTGGAGGTGGAACTGACGCCGGCGGAACTGGCTCAGGCCGGTGGGGAGACGAGCGTCACGCTGCATGCGATTGTGGATGAGAACGGAGTGCCGCGGAACGTGTATGTGACAAAGTCGACGGGTGCCCCGGGAGTGGACCAGAAGGCGATTGCCGCGGTGAGCCAATACCGCTTCAAGCCGGCCATGGTGGATAATCTGCCGACCTGGTCCGGAGTTTCCGTGACCATCAAGATCCAAAAGTAAGCGTGGTTGTTTGCGGTGGGGCGGCCTCTCTCGGGAGAGGCCGCTTTTTCGTGTAGGTATAGCTCACAGCTTTTCGATCAACTGCAGTTAGATTGCTCCCGTAGGGCTCGTTCCCGCGGGAGAGTGGGGCGCCTGCTTCGGGGATGGGGCCAGATCTGCGGGCTACGCGGTTTCTGTGATGTGCCGGGCGGCGTTTCGGGCGTCGCGGATAACGTCGGGGATGCCGAGGCCGTGGAGGCTGTTGCCGAGCAGGGTGAGTGCCGGGAGGTGTTCGCTGAGGCGGGAGTGCAGCTCGGCGACCCGGTCAAGGTGGCCGACCGCGTACTGTGGAAGGCTTGCGGGAAGGCGGCGGACGACCGTGATCAGCGGGTCGGGCAGTGGCGTTGGCGTGGGGCCGGTGAGCGGCGCCGTGGCGTGGGTGTAGGTGTGGAGGACGCGGGCGAGCTCGAGGCGGGCAATGGCGGCGATTTCGTCGTTGTTACACGGCGAGAGGCGGGCCGCAGCGGCGCCGGAGAAATAAGCGCGGAGCAGGCGGCCTCCTGCGGGTACGCGCGAAGAAAACTTCTGGTCGGCGAACGTGCAGGCCTGGAGCAGCGTTGGTGTTTCGGTAGGAGACGCAGAGTCGTCGGTTGCATCCGACCGGTCCGCTGCGCCGGCGAATGGGAACGGGGTCGAGATCGGGGGGACGAGAAGCCCGAAACCGGGCGGGACGGGAACTCGCGTGGCATCCGTGAAGGCGAAGGCTACGAGGACGGCCGATGAGGATTCGGCGGGTAAGAGGCTCGCGGCGCGGGCGTCAAGCGGCACCAGTAGTTGGCGGGCAGCCGCCGCGGGGAGCGCGAGGAAGACGCGGTCGAAGGACTCCGTGGTGCTGCGGCCCGAGGCCGTAGTGGAGGTGACGTCCCAGGTAAGACCGCCGTGCGAGGGGCGACGTGTGAGGGCGGTGACGGAGGAATTAAAGCGAACGATGCTGTGGGATATCTCGGCGGTGAGCCGGTCGATCAAGGTGCCCAGGCCGGTGCGCAGGGTGGTGAAGAGGGCAGGGGCCTCCGCCGCCTGTTCGGCTGCTTGCCCGGCGGTGGTCGGAGACAGGCCGTTCCGCGCAGATCTCTGAGACTGCAGCGCGGTGATCAGAGAACCGTGGGTGCGCTCCATCTGGATAAGTGCCGGAAGCGAGGCGCGGGCGGAGAGCGTGTGGACATCGCCGCCGAAGACCCCGGACAGGAGAGGAGCGGCGACGCGGTGGAGGACTTCTGAGCCGAAGTGGCGCAGAGTGAAGTCAGCGACGGACTCGTCGTGCGGCGGGATGGAGGCGAGGAGCTCCGCGGCGCGGATGGGTTCGGCACGGTAGGCCTGGATCGCTGCGGCGGAGAAGAGGGGCGAGCCGGTGAGGGCGTCAAGATCGCGTGGGACCATGAGCGTCATGCCGTCGGGCATGGGAACGAGGCGGGCAGGCCGATTCGGCGTGCGGAGAGCGATCCATGTGCGGCGGGTTGCATCATTGGATGAGATCAGCTCGTCGGCGACGCCCAGGTCGGCCGCAAGCTTGGACGCCCACGGTTTGGCTGTCAGCCAGGCGTCCGGGCCGGATTCGATGACGAAACCGCCTTCACGGACGGTCTCGACGATGCCCCCAAGTCGGTTGGAGGACTCAAAGAGTGTGGTCTGGATGGGAGTGCCGGCGCGGCTGGAGCGGGTGAGTTCCCAGGCGGCAGTGAGGCCGGCGATGCCTCCTCCGATGATGGCGACGCGCATACAGGCAGGGTACAGGCTTCGATGGGTTAGGAACGAGTCTCCAGATAGGGACGCAGTACGTCCAGCAGGGATTGGGTGAGGAGCGGGGAGTCGTTGAGGGACTGCGGGCGAAAGAGGCGGAGGTTGAGCGACTGGGCGGTCCGCTGGAAGGCGATGTCGATGTCGTAGAGGATCTCAACGTGGTCGCAAACGAAGCCGATGGGCTGGAGAATGACTCCCCGGAAGCCCTCAGCTGCGATGGCCGCGAGGGTGTCTTCTACAGTGGGACCAATCCACGGCCCACCGGCGACGCCCTGGGATTGAAAGGCGAAGAACCAGGTTGGCGGTGGGGCGGATGCGTGCCCGTCCGCGAAAGCCGACTGGAAGACGAGTGCGGCGGTGCGCTTAGCTTCGACAGGATAGGGGTCCGGCGTGGCGTGCTGAGGAGGAGAGGGGCGGCCACTCGGAGTCGACGCGGCGTTTGCGGCTGCCGGGTCCGAAGACATGATGGTGCGGCAGGGAACGGAGTGCGCCGTGAAGAGGATGGGCAGGGCAGTGCCGGTCTCGGCGACGGCGTCGCCGTAGACCCTGGCGAGGCGGTCTGCGAAGGCCGCTATCAGCAAGGGTTCTTCGGACCAGGCGTCGATGAAGGTCAGCGTGAGCGGGTCGGTCGCGCCCGTTGGGACCGAAGCTGCGAGAGCGGAGGTGAGGGCTCGGCGGTAGAGACCGATTGACGTGCGGGAGTTCTGGGGGGCGAGGCAGAGGGCGATGAGGTGAGTGATGCCGTCGGCGCGGATCTGCATGACGACGTCATCGATGAAAGGATGCCAGTTGCGCATGGCGGCATAGACGCGGACGGGCGTAGCGACAGAAGCGAGGCGCGCGCTGAGGAGGTCGCGCTGCGCGAGCGTCCAGCGGGTCAGGGGCGGAGGCTCGGAGGTGGGGATGTCCAGGAGCCCGATCTCTCCGTAGCGGTGTTGGAGTTCTTCGACGACCTCGTGCGGGAGGACGCGACCGCCGGTGACGCGGGCGAGATAGTCGGCCATCTCGGGCAGAGCGTTCGGGGTTCCATGAGCTAAGAGAAGGATGGCGGTCTGAATGGGTCGGGCGTCCATGAAGGTCTGGATTGATCCTAAACGTGGGTGCCCCCGAGAAGGGCGTGAATGGGCCGAGTGGGTTTGGTGCGATGAAGGCGGGGGCTGTGAGTTTCACCTTCGAGGGCTGCGAAGGTGTAAGGGTATAATTAGGGAGTTCCGGCACACTGCTGTTTCTGGCGGGAGATTGCGGGTTACGGTGTGGAGAGTTGGCCGAGTGGCTGAAGGCGGCGGTTTGCTAAACCGTTATAGGACCAAAAGTTCTATCGGGGGTTCGAATCCCCCACTCTCCGCCATCGCCTATACGCTTCCTAAGCGCACGGGTTGAGGTCATGACATTCTCTTTGACACACTTTCCGAATCATCGCGCTCGCTAACCTTTTCGTGGGCATTCGCCAAGAGGAAACTGCCAGGGAAACCGCTACGCCGCCCATACGGCATCTGCTCGAATCGGTGCGGACCGGATGTACGGGTTAAGGAACTGCGATCGCGTGCAGTGGTGGTCTATCGATCATCACCTTGCGGTTTGTTGGGCTTGGGCGCGCCACTTTTCGGTGAGCTGCTTGTCGGATAGTGCTTTGATGAAGACGCCCCCGACAACCGAGCGGGCCTGGAACCCGACCTGTTTGCCGTTCTTCGTGTCGTACCAGTCCGTCAACGGCACGCGGGTGGGAGTCTCATTCACCCAGAGAGCGATGGGGTCTACGATAGCCTTGAAGTCGGCAGGGTCGGCGGCCAGTGTCGCGGTCCAGATCGACCAATCCAACTTTGTGTAGTCGGCTCGGTTATCGAGCGGAAGGCCGTACTTGTTGAGCACGGTCTTGTAGAAAGCAATCTCCCTTTCGCGGACAGCAGCGGGAAACAGGTCAAAGCCGAGGAGCTGGTCCCAGATGAGGTTGTATTTCTGACTCCAGGAATCGGGGGAGTCATAAGCGAGCTTGTAGTGGTCGCCTTCCTGGTCGAGAGCGACCCACTTGCGAGCATACTCATGGGCAGTCTTTGAGAATTCGCGGGCGACGTCACCCTTTCCCAGAAGCTTCGCCAGGTCGGCGTAAGCCTCCAGGGCGTCGATTGCTTTGAGGGCCAGATTGGCATTGTGGGTGACGTGACCCGCGAAGTCGTCGGTAGTGAGCTGGTTTTCCGGGTCCAGGCCGTGTTCTTTCAGGAAGGTCGCCCATTGAGTGAGTTTGGGCCAGTACTGTGCAGCGAGATCGGCTTTGCCCTCCGCGCGGGCAACAGCGTCGAGCATCAGAAGCATGTTGCCGGACTCTTCCACTGGCATTTGGTTCTCTTCCGTGGCCTCGCCACCGCCGTAGGTCTGGCCGTTTGCGAGCGGATAGGTTCCGAGGTCGTGAGGGGCGAAGGGAAAGCGCCAGCGATTGGGAAGAGCGGTGTACTCCAGAAGTGGACGGAGCTCAGCTTCCAGCAGGACGGGGTTGAACAACAGGAAGAAAGGTGAAGCAGGGTAGAGAACGTCGACCGTAGCGATCGACCCGTTCGAGAAGTTCTCCTTCCCAAATACCAGAGGCCGCCCATCCAGGTTCGCGACGAAGCCATGTGCCGCCCAGGCCTGCCGGTAGGCGAGGATGCAAAGATTGGCGTAGCTCGCTCCGCCTACGCGGTACAGGTCGGCCGCGAGGCTCGAATCAAGTTCATTCCCGCGCTTCTCAAGTGCGGGCATCTCGCGCTCAGCGGTATCGAGCATGGCTGCCACGGTCTGTCCGTTGCGCTGCCACCAGGGCCGCAGATTGCGCTCGAGATACTGGATGGCAAAGCTCTCGGTATAGGAGACAAGAAGGTGGCGCGTAACCGCCTGGTCGCCCACGGTGTGAAGCAAGAGTTCGGCTTCGAGATGAGCGTCGCCGCGACCCACGATGGGGGAGGCGTCCATATCGTCAGCCTTGGGAAGAAGGCCGGTGGCGACGAAAGCACCGTCCGCGGAGCCGGAGGTGTCTCGCACAATTGCGCAAGTGGAGTCTTCATTGCTCGGAACGGATAGGTGGAAGTAGCCCCAGTCGATGCGGAGGTCGTCGCCGGCTCGGTTGAGGATGCGCTGATCCCGGGAGCCAACGGAAAGCACCGTCTGTGTCTCCGTCTGATTGCGCGAGTAGGTGACCGACTCGCCGGGAGCGTTTACTGCGATCACGGGATCGACGTCCAGCAGGACCGAGACATCGGAATGGGCTCTGCCGTCGATCGATTTGGTAGTGAAACTGATGTAGGTAACAGGACGGGAGAGAACCTCTAGGTCCGACAGTATGGTGGGAGTGAAGAAGCTGACATCGAGCTGTATGCCGCCACCGGTAAAGCTGTAGCGCGTGTGCGTTGGTGTGACCGTGTGCCCGATCTGTTGCATCGCGGGGAGCAGACGCGGACGATCGCCCATGAAGCGCATGGCATGACCATCCACTCGGAGGAGCCCGGTGATGGGTTGGGCTTTACCGGTCCAATGGACGGTGCTGGAGTCGGTGAGCTTGTCTGTGTCGGACCAGATGGAGAAGTAAGGGTTGTGGGTGATAAGTGGCGTTGATGGCGGTCGCATGGATTGCGGCTGCGCCAGAAGATGCGCACAGAAGACCAGGAGTGCCGCAAAAAACGATGGAAGCTTCGTGCAGTGTCGTGTGCGCATTAGTTGTCAGCGGGAATCATAACCTAGTGCCTCGGGAATCGCTTCTGGCGAAACGCATAGCGGGACGCAAGCCGAACTGGCGGCATGTCCAAGGGCATGAATCCGGGGATCCGCCCAACAACAATGCCAACCTTTCGGCAAGCCCGATGCTAGGCTGTGTGCATGCTCTGCAGGTTGTCCGTGCGCCGGATCGTCCATGAACGCGACGATCAAACCGAGTACATCCTTCGAGTTGCTGGCGAGCACACCCTTGGGAGTGCAGGGCAGCTCGGCGTTGATCAGAAGACCTTCTCTAGCGGCACCCGGTTCCTAGAGTTCCTGCGTGTCTTGGGTCTGCCCGAGGAGACGATCCGAAGAGCGGACGAAGCAGCGCAACAACCGCCCGGTGCGTTGCGATTCGTTGATTTCGCACGGAACGAGCAGCTCGCTTTCGATGTACTGGAGAAAGCGGAATTGGATTTGTTCTCTGACTAGTCGGGTACCCGTTTGATCGCTTTGTACGTTATCCGTCTCTTCCGGACGGGAAGCACCTCTTAGAGCACTAACCCTGCTTGGATCGGATCGCTGTGGACTGCTCGCACAACTCGCGCGGAAGGCCGTCCTGCTCGCGCCGCGACCGACCAGTCTCCGCTTAGAATGTAGGGCGCTGGATTCAGGGAAAACAAATGCATGCTGAACCGCCGCTCTATCGACTGAAGTGTGTCTATCGAACCTTTCCGAAACATCCGCACGCCTCCAGGAAAACCATGCCGTGCCGGCTGGGTGCATTGCTCCTTGGCCTTTGCATTGCAGGGAGGGCCATGGCCCAGAACAGCCCGTTCGTCCTGGCGCGCGAAGGACGCGTCGTATCGGTCGAGCCTTATGCGCCGAACATCCTCCGCGTCACGATCAGCACGGATGCCGCAGCGGCCAACGCTTCGCCCGGATATGGATTCATCGCGCCCGCTGTGATGGAGGGATGGACCCATGCGCACGACGCGCAAGGCGCTGACGTCTTCCGTTCGGCGCGGATGATCATGCGCGTTGGTCCACAAACCTTGCCCGCCGACCAGCAGCCTCGCCCCATGCAGCTCGACCCACTGAATCTCCAGCTGCGTCAGCCTTACTTCGGCGGCGGAGGCGGTCGCGCTCCGCACAACGACGACATGGTTGTGAGCACACCAGGTGGCAAGACGCTGCTGCGCATGCGCTCCTGGACCATGGTCCCCGAAACTGCCGAAGTAGCGAAGCAGGACGCCGTCGCTCACGGCCATCGTGTTAGCGCCGTGTTCGACTCCCCCGCCGACGAGCACTACTACGGCTTGGGACAGCAGCAGAAGGGCTGGATGGACCTACGCGACCACGAGGTTCGCTGCTGGCATGACTACGGCGCCATCGGCGGACAGGATGTTTGTGTCCCATTCCTGGTCTCCAACAAGGGCTACGGGCTCCTCTGGGATAATCCATCCAAGACTACGATCGATCTCGGGTTCAACGGCCAGAACGTATGGTCCTCGGAGGTTGGCGACCGTGTCTCTTATTTCATCATCGCTGGTAACACCGCCGACGAAATCTACGAGGGGTACCGGCATCTTACCGGCGTCACGCACATGCTTCCCCGGGCGGCGTACGGTTACATTCAGAGTAAGGCCATCTATCCCACCCAGGAACAGATCCTGGACGTTGCAAAGGGGTATCGCGAACGAAAGCTCCCCCTCGATGTCATCGTGGTGGACTTCCTCAACATGACCAGGCAGGGCGAGATGGATCTCGACCCGAAGCGTTGGCCCGATCCGGCGGGCATGAATCGCGAGCTCCATGCCATGGGTGTAAACACGTTGTTGAGCGTGTGGCCCCATTTCGCCCCCGGAACTCAGTTCTATGACCTGCTGTTCCGGAACGGGTGGCTGATCCACACGCCTGACGGAATCCCCGACTCCGGAACCTATAACAAAAACACCATCGGCCCAAACATCGATACAACAAACGCGGAAGCCGCCACCTGGTGGTGGGACAAGATCCGTGATCGCTACGTGAAGCCATATGGCTTCGACTACATCTGGCTCGACGAAACGGAACCTGATGTCGACCCGGCCAAAGACGTCTTGTCCATCGGCTCAGGCACGCGCTTCTACAACGCCTATCCACTCTTCCACACCGCCTCCGTCTACGAGGGCTTCCGCCGCGACTTCGGCGACACCCGCAGGGTCATGATCCTCGCCCGCGCCGCCTATATCGGAGCTCAGCGCAACGGCGCCGTCTTCTGGTCCAGCGACATCATCTCCTCATGGGACATGCTGAAGAGGTCGATCCCCGCAGGCCTCAACTTCGCCGCCACCGGCATGCCCTACTGGGACACAGACATTGCCGGCTTCTTCTCCCCCTCCGTCCCGGCGGACTACCACGCCGCACATAAACCACTCATCGATGGGTCGGACGTGCGCCAGACCATCGGCAACTACGAAGACTACCCCGAGCTGTTCACCCGCTGGTTCGAATGGGGCGCCTTCCAACCCGTCATGCGCGCCCACGGCGAGCGCGCTCACAACGAAGTATGGTCCTACGGCAAACAGGCCGAGCCCATTCTGGCGAAGTATCTCAAGCTGCGCTATCAGCTTTTGCCTTATACCTACTCTGTGGCCTATCGCAGCTACCAGACGGGCGCGCCGTATATGCGAGCGCTCTTCATGGATTTCCCCGAGGACCCCAAGGCTGCAGATATTCCCGATGAGTACATGTATGGGCCAGGCTTCCTCGTCGCTCCTGTAAGCGAACAGGGCGCAACCCATCGCTCCGTATATCTGCCTGCGGGAAGCGATTGGTATAACTACTGGACCAATCAACGTGTGCACGGCGGACAGACCCTCGAAGTCAACGCGCCTATCGAAACGCTCCCGCTATTCGTCAGAGCCGGCAGCATCGTGCCCCTGGGCTCTGAGGTCCAAAGCACACAACAGCCGCAGACAATCGCGTCGGTTCGAGTCTATCCGGGGGCAAATGGGAAGTTTACGCTCTTCCAAGACGACGGCCATACCTATGACTACGAGAAGAGCGGCGGCTCCGTCACGAATTTAACCTGGAATGACACTACGCATCAGTTGAGACACGAAGGAGCACCGGGGTGGAGCGGACCGGACTCTTCGGTTGTAACCGTGGTGCATGAATAGCCGGGCCGAGGCTGGCGTTCACGGACGATCAGCGTTTCGAACCTCGGGTTTGAGCAGGAGAAGCCAGTCGTTTGCGTCGGGCTTCTTCAGAACGGCGGCCTTGGACCCGGAGACGCTTCCGGCCGGCCGAGCCGAGCCGGTGCGCGGATCAAACCAGAGCGCGGCGTAGCGAGAGGCGGGCAGCGCGCGTGCCAGAGTGATTTCCGGGCCGGCAAGCGAATAGATGAGGACCGGTTCTGCCTCGGAACGTCCGGCGAGTGTCCACGTGCGTTCGGGTGCCTCGGTCCAACCATCCTGAGGCGACATCTTCATCAGGTCGGAGGCGAGATACGTCGCGACAAAGTTCTCGACAATGCGATCGGGATTGACTGCGCCGGCCTGTGCAGCCGCCGTAGGCCGCAAGGGGTACATGGCGGAAGCGGCTTGCTCGGGAGTGGGTTTGGTCGCGGGCGGCCGACCCCCCACCAAGCCGGATTGTGATGCGGCACCTCCCATGAGGATAGGAATCGGTCCCGCTCCATCTTCCATGGGCATGAATGCGATATCTGGATAGCGGTCGCGGTACTCGCGGGTGTACCGATACACCTGCTGCGGAGTGGTAACCGGAGGAGTGTCGGTATACCCGGGGAACTCCTTGGAGATGAGTTCGCGGAAGGCGTGGTTTTCCCCAGCCCTGGGGGCAAAAAGGCTGCCGTCGGGCTTGTACTCCCAATAGCGCATGTCCACAGCGGCGATCTGTTTGGAGCGGACCGGGTCGTTGAGGATGGCGTCCGTGGTCTGTTTGCTGGTGGTGAGGGCGATGCGGATGTGTTTGCCCGGGTGAGTGGCCTCCCACTCCAGCGCCACATCCTGAAAAAACTGCTCGAACTCAAGCGGCCCGGCGTATTGATAGGCCATGCCGAAGATAACATTTAGCTGATCGCCGAGCTCGTCGAAGGTATGAAGCATGTAGGCGCGGTGGAGCTTGCGGAGCTCGGGGTTGGCCGTTGAGAAGAACTCGTTGCCGACATCGTTGCGGTTATGCGGCTTGAGCGGCGGAGGTTCGGGCAGGCCCGTGTTGTTGATATTGTTTGCGGGCCGCCACGCGTAGTCCACCCAATGGGGGCCAATCTCGAGGACGTTGTGAGTGTTGTACAGATCGTAGAAGACGAGGAAGCCTTGTTCAGCCGCATGCTGCGCGAACTCGCGATGACGCTGGAAGTACCAGGGGTTATACCGCGACAGGTCGAAGCGGCTGAGACCATCCCACGCAAGTCCTTGCCCACTGCGCGCCCAGGGCATCTCGTAGAAGGGAGCCCAAACGTTGCCGTCCTCGCGTCGCTCGTCGGAGTGTGCATCCCGGCGGTGCTCGTACCAGAGGCCCGGGTTCACTTGAATCGAGATGACGTTGCGGGCTTTGAGGCGTGCGGCCATCTCGGCAAGGTCTTCGGTTTCGCCTGGACAAATGACGCCCGGCATGAAACGCGAAACACTGGACCCGGTCGAGCGCGCGGCAGTGTAGGGGGACGTGTCGCCGCGCCACCACGCCTCACCTTGAGAAGGTCCCCAAAGGGCTTTGCCATCCAACACAAACCGGCCGTTGACGATGGAGACGGGATGAAGATGCGGCGCGGAGTTGGAGGCCAGTCGTATGTCAGCGGGACGAAACTCGGGGAGACTGGCTGCGTTCGCGCGGCGCGTGGCTTCCGTGGGTTGGAGCGGCGCTGCGCCACGCGCTATTCGCTGTGTCTCGTACAGGGGCTCGGGGGAGTTGACGACGAAGTTCGGCGCTCCAGGCGGGCCGAGCGCGTCCACGCTCTGTGCAGTCGAGTTCCAGATGACCGAGTTCGCGGCCGTCCACCCTCCGCCCTGGGCGCGGTCGAAGTCAAGGATCATCTGCAGCTTCGCGGCAGGGATGTGAACGCGTTCGTAAAGAACGCCGGAGGACCACCCTTCAAACGCGCCACTCGCGCCCAGGGAGGCTGTGGCCTGATCTTCGAGGAAGACGTTTGGGCCGCCGGCAAGCAGGCCACTCGCGAAGTCATTCATTCCCGCCTCGCTCGTGCAATGACGCACCAGGACCTGCTGCCCGTTGACCACGAAGCCCTGCCGCCTGTAACCGGCATGCTCGCCAACTGGCGTTTCGCTTTGTGTGTCCTCGATGGACACGCTACGGGCGCGAAGGTTGACACGGACGGCGGAGCTGACGAAGTGGCGCGCGGTGACGTTGCGCACCCACGCATCCTCCAAACGATCCAGTTGGATGGCAATCCAGGCATGGTCCTCGTCCATGGGATAGGAGGGGTCGACGGCACTTTCAAGGGTGAGCGATTCAACCCCGATATGTGCGGGAGCCGGCGAGCCGACGACGCGTGCGAGGGTTCCACCGCCGTATTGATCTTCGAGCGCGGTGGTGATTGGAGCGTCGAGCGTCACGCGGTGCGTAGCAGGATCGACGGCGGTGACGGTGCGGTCCCACACGAGGTCGTGCGAACCGGGCTGCCAGTCCAGCCGTTGGTTGGCGAAAGTTCCCGGCAGTCCGCTCATGCTAATGGCCGAGATCCACTCCGAGGTACTCGGCCGCCGGACGACAACATGGTCCCCGGCAGAGAGCCCGTCGGACGCGTTGAGGATGAGAGTCATTCCTCCGGCGGGAACGTCCTGCTCTATCGTGAACGGGCCGGCGAGTTCCGGGTCGGAAGAGGTGCCCGCTCGAATCAAGGCGCGGCGGTCGATGCCTGCAGCGACGATCACGGTGCGGGCGCGGTCTTCGCCGCGGAGCACGATCCCGCCCGTCCGGATGAGTAGCTGCCCCTTGACCATGTATCGGCCATGGAGCAGAAGCAAGGCTCCTCGGAAGCCGTCGGGATTGACGGGCATGGTGGCGATGCGGTCAAGGGCGCCCTGGAGGAGCGCGGTGTCGTCGGCTCCGGACGGACGTACTTTGAGCACCGCGGGGACCGCCGGAATCGGCGCGCCCGAATCGTACCCGGCGTACGAAAAGTCAATCGCAACCGGGGGGTGAGGTATGGCCGGCTGTGCGCCGAGGCACGTCGAAGCACTCCCGACCGCAATGGCGGCGAAGAGGAGGGCAGGGATTGCACGTGATTGCATCCAGTTCAGCCTCCGGATTGTTCGGATAAATAGAGCTTCAAGGGTCGGAGACGCAGTGTATGCAGTGGCGTGGGATGAACGCAAACAGGTGAACGACGAAGAGGCCGGCGCGATGAATGGAGCGCCGGCCTCTTCAGAACGGGTTAGAAGTTCAGCCGGGCTCCCAACTGAATGTCGCGTGATGCGTTCGCCTGGCTGGTGACGGTGCCAAACGTCGAGGGCGTGCTGGTGTTCACGGCGGGGGCTGCGGGGATGAAGGAGTTTGTGATGTTGTAGGCGGAGACGTCGAGCTGCAGGGCCATATTCTCATGCAGGACGATGTTGCGCTTCAGGCTCAGATCGCTGTCGAAGATTGCGGGTCCGCGCAGACCATAGGGACGCGTCCGGCCGACACTTCCGATGGTGTATTGCGGATACAGGCGGCTCACCGCGGGATTGCTATTGGCACCTACACTAGGGTCCACAAACGCGTTGATGTCTACATAATGCGTAGTAGACGCTGTGGCTGCGGTCATGTTTTGGCCGTAGCTGCCATTCAGACGTGCATTGCCCACGTAGCCGGGGTTGTAATTGGGCATGCACTGTCCACCCCCAGGAGTTACACACCCGGATGAGACGATTGCCAGTGGAACGCCGGACGAGTAGGTGTAAATCCCTGAAATCTGGTAGTCACTGATCAGAGCACGGACGACCCGATTCTCGGAAGCAAAGCGCTGGCCCCTGCCAAACGGCAACTTCACGACGGCAGTTGAGTTGATGACATTTGTGGCGTCCGAGAGCCCGCGGCTGCGCTCAACCCGGCTGTTCAGGTAGCCATTGCGGAAGGTTCCGTTATTGTCGATCTCCGCGGCCCAGGTGTAGTTCACCATGAAGTCGACGTTGTGTGCCATGCGCTGCTTCAGTACGACTTGTAAGGAGTTGTAGTTCGAGTTGGAGATGTTGTCATACGTGTCGGCCACGCCTGAGTACTGCGGAAAGGGAACAAGTGCCTGGGCCAACGTTCCCGAGAAGCTGGGGTAGGGGAGCTTGATGTTCGGGAAGGTCTGCTGGGCTGTGGCCAATACCGCGGGAGTAAGTGTGGCACCAAGCTGCGAACCCAGAACGTAATACATCGGGTCCAGTTGGTTGTTGTAGTAGCCGCGTCCGCCGCCGGCTGCTACGGGAATAAAGTGACCCTGCGAACCGACGTAGTTCAGCTGCATCGCCATGTCGCGTGTGAACTGCTGCTCGACGCCAAAGTTATACATGTTTGCATACGGCGCGCGAGAACCGAGGTAAGGGTCAGCGTAGTTCATCGATGCGGCAGGTGTATTGGTCAGCGGTGGTGAAGAATGTGCCGTATCCCGGGTTGATGCTGGGAGGAGGCGTATAGGCGGGAAATCCTGCGTCCAGATTGAAGGCCGCGTCCCCTGACGTCTTACTCGTGATCGAGGGCGTGGCGCTGAGCCCGACAGTTCCCGTGCCCTTGAACAATGCGCTGCGGGCGCCTGAGCCGTGGGTATACACCATCGAGAAGCCGCCGCGGATCACCGTGCCTGCGACTGGATTGTATGAGAATCCGAGCCGTGGGCCGAAGTTCTTATACCAATTACCGACCGGCGTCGTGCAGTTGCAATAGAGCGGGGATGGGCCGTTTCCTGCGAACTGCAGCGCCCCTTGATTTCCTGTAACCGGGTTGGTCAGAGTTGGATTCAGGAAGGAGGAGCGGTTAAGCACCTCGCGGTACGCAGGATAGTAATCCCACCGGAGCCCGATGTTCACATTCAGCTTTGGGGTAAGAGCATAGTCATCTTGTGCGTAGAGCGAGCTGGGACGGATACGGGCTCCCGTGTCAATGAATGCCTGCTGTGTTAGGCTGCCCTGATTCACGGCTCCAAGCAGCAGGCTGGCATACGAGTAGCCCGTCGCAGAATTACCGGTCTTATTGGTGAAGAGCGCTGTTTGATTGTTGCTGTAATTCAGTGTCACCGGCGAGATACCCGTGGTAAAGGCAACATCCTGAACTTCCAGCCACTGGTGAAGACCCCCGAAAGAGATGCTGTGCTTTCCCAGGCTGTACTGCATGTTGTCCAGGATGGTGCTGTAGTTGGTGATGTCGTTGTAGTCCTGATCTCCACTCCATTGCGTGGGAGCGTTGTTGCCGCCAAAGGTGACCGTGGGAAAGGATTGGGATGCCTGCCCGCCGGGGAGACCGGTGACGCCCAAATCCGTGCCGAGGCCGAAACCCTTGGTGCGGTAATCGGGGTTGAACACAGGGCCCCAGAAGCGGGTGTACCCGGCTTTGAATTGGTTTACCAGCCGCTGGGTAATGCTGTAGGTGTGCTCAAACATCACCAGCTTGTTCTTGGTTTCGAAGCCCTGGCCCGAGGTGTAGGGCAGGGGGCCTGGATTACTGCCATTGGACTGGTACCCGTACACCGCGCCGAGCTGCGCTCCGAAGATGATCGAGATTCGCTGCTTGTCACTCAGGGCCCAGTCCAGCCGCTCCATGGTGCTCCAGTGATGCGAGAAGCTCGGTATCTGCGACAGGTAATTGTTCGTAATGTTGCTGTTGATCGGTGTCGGCAGGAACTGCTGCAGTGCCTTCGCCGAGGCGCTGATCCTGGCAGGATCGATGACGTTCAGCTTTCCGCCGTAGTTGAATTGAGTTCGGGTGCATGTTCCCGCGCTCTGCGAACCAACGGGGCAACTTGCGGGGTCGTAGATCGCCTGCGATGCGGGGAGCTGGCTGAAGTCTCCGGCCCGCATGGCCAGAGTGGGGATGGTTGTATAGAGCGGGTTGTTGTCCTTGTGCAGGTAGAAGCCGTCGTAATTGGCGAACAGGAAGATCTTGTTCGTGCGAATAGGGCCGCCGAGGCTGACCCCGTACTCGCTCTGGTGCTCCTGGGGCTTGGTCGCGGAGCCGGTCAGTGGATTGATGACAGATTTTTGAAAGTAGTCCCACGTGTCGAGTGAGGTATTGCGGAGATAGTCGAACACCGATCCATGAATGGTATTGGTGCCGGAGCGGATTGTGTAGTTCTCCAGGCCTACGCCTTGATAGGAGGCCGGAGGATTGCTGGTGATGACCTGGAACTGGTCGACAGCTTCCACCGAGACGAGGTTGGAGACGTAACGAGGGTCGCCTTGCTCATAGATGCTGGTCTGCGGGAAGCCGTCGATGTACACCTCGTCCAGCCGCCCCGTGCTGCCGGTTCCGCTGAAGATGCCAGTCTGAACTCCGGATCCGCCGTGAGCCACTCCCGGCTCGAGATACACAAACGCGGTCGGGTTACGCGCACCACCGTTGACCTGCAGCGGCAAAGCGGTGTACTCCTCGTTTTCCATCGTCCCGCCCACTGACGCGTTCGCCACATCGAGTTGGGGCGGCGCGCCCTCCACTGTCACCACTTGGGTCGTGCCGGCCCCCAGTTGAGGCTTGAGTCCCACCACTTGCAAGGCGTCCACCTGTACATGTTCCTGCTTCAATTCCGCAAAGCTAGGGGCCGTAACGACCACCGTATACCGCCCGGCAGGCAAGGGCGACAACGTGAAGGTCCCGCTCCCGCTGGCGGTTTGCTTTGTGGTCACGCCCGTCGCGTCGTTTGTGGCGACGACCAGCGCGTTGGGGACGACGGCGCCGCTCACGTCTGTCACCGTGCCGGTGATCGACCCCGAACCGCCGATCTGGGCCGTCACCATAGTGCTATGTGCGAAGAGCATAAGAATCGCTACAACGGTACATATCCCGAGGCTTCTTGCGCGGGCCACAAACCTGCAAAGAAGGCCCGCTTCGCTGACGGTAGCCCGGTGTTGTGCTGGGACGTGGTTTCTAGACATGACGAGTCTCCTGGAGCGAATCTTCCGGTAACTCTTTCAGTATTCCAACCGACGGACCACTTATTGTTTGCCTGCAGCGTCTCGGATTGTCGGGACAAATCCGTAGGACTGTGAAACTGAGTTGAAGGATATCCAGCATAGTGTGCGAATGGGGCTCTAAACACATCTACGTGCAGATCCGGGTGCTTACGATTCCGGAAAGCGGAAAGACTACGTGCGGCGGCCTGATCCATTTCATGCACAATGCCCCACTAACTCTGCGCCCGCGTAGGAAACCGGACCCGATAGCGTGCAGGGATGCGACCCTTTGCTTGATTCCTCCACCGCAACTAATTCGCCGGATGACGGCTCAACTGGTGCGCCGGACCCAGCCAGCTTCTTCTGCGGCACCGCAGCCGTACAAAGCTAGTTTGACGGGAAGGGCACAAACCGATCCGCACACGAGGTCGGGTTACCTTTGCCTGGCCTTCCGGTGAACGTCGCATCGTTGCCAGTGCCCGGATTCAGATTGGTGCCTCCTGAGCCAATTGATATGTCTGCATTGTCGAAGGTATATGTGTAGCGGCTGGCATCGTCCGTGGTGTAGACACCGTCAAGCACCAGCTGGGCGCGGTGATCGTGATCATAGCCGTCGAAGAAGAAGTGGCCACCGCCGGAGATGCGGACGTTGTGCAGTGTGATATCCCGGAACGTCGGCGGCGAGTCTCCCTTGACCGGTCCGTTAGCCGCGTACGCTGCCGTGATGTCGAGTGGGCGGCCGGAGTTGCGGATGCAGATATCGTCATACACGATGTCATGCACCAGGCCGCCTCGTGCACCGGTGGACTTGATGCGGATGCCGGAATCGGTGCCATCCAGCGTAAGGTCAGAGACGCGGATCTTACTCACGCCGCCGTTCGTCTCCGAACCGATGGACATCCCGTGGCCCCAGTAGAAATGGTTGTGGATGACTGACATGTTGGTAACACCGCCCGGGCCACCTTTGATGGCGATGTTGTCGTCGCCTTCACGGAAGTACGAGTGGGTAACGGTGATGTTCTTGCTTCCATTGCCCGGATCAATGCCATCTGTATTGCGCGCAAGGGGGTGCGGCGAGTTGGCGATGCGGTGAACCGTATCGATCTTCACGCCCCACACCGTGAAGCCGTCGCCGGCATTGTAGGAGACATGGAAGTTGGGCGAGTTGCGGAGCGTGATGCGGTAAAGCGTAAAGTTGTCGGCGTGGTCCGCTACGATCAGGCGACTTACTTTCTGGCCTCCGCCCCCGTTGACCCCCGCCCCTCCACTCTGTGCCTGCTGTCCGAGATCCCAGGCCGAGGTCCGGGTGCCCAGGATGAACTCGCCGCCGCGGCCGTCGATGACGCCCTCTCCCATGACGCCTGCGCCACCGGCATGGCTGATCGTGATGAGCGGCCTGCAGCCGCGGCCCGGCTCCTTGCTGATCACGCCGCAGCTTCCAGGCGAAACTTCAAGAATCTTGGGGTCTAGCGTTTCAAAGAGCGTGGCACCCTTGTCCACCACGAGTGTGACCCCTTCGCGAAGCTCCAAAGGACCGCTGAGAAAGGCGTTGGCCGCACCGTGGGTCTGCAGGGCAACGGCTTTGCCCTTGCCGCAGGCGTCGATGGCCTTTTGGATCCGCTCGGTGTCCAGTTTGTGCTCATCCGCGGGTGCAAGCGTGTTGTAGGTGCCGTCATTCACGGCCGTGAGCTGGGCTTCGAGCTTCGCACAGAACGGCGGCACAATCGGCTCGGTGACACTGCGGGTATCCTGGCCGTAGGCGGCTTCACACAGGCTAACGACCAGGACGGCCAGAACAGCTGAGGACAGACGCATGAACACTCCTGGATGCCGATGCGATGGCTTGGCTCGTGCAGCGGAGGGACGCGGTTATGCCACGTCATCCAGGCTGAGGAGGTTAGACCACTTCGAATCCGTTGCAATAGTCGTACCGAAACCTAAGATGTGTCAAGTCAAGTACGAACCACCAGAGCCAGTGCGCCATGGGGCAGCAAGAGCCGCGGCCCAAGGGGGCGTCGCTCCATGTGAGGTCCACTTCCGATCAACCGACAGGCGCCCGCGGTGAACCTGGAATGTCGATGGCGTGCCGTCGTGTCGGGACGAACTTACTTGGGTCCGGCGAGTCCACTGCGTGTTCCGGAGCGAGAGATTGGTACGACCATTACCGCATCTTGTCCTGATTTGACTGAGCAGCGCGCGTTACCTTGAACCAGACCGGTGCTCTCAGCACGTCCCCAGGCATCGTTACTTGGCTTGCTTCTTCGGGGTCCAGCCGTCGTCGCCGCCGAGGACCTTCCCCGTGGAGTAGCCCGCGGCCTGAACAGCCGTAAGTTGGCGCGAATGAGGATCCCGAGCCGCCGCATTCGCGCCTGGGCCCGTGGAGTTGTACTCCGCGTATACGACCGTATCGAGGTTGTGAGTCTCGCCGGGATGCCACTCGCGCCAGCCTGCGGGTTCTATGTGGCCGCCCATTTGCGTATCGAGGAAGACGACCGAAGCATAGGGCCGCCATGGCCGGCCAAGGAACACGTGCTGCTCGCCAGCCTCCGCGGTGAGCCGGCAGTGGTCGAAGACGAAGATTGACCTCTGGTCCGGCATGTACTTGCCCTGCGCAGTGAGATAGCCGCCAGCTGCATGTATCGTGCTGTGAATCTCGCAGTCGTTGAAGACCGCGTTGCCGTCGCCGTAGATGAAGTCGACGTTGCCAGCGATCACGCAATGAGTGAAGTAGCTGCGTGTTGGCGTGGGAGTGCACCGCGCCTGCGGGACTGGGTTAGCGCCCCCCGGGTACGATGTCCCGCCCGGGGGCGCGGTCCGCAGACTGCCGGATTGTCCGCAACCGCGGGCGCCGATATAGAGCGTGTCCTGATTTCCAAGGATGGCGACGTGAACGAGGATGTCGCGGTCGCCCTCCAGATTGAGCGCCTGCGCCTGTGAACCGGCGCTGACTTGCTCGTGCGTGCGATTGAAATCGTTCTGGAACGTCAGGTTCTCGGCCCGGAAATCGTCGCCCAGCACATGCACCGTGGCATAGCTCTGCTTGCTGCCACGTGTGCCTTGGCTGGTGTCGTCCACGATGATGGTGCCCGCCGGATTCACGCCGGTGCCGCGCAGAGAGACGTGTGACTGCCGGATGACCACCTGCTCGCGGTACGTTCCGGGCGCAATCTCGACAGTGCCACCGCTCGCGGGAAGCGTGTCGATGGCTGCCTGAACCGTCGTGTACGGCGCTTTGCCGTCGGAAGCAACCCGGAGAACGGGGACAGTGGAATTGCTGCTCCGGCTCTGCGCAAAGCCGGTCGTGGCGAGTAGGAGCAGCAAACAGCAACGATTCATAGTGACGACCTGGAGGGACGAGGGCCCATTCCTGAATGATACTGCCGCCCATGGGGCGCATACGGCTACACACCAGACGACGCTGCTTACACCGATGCACTTGTACCAGAACCGCTGCCGGACCCCTTGATCGCTAGGTCCGCCCCAGCGCTTTCGCTGCCTCTACCGTTTGCGGAACGGAATCAGGGATCGTGACCCGAAGGCCGGAGCGGCACGAGTCATAGATACCGGTGACGAGAGCGAGCGCGCGTCGGCCATCGATGCCGGAGCAGGAGGGCCGCCGGCCTTCAGCGCAGGCCGCGGCGAAATCGAGGAACTGCCGCTCGAAGGGAAGGCTGGAGATCGCCATGGGATCGGAGGCTCCAGACGCGCCTTGCGCTGAAACAGGCGCAGCCGGCCCTGTGTCGTCGAGCACGTCCCAGGTGGTGAGCTTGTCGCCCGTGATGATGGCGGTGCCGAGCGTTCCGTGGAGCTCGATGCGCTCCGGGTACCCGGGCCAAACGGCGGTCGAAGCCTGAATGACGCCAGTCGCCCCGCCGGCAAAGCGCAGCAGAGCGGATACGTTGTCTTCTGACTCAATGCGGTGCACGCCCGCGATCTGCCACTCGGCGGAGACGCGGGTGACCGGGCCGACGAGGTGCAGCAGCAGGTCGGCCTGGTGGATAGCCTGGTTGATCAGAGCGCCGCCGCCTTCAACCGCCCAGCTGCCCTTGATGGGGCGGCTGTAGTACTCGGTCGGGCGGAACCACTTGACGTAGGCGTCGGCCTGGATGATGCGGCCGAGGCGATCCTCGGCGATGGCCTGCTTCAGGAACAGGGTGGAGTCGTCGTACCGATGTTGGCTGACTACCCCAAGCTGAACGTGTGCCTCGGCGGCGATCTCGATCATGCGGTCGGCAGTTACCAGATCGATCGCCATGGGCTTCTGCACGAGCAGGTGCTTGCCAAACGCCGCGCAGAGTTCCACGACGGGAAGGCGGAAGTTCGGGAAGGTGCAGAGGTCCACGTACTCGACGCGCGGGTGGCGACAAAGCTCTTCCACCGTGGGCACGAACTCGGCGCCGTGCTCCGCGGCGAACTGCTCGCCCTTCGCCGGGGTCTGGTTGGTGCACGCCACAATGTCAAAGCCAATGTTGCGATACGCGGCTGCATGTTTGGCCGAGATCGCGCCTGTCCCTACAATGCCAACCCGCACGTGAACTCCCCTGTTATTGGGTGGCGCGGCGGGAAGAGCTAAACCTTTGCGCCGATCTTCTGTTCCAGGTACGTCTTGCTGATGAGGGCGCACTCTTTCGGTGTGCGTGTATTGTCCGGGACGCGATCCAACTCGACGACGGCCCAGCCCTCGTACTTGATCCTGTCCAGGGCGGCAAAGACGGATGGCAGATCCACTTTGCCGCGTCCCAGTTCCACCCACTGGAATGGGTATTTGGCTTTGGGGTCGCCGGGCATATCCAAGACGTCCTTTAGATGGAGGAAGAGCAATCGATCGCGATACTTTTCGATCGTTCGTGCGGGGTCGCCCCCGCCGGCCACGCTGTGCGCCGTGTCAAGCTCGAGCTTTACGAACTTCGGATCCGTATTGTCCAGGATCTGGTCGAGATTCCCCGGACTCTGGCTGAGGGTGTTGAGGTGGTTGTGATAACCGAGCGGTACGCCCATGTCAGCGGTGCGCTTGCCGATCTCCGTAAGGAGCCTGCCCAGCCGCTTGCACTCTTCAGGCGTCGCGGTGCGCGGGTACGACTTGAGTTGATCGAGAATTTGTAGGTAGAGGCCGCCCGAATCCTTCAGGAACTGGGCGTTAGCGACGTGCTTTGCAATCTGTTGGGGCTCTGGTTCATCGAGCGAGACGTCACCGCTCGAAAGCGCTACGAAGGTGAGCTTACGCTGAGACAGGAGGTCCTTGAGTTCCGCAGGCTTGAAGTCGGTGACGGCGTTCGCGCGAAACTGGATGCCCGGGAACCCTAAGGCAGCGATGTCATCGATGGCCTGGCGCTCTTCGTTGCCCCATGTCATGGCGGTGTAGCCGAAGCGAATGCCGCGAGCCTTCACGGGCGCGGCAAAGGACGGGAGCGCCGCACTCATTGCGGCAGCCCCCAGTCCAGCAACGACGGTTCTACGTGACAAGTTCGTGTTCATACTTGAATCTCCGTTAGCGTGTACATGTTGCAGGTGGTTTCGACTAGTCGTGCGAAGGCGCGGGCGGCGGCGCGGTAGATGACGGTGTTGGTTTGCCCGTCACGGTGTTTTCTTCCATTAGTTCCACGCGCGTGCCATCGGGATCAAACAGGTTGACCTGCCGCTTCTGGTTGACACCCGTGGCGATCTTCATCTCCTTACCGTACTCCTTGTACGCCGGGCGAGACTTAAGCACGTCCACAGCCTTGGCGACGTCGGGAACGGACAGCGAAATGTGGTTTTTGGTGCCAAACTTGTCGGGCGCCTTCTCGTACAGCATGAACTCCACGTAATCGGTCCCATCGGGAACCTTCATGTTTATCCAGCTAAGTTGATTCGGGTTGCCCCCGCCACGCCACGTCTCCGTGAAGCCCAGCATGTCGCCGTAGAACTGGCGCGACTTCTCGCTGTTACCGACCAGGAAGCCGACGTGATAGATCTTGGACGAGATCCGCGTCGCTGGCTCGAACTTGCCGGCAGCCATCATCTCTTTGCCGGTGGGCAGGTCCTGCATGAACTCGACGAGCATGCCGTCGGGATCCTTGATCTCAAACGCGTAGTCGCCCGTGCGTGTCTTGCCGCCGCCCGCTTTCACTTCATACCCCTTGGAGCGGATGTAAGTTCGCATAGCTTCAATGTCTTCGACGGCGAAGCAAAGATGGCTCATCATGTTGGGCGCTGCGGTGGCGGGTTCGTTGAACAGTTCGACATGCTGATGATCGTTGATCTTGATGAACGCGATGCGCGTGTCTGTGCTGTCCTTCTTGGTTAGCGACCATGCTTCGTCGAACCCGAGGAAGTCATGCCAGAACGCGAGAGCCTTGGGCAGGTCGGAGACGAAGTAGCCGACATGTGAGATGCCGATAATCTTCGGCCGGACGGGTGCGCCGGCTTGTGCGAACGCTAGCTGCGAAGACACCAGGAGCGATGCTCCAAGTCCCGCGGTGAGTTTGATGAAACGCTTTCTGGAGATCATGGTCGAGTCTGCCTTTCAGATCATGGTGCTAGGGAAAGTGTGCCGGACCGTGTGGAGCGGCCCGGCGCTGGCGAAGTTAGAAGAAGAGCCGCAAGGCCGCCTGGAACTGGCGCGAGGGCGACCCTTGGCTGGAGATGATGCCGAAGCTGGAGCCCGTCACGGTTGTGTTGGGGGCGTCCAGGTTGGCGTGGCTCACGATGTCGTAGCACTCAATGCGGAACTGCATCGAGAGTGCGTGCTCGAGAGCAACCGTCTTGAAGGCCGAGGCGTTCCATTGCGTCTGGTTCGGCGCGCGCACACTCGAGATATACCTCGGAAAGGTGCGGATGTCGTACTGCCGCTGCTTGGAAGACGAGCGCTCAAAGAGCGAAGTGTTGAACCACTGATCCACCGAGCGTGTCCCCGACGAGAGGGCAATGTTATTGAAGGAGCCGCCGTTGTAGATAACATCGCCGAAGCTCAGCGGAGGACCGCTCTGCTGCTCGAAGGACGTGTTGACCTGCCAGCCGCCGAAAGCGGTGTCCAGGGCGGTGTTGATGTGATTGAGGTGCGCCTTACCGCGCCCGAACGGCAGCTCGAAGATGCCGCTCACCACCAGTCGCTGCGGACGATCATACTGGCTGATGCTGCGATTAAGGCTCGTGTCTCCCGCGTTCAAGTATGCCGTCGCGTCGCTGTAGCGCGACCAGGTGTACGCCGCGTTCAGGGTGTACCCATGCGAGAAGCGCTTCTCGGCGCGGGTCTGGAGTGAGTGGTACCAGGAGTACCCGTTGTTATCGTTCTCAGTAATGTCGCCAAACTCCGGGTAGGGGCGCAGCAGGTCGGCGACGGCGATAGTGGAGGGGTAGGTGGGGCTGAGACCGTAAAACGGATTTGCCACCTGCTTGCTGAGCGCGTTGATCACGTTCGTGTCACGCACAGGCGAGGTGCTGAGGTATTGTTGCGGCGTCGCGTTGATGTTGTTAGACGCCGGCAGGTGGATCGCCTTATTGCCCACGTAGGCGATATCAATCATCACGCGATCGGCGAACGTGTGCTGCAGACCAAGTGAAGCGCGTTGGGCATACGGCTGGCGGCGGCTCGTGGGATAGAAGCTGAGCGCCTGGCCCAGGTTTGTGGTGAGGCCGCCGGCAGATCCGACCGGAGGCTGCAAGCCATTCGGGAACGGGTTCTCCAGGCTCGCAATGAAGTGCACGCCGTTGTCGATGGTAGGCACGATCTGCGTTGTGGAGGTGAAGCCAGCCTGGTTGACGGGCGTGCGGTTGATGCCGATGGTGTCGTAGAAGATGCCGAAGCCGCCACGAAGCACCGTTGCGGGATCAAGGCTGTATTCAAACCCGAAACGTGGCAGGTAGGTAAGGTATGGCTGGTCCCACAGCAGGTGCGTAGAAGCCGTTGCAAACTGCAGACCGCCGCGCACCTGGAACTGCGAGAGGGGAATCTGCGGGATGGGGTTCTTGCCATAGCTGGTCGCAGCCTGCGCCGCAATAGGGTTTGGGGTGGTGGTGTCGAAGCCGCGGACCGCGCGATTGAATCGTTCGCTGACGGGGCTTTCGTGCTCGATCCGGAGACCGAAGTTGAGGGTGAACCTGTGGTTGACCTTCCAATTGTCCTGGATAAACGCGGCCGAGTAAACGTCCTGCGTCGCGTAACTCGCGCTGCGCGTCATCTTTCCGCTGGACGGGATCCCAAGTTCAAGTGCGGCGAGTTCCTGTCCAATCGGGGCAACCGTTGAGTTGTCGAACGGACCGTTTGTGTAGGTCGGAAGGAATTGGTAGCCCGGGGACACGTCGAACGGAGCGTTGTTCCCGAACGAGCGATACAGCCGAAATTCGCCTCCAACGTGGATGTCGTGGCTGCCTCGTGTGGAATTGAGGTTGGCAGCCACCTGGTGTATGTAGCCTGTGATGGTCCCATCCCCGCTGTTGAAGTTACCGAAGCCGGAGTAGGTGCCCGTGCAGGCGCCCGGGCAGCCGTTGCCGTCGTTTGGCTTGGTGTTGATGTAGATGTTCGGGAAGGTCGCCGTTGTAGGATTCAGCAGGGCCGTGAGCGTAGGGGAGAAGCCCAGCGAGCCCAGATTGATGCCCTCGCTGACACGACGCTCCGGAGCTTCTTCCTGCGTGGCACCGTAGCGGATGTCCAGCACATTGGTCGGCGATAGCACGATCACATCATCGAGCGCTGCGCCACGATTGATGCGGGTGAGGTTAATTCCGCCAGACTGGTTGTAGTAGAGGCCAGGGTCCGTTTCAAGGTAGTGGTCATAGTCGAAGCGCGCGAACATGCGGTTGCGGTCGGAGAACGCATGGTCGAGCCGTACGAAGTGAACGTAGTAGTCGAAGATGTCCTTAATGGCCTGCGTGTAATTGTTCTGGCCCGCAGTTGTGCCCGTGGTGTTGGGCTCCGCGTAGAACGCGAGGATATTCTTGGCAAGCGTATCGATACGCCCCTTGGGGATGATGTTGCCCTGGAACGCGGTGCGCTGATACCGGCCGTTAGGCAGAGCGACCGTGGTGAGCGGATCGTAGATCTGATACTGCGGGCCTAGTTGAAGAAGAGCGGAAAAGTCTCCGCCCTTTTCAGCGTCGGTTGGGACCGTTCCTACCGTCGTCACGGGCTTGCCCCACTTGTTGGCCTCCCACGCATAAAAGAAGAAGGTCTTGTTCGTTCCCTTGTAGACGTGCGGAATAAGAACAGGGCCGCCGATCGACGCGCCGTAGCGGTTGTCCTGGTACTCCGGCTTCCGCAGGCCGGCACGCTCCTGGAAGAAGGTAGGCGCGTCGAGATAGCTGTTTGAGAAGAAATCGTGCGCTTCGCCGTGGAAGGTGTTTGTGCCGCTGTTCGTCACCAGGTTGATGACCGAGCCTGTGGCGTGGCCGACGGCGGCATCGTACCCGGCGGTCTGCACGCGGAATTCACTGACCGCGAATTGGGGCGGCTGGAATGCAACGAGCGGCGTGCCATTCGAGGCGAACGTATCGGGCACGCCGTCGATCGTGAACTCGTTTGAGTACAGCTGGTTGCCGTCCGTCACGAATTGCGAGGACGCGCTGTTGAACGAAGTCTTGCGCGCACGCAGGTTCGTGGAGTTCACCACACCCGGAGTGAAGAGCGCCAACTCCGCGGGATTCCCAGCCTGCAAGGGAAGATCCTGGATGCGACGGGTGTCCACGACCGCACCCTGCGACGCGCTTTCGGTGTCGAGCACAGGCGGCGCGGCGGAGACGGTCACGCTCTCGGTGAAGCTTCCAATCTCCATGTGGAAGTCCACATCCACGGCGTCATTCACACGCAGTTCGATATCTGGTCGCTCGGACTTCTTGAAGCCCTGCATCTCGGCCGTAACCACGTACACGCCGGGGGTGAGGAAAGGGACGTTGTAGATACCCGAACCGTTCGTCTTCGCGCTCACCACGGTCCCGGTGCCGGTGTTCTGTACGCGCACAGTGGCGTTGGGAACAATGGCTCCGCTGGCATCCGTGACTCGGCCGTTGATGGTGGCGTGCGTATCCTGCGCATGCAGCGCGCGCGGAGCCAACGAGAGCAGAACCAGGGCGAAGAGGTACAGCGCGGACTTCAGCAGGTTGGCAAACTTGAGCGTGGAATAATTCATGAACATTGACCTCGGAGTAAAGCAATTGAAAGTCGGTGTGAAGGTAGCGGTCGTCGCGGGAGACTGCGAAAGGTTCAAAGGGTCACCGCGTGATTGTCAGGTTGCAGTGGCGCGTCGATCGAAATCACCGCAAGCTTGGGGACGAGAAGATGGATGCTGGAGATCGCCACGAGATAAGCTGACCCGGCGACAAGGAACACGGACACATAGTTGCCGTGGGTCTTCTGCAGGATGAAGCCGATGAAGAGGCCGAAGAACATCATCGCGACCGAGCCTCCGCAGGCCCCAATGCCCACCACCGACGCGATGGCGCGTTTGGGAAACATGTCCGATGTAAGGGTGAAAAGGTTCGCAGGACCATGCCTGGTGCGCCGCAGTCACGAGACTGATGACAGCGACTGCCTGCCACAGCGTGTGCGTGCGGCCGACAACCATGATCGGCGTGATCGCTAAAGCGTACAACAGCATGGCAGTCTTGCGCGCCCGATTCACAGACCATCCCATCGTTACGAAGCGCGCAGGCAGCCAGCCGCCGAAGATGCTACCCACGGTGCATACGTTGTAGATCACGAGTAGAGGAAGGCCCATCTTCGTGACCGTCAGGCCAAACTTGGTGTTCAGATAGCCAGGAAGCCAGTAAAGATAGAACCACCAGATAGGATCCGTCAGGACCTTACCCATCAGGAACGCCCAGGTCTGCCGGTACCGCAGGAGATGCGGACCACGGAATCTTGGCCGTGGGCTGGGCGCGATCGCTCTCGATATAAGCAAGCTCCGCGGCGGAGACTCCCGGGCTCTCGGCCGGGCTGCGATATATGGTGAGCCAGAGTGCGAGCCAGATGATTGCGAAGAGCGCTGGTCGCGAGGAAGGCATAACGCCACCCCAGTCTGTACAGCAGGAAGCCCACCGCGAACGGAGCCAGCGTCGCGCCGATGTTGGTTCCGGAGTTGAAGATGCCCGTCGCGAGCGCGCGCTCCTTGCTGGGGAACCACTCCGCCACCGCCTTGATGGCGGACGGGAAGTTTCCTGCTTCGCCAAGACCGAGCGCGAAGCGGACGATCGCAAATCCGATGACCGCGCCCGACAGGTTGCCCATCGAGCCGACCCAGTGGGTTGTGGCCAGCCCGGGCACATGGCGCAGCGCGGAGGCGAGGCCACCCGCCCCGCTCTGCAGTGCGGAGGCCGACAGCAGGCACACCTACCAGCGAATGGCTGATGGAGGCGAGCGTCCAGACACCCACCGCAGCGGCGTAGCCGATCCGCGTGCCTACCTTGTCGATAAAGTTTCCGGCGAAAAGGAGCCCGATCGCATAGGCCGCGGAAAAGATGGAGACGATCGCCGCGAACTGGACTTCCGTCAGGCCGATGCCACGCGTGGGGTCCTGCAGAATCGGTTTCAGCAGAGCCAGGACCTGGCGATCCATGTAGTTCAGCGTGGTCGCAAAAAACAGCAGGCCGCAGATTCTCCAGCGATAGCGGTTCGTCCTGCCTGCCACGCTATTGCGAGGCGATGCTGCGTTTGGAGCAGGGGCCGGGGGCGCAATTTCGGGATTGGATGTAACGATAGAAGTCATGGCCTTGTTTCCCGCTCAAGGTTGAAGCGGCTGAATCTGCTGGTGGGGCGTAGCTCAGGCGCTCTGAGCGATGGCTCGTTTTAGCTCCTGCACGAACGGAGGAACGACCTTGTACGGGTCGTAGTCCTTGCCGGCCGTGGAGAGAGTCTCGACTGGAAGGTAGCCGCTATAACCGGACGCGCGAACGATCTTGAGCAGCCGCTTGAGATCGATGCTGGACGTCGCTGTGCCGCGCCGATGGGACTCTCCTTCACCTGCCAGTTCACGGCGTAAGGCGCGGCCTTCTCCATCTCGACGTACGGGTCAGGCGAACGGAAGTAGCCGGTATCGACGATGGCGCCGCACCAGGGCGAATCCACCATGCCGACCAGCTTGATAAGGTCATCGGCGGTGCGGAGGAAGTCGCCGTGATTCTGGACCCCGATGATGACGCCGTGGTCGCTGCCGAAGGCGGTGCACTCGCGGAGATCGGCGGCGATCCACTCGCGGACCTGGTCCTCGGTGAAGCCTTTGGCAACGTCGTGCCACGTCATGGCCCGCATCTGGGTATCGGCAAACACGCGCAGCACCGGGGCGCCAAGCTTGGAGGCGACGACCACCCAGTCCTTGATGATCTTCACGTCCGCCGCACGCTTGTCCTTGTCCGACGTGGTGAAGTTGTTTCGCGCGCCGGTCCCGCTGACCCCGACGCCACACTCGAAGGCCTTCCGCTTCAGGTCATAGATATAGGAGTCCGCCGGAACCTCCGGGAACCCCGGGAAGAAGTACCCCGTCAGGTCGACGCCGTCGATGTTGTTCTTCGCGCAGAAATCCACCAGATCGAAGAGGTCAATCCCCTCCTTGGCCCGCTTTACCTTGGAGTTCAGCATCCGGCTGAAGGAGAACGCATTCAGCGAAACCTTGAGCATGGTCGCGCCTGCCCGCGGGATCGGTTTCAGTTCGGCCTCGGCCGGCAGGGCCCCAACAGTGCCGCCCAGCGCAGCGGCTACGGGCAGGGCGCCTGCCGTCCTGAGGAACTGCCTGCGGCTCAGCTTCGATAGTGTTGTTCCGATAGTCACTTGGTTCTCCTGGATATCACACGGAATTTCGTCCAGACCGGCCGCACTGATCGGGTTACGCCGCGAACTTCCTCACTAGAGACCCCCGCGGCAACGATCGCCAAGTTAATTCACGGTGTGTCTCCAACAGGGTGGGGCCAAAATGCCCGGCCCATTATCTTCAATAAGTTAGGCATGCTGGTCTTTACGTAAAGAGCGGCAATTCGGCACTGATTGACGATCGTTGCGCGTATCCAGTACGCTTCCGAGCGTGATCGAGACAGAAGTAAATGCGGAGTTACAAGCGCGTAGACAGCTTGTAAGCCGAGTGGTCTCGAGCGATTTGATCTGCAAGTCGGCACGACTCAGGGAACTGTTCCTGTACGTCTGCCACCGCGTGCTCGACGAAGGCGCGGACCACATCAATGAACTCGAACTTGGACACAGGGTCTTCGGCCGTCCGCAGTTTTATGACACTGCGGCGGATAACACCGTGCGCGTTCACGCGTCCACTTTGCGCAAGCGGCTGGCCGAATACTTCCAGGGCCAGGGACGCGATGAAACTCTGACCATCGAGATCCCCCGAGGCAATTACGCGCCCCTGTTCCGGGTCCGTGATCCAGGCGCCCTCGCGACCACCAAAGCCCTCGACGAAGATCTTGTAGCTCCGATCACCCTCAGCGTCATCCCTGCTGCGGCACACGACATCGCGGCGCGGGTTCAGAAGGAGTTCGAGCGCCCGGCGGCTCCGCTTCCAACCGGGGACCGCATCGGTCGAAGGCTCTGGGCCACGGCATTGCTGGCGTTCTGCTTCGCAGTCGCGTGCGTCTACTTGCTGGTGAGGCCGCCCGGCGGACACCTACAGAACGCGCCCGGCAAGGCTCTTGCGGCAGGAACCGATGTCTTCAGCCTCTGGACCCAGGTCTTCCCCGCGGGAGGATCCGGCAAGCTGGTGATGGACGATTCATCGCTGGACTTCTACCAGCAGGTGACGGGACAGTCCGTGAAGCTGACGGAGTATTTTGACCGCACCTACCTCACCTCGGTGCAGGAGCGGGCAAGTGCGACTGGAGTGGACCCACAGCTGCTCCACTCCATCCTCCTGCGCCGCCAGTCGAACTTTGCGGACGTCAACCTGGCCGGCAGATTGACCGAGACAGCGGCGGCCGCCGGTAGCTCCGCGATGACAGTCTTTGCTCGCGATATATCCTTCCGCGAGATGAAGGCCGACAACATGGTGCTCCTCGGCACCTCGCAGTCGAATCCCTGGATCCAGCTGTTTGAGTCGCGGCTGGCATATCGCTGGAAGCTGGATCCGAAGTCCGCAACCTATTACCCGATGGACGCCGGCGACCCCGGCGCTGCCCAGACCATGCAACTCGCCGGAAGTGACGGGAGGCCGCGCGAGGGCTACGCCACGGTGGCACTGCTGCCGAACCTCGGGACGAGCGGGTCGGTGCTGATCGTGTCAGGCACGGGCGGTATGGCTATGGCCGCAGCGGTAGACTTCCTCATGGATGAGAAGGCGGTTCACGAGCTTCGCGCGCGACTGCCCAAGCCGCTCACGGGAGGATTTCCGCCCTTCGAAGCGCTGCTGCGCGTAGACAGAGGCATGAACTCGCCGCGGGATGTGAGCCTGGTGAAATGCCGTACTCCGCTCCAGGCGGGCGGCAACGCCACGCCCGCTGCTCCCTTTGGAAGTACGCCCCGTCCGTAGTGTCTGCTAATTCCCCTCGGGACCGAAAATCGCTCGTTCCTCCTCGTACCCCCTTGCCCCACCACCGAATGCTGTTCGCCGCGGCACTCAGGCAACGGAGTAGCATGCCAGCATGTCGCTTTCGACCTCCCTCGAGCGCAACTACATGGATGCCTCGGGCTACAAAGGCTACGCCGAACGGGTCCATACACCCGCCGATGAAGCGGAGCTTCTCTCCCTCCTCCGTGAAGCGGTTCGCACGCAAACGCCCGTCACGGTAGCCGGCGCCGGCACCGGACTCACCGGCTCCAGCGTGCCGCAGGGAGGCTGGCTGCTGTCGCTCGGAAAGTTCCGCCGGCTCAACATTGAAGCAGGGCTGGCGCACGTGGGGGCCGCGGTCTCGCTGCTCGAACTCCGCGACGCCGCAGCGCCGACAAACCAGTTCTACGCGCCCGATCCCACTGAAATCAGTGCCAGTATCGGCGGCACCATCGCCTGCAACTCGAGCGGCTCCCGCTCCTTCCGCTTCGGCTCGACACGTCGTCACCTCCGTGCGCTGCGCGTCGCCACCATGGACGGCGAAGCGCGGTGGTACCGCCGCGGCGACCGCATTCCCTTCGACGTCCCCGCTCTTCCATCCTCCGCCGCGACCAAGAACACGGCCGGCTATATGCTCGCGCCGGGGATGGACTGGATCGACCTCTTCTGCGGCTCCGAAGGCACTTTGGGCATCGTCCTCGAAGCGGAACTCAAGTTGCTGCCCAGCCCGGATGAAATCCTCGCCGGCGTCATCTTCTTTGCCGATGATGAGTCCGCCCTCGACGCAGTCGCCGCATGGCGCCCTATCCCTGAGCTCCGCATGCTGGAGTACGCGGACTTCGCCTCGCTCGAGATGATCCGCCCTCGCTACCCGGAGATCCCTCCGACTGCGCGGGCCGCGCTGCTCGTCGAAGCCGATGGTCAGGACCTGGAAGTATGGGGCGAACGCCTGGAGGCCGCCGATGCCCTGGTGGACGGCAGCTGGATTGCGCTCGGCTCCCGCGACCGCGAACGGTTTCGCGCCTTCCGCCACGCCCTCCCGGAGGCCGTCGTCGAGACGATGCGCCGCCGAGGCTTCCTCAACATGGGCACCGACTACGCGGTTCCCATAGCCCGCGACCGCGAGATGCTCGCCTTCTACCGCGCGCGCCTCGAAGCCGAACTGCCCGGCCGCTACATCATCTTTGGCCACATCGGCGACGCCCACCTCCACGTCAACATGCTGCCCGCCAGCGAAGACGACGCCCGCACAGCCACCGCGCTCCTCAAGGAGTTCGCGCGGCACGCCGTCGCGCTCGGCGGCACGGTATCTGCAGAGCACGGCCTGGGTAAACGAAAGGCATCGTTGCTGTCGCTACAGTTTTCCCCCGAGCAGATCGACTCCATGCGCTCCGTCAAGCGCCGGCTCGATCCTCACTGGCTCCTTGGCCGTGGGACGCTGTTTCCACTCGACGATCAGCCGACGCTCTAGCCAGCCAGGTACGATGCGCTCCGGCGTTCATCATGAGCCGGGCGAACCGTCGGGGAAGAGCGCATCCGACGCGCAGCATGCTATAGTCTGCTTGCTTTTCAGGGTCGATGGGGCGGGGTCAGTTGGAGCTCAACAATCGGTTGGAATCGAAGTTGAACGTCGAGGCTCCCCAGGCAAGAGCCAACCGGGATGCCCTGACAGTATTGATGGCCGAAATCGCTGCGCAGGAAGACACGATCCGGCTTGGCGGCGGCCTGCAGGCCGCGGAGGCACAGCGCGCGAAGGGAAGGCTGACGGTCAGGGAACGCCTCAAGCTCCTGCTCGATCAAGGGACAGAGTTACTCGAACTTGGCCTCTGGGCAGCGCATGGCATGTATCCGGAGTACGGGGGCGCCCCCGGGGCTGGCGTCGTAACTGGACTCGGCCGTGTCAGCGGCCGCCTCTGCATGATTGTCGCCAACGACGCGACCGTGAAGGCCGGCGCGTTCTTCCCCATGACCGCGAAAAAGGTGCTGCGCGCGCAGACAATTGCCCTCGAGAACCGCATCCCTACCCTGTACCTGGTGGACTCCGCAGGAGTGTTTCTTCCCTTGCAGGAGGATGTATTCCCGGACACCGATGACTTCGGCAGGGTCTTCCGCAACAACGCGGTCATGAGTTCCCTGGGGATTCCGCAGATAACTGCCATCATGGGCATGTGCGTCGCAGGAGGCGCATACCTGCCCGTCATGACCGATACCGTGCTGATGACGGAGGGGTCGGGCCTCTTCCTCGGCGGCCCATCGCTCGTGCAGGCCGCCATAGGCCAGCGAACAGGCGCTGAAGAACTTGGCGGGGCCGCGATGCACGCCGAGATCTCCGGCACTGTGGACTTCAAAGAGCCAGACGATCCGCACTGCATCGCACGCCTTCGCTCGCTCGTCGCGAAGATGGGGCAACGACCAGCCACCCCATCAGGGGTCCTCTCAAGCAACACAGAACTCTTCAACTCCATGGCCTTCGATCCGGCGCGAGATGCGCCTCCGCTCCCGGCGTCCGACTTGTACGGCCTGTTGAACCCCGCCCCGGGCGCAAGCAACGTGTACGACATGCACGAGGTCATCGCTCGCATTGTCGACCGCAGCGAATTCGATGAATACAAGGCTGCCTTTGGAAGGACCGTCCTGTGCGGCTATGCGCGCATCGGCGGACGTGCCGTCGGGATTGTTGCCAACCAAAAGACCAACCAGACCCAGACGGTCGCCATGGGCCCTGCCGCAGGAACCAAGCGCATGGAGGTTGGCGGCGTAATCTACACCGAGGGTGCACAGAAGGCCGCACGCTTCATCATGGATTGCAATCAGAGCCTGATCCCTCTGGTGTTTCTGCACGACGTCAACGGCTTCATGGTGGGTAAGGATGCCGAATGGTCCGGTATCATACGTGCCGGCGCAAAGATGGTCTCTGCAGTGAGCACCAGCGTGGTGCCCAAGATCACAGTCATCGTGGGTGGCAGCTTTGGAGCGGGACACTATGCCATGTGCGGGAAGGCATATGACCCCCGATTCCTCTTTGCTTGGCCTACCGCGCGGTACGCCGTGATGAGCGGCGCATCGGCAGCAAACACGTTGGCCGCCATCCGCGCCAAACAGATGGAACGAGGCGGAAAGACTTTGTCAGACTCCGAAAAGACGGCTCTGCACGACGAGATCAAAGATGCCTACGAGGCACAGGCCGATCCTCGTTACGGTGCCGCGCGCCTATGGATCGACGCAATCATCGACCCCGCCCAAACCAGGGATGTGCTGATGACCGCACTCGAAGCCTGTGCGTTGAACACCGAAATCCAGAGATACAATCCGGGCGTCTTACAGACATGAGGCACGCCCGCTGAACGAAGCAGAGTCTGGTATGCGCCGGCGACGTGTCATCGTCCGGCAACCGGCCATGCAGGAAAGGCACCAAGGAGCGCGCTATGGACCCCGCGGCACAAACGATGAACAGCTTGTATCCCTTCATCCTGACCGACGATCAGGAACAGATCAGGCGCGAAATCCGAGACTTCGCCGCGCGCGAGATAGCACCCAATGTCATGAAGTGGGACGAAGGCAGCGAGTTTCCCGCAGAGGTAGTGAAGAAGCTCGGCGCCATGGGACTGCTCGGGATGATCTTCCCGCCGGAGTACAGTGGCGCTGGAATGGGCTACGTGGACTACGTGATGGCGATCGAGGAGCTCTCCGCGGTGGACGGCTCAATCGGCATCATCGTAGCGGCGCATAACTCCCTCGGAACGAACCACATCTTTCTCGCAGGAACCGAAGAACAAAAAAGAAAGTATGTGCCCAAGCTCGCCGCGGGCGAGTGGCTCGCCGCCTGGGCACTCACGGAGCCCGGTTCAGGGTCCGACGCAGGCGGCGCACGAACCACCGCAGTCAAGAAGGGCGACCGATACGTGCTGAACGGTAATAAAACCTTCACCACCAACGGCTCCTACGCGGACGTAGCCGTCGTGATCGCCGTCACCGACAAAGCCAGGGGGACGCACGGCCTTTCTGCATTCGTAGTGGAAAAGGGAACGAAGGGCTTTCGGCCGGGAAAGAAAGAAAACAAGCTGGGCCTTCGTGCGAGCGACACCAGCGAACTTATCTTTGAGGATTGCGAGATCCCGGAAGAAAACTTGCTCGGGGTTGAGGGCGAAGGCTTCGTCGATGCCATGCGAGTGTTGGATGGCGGCAGAATCTCCATCGCTGCGCTTTCACTCGGCATCGGCCGAGGTGCTCTCGATGCGGCCTTACGATACGTGAAGGAGCGGCGGCAGTTCGGTAAAGCCATCGCTGAATTCCAGGGCATCCAGTGGAAGCTCGCCGACATGGCGACGGAGATGGATGCAGCGCGGCTCCTGACGCAACGGGCTGCGGTCCTGAAAGATGCGGGCCGCAAGGTGACACGGGAGTCATCCATGGCCAAGCTCTTTGCCAGCGAAGTTGCGGCGCGTGTCTGCGGCGAAGCCGTCCAGTTATTCGGCGGCTACGGGTTCATCAAGGACTATCCCGCAGAAAAGTACTATCGCGATGTCAAGCTGTGCACAATCGGCGAGGGTACGAGCGAGATTCAACGGATGGTAATCGCGCGAGAGATTCTCCGCGTTCCTCCATCGCGCGGTTGATCGAGGTCCGTTACATATGTCCGGTGTAGTCAAGATCGTCGAGTGCCCGCGGGACGCCTGGCAGAGCCTGCCCGTCACCATTCCCGCGGAAGTAAAGGCGGACTACCTCAGGAAGCTCGCGGCCTCGGGCTTCAACCATATCGACGCCGTAAGCTTCGTGTCGGCCACCGCGGTTCCACAGATGGCAGATTCTGAGCGGGTGCTCGAAATCCTCGGCCCGCTCGAAGGTGTTGAACTGATAGGTATCGTAGTGAACGCGAAGGGCGCACAGCGAGCCATCAACTCCGGTCTCGTGCAGACCCTCGGCTTTCCGTACTCGATCTCCTCTCAGTTCTTACAGCAGAATCAACGCCAAACTCCCGAGGAAGCGTTAGAGGTTCTCGGCTCAATCAGCAACCTCGCGCGCCAGGCCCGAATGGATCTGGTCGTTTACATCTCCATGGCCTTCGGCAACCCGTACGGTGAGCCGTGGAGTATCGCCCGGGTCACCGAGGCGTGCCACGTGCTGACCTCCTCAGGCGTCCGCCAGATATCATTAGCCGACACGGTAGGCATCGCGCAACCTTCTCGGATAGCCGAGACCATTGCTGCGGTACTAGACACTTACAGCGACATCGAAGTAGGCGTACATCTGCACGCTCAGCCCCGACAGGCAGCAGAGAAAATCCGAGCGGCATACCTATCAGGCTGCCGCCGATTTGACGCCGCCTTCGGCGGACTCGGCGGCTGTCCCTTCGCGCAGGACGTGCTGGTGGGCAACGTCGCGACCGAGACTCTGATCGATGTACTGAACGAACAGGGAGCGCACATGCCCCGCTTCGGGCCGTTGCAACAGATCCTTCAGACGAGTGCCGAGATCGCTGAACGCAATGGAACTCGCCCGGTCTGATCTTCGTTTCTTCTCGCGCCGCAACAGCCGGGAAGTTCCCCAGCACAACGCTCGACGTACTCTGGAGGCACACGTGAGTTACGAAGAACTCGTAGTCTCCACCGAAAGCATCGATGAAGCTGCCCACGACGGCTGGCTCCGAACAATCACCTTGAATCGTCCGGAGCGCCGCAATGCGATCACGCCCCGTATGCAGGACGAACTTATCGCCGCGCTCCGGGAAGCCGCCGCCAGCGAGTGCCGGGTCGTCGTGCTTGCTGGCGTCGGCCCTGCCTTTTGTTCCGGCCTGGATCTCAGCGAGCTGCAGACGATGAGAGACAAGAGCCCTGAAGAGCATCGCACCGATGCGCAACGGATCGGCACCCTGTTTCGAACGCTCTACGAATTGCCTAAACCCACCATCGCGGCCGTACACGGCCCTGCCATTGCCGGAGGAACCGGCCTCGCAACCATCTGCGACTTTACACTCGCCGTCCCCGCCGCCAGATTCGGTTACACGGAAGTGCGGATCGGCTTTGTACCCGCGCTGGTATCAGCCTTCCTCACGCTCCAGATAGGCGAGAGGCGCGCGCGTGACCTCCTGCTGAGCGGCCGCCTATTCGATGCCGAGGAGGCACAACGCCTCGGGCTCGTCACCGAGGTTGTAACTCCCGCAGATCTGACGAGCCGCGTCCGAGCGCTCGCAACGGTGCTTGCGGCCAACAGTCCGGAATCAATAACAGCGACCAAGCGGCTGCTGGCAGCGCAGAACAAGTCCTGGCTTGATGCTGCGATTACATTGGCGCTCGATGCAAACGCCCTGGCCCGCGACACAGCAGACTTCCAAGAAGGGGTGACAGCTTTCCTCGAAAAGAGAACACCCGCCTGGCAACGGCGAGTGCAGCCTGGTTAGCCCGTCGCAGTCGGGCCGTCTCTGAACTGAATGGCAGCTTCGGTCACCCGACTTACCTGCGTTGACGTTACACCCGGCGCCAGCTCAACCGCCTCAAAGCCCGCCGGGGTCACCTCAAAGACTCCGAGATCCGTAATCACCCGTGTAACAACGGCTGCGCCAGTTAGAGGAAGGGTGCACTGGCGAACCAGCTTCGCGCTGCCATCCTGAGCCGTGTGCTCCATCAGCACCAACACCCTCCGCACGCCGGAAACGAGGTCCATGGCGCCGCCCATACCTTTCACCCTCTTCCCAGGGATCATCCAGTTCGCCAGATCCCCCTTCTCTGACACCTGCATCGCCCCAAGAATAGCCAGATCGATGTGGCCCCCGCGAATCATTGCGAACGAATCGGCACTGGAGAAAGTGGAGGCGCCCGGCATAAACGTGACCGTCTCCTTCCCGGCATTGATGAGATCGGCGTCTACGTCTTCTTCGAGCGGGAATGGTCCCATCCCAAGAAGGCCGTTCTCCGACTGAAATGTCACCGATATGCCGCTTGGAATATAGCCCGCCACCAGCGTAGGAATTCCAATCCCTAAGTTGACATAGAACCCATCCCGCAGCTCGTGAGCCGCACGCATGGCCATCTCTTGACGACTCCATGCCATCGCTAAGCCTTCCTCGTAGTGCGCTTCTCAACCCGCTTCTCGGGCACAGGATTATGAACCAGGCGATGAACAAAGATTCCCGGCGTGTGAATTTCATCCGGATCCAGCTCACCCGGCTCAACAATGATTTCAGCCTCGGCCACTGTCACTGCGGCGCAGGTAGCCGCCAGAGGGTTGAAGTTACGCGCCGTCCTCCGATAGATCAGGTTGCCATGCAAATCTGCCTTCCACGCTTTGACCAGCGCCACATCCGCACGAATCCCACGTTCCAGGATGTACGTCACACCCTCAAACTCCTTATGTTCTTTACCCTCCGCCACAAACGTTCCCACACCCGTCCGTGTATAAAAGCCCGGAATTCCCGCCCCTCCCGCACGCATCCGCTCCGCCAGGGTCCCCTGTGGGCAGAATTCAACCTCTAGTTCACCGGCAAGATATTGACGCTCGAACTCCACATTTTCCCCGACATAACTCGAAATCATCTTCCTAACCTGGTGCGTTTGTAGCAGCACGCCTATGCCCCATGTATCCACGCCGGCGTTATTGCTGGCGATCGTAAGATTGCGCACGCCGGTGCTCCGCAGCGCATCGATCAGCACCTCGGGGATGCCGCACAGCCCAAAGCCGCCAATTGCAAGTAACATGTCATCCCGAACGACGCCACGGAGCGCCGCTTCCGCGTCAGGCCAGAGTTTGTTCATCTGAACCCTCTTGGACAGCTGATCCCACCGCGTCCTTCTCCCCTCGCGCCTTCACTTCGGCGCCATTCTGAGTGCCCCATCCAGTCGAATGGTCTCGCCGTTGATCATGGTCAACTCGCAGATATTGGCAACCAGTTGAGCGTACTCCTCCGCGTGACCCAGCCGAGCCGGAAACGGAATGGATTGCGCCAGCGAGTCCTGCACCGCGGTCGGAAAAGCCGCAACCATCGGGGTCAGGAAGATCCCCGGCGCGATCGACACCACCCTTATCCCACTCCGCGCAAGCTCCCGCGCGGCAGGTAGCGTCATGCCAACGATTCCGGCCTTCGAGGCCGCATAAGCTACTTGCCCAATCTGCCCTTCGTATGCGGCGATCGACGCGGTATTGATAATGACTCCGCGCTCTCCATCGGTCATAGGTTCATTGCGCAGCATGGCCGCAGTCGCAAGGCGCAGCATATTGAAGCTTCCAATCAGGTTCACCGTGACGGTGCGGGTAAAGCTCTCAAGCGAGTGTGGCCCCTGCTTCCCGGCGATGCGCTCACCCGGAGAGATCCCTGCACAGTTGACCAGCCCGTGCAAAGCACCGAACGCGTTCTGAGCAGCAGTTACAGCCGCCAATCCGTCCTCTTCCCGCGTGACGTCGCTCCTCTGGAACAGAGCGCGCTCTCCAAGCTGCGCTGCGACCTCTGCGCCTGCTGGACTAAGATCCGCGATGACAACAGAGCCACCACGCGCAACGATCATTCGCGCCGTCGCCGCGCCGAGCCCTGAAGCTGCCCCGGTCACCAGAAATACCTTGTCTTCGATCTTCATTCATCCTTCGTTCTGTTCAGGCTACTCACTCGAGTTACTCGCATCCATAGGAGTGCGGCGCCAGGAGTTATACCTTCGCTATCATGCTCTGAGCGATAATTACGCGCATAATCTCATTCGTACCTTCCAGAATCTGGTGCACCCGCAGGTCGCGGACAATCTTCTCAATGCCGTAGTCCGTCAGATATCCGTACCCACCCAGCAACTGAAGTGCCTGGTTTGCCACCTCGAAGCATGCGTCAGTCACAAATCGCTTTGCCATCGCGCAGAGCACCGGAGCATTGGGCGCGCCCGCTTCGAGCATCGACGCAGCTCGCCATAGAAATGTCTGTGCCACCTCCAGCTCAGTAGCCATATCCGCCAGCCGAAACTGCAGTGCCTGGAACTCCGAAAGCCGCTTGCCGAACGCCCGACGCTCCGCCATGTAGGCATTAGCCTTCTCCAGAGCAGCGCGGGCCCCCCCCAGCGAACACGCCGCAATGTTAAGCCTTCCACCATTCAGCGCCGACATCGCAATGTTGAAGCCCGCACCTTCTGCGCCAAGCAGGTGGCCCGCGGAGAGGACAACATCTTCCAGGATCACCTGGCGAGTGGGCTGCGCATTCCAGCCCATCTTCTTCTCGCATGGACCAAAAGAAACTCCCTTCATCCCCTTTTCAACGAGGAACGCCGAAATGCCGCGCGGGCCATCGCCTCCCGTTCGGGCCATCACGATGTACAGGTCAGCAGCGCCCGCTCCCGAAATAAACTGCTTCACACCGTTCAGCACATACGTACCGCCATGCCGTACTGCCCGCGTTGATAACATCGCCGCGTCGGACCCCGTAGCCGGCTCCGAAAGGCAATACGCCCCCAGCAGATCCATGCTGCATAGACGCGGCAGCCACGTCCTTCTTTGGTCGTCCGTGCCGTATCGGTCGATCGTGGACCCGACCATGTTGTGCACAGAAAAATAGCCCGCGATGCAGGGGCACCCCATCGCAAGGCGGTCATAGATCAACACCGCGTCAAGGCGCGAAAGGTTGCTGCCTCCCAGGTCTTCCGCGACGCAGATGCCTCCCATCCCCAACGGCGCTGCGCTGCGCAGAACATCGACAGGGAAGTGCTTCTCCTGGTCCCACCGGATCGCGTGAGGCGCAATGCGTTCTTTCGCGAAGGATAGAGCCAGGTCCGCTACAGCCAGTTGCTCACTACTCAGCGCGAACTGCCCGGTTGTCGCCGCGCCGTCAATCTTGCTTGTGTCCCTGTCTCGCATCGCACCATCTTCTCTAGCCCCGAAGCGACACATCGGAAGCTACAAACAAATCCACGTATTCGCTAACCCGCATCGCTTCCAGAATCTCCTGATCCGAAGAGACATTCAGAATCTTGTCCTGCTGACCGCCAGAATAACGGCGCGCAAGATTTCTGCGGAATTTTGCACCAAGCAGAGGAATCCCCTCGGACCTCCGACGCACATGCCCCAACGGGTACTCGACCGTCTCCTCAAACGTAGATCCATCAGCCGTCGTTATAACCAGCGAGTTGGCGATCGACCGCTTCTCCGGGTCATAATAATCCGCGGTGAAGGAAGCGTTTTCGACACACGTCATCAGCGCGCGCAGCGCGTCAATACGAGGGTCAGATGCAATCTCATCCTCGTAGTCGGCCGCCGTTAGCCGCCCATGGAGCAGCGGGACGGCGATCATGTACTGAATGCAGTGATCGCGGTCCGCCGGATTGCTGAGTGGTCCTTTTTTGTCGATGATCCGTAGGCAGGCCTGATGAGTATGAATGGTTACACGGCGAATGTCCTCAGCCGTGTAGCCGTGATCGAAGAACCTCGCGCGGAGCCTCATCGCAGCTTCAATCGCGGTCTGCGCATGGAACTCGGCTGGGTAATTTATCTTGAATAGAATATTCTCCATGACATAGGAACCGTACCTTCTGGAAAACTTGAATTCATTGCCCCGGAACAATACGTCATAAAATCCCCAGGTCTTCGCAGTAAGCACCGAGGGGTACCCTGTCTCTCCAGTGCCTGCCATAAGCGCGAGACGTACCGCCCGGCTGGTAGCGTCCCCGGCAGCCCAGCTCTTCCGGGACCCAACGTTAGGAGCATGACGATATGTGCGTAAGCTTTGGCCATCCACCCAGGCAAGCGACAGCGCCGCGATCGTCTGCTCGTAGCTCAACCCCAGCATGTGGCTGATTACGGCTGTCGAAGCCACCTTCACCAACACCACGTGATCCAGACCCACCTTGTTGAACGAGTTTTCCAGCGCGATACATCCCTGTATCTCGTACGCCTGAATCATCGCTGTCAAAACCGCGCGCATCGTCAGAGGCTCGCGGCCTGTCTCCTCCGCCGATCTGGAAATCCAGTCCGCCACCGCAAGAATTCCGCCCAGGTTGTCGGAGGGATGGCCCCACTCGGCGGCAAGCCACGTGTCGTTGAAATCCAGCCACCGGATCATTGTTCCGATATTGAACGCAGCCTGCACCGGATCCAGTTCAAAGCTGGTTCCGGGAACCCGCGCCCCGTTCCGCATAGTCACCCCGGGAACGACAGGCCCGAGCAGCTTAGTACACGCCGGATACTCCAAAGCCTCGAGAGCACAACCTAGGCTGTCGATCAGGCAGTGCCGCGCCGTGCTATAGGCCAGCTCACTCTCAATGTTGTAGTGAAAGACATAGTCCGCAATATCTACAAGAACAGTGTCAGGGGCGGGCCGCTCGATGCTAGCTATATTCGCCAAATCAGACTCCGGTCACGTCAAACACGCTCTTCTATGGGCACGAATGGGAGAGCATCAGGACCGGTGTAATTCGCTGATGGGCGGATAATCTTTCCGTCCTGCCGCTGTTCCATCACGTGCGCCGCCCAGCCCGATACTCGTGCTATGGCAAACAAGGGCGTAAACATCAGTGTAGGTATACCCATGTGGCGGTAGGCAACCGCGCTGAACCAATCCAGATTCGCAAACATGCGCTTCGTCTCCCACATCACATGCTCAATCCGCGCAGCTATCTCATAAGTCGCCATGTCCCCTGAACCGACGGACAGTCTCCGCGCCACCTCCTTCACCATCTTGTTTCGAGGATCCGCGGTCGTGTACACGGGATGCCCAAACCCTATAATCACTTCGCGGTTCTCCACGCGCCTGCGAATATCTGCCTCCGCGTCGTCGGCCGATTGGTAACGGCTCTGAATATCCATGGCAACTTCGTTCGCTCCCCCATGCTTCGCGCCCTTCAACGCTCCTATCCCCCCGTCAATCGCCGAGTAGATATCGGACCCTGTACCCGCAATCACGCGCGCAGCAAATGTCGAAGCGTTGAACTCATGCTCGGCGTACAGGATAAGAGATGTCTGCATCGCGCCAACCCACGTCTCTTCGGGCTTCGCCCCATGGAGCAGGTGCAGAAAATGAGCAGCGACGGAAGTATCCGCTGTCTCTACCTCAATCCGGCGCCCGCTTTGTGAGTAGTGATGCCAATAGAGTAAAGCGGATGGAAAAGAAGCTAGCATCTCATCAGTGATCTCCTGCGCAGAGGCTAACTCGTGTTCCGCCCCTTCAGGCCTCATGCAGCCCAACACTGAGACATAGGTGCGCAGAACGTCCATCGGATGGGCCGTCCCCGGGAGTAACTCAAGCACCGCAACCACGGCTGCGGGCAGACCTCTCAGTTCGCAAAGCCTCCGTTTGTAACCCGCAAGCTCAGTCCGGTTCGGAAGCTTCCCGTAAATCAGAAGATACGCAACCTCCTCGAACTCGCACAGTGCCGCAAGGTCCGCTATATCGTAGCCCCGGTAGTGCAGGTCATCGCCTGTGCGGCCCACCGTGCTGATCGCAGTGTTGCCCGCGACCGTTCCCGATAGCGCAACCGACTTCTTCGGCTTGAAGGTCACCTCCTGCGGGTACACGGATTGTTCACCTGTCGATTCCTGACCCATGGTCGCCTTCACTCTGAATGCCTCGCTCGAACCAGCCCCGCGCTCGTATTGCTACGCCATTTACCGTTCGTGAGCGCGCCGCTCATATAATTCATCCAGCTTTTGCTCGTAGGCATAGTAATTCAAAAACTTGTAAAGGTCAGCCCGCGTCTGCATCATCGGAACAACACTCTGCTGTGTGCCCTGTGCGCGAATCGTCTCATACACATTCAGGGCCGCCGCGTTCATCGCCCGGTATGCAGCGCAGCAGTAGAGGATCATATCTGCACCGGCCCCGCCGAGTTCTTCCCTGGTAAAGAGTGGCGTTTGCCCGAACTCCGTGATGTTCGCCAGAATGGGCACGCCGGCCACAGCCTTGAACCGGCCATACATCGAAAGCTCTGTAACCGCCTCTGCGAAGATCATGTCCGCGCCAGCTTCAACATAAGCCGCCGCGCGGTCCACCGCCGACGAGAGGCCTTCCTTTGCAAGCGCATCCGTCCGCGCCATGATAACGAAGCCCTCGTCCGAACGCGCGTCCACGGCAGCTCGAATCCGGTCGACCATCTCTGCCGTCGAAACGACTTCCTTGCCCGGCCGGTGCCCGCAACGCTTGGTGCCCACCTGGTCTTCAAGATGCACTGCCGCAGCCCCCGCCTTGATCATCGATCGAATCGTCCGGGCGATATTGAAAGCGCTGCCCCATCCAGTGTCGATGTCCACCAACAGAGGCAACGCCGTAACATCCGTGATGCGCCGCACATCGGTAAGGACATCCTCCAGCGTGCTGATCCCCAGGTCAGGCATACCCAGCGAGTTTGCCGCCACACCTCCCCCGGAGAGATACAGCGCCCTAAACCCCACCGCCTGCGCCATTAGCGACGTGTACGCGTTGATCGCGCCCGCGATCTGCAACGGCTTCTCTTCCGCGACCGCCCGGCGGAAGAGAGTTCCCGCACTTCTATCCAGCTTATTCCCGGCCATCATTCTTTCCTCTTACACTTCAAACTAAGTCTCCCGCTAAGAACCACCCGAAGGCTTCCACTTCTTTCTGGCCGCAGGAGGCTGCTTCTCTTCCGGAGCCGCCTCTTGTGCAGCCTGACTTTGCCCACCAAACACGGGCAGGGGCAAAACCTCCAGCGTGTCACCTGATAGTGTGGCCGCGCGGTCACTCGCGTCGGTGGCCGAACTGGCGCTCACCTTCGGCACCCACTTCTTCCGCTCGGTTTTTGTGGCCACCGGGCCCTCGTCCGCTGGCACGTCTTGAACAGACTTCACAATCAGCGCCGCCGGCCTTTCGCCCGCAAGCGGAATCTCCGCGCACTCGATCGCCACTGCCGCTGAATCCCGCACTGAATCGACTTGCTCTTGCTGCGCCGCAGAAACAACATCCGAGTGCAGACGCAACTCCGTAGGATCTACGCTCGAACCCCGTGATCTCTGCACCCCATCCCACAGCAGTTCAGCCACATCCTTGATGACGATCGACTCGTCCCCGCCGGCGGACGGACTACTCTGCAGCATGCTCTTGCAGAACGGGCAGCCCACCGCCAGAACCTTCTCACCCGGCGCTGATTCCAGGGTCCGTTGCACCTCCCTGAATCGATTCTCCGAGATACGCTCCTGCCCAGGCTCTTCTTCTTTCCAGAACTGCGCACCTCCCGCTCCACAACAAAATGCATTGCTGCGCGTTCGGCCCATCTCTACATAATCATTGGATAGAACATTCAGCAGACTCCGGGGCTGTTCGTAGCTTCCGCGATGCCGCCCCAGATAACACGGATCATGGAATGTAACCGTCGCCTCGCTTCGCGCAGGTGCCAGCCTGCCTCCCTCAACCAAAGACGCCAGGTACTCCGTGTGATGCATGACCGTGTACGTGCCACCCAACTGCGGGTACTCCGTGCCGAGCACGTTGACGCAGTGTGGGCAGCTCGCAATCACAAGCCTTGGACGCACCTCGTTCAATGTGGCAATGTTCTCCCCGGCAAGCTGCTGGTACAGCAGTTCATTCCCGGCACGGCGCGCGGTGTCCCCCGTACAACACTCGCGCTTACCCAGCACAGCGAACTTCACCTTGGCTTCCGTGAGCAGTTGAACCACCGCCCGCGCTGTTTTCTGCGCACCAGGGTCATAGCTGGCCGCGCATCCGACCCAGTAGAGTACGTCGGGATTGGGAATCTCTTGGACCGCAGGAACAGCCAGGCCCTCCGCCCATGCCATTCTCTTCTCCGGCGCGATACCCCACGGGTTCTTCGCCCGCTCCATACCGCGGAAGGCACTCTGCAACTGCTTCGGAAACTCGCCCTGCTGCATCACGAGGTTGCGACGAATATCTATGATGTCCAGCATCTGCTCATCTTCCGTGGGACACACATGCATGCACGCGCCGCACGTCGTGCACGCCCACACTGACTCCGGTGAGATCACGGCCTGCAGTAGCTGCTCTCCCGCAGACGCCCCAGTCTCGAAAGCGGCCCTCCCCGTCAACGACAGGGGATTGATCTCACGTGCCACATCGTTCAGAACCATCCGCTTGTTGATCTCAAGCGCCGCAGGGCTCAACGCCTTCCCAGTGGCCGACGCTGGACACACGTCCTGGCAGCGATTGCACTGGATGCATGCGTACGCATCGAGCAGGCGCGGCCAGGCAAGGTCCGCCAATCTCGCCGCACCCAGGTCCGGCGTCGTCTGCTCAAGATCAATCTCCATTCGCGGCAGTTCACCGCTGGAGGCCTCTCGCCGGAAGAAATACTTCAGCGGCGCCATAAGCAGGTGGACATGTTTGCTGTAAGGAAAGTAGGCGAGGAAGAGCAGCGCACTACCGAGCCCGCCCCAGTAGCCAAGAATCCTCCAGCGCTGCGCGTCACTTACTGTGAACGCGTGCGCCAGCAGGCTCGACAACGGCTGCGCGCGATCACTCCCCTCGAGCGACAGCCTAGCCGCGTTCCCCACAACACGGCTTCCCACATGAAAAACGATGAACGCGGAGACGATGAGCGAATCTCGCTGGATGTATCCACCGCGAACGCCAGGGTGAAGAAGAGTCCTCGCGTGGAACGACAGGCTCCTCCGCGATGGCAGTGCGAAGCGGCGAAGCACCAGGGCCAGCACGCCCACAATGGCAAGTACGCTGAACCCATCCGTAAGCGTTCCGTAGACGGCGCCCGCAAAGCGAATCGAATTGACGCGCACCGGAAGGAATCCTTCCACCGCGTCCACCACGTTGACCATCAGATAAAGAACAAACGCGTAGAAGATAAACGAATGAAAAACGCTTAGCGCCAGCCGCTTTCGAAACACGCGCTCCTGCGTCAGCGTCGTCCTGATCGCGTACCAGAGCCGCTTGGCAGGTGCATCTGTTCGAGGATCCGTATCCGCTCGCCCCTGCGCTACGCGCAGATAGAGTCGATAGAACCCACGGCAACCCAACGTCAACGTCAGTACCGTGAAGATCGCGAAAGCGATACGTTGGCTAAGCGGAAGCAAACCAGACTCCCCAACGACCCGCGATCATGCTGCGCCTGACCTTACTCGCCCTAACTGCTCCAGCAGCGCCGGCACGATCTGCTCCACATCCCCAACCAATCCATAATCCGCAATCTGGAATATAGGTGCGTCCGCATCTTTGTTAATAGCAATCACCGTCCTGCTCTTATTCATTCCCGAAAGATGCTGCGCCGCACCCGATATGCCGATTGCAATGTACACCTTGGGCTGCACGGTCTTGCCGGTCTGTCCGATCTGATCCGTATACGGGCGCCACCCCGCATCCACAACCGCTCTTGTCGCCCCCACAGCAGCGCCCAGCGCCTCTGCCAGTCTGACCACCAGCCTCTCGAAAGCCTCCGGCGTGCGTACGCCCCGCCCGCCCGCCACCACGATCTCCGCGTCCGCCAGCGACACGCGCGACGACAGTTCAGACCGCTTCTCAAACGTGTGTACGCGCGCCCCCGCAGGTATAAGGTCTACATCGTACTGCTCGCCCGGCTCCGCCAACGCTTCGGCCATGGAGAATACGCCCGGCTTGAGCGTTGCCACCGCCACACCCGCGCGTGCAGCGATCGTCTCCGTCGCTCGAGCCAGGAAGCTGTACCGCTGCGCCCGCATTTCCTGCTCCTCACGCGAAAGGCTGATCACGTCTTCGAGGAGCGGCGCGTCCAGCTTCACCGCCACCCGCGCGCTGTATTCACGCCCGCTGCGGCTCCCCTCGATCAACACAAGTCGCGCCTCGCCTTCCAACGCCACCGACGCAACCGCAGCAGCCCAAACCTCCGGATCGTAGGCAGCGAACTCGGCACGATCCGCAACCAGCACCTGCTCCACCAGCCGCGCCGCCTCCTCCGCTACCGCGTTTGCTCCATGGCCCAGGATCAAAATCGCAATCGTTCCGCCGGCCGCAAACCCCCGTGCTGCCGACACCGCTTCATAGGTCCCCTTACTCAGATGTCCTCCACTGGAGGAGGCAACCACCAGGATCATGCCAGCACCTTCAGGTCCTGATGGAGAACGTCCACCAGCTTCGCCGCCGCCGCCGAAGCATCATCTCCAGCCCGAAGTATCGTGTGTAGTCGCGCCATACTCTGCAGCTCCGTCTTCACAACACTCATCTGCGGCGAAACTCCGTAAGCGTCGAGAATCTCGCTTCGCAGCTCCTTCTTTCTCGCCTTGATGATGTTCGGCAGGGTAGGGTAGCGAGGCTCATTGAGCCCCTGCTGCGTCGTCACAACCGCCGGCACCGGGACCGAAAACCCCTCACTCCCATCATCCGTATCGTGCCTGCCGGACAGCACACCATCCTGCAACTCAAGCTGCGTCACCCATGTAACCTGCGGCCAACCCAGTCGCTCCGCCACGGCTCCGCCAAGCGCCTCGCTGTCCCAATCAGCCTGCCGTCCGCCACCCAGGATCAACCCTACGCCCTCTCCGCGCGCGATCTCCGCAACCACCTTGCTGAGCGAGATCGGATCCAGGAACACCTCGGTCTGTACGTGGATCGCACGATCCGCTCCAAGCGCAAGCGCGTTCCGCAGAACCTGTTCACTCCGCGCCGATCCCACCGCAACGGCAATCACCTCCGCCACTCCCCCCGCCTCCCGGAGACGCAACGCCTGTTCCACACCATACTCATCCATGGTGTCCATCTGTAACTCCGTCTGCCGAAGATCGATCGCGTCACCCACCGTGACCAGCCTCGCCTCCGCATCGGGCACCTGCCGAACGAGCGTCAAAACCTTCATTCCTCTTCCTCTCCCGCCTGTGCTGCCGCAGCCTTGCTCGGCAAAACCGTCGCTGGCGCGCAGCCATCCCGCCGAGGTGCAAAGCGGCCGAATGCACGTGCCTCCCGCAGTTAGGCATTATGCGCTAGATCACCGCCTTTTGGCGCCTGACCAGATGCGCACGCAGTCGGTCCGCTTCCCGATCATCCATTCGCGGGCAACCAGTACGCATCGGCCGCGAACAGGAAATCTCAGTCGCCACCCACTCGCAAGCAGGTTTATCGTATGGGGGCGGAGTGTCATGGATGAGAGATGTGGTCATCGTAAGCGCGGTGCGTACGCCCGTGGGCAAATTTCAGGGAATGCTGAGCGGCTTCGACGCCGTCGAACTCGGAGCTATGGTCGTCCGTGAAGCAGTCCGTCGCGCCGGTATCTCCGCCGGCACCATCGAAGAATGCATCATGGGCTGCGTCCTGCCCGCCGGCCTGGGCCAGAATCCAGCGCGTCAGGCCGCACTCCGTGGAGAACTCCCGGACACCGTCAGCGCCCTCACCATCAACATGGTCTGCGGCAGCGGATTGAGAGCGGTAGCACTCGCCGCTCAGAGCATCTCCGCAGGCATCACCGACGTGGCAGTCGCAGGCGGCATGGAGTCCATGACCAACGCGCCGTACCTCCTGCCCGACGCCCGCAAGGGCCTTCGCATGGGAAACAGTACTATCGTTGACTCCATGATCAAGGACGGCCTCTGGTGCTCCTGTGACGACCAGCACATGGGCATGACCGCCGAACTTGTAGCCGAAAAGCATTCCATCACCCGCGAACAGCAGGATGCCTACGCTATCGAAAGCCATCGCCGAGCCGCAGCCGCGTGGACCGAGGGCCGCTTCGACGCCGAAGTGCTTCCCGTCTCCATCCCCGCAAAAACCAAAGGCCAACCACCCGTGGAGTTCAGGATGGATGAAAGCATCCGTCCGGACACCTCCCCCGAAGCTCTGGCCAGACTGCATCCTGCCTTCAAGCCGGGGGGCACTGTCACCGCCGGCAACGCTCCTGGCGTCAATGACGCCGCCGCAGCCGTCGTTCTGATGACTGCCGACCACGCCCGCCAACTCGGCCTCAAGCCCATGGCCACTATCCGCGCCCAGGCCACCAGCGGAGTAGCCCCCCGCTGGGTCATGCTCGCGCCCGTGACCGGTGTTCAAAAGGTACTCGAGCGCGCAGGCTGGCAGATGGCCGATGTCGATCTATTCGAACTCAACGAGGCATTCGCCGTTCAAGCTCTGGGCGTCACCAAAGAGTTAGGCCTTGGCCTCGAAAAGGTGAACGTAAACGGCGGCGCGGTAGCCATCGGCCATCCCATCGGAGCCAGTGGTGCACGCATCCTCGTCACGCTCCTGCATGAAATGATCCGGCGCGACGCCAGGAAAGGCGTAGCCGCCTTGTGTCTGGGGGGAGGAAACTCCGTAGCCATGGCCTTCGAGAGGCAATAGCCACGGGGCCCTAACGGCTCTCCTCCAACGTATGTGTCGCGTCCTTTAGCAGCTTCGCCTCGCGTTCGATTGCAGCCGACGTCCGTGCGATCTCGCCGTCGACCTGCTTCCATTGCTTCTGTTCGATCGCCTCCCGGATAGCCGGCAGCGTCTTCACGCCGTAACCCGTGTAGAAGCCCGGAGCGTAGATCATGTCCTTGAACCACGGACGGCCCGGCAGTCCCGCGGGGTCAAGCAGCACGCGCTCTGCCTGCATCAGTTGCAGGTTCAATGCAGGCTGCGCCGTTGCCGCGTGCGCCGTAAAAGCCTTTTCGAAGGCACTCGCCGCCGCCGTCAGTTCATCCGAAGCCTGGTCGAGCGGAGCAAAGTTGAAGTATGGCGGCAGCTCTTCAGAAGGAGGCGCAACGCTGGTCTTCTGCGGGTCTGTAAGCGCCTGGTACACGCCCTCCGCGATCTCCGTGTTGCGCTCCTTCGTCTGCGCACGCATCGTGTCCGCCAGCTTCTTTACCTCGCCAACATAGGTGTGGACGGTCTCCGCAAAGTCCCCAAACTGGTATGGAATTATGTCCGCATCCGCCAGCCGCATCATCAGCACTCCGGCAGTCTGTGCCAGCGCCCGCCCGTAGACGAACGTGGTGTCCGAAAAGTGACTGTACCAGTAGAAGTCGTCGTAGATCGAGTGGTACTGCCCATTCGAGTGGTCTTCGCCGCCAAAACCCAGGTTGACGCTGGCCACTCCCAGGTGGTCCACAAACACCGTGTAATCGGAGCCCGAGCCCAGCGCGTCGATGCGGCTATCCGCCCGCGACCGCACCTCCGCGCGCATATCCGCCGGCGCGCGAGAGATCGAAACCAGCCGCTCTCGCTGAAACACTGACATCTTGGTCTCCGGATCAGGGATGTCCTTGCTCACCGCGGTCACGAGATTCTCAAGCGACTGCGTCCCCTCCGCCCGCAGAAACCCGCGGCCGTTACCGTCCGAGTTGATGTACGCCACCGCGTGGCTGGAAAGCTCGTCCGCATGCGTCTCCGCCCACTCCGTCGAGCCGAGCAGCCCGGGCTCTTCGCCGTCCCAGAAGCAGTAAAGAATCGTCCGCTGCGGATGCCAGCCCTGCTTCAGAAGTTCCCCAAGGCCCCGTGCCTCTTCGAGCTCTGCACTCGTACCACTTACTGGATCCGAGGCCCCATTCACCCACGCATCGTGATGATTGCCCCGAATCACCCACTGGTCAGGAAAGGTAGCTCCCGGGATCCGCGCGATCACGTCATACAGCGGCTTGCGATCCCAGTTGAACGCCACCGCAAGATGCGCCTTCGCCACGCTCGGACCAACCTTGTACGTAAACGGCAGACCCCCTCGCCACCCTTCCGGCACAAGCTGCCCGCCCAGAGACTGCAGGAAGGGCTTCGCATCGTCGTACGAGATCGGCAGAACAGGAATCTTGGTGATGGTCTGAACTTCGGCCAACGGAACCAGCTTCGCGCCCGGGACCGCCCCGATGCCCGGCGTCTGCGGATCGCCCGGATAGCTCGGCATGTCCATCACGCTGCCGCGCTGTACACCTGTCGAAGGCCGCATCGGGCCCGCAGGGAAAGCCTCTCCATCAAAGTAGCCGTCATCTCGCGGGTCGGAGTAAATGATGCACCCCACCGCTCCATGCTCAGCCGCCAGCTTCGGTTTGATTCCCCGCCACGTCTGCCCGTAACGGGCAATCACGATCGCCCCTTTTACCGACACCCCCAGTGCGGCGAGCTGCTCATAATCCGCAGGCGCTCCGTAGTTCACGTACACCAGCGGCGCCGTAACATCGCCGTCCGCCGAGAATGCGTTATACGTCGGCAGCTGCTCCTTCTTCTGCGCGGAAGTCGGGTCCACCCCGACGCTCGGCTCTTCCAGCGAAGCCACAAACTTGGTCGCACCCAGCAGCTCAAGCCTCCGCGACTTCGGCGTGGGAAAAAGCGTGTCGAAGACCTCGATCTTCGCATCCAGACCGAACGACTTCAGCTGCGCCAGCAGCCACTCCGCATTGTCCTTGTCATAGGGCGACCCCACATGGTGCGGCCGCGCCGCCAGCCGCTGCATGGCCTCGCGAACCCGAGCAGGTTCCGGCAAAGCCTGGTACTTGCCCTCCCAGGAGATCTCCGCAACAGAGTGGTCCCCCGTATATCCCCGCAGCGGCGCATGCGGTCCACCGTCATCAGCGTAGGCGAGTGTAGCGAACAGGGCGAAGGCGGCCATGAGTCTGCGCATCGGGAGTACCTTTCTTGATCGATAGTGCTAAAGAGAAGCCCCCGGTCGCAGGGCCCCTGGATCTGCGGGAAGACAGACCTGGTGCGTGGCTGTCCCTTCGTCAAAACGTCTGCGTCTGCGTATGTGTTCAGGGTATATCAACCATTGTTCAAAGCGACAGCGGACGCACCCCAAACCCCGGAAGAACAGGTGTGCCACTCCCGCGGAGCATGCACCCTCCGCGCCCAAAGCTCGTGGAACTGGTCCCCGGTCTGCTCCAATTCTCCCCGGAAGGAAAGTCACACAACCCGCTCTCCCTCCCGCGCGGATCTGCATCCCATAATGGACTTCAACTTCGCAAGTAGGTCCCGTGCATCGATCGAACATAACCGACTGGCTTCTTGCAGACTTGCGCCTTCCCAAAGGCGTGCACGGGGACCCGGAGCCTGAACACGCCTGGTGGCACGTCATGTGCCTCACCGGGGTGGATTACTTCTCCACCCTCGGCTATCAACCCGGCATCGCCTTTCTCGCCGCCGGCCTGCTCTCCCCCATCGCAACCTTTGTGCTGGTGCTCGTAACCCTCTTCGCTGCTCTTCCTCTCTATAGCCGCGTCGCGGGTGCCAGCCCCAACGGACAGGGCTCCATCGCGATGCTGGAAAAGCTCTTCCCCAAGTGGGGCGGCAAGGTCTTCGTCCTGGTGTTGCTCGGCTTCGCATCCACTGACTTCATCATCACCATGACACTCTCCGCAGCCGACGCGGCCGCACACTTCATCCACAACCCCTACGCCCCCTCCTGGCTGCACAGCCAGATGCTCGTCACGCTCCTCCTGCTGACCGTCCTAAGCGCCATCTTCCTCAAAGGCTTCAAGGAAGCCATCGGCATCGCAGTGGTCCTGGTCGGCGTGTATCTCGCCCTCAACGCCGTCGTCACAGTCGTAACGCTGAACGTCGTACTGCACCACCCTGAGGCTCTGCATGAGTGGAAGAGAGCTCTATTCGCCCAGCACCACAGCATCTTCGGCATGGTGGGCGTCTGCCTCATCCTCTTTCCCAAACTCGCCCTGGGTCTATCTGGATTCGAGACCGGCGTGGCCGTCATGCCCCTCATCCAGGGAGAAGACGTCCAACACCGCATACGCAACACCCGCAAGCTCCTCGCAACCGCCGCCGTCATCATGAGCGTCTTCCTCATGTTGACGAGCTTTATCACCACTCTGCTCATACCCGCGAAGGCCTTCGCGGAGGGTGGAGAAGCCAACGGGCGGGCGCTCGCCTATCTCGCCCATCAATATCTGGGTGCCGGCTTCGGCTCTATCTATGACCTCTCCACAATCCTCATCCTCGCCTTTGCCGGAGCCTCGGCCATGGCGGGCCTTCTCAACCTCATCCCCCGCTATCTGCCTCGCTTCGGAATGGCCCCCGAGTGGGCTCTCGCATCCCGCCCGCTTGTGCTCGTCTTCATGTCTGTGGCCGTTGTCGTCACACTTCTCTTTCACGCCGACGTTGACGCGCAAGGCGGCGCCTACGCCACCGGCGTCCTTGTGCTCATCACATCTGCCGCGGTCGCAGTCACCATCTCTCTTTGGAAGCAACTCCGTCGCTATGCCTACCTGTTGATCACCGCGGTCTTCGTGTACACCACTGCCCTCAACATCTACGAACGGCCGGAAGGCCTCAAGATCTCCTCGTTCTTCATCGTCGCCATCATCTCCGTCTCGCTCCTGTCCCGCGCTATGCGATCCACCGAACTCCGCATTACGGAAGTCTCCCTCTCGCCCGAAGCCGAAGCTCTCCTTGACGAAGATGAGGACCAGGTCATCCGTGTCATCGCCCGCTCACCCCGCCCCAGTTACGAAGCTGAAACAGCCGAGGAACTCGACGCCATCGACTCCTTTGTGCGCGAACGATATGGCCTCACTCCGCGCGAGAGCCTCTACTTCTTCGAAGTCACACGGTCCGACGCCTCCGACTTCGAGCACACCCTCCATGTCGAAGGGCGCCGCCTCGGCAAAAACAAGATCCTCTACGCCAGGAGCCCTGTAGTCGCAAATTCCATCGCAGCCCTCCTCATCGAACTCGAGCGGCGCACAGGCAACATACCCCACGGCTACTTCAAGTGGAAGGAAGGAAACCCCGTCTTCAACATGGTCACCTTCATCTTCCTGGGCGAAGGCGACAACGCTCCCGTCACTCACGAGGTATTACGCCGAGCCATCCCGGACCCGCATCATCGCCCCATCATCCACGTGAGCTGACCGCAACCGAAGCCCCAGCTGGACGCCGGCGAGCGAACCCCCAACCGCAACTGCTACCGCAGCCTCAGCACAATTGGCGTGTGATCCGATGGCTTCTGCTGCGCCCGCGGCGCCTTGTCAATCTCGCAACTCTCCAGCCTCTCCGCCAGCGCCGGCGAAAGCAGAAAGTGGTCGATGCGAATCCCTCGATTGTGTTCGAATGCCATCCGGAAGTAGTCCCAGAACGTGAACTGACCAGTCTCGCCCGGATGCAGCTGCCGGAATGCGTCAATGTACCCGAGATCCAGCAGGGCCCGGTACCGCGCCTTCGATTCAGGCTGAAACAGCGCGTCTCGCGCCCACGACGCCGGCTTGTGACAATCGATATCTTCCGGGATCACGTTGAAGTCACCACCCACCACAACCGGCATCGGATCCTTGCGCCACACGCTCATCTGTCGAATCAGCCGATCCATCCAGGCAAGTTTGTAGTCGAACTTCTCCGTCCCCACCGGATTCCCGTTCGGCAGGTAGATGTTCACGATGCGCATGCCCAGAATCGCAGTCTCCAGGAACCGCGCATGGCTGTCCTCCTCGTCCCCCTCAAGCGTGGTACTGATGCTCTCAATCGGGTGCCGCGAAAGAATCGCAACGCCGTTGTAACTCTTCTGCGTCACGGCTGCGCTCTCGTACCCGAGCTCTCGAAACGCCTCGGCAGGGAAGTCCGTACCCTTCAACTCCTGCAGCAGAAGCACGTCCGGCGCGTGTTCCTTCAGCCACCCCGTCACATGTTCCATGCGAGCACGTATGGAATTAACATTCCAGCTGGCGATTACGATGATGTCTTCTCCTTATCGGGCACACACCGCGACACGCAGGCGCCGCATTCGATCCGCTACCATCATAGCGGCGTCCGGGATCCTTACCCCAGCCTGCGTGAACTTCCGCGCCTGGTCTGACGTATCCCTGAGTGCGTCTGCAGGCAAACGTTGACAGCAGAGCCAAGGATGAAAGATTCGTGGGACTAAGTTTCAGCAGACGTGTAGCACGGGGCCTGGGTACGCTTACCTTCGCAGCAGCGCTCGCCTCCTCCGCCATCGCGCAGACAGAACCGCAGCAACAGGGGAAGACATCGGCTCTTCCCACCGAACCCGCCAAAAACGCGCCTCCCGGCAACGTAAGAATACCCTTGATCGATCAACCGCTGTCCTTGTCTGACTTCAGCGGCATGCACCCCCGTGAGGACTTGCGCGACAAACTCACCCACGTCGACAACTTCCTACAGAACCAACCGAAGGACGGTCAGCCCGCCTCCGAGAAGACCGAAGTCTGGATGGGCCACACCAAAACCGCCCTGTACTTCGTCTTCCTCTGCTTCGACCGCCAACCCGAGCTGATTCGCTCCCATCTCGCGCGCCGCGAAAACATCCTGAAGGACGACTACGTCACCGTCATCCTCGATCCATTTCAGGATCGCCGCATCGGCGTCGAGTTCAAGGTCAACCCCGCCGGAGTGCAGGCCGACGCCGCCTACTCCGAGGCGAACGGAAGCGACTACAGCTACGACCAGGTCTGGGACTCCGAAGGCCGTATCAACAAGCAGGGCTGGTCCGCACTCATCGTTCTGCCCTTTCGCAGCCTGCGCTTCCGCCCGCTCGCACAGGACTGGGGCGTCGTCTTCTCTCGAAACTTCCCACGCAACAGCGAGAGCGACTGGTGGCCGCGCGTCTCCGCCAATGTAACCGGCACACTCAGCCAGGAAGGCACGCTGCACGAGCATAGAAGGCGTCACCGGCTCGCATAACATCCAGATCAATCCCTACATGCTCGCCCAGAATGAGCATGACGCTGATCAACGCTCGAACCCGCTCGACCCATACTTCAGCACCCGTCGCCTCGAAGGCACGGCCGGCGGCGAAGCCAAGGCCATCCTGAAGGACGCCATCGTGCTCGACGCCACCGTCAATCCCGACTTCAGCGACGTCGAAAGCGATCAGCCCCAGTTCACCGTCAACCAGCGCTTATCCCGTCTACTTCCCCGAACTGCGTCCCTTCTTTCTCGAAAATGCCAACTACTTCACCACGCCCATCACTCTGCTGTACACGCGCAACATCATCCGCCCCGAGTTCGGCGCCCGCATCACAGGCAAGGTCGAGCACACCAACATCGGCCTCCTCGCCATCGACGACCGCCAACCCGGCACGACCGTTTCGCGTACCGATCCTGCCTATGCCAAACGACGCCGGATTCTTCGTCGCACGCGCCTCGCAGGACGTAGGGAAGAACTCAAGCATCGGCCTCATGTACACCGATCAGGAGTTCGCGCGGCGGGTGGAATCGCGTCGGCGGACTCGACTTCAACTTCCGCCTGAACGACAAATGGACCATCCTCGGCCAGATCGTCGAAAGCTCCACTGGAGCCACCCGCACAGATAGCAACGCGCTCGTCTTCCCACCCCGCTACAGCGCCGGACCCGCCACGGACTGGCAACTCAATCGCAACGCCCGCACGTGGAATCTCCAGAACGAATATCAGGACTTCGCACGCGGCTTCCTCACGACGAGTGGTTTCATCCAGACCGCAAACATCCGCTCCGACCACACCCACTCAACCTACCAGTGGTACCCCAAGCACAGTGTTATCCAGAGCTACGGCTTGGAAGGGAATCAGAACCTCGCCTTCGACCACGACGGCAACCGTGTCTACCGCTACCTCCAATTCGATCCGTTCGTGTTGCTGCCGCGCAACATCGTGCTTGCGCCCCTCTTCGGCGAAAACGTCGACACCGTCGGCCCGCAGAACGGCTACCCGCTAACCCACAGCCTCAACTTCACCGAGAATTACGTCGGCTTTGTCGCCCGCGGTCAGCCTTCATCCAGGTTCAACTTCAACGTCGTCACGCAACACGCCGGGAACGTCAACTACAATCCGCTCCCCGGCCATATACCCGCGCTCCTCCACCAGGACTTCGTCCAGGCGCTATTTACCGTTCAGCCCATCCATCGACTCACCGCCGACGAGACCTATCTCCTCGACCGCGACCGTAATGCGCACACTGGCGCCTTCGTATACGAGAGCCAGACGCTGCGCACAAAGATCAACTATCAATTCACCCGTTCCGTCTCCGCACGCATGATCGTTGAATACGATTCCACGCTGGCAAACCCCGCGGAGACCACGCTGCCCCGAACCAAACAGGTCCAGACCCAGGCGCTATTCACATGGCTCCCTCACCCCGGAACCGCAATATATCTAGGTTGGAACAACGACCTGCAGAATCTCAATCACACCTTCTGCACACGCAACTTGGGCGACACGCCAGGCTGCGACCCAAATCAGCCTATCCTTCCCCGCGGGCCAGGCTATCTCAATGACGGACGCCAGATTTTTATTAAGGCAAGTTATCTTCTGCGCTTCTAACCACTCAACGCTCTATCAGCCACTCCACAGGGCCGATCAGCCCGGAGGGCAGTAACGGCGAACTCGCCGTATACCTGGTAATATTCGTCTTCGTGTACGTGTGAGTAACTCCAGGCTGCTGATCCCCAATAATGCGATTAGGCCATAGGTTAGTGGTCTCAACCTCAATAATATTCGCCCCGGGACGGAGTAAGTCGTCAACCCTCAGCGTGTACGGCATAGCCCAGACCGTTCCCGCATCCTTTCCGTTGACGCGTACGCGCGCAATCGACTCCACATCAGAAAAGTGCAGGCTGATCGCCGCGCCCTTCCCCACACTCGGAGCCACAACCTCCGCTCGATACGTCGCAGTGCCTGAGAAGAAACGTACACGCGGATCCGGAGAGTCGGTCCAACTCTTCAACTCACGAAGAACCACAGGCGCTGTCGGCCCGCCACGATCCGGCTGAAATGTCAGCGTCCAACCCGACGCGGGCGTCACCGGCTCCACGTCGCGGTGCACCGCCAGGGCCTCCACTCGCGGCAAACGCCGGCTCAAAATCACAAAGGTCGATCCAAAGGCCGGCAGCGACAGAGCCACCGTCGTGCGGCCCCCACCCTCAGAGCCAGTCGCAACAGCACTCATGCGCCCATACACCGCATCCCATAGCTCCGCGTGCTCCTCCGCATCCCCCGTCAAACCAGCCGGAGACCGAAAGCTCGCGCGCACCTCGACACCCGTCGAGCCAGCATTCCGCACAAAGTAAATCTCCGAATCCCCGAGCGTGCGGTGGACGTAATCCAGCCCCACGCTGCTGGACGCAAAGGGCGGTTCGTTCAGCGGCGCTCCAGTGCTCGAGGTGAACAGCACATCCGGCTGGATATTCAGCGCGAGCAGCGCCGCGCGCGCATCGTCGCTGCAAAAAACCCTCCCACTGCCGTACGACTTAGGCCTCGACGCCGCGCAGCCAGCCCAGATCTCCCCGACGAGCCCCGCGAACTTAGCCTGCTGTTCCGCCGTCACATTGCCGGTAGGCGATTCCGGCGCAACCCCCACCACCGTCCCGCCGCTCTGCAGGTAGTGCGCCACAAGTTCAAGCACCGCCAGGGAAATGCGGTGCGTCCGAGGAAGCGCCAGCACCCGATACACAATCCCCGTAGGCCCAACAAGCTCAGCCCCTGCAATGCGGATCGTATGCAAAAGCGCGTCCTCGTTCGTAACGTCATAGTCAAACCCAGGAAGCACGTGCGCCGGATCATCCGCTTTCAGCCGCACAAAGTTAGGCACATTGTCCCCATAGAAGTAGAGAACGTCGTTCACAGGCCGCCCCTGCTGCAGGAGGAATTGCCCGCGATTCAAGTACTCAAAGAAAGCCCCCGACGCGTTCCACCACGTCACCTTCGGATTGATGTGAGTGCCCGCAAAATACTCCTGCCCGGGCAAACCTGTAGACGCGGGGCTCGAAGTAAACTCGTGCCACACCAGCCGGTTCATGCCCTCCGTCAGTGCCATGTCGAACGCGGGCTTAAGGTCCGCAGCCAGCGACTCCGACCACTGCGGCCCTATCGAGGTCTCCCCCTCCTGCGCCACGAACCGCTGCCCATAGATATTCGCCGCGCTCGCAGCCTCCTTCGTGAAGAAGCGGTCCATGTCGGTAGCCCGATGAGGGTTCTGCGACCAGAATTCAGTCTGTGGCACAGCCGCGTGACGGAACGTCTCCAGCGCATCCAGAGGAGCCCCGTGAGGTCCACCCGACTCAGCCTGCATACCCATCCCGTGCGCCGCAGCCTTCTCCGCGAACACGTCATAGTGTTCGGACACGATCAGGTCAGCCACAGTACGTCGCAGGTCTGTAAGGAATCGTGTGCTCTGCGATCGGTCTCCCACAATGCGGCCCGCAACGACCGGCAGCCAGGGCAGAGGATCGTACCCCCGCAGTTGCTCAAATCTCTCGCGAAATCCTGGCGTCCAGTTTGTGCCGCCCAGCTCCCACGAGTCTGTCGCGAGGTTCTTCAGGCTGTGGTACGGCCGCGCCGCAGTCAGCAGAGGCTCGACCGTGTGATCCCAATACTGCGTAAACGCCTCCCGGCTCATGTAGTCGATCGCCAGCCCTTGCCATGCGCCGCTTGCAGTCGAAACCCTCGCGTCCGAGTCCGTATATCCAATGGTCAGGATCTCCCACATCCCCGCTGGCGCATTCCACGCAACCGTTCCGTCTCCCGCCACATGTGCCGAGATCTCCTGAACAGCCGCAAGCGGTGTATCCGCAAAGCTATTATTCGCGAACTGTGGGTTCGCCCCCGAGACACCATCGTCTAGCATCGCCGACGTATCCGGCATGCTGAAGCCCGCCTCAGCAGCGGCCGCGCGTGCCGGCAAAGTCGCCGCCGGACGAGGCTGGTCAGGATTCCGTCTCTGCGCCTCAGACGTTCGGCCACTTCCACGCGACGACGGCTGAGGAGCAAGCCCGGCACCCTCCCCCAGCGGATAAGCCAGCACCGCGATCTGCCGGTAGAACCCATTCTTGATCTCAGGCGCGCGCAGTCTAATCCGCACCGGCGCGCCTCCATCAACGACAGTGCGCACATACGTCAGCACCTTGGAAGCCTGCTCTGGAGTTACATCCGGCCCGCCAAGGTTCCACCCGCTCGTGATATTCAAAGTGATCTCAAGATCGAGTCGGTCGGCCTCAGAAAGCGCATGCGTAAACAGAGCCGTCCAGGCCGGCGATCCGAACGTCGGACCCGCAGGCACCGCTCGATTCCCGTTCTGCGCCGCCCCATTCCCATCCACCAGCAGGGCGCCGCCGAACCCCTTCGCCTTCATCTCTTCAAGATCATGCGTAATCGTCGCGGCGTCCGTATTGCCGTTCAACCACCACCAGTAGCAACGCAGACGTGCCTCAGCCGGAGGTGCCCGGAACCCCGCTCGCAGAGCGTCAATCGTCGAGCGGGTCGGCGTAGCAACCTGCGCGCGACTCCCGACACTACCCATAAGAACAACGCCAAGTGACACAGCCGCGGACGTAATGCGCCGGAGATTCATAAGATTCGATACCGTATCACTTCCACGCTAAGCGCTAACTGCGAATCCTTGGGCGATACATCCCCACCTCCTGCGAATAGCAACGCAGGAGGTAGCAGATGCGCACGCACAACCGCACTAGAAGTTAATACGCGCGGTCAGCTGCCCCTGGCGCGCATCGTTGGCCTGCACCAGGGTCACCACGCCGTAGCTTGCAGTGCCAGGGCTCGTACCCGGACCTCCGAAGTTAGGCCGGTTCCCCACGTTGAAGAACTCGCCGCGAATCTCGAAGCTCACACCCTCCCGCACAATAAACTGCTTGAACATGGAAAGATCGACCAACGGGTAAATCCTCTGCCGCTCATTCATGTACACGCTGTTCGACTGCACTGTGTAACTGAATCGGGTCCGGTAGACAGGTGTCGGCGAGGCACCATCGCAGCCTGTATTCGTAACGACAGCAGTATTCGCTACCCCGCCCACAGTCTGTGCCGACACGGCCTGGTAGCACGTGCTGAACATCCGCTGAAACGTCCGCGGCGAACCGGAGACCGGGTCCGCAAGCTGATCGACCCCGCCCTGCGCCGCAATAAGCGGACCATTCTGTGCACGCATCACCGTGTTCAGCTTCCAGCCCCCAATCAAGAGACGCTCATACGAAGGCCGCGCCTCAAATCGAGGTAGCTCCACCGTCCCGAACACGTTCCCGATAAGGCTCGCCCCTGGATCCTGGATGCCCGTAAGTGTGGACCCCGGACCGAAGTTGTTCAGGAAGCCCGTGTGACTCATCAGCTTGTTCCACGTAAAGCTGCCCTGGAAGCTCAGGTGATGCTTCATCGGCCTGCTCACCTGTACCTGCAGCGCGTCGTATCGTTGGTAGCCGATCGACTGGTAATTCTTCGTGACGGAGCCAAATTCGGGAAAAGGCAGCAGAAGATACCGGCGCTGGATAGTAGCTTGCGGCAGGTTGGAGTTAGCCGTCGCAGGCAATTTACCAAACATAGGGTTCGGAACCAGGGTATTCAGGTAAATCTGGTTATTCAAGTTAGTCTGCGGATCCGTGCCCGTGCTGTAGTACTGCTGCGGCAGCGCATTAATATCCTGCGACACTTCAAGCTGGCTTGGCCGATTATTCACGTAAGCAATCTGGAACTGCAGGTTCCCCGGGAACTGCTGCTGCAGGTTCACGGTGAACTGCTGAGTCTTCGGCTGTACATGATTCGGGTCCGCAAAGCTCACATTCGTACCCACCGCCGAAGAGAGACCGAGCGAACTACCCGTAGGCAGCAGCGCTCCATTAGGAAATGGATTGCTCAGCGTCGTCAGGGGCAGATTGGCATTTGCATTATTCGTCGTCGTGGACTGGCTGAAACCCGTCCCAATCGGATTCTCCAGCGTATTGAAGTAGATAATCCCGTACGCCGCACGGAAAACCGTGTTCTGAGACACCTGGAACGCCATCCCCACACGGGGCTGCACATTGTTGTAGTCCGGCGAGTAAGCGAAGCGATTGCTGGCCGTCGCATACTGCAGTCCGCCGTTCAGCGTAAGCCCGCTCACCGCGCTCTGCAGCGGATTGGTGCACGTCGTGCAGAAGTTCGTGACCTGCTTGTTATACCGTTCCGTAAACGGCGACTCGTAGTCATACCGCAGCCCAAGATTCAGCGTACGTCGGCTGCTCACCCGCCAGTCATCCTGCACAAAGCCCGCGTTGTAAAGCTGCCGCAGAGCATACGACGGGTTGATGTTGTAAGACGCCGACGCAAAGTCACCCAGCAGCATCGCGGCCGTAGAATCACCCGAGTTTGCATCGCCGGTCTGGTAATTGCGCTGGGTAAATGTGCGGCTGAAATTGAAATCCTCCAAAGCCGCTCTGCGGGTTCTGCACGTTGTAGTGAAGAAGGTTGCCTTCGTACCCCAGGCGCACCGTGTGGCGCCCCAGCGTCTTCGTCAGAATTTCATCCAGCGATCCCACAAGACTTGTGCTCACCTGCCCCGCGGCACCGGGGGCTAAGGTCGCGTAGCCATCAGAAGTTCCCGTAACTCCAGGAAAGCTGGCGTACGGAAGCCCCGTGCTGCTGACTCCGAGACCGGCTAGATCGAAGTTCCCGCTCCCCGGATAAACCAGCCCGAACGGATGCCACACCACCCCAAGCCGCGAATCCAGCACCAGGCTTGACGAAAACTGGTGGATATCATCCACACTGCCACCGCGTGTGTTGCGATACACATGGTAGCCATATCCTGCTGGGCCTACACCCTTCGGAAATCCCTGTAACGGATAGTTCTGAGTCCCGCACGAAACAAAATCATGCTCAAACTAATTCTTGTCGCTGATTTTGTGATCCAGTCGCCCAATGATCGAAGGATAGGTGCTCGGATACGACGTCTGGCTCGAAATGTAAGTCACCGTGCCGGCGCCGTTCAGCGTAACGTTTGGCTGCGGATAATACCCCAGCAGGTTCACGCCCGCCGTGTTGAACCGCGCCGAAGGAATGATGTTGCCGGCAAAGTAGGTAGTCCGATTTCCATTAGCATCCACCGCCGACAGCGGATCATAGATCTGGCGTCCGCTCGTGCACAGACCGGCAGAGTTGAACGCCGAGCAAAGAGCAGAAAAGTCACCGCCGCGCTGAGCTTGCGTAGGCACAAGCGAGGTGTAGTTGATCGCCGTATGCGACGCATGCCGCTCAAACGCCACCATGAAGAAAGTCTTTTCCCGACCGTCGTAGAGCTTCGGCAGAAACACCGGGCCGTCCACCACAAAGCCTGCCTGGCTCAGCTGATCGTCGTTGCGCCGCGTCGGCGCCACCGTGTTGGTGCACCCCGCAGTGCCCGGATAGCAAAGGTTCTGGTTCGGCACGCGATCATAAAGATTCGCATTCAGATACGTATTCTGAAACACATAGTAGGCCGCCCCGTGGAGCTTGTTCGTCCCACCGCGCACCACCACGTTCGTTACCGTCCCATTGCCGTGCCCAACCTGCGCATCAAACGCCGAGGTGCCAATCTTCACCTCCTGCACCGCTTCCACCGACGGCGTAAAGCCCGCATACGTCGCCCCCGACAGCCGCTCCGGAGGATCGTTCGGAATCCCATTCAGTGTCAGCCGATTGTGGCCCGCGCTACCCCCCGAGACCACCTGCACCGCCACCCCGCTGAAAGGATTCGTGAACTGACTGGACTTACCCTGAAAGTATCCGCCCGATCCGCCGTTCACGACGCCCACCGCAAGCGTCGCCATGTTGTACGGATCCCGTCCCTCGTTCGGCAGGTCGGACACCTCCTGGGCGCTCAGGGTAGTCGCAATGTTCGCCGATCCCGTATCCAGGATGGAATTCGAGCCCACAACTTCCACCGTCTCCGTAGCCGCTCCGATCGAAAGGTTGAAGTCGACCTGCTGCAACTGTCCCGCCGTCAAAGTCAGGTCGGTCCGCGTCGCCGTCTTGAACCCGCCTGCCGACGCCGTCACGGTGTAGGTCCCCGGATTCAGGGCGGCAAACGTATACGCCCCCGCGCCGTTCGACTGCACCGCGGCCTTGAAGTTGGTTGAACTCTCGACCACCTGCACGCTAGCGGCAGAAACTTTGGCGCCGCTTGCATCGGTCACCTCGCCCTGGATCGTACCCAGGTAACGCTGTGCCAAACCCTCACCAGCCAGGCCGAGTAGAAGGGCAACGAGAACGGTGAAACGCACAAGTCTGCTGTTCAAAATCAAATAGCACGGGGACCTCTGGGGGTTGAAGCGCCGCTTACAGGCGTCGGTGGGAGTTCTGCTTCCTGGAGCGAAAGCTGGTTCAGGCGAGGCAGGCTCACGCGAAAAGGTGGAGGAACTAGGGGACGCCTCATACTCCGCGCGCCACTCCAGCGCGGACAAGTTAATTTACCGGAAGGACCACACCACCCCAACCGGAAGAAGCTCTCAGCAGCCCCACGACCTGCCCGCACCCGCAGTCCCGCACGCCCCGGAAAGGGAAGGGAAGGCATTGTCGCCCCTCACCTGCCGCCTCCGAGATAGCCCAACCTCCACCTCCTCAAACCCCCTCTCTTTACCGTAAGAAGCGCCCCCGCGGCGACCGTTCACACCGCAGCAAGTCATCACCCCCGCATGCTAGACTGGTCGCCGACCCAAAGTGGATGGGGAACCTATGTTGTCGGTCGCCAACTCTCCGCTGGGTGAGGCCTGTTCCGAGGAATTCAGCGTTGAAGAGCGGCTCGCGCTGATTGAGCGAGTTGCAGCCAGCGCCCAGCTTCGCCGGTCGGCGCGCCTCCGCGACTTCCTCCTCTACGTCGGCACCCAGTCACTCAAAGAAGGCTGCCCCCAAATCCACGAGCAGGAGATCGGCGCGCGCGTCTTTGGCCGCCCCGCTACCTACGATCGCAGCCAGGACAACGTCGTTGGCGTGAACGCGACGGAGCTCCGCAAGCGCATCGAGATCTACTTCACCACCGAAGGCGCCGACGAACCGCTAATCCTCGAGATCCCCCGCGGAGCCTACAAGACAACCTTCCGCCGCCGCTCCGTCCAGAACGCCGCACCCATCGCGCTCCTCCCCACGCACCCCGCCGAGTCAGTCGTCACGCCGGCCGCAGGCCTGCCGCACCCAGCCGAGCCCCTCCCTCTCAACCGCCCCATCACGCTGCACCTCGTCTGGGGAGCCATCACCTTGGCGCTCGCAATTGCCTGTGCCGCCCTCTTCGTCCAATGGCGAACCATGCGCAAAGCCCTTTCTCCATTAGAAGGGAAGCCCGCCGTGCAGGCGCTCTGGAAAGACTTCCTCAACTCCCATCGCCAGACCGATATCGTCCTCCCGGACGACTCGCTCTCGCTGATCGGAGACATCGATCTCCAGCCGGTCTCGTTGAGCGAATACCTCAACCGCAGCTATCTCCGCAACATTCAAAGCTCCACCATGAGCACCGATCGCAAGGGCGACCTCGACCAGATCGCCAATCACAACCTCGTCACCTTCGGAGCCATCCGGGCCGCCGAGCAGATCATGGCCTTGACGCTAGGTTCACCCTCACTGAATCTCGCCCTCGCACGCTACTACCCCGCAGACGGCGTCAAGCGGAACAACGTCATTCTTATCGGCGGCAAGAAGGCGAACCCGTGGAGCCGCCTCTTCGAAGATCAGATGAACTTCACCGTAGACTACGACTATGCCCACGTCCAGGCCGTCGTGAAGAACCTCACGCCGCAAGCCGGTGAGCCGGCCTTGTACGTAGTGCCCATCGACCCCAATGGCCTCGTCAGCTACAGCGTCATCGCCTATCTGCCGAATCCAAGCCGGACCGGAAACGCCATCATCATCGCCGGCACCGACTCCGATGCCACAGGTGCAGCCGCCGAGTTCCTCACCTCCGAGGAGCAGTTAGAAAAATTCCAGAATATTCTGCACACTCGCCAGTTCCCATACTTCGAAGCGCTCCTCAAAACAGCGCGCCTAAGCGGCACATCCTTCAGCGCGGAGTTAGTCTCCTACCGCACCTATCCCGCCCCGCACTAGCCCAGACCCGCACCCATTCATAGAACCCCGGCAACTTCTTATCCCGCAATCGAGGCTACAACGGTGTCTCACTCTGCTCAAAAAGACCGCACCTACAAAATAGCCGTAATCCCCGGCGATGGCATAGGCCAGGAAGTAGTCCCGGAAGGCACCCGAGTCCTTCAAGCCGCCGCCGAACGGTACGGCTTCAAACTGCAACTCGATGAGTTTGACTTCGCCTCCTACGACTTCTACGCAAAGCACAACAAGATGATGCCCGATAACTGGAAGGACCAGATCGGCCAACATGACTCCATCTTCTTCGGCGCCGTAGGCTGGCCCGACAAAATCCCCGACCACATCTCACTCTGGGGATCCCTGATTCAGTTCCGCCGCGAGTTCGACCAGTACGTGAACCTCCGCCCTGTGCGACTCATGCCCGGCGTGCCCTGCCCCCTCGCCGGCCGCAAGCCCGGCGACATCGACTTCTTTGTCGTTCGCGAAAACACCGAAGGCGAGTACTCCTCCATCGGCGGCCGTATCTTCACCGGCACAGAGCGCGAAGTCGTCATCCAGGAAACCGTGATGACCCGAACAGGCGTGGATCGCATTCTCGACTTCGCCTTCAAACTCGCACAGAAGCGCCCGAAAAGGCACCTCACCTCAGCGACAAAATCCAACGGCATCTCCATCTCGATGCCGTACTGGGATGAACGCGTCGTCGAAATGAGCAACAACTACCCATCCGTCTCCTGGGACAAGTACCACATCGACATTCTCGCCGCCCACTTCGTCCTCAATCCCAATCGCTTCGACGTCGTCGTCGCGTCCAACCTCTTCGGCGACATCCTCTCCGATCTAGGCCCCGCCTGCGCCGGAACCATCGGCATCGCCCCCTCCGGCAACATCAATCCCGAGCGCCGCTACCCCTCACTCTTCGAGCCCGTCCACGGCTCCGCACCCGACATCGCCGGCAAAAACATCGCCAACCCCGTCGGCCAGATCTGGTCCGCCGCAATGATGCTCGATCACCTCGGCGAGCCTGAAGCCGCCGCATCCATCCTCAAAGCCATCGAGGCCACCCTCGTCGACAAAACCCTCTGCACCGCAGACGTAGGCGGCACCGCATCCACCTCCGGGGCAGGCAAGGCTATCGCGGACGCGCTTGGCTCGTTGCCCCTTGTGTGACGTTCGCATGCACACGCAAAATCACCCGGCGGTATGAGGTGAGTGCCGGCGACCCACTATCCGTCACCGCAACAATAATGTGCGCGACGCCGTCACCCGTGCACCCCGCAGCGGCCGACCACTGCGGACGGCAGGCCGCATCCGCGTGCACCGTAACCCGCGCGGTCTCCGCCCCAGACAACGTCACCCCCGCAAGGTTGCCATCCGCACTGCCCGCCTCCGCGTAGTGAAACCAATGGAACTGCAAGCCCTGTCCGTCGGGATCACTGCTCCCCGAAGCGTCCAGTTGCACGCTGCCTCCCACCGCCACATCCATCTCGATCGTGCCCGTCCCGCCTCGTCCATTCACCACCGCAACCGGATTATGGTTGGCGTGCGCGAAGTCCGAAGTTGTCCACGCAATGCGAGCCGCAAAGTCATTCTGAAACGCATTCCTCCAACGCCAGATCGTCGCCTGGTCCGACACGTGCTCCTTGCCATCCACCCCCACCACCGTATCCTGCGACGTCACGCGCCTGGACTCATCACCCCCCTGCGTCCAGATCGCATGCGTCTCCCCATACGTCTGTCGAAACACATACCGGCCTCCCCAGCCGCCCCAGTCAGGACGCCGAAATGCATTCAGGCCATTGTCAATCAGCCCCAGGAACGACGGTGTGTCGCCTTCCATGATGTACATCCACCGCGGGTACAGCTTGCCCAGCGCACCCTTGCGAACGTTGGTCTCCAGCCACTCGTTTGTAACTTCCGTGAAATCCGCGCCCTCACCATTCCGGTAAAATCGGTCGCCGCTTATACCCGTCCAGGTCGCATACAAATACTCCCCACTGCTCGGCAGGGAAGGCGACACGATGTAGAACAACTCCGGAAACTCCCGCCGAATCCAGGGCCCCGCGTCATCCTGATCCGAGATCGAGTAGACCCGCAGCCTCGAAACAATTCTCGCCACCTCGCTCGGCCTATGTGCGGCTCTCAACTCAGACAGCGCCTGCGCCAGCGTATTGGCACCGCCCCAGATACAAATCCACAATGGGCGCGAGTCATCCCGCTCCGCAGCGTGAACGATAGCTCTCGCTCCCTCGGAGCTCTTGTTCACGCCCACGGCATCAAGCCCATACCCCGCCTGCCCGGTGTAGACGCGTGACTTCAGCAGGTCTGTCTCGGGCCACCCCCGCGCATGCAACATCAGCTTCGGCCTTACCTCGCCATAGGCCTCAATCAACTGCCGCATCGTCTCCGGGTGCGCCGCCTTACGTTGCCACGTCGACGTACTCGCAACCAAACCCTCGATGTCCAGTTCGTTCGAATACAGCAGCAGACGAGTCAACGACATCTGGTCGTCCGGCTCGTTCCCAATGTCGCTGATCACAATCAGGCGCGGCTTGCCCGTGAAGTCATCCACATGTGTCGCCGAAACATTCTGCGCGCACGCGAACGCCCCACACAGACACCAAACCGCTACTCGCACAACGTATCGAAAGCGCAACATCGGGGAATCTAGGCCTCGGTCTTCGCAGCTACATCGCAAATCCAATCTGACGAGTCCTAGCCTACTCCGCAAACAGCAAAGGGCCGGGATCTCTCCCGGCCTCTTCTGTTCTTCCTGCTGAAGGTCAACTCCGAAGCCCCTAAACCGAAGCAGCCTCGACCGTCTTCTCGCGCTCCTTGGCAGCCGCAAGCTCCGCCATCTGCGTCTTCTTCATCACTGCCGTGTTCTGTCCCAGCTCCGCGGCCATCTTCTCGGTCGTAAAGGCCTCGATGACGTCGCCAACCTGGATGTCCTTGTAGCCGGCCAGATCGATACCGCACTCCACGCCCTGCCGCACTTCGGACACGTCGTCCTTGAAGCGCTTCAGTGAGCCGATCTTGCCGCGCCACACCTCGTTGCCCTCACGCAGCACACGTACCTGCGAGTCGCGCTTGATCAGCCCATCGCGCACCGTGCAGCCCGCGATCTGACCAACCTTGGTGATCTTGAAGACGTTGAGCACTTCGGCGCGGCCCGCGTAGTTCTCGCGGTACACCGCATCCAGCAGCCCGTACATCGCCTTTTCGATCTCCGTGCGCAGCTCGTAAATAATCGAGTGCAGCCGAATCTCGACCTTGTCCTGATCGGCCACTTCCTGCGCCTTGCGCTCAGGCCGCACGTTGAACCCGATGATGACCGCGTTCGAAGCCGACGCAAGCAGCACGTCCGACTCCGTGATCGCGCCCACGCCCGAGTGCAGCACACGCACCCGAACCTTCTCGGTGGACATCCGCTGCAGATCCTCGGCAATAACCTCGACCGATCCCTGCACGTCGCCCTTGACGATGAGGTTGAGATCCTTGACCCCGGCCATCTTGATCTGCTCCGCAAGCCCTTCGAGCGAAACCCGCGAGCTACTTCGCCAGCTGCGCCTCGCGCTCCTTCATCTTGCGGTACTGCGCAATGCCCTTGGCCTTGTCGCGGTCCGCCATCACAAGGAACGTATCGCCCGCATCCGGCATCCCCTCGAGTCCCAGGATCTCGACCGGAGTCGAAGGTCCTGCCTCGATGATCGGCATACCGCGATCGTTGAACATCGCCCGGATCTTGCCGAACGTATTGCCGACAATGTAGCTGTCGCCCGTACGCAAGCGTCCCGTTCTGCACCAGCATCGAAGCCACCGCACCGCGTCCGCGATCCAGCTTCGCTTCGATCACCGTACCCACCGCCGGCCGGTCCGGAGTCGCCTTGATGTTCCGCAGATCAGCCTGCAGGCAGATCATCTCTTCCAGCCCATCCAGGTTCGAGCCGCTTCTTCGCCGACACGTTGACGAACGGTGTATCGCCGCCCCAGTCATCGGGCTGCAACCCGCGCTCCGCAAGCTGCTGCTTCACCTCGTCAGGATTCGCGTCCGGCTTGTCGATCTTGTTCACCGCCACGATGATCGGCACCTTCGCCGCGCGCGCATGGTCGATCGCCTCGATCGTCTGCGGCATCACGCCGTCATCCGCCGCCACCACGATCACAACAATGTCCGTGATCTTCGCGCCACGTGCACGCATCCGTGTAAACGCCTCGTGACCCGGCGTATCCAGGAACACAATCTCGCGTCCAAACGCCGGGGAATCCGGCTTCGCGATCTTCACCTTGTACGCGCCGATGTGCTGCGTAATTCCGCCCGCTTCGCCCGCCGCCACATCCACGGTCTGCGTCCGTAGAACGAATCGCGTCCAGCAGGCTCGTCTTGCCGTGATCGACGTGACCCATAACCGTAACCACCGGCGAACGCATAATCTCGATCAGCCCCGACGTATCTTCGAGCAGACCTTCGATCGCCTCGTTCTCCAGCTGCTCTTCAACCGAGATCACCTGCGCGTCGGCGCCAAACTGCCGCGCCACATCCTTCACCAGTTCGCCTTCGAGCGACTGGTTCACCGTCACGAACACGCCCTTCATCAGCAGCGTCGCGATCAGGTCCTTGCCGCGCACATCCAGCTTCTCGGCAAGATCCTTGACGCTGATGCCTTCCGTCACCGTGATCGTCTTCGTGATCGGCAGCGGCTCGTGAGAGATCATCGCCCCGCCATACCGCGGCGGCGGCTTGAAGCCCTTCATCGGGCCTTCCTTCACCTTCTCGTAGCGCTGACCGCCGCGTCGTTGACCCGGCCTCTGTGCCGGCCGCTGACCCGTCGGCGCTCCTTCACCCGTCGGCGCAGCGCCCGTACCCGGTGCTCCAGGACGCGCACCAAACCCTGGCCGCGGCGGAAATCCCGGCCGTCCGCCCGGCGCAAATCCCGGACGTCCCGGCGCTCCGCCAGGTCCACCCGCTCCCGTGGGGAACGTTCGCGTAGGATGCATCGGACGCCGTGCGCCCGGAGGCCCGCCCGGCGCGCCGCCCATTCCAGGACGCCCACCCGGACCACCCATGCTGCTCGGTGCACCCGGACGCGGACGCTCAAAGATCGGCCGCCCACGCTGAATCCCGCCCGGAGCTGGCGGAGGTGCCGTATACATCGGCCGCGGTCCAGTCTGCGGCATCACCACGCGCCGCACCGGAACCACAGGACCCGCAGCTCACCACAGGAGCCGGAGGAGCATCGGCCGGCTCCGCAGCCACAGCCTCCGCGGGAGCAGCAGAAGCCACAGGCTCAGCCGCTGCAGGAGTTTCCGTGGAACAGGGGACGTGCTGCGGGCTCGTGCCAGTCGTCGCAGCGGCGGAACTCGCAGCAGCAGAAGACGCAACCGGAGCCGCCGAACTGCCGGCAGACGCTTCGGAACCGCACCACCAGGCCGCGGCCCCCCACCTGCAACAGCAGCTCCGGAGCCTGAGAACTCACCGCTGAACCAGCCGCCGCAACCGAAGCAGGCGGCGCAACCACCACCGGCGGACGCGCCACACCGGCCCCGAAGGAGGCCGGCTGGCAATCGCCGGGGGAGGCGGCGCGGGATGCACAATCTGTGCGCCGCGGCTGGGCAGAGGCACAATTCGTCGCGGAGCCGGAGGCCCGCAGGAGCCGCCGCCGCAGGAGCCGCACTCGCCGGAGCACTCGGCGCGCAGCCGCCGTCGCAGCAGGCGCGGCCACAACGGTCACAGCCCCCGCAGGCCGTGCCGCGGAGCAGCCGGAGCAGCGCTGGGAGCAACAGGCGCCACCACCGGACGTGCAGTCGCCCCCGCAGGCGGCACAACCACCGCCGCAGGACGAGGCTGCGGCGCACTGCGCGCCTGCGCCTCAGCCTGCTTGCGCTCCATAATCGCCTTCAGCGCATCGCCCGGCTTCGAGATGTTCGCCAGGTTGAAGCTCGAGCTTCGGCTCAGTCTGCGTGCGCGAAGCGCCGCCGCCGCCCCGCCGATTCTTCAGATACCCGCGAACCTTCTCCGCCTCATCTGCCTCGATCGAGCTCGAGTGGGTCTTCGTCTCCGTCACGCCAACAGCCGTCAGCGCGTCCAGAATGGACCTGCTCTTTACCTCAAGCTCTCGTGCCAGATCATTGATTCGAACTTTGCTCATCCGTCCCTTTTTCTTCCCCTGCGCGCTAGCTGTTCATATCAGCCTCATCGAAGAAGGAGTTAGTCCACACTGCTATTATCCCCGAAATCGCGAACTTTGCGACCCCGAAACTCTGCCGTCCGCAGCGGACTTCCGCTACCCACGGTCGTGATCGTCCGCAGTCGATCCCCTCGTCGGAGACCTCCTGCGCCTGATCCACCAACTCGTCGATCGAGTCGTTCCGCAACTCAATCCGCTCCTCGCGCGCATCCGCATCCGTAAACGCGTCGCTCGCCGACTCCGCTTCCTCAGCATCCGCAATGTCCTCAGTCGAGACGTCGCTAACCTCCTCGATCTCGCCCGACCGCCGCCGCATCCGCCGCAATAATCTCTTCCGGTGTCTTCGCCATCGAACCCTCTCCCTCTGATCACCTCGGCCGTCGCCCCGTCTCCCGCAGGCTCCTCCGCCGTCTCGACCGTTGGATGCTCTTCCCCAGCCACCGCATCGGAGCGGGTGCCCCACTCAAGGCAGCTTCATCACCTTGGGCGCGTTCTCCAATCACAACCGGCGCCGGCCTCTCTTCGCCCTCTTCGTACTGGCCGAAGTAGTGCCGCACCGCAACCGAAATCTTCTCCAGCGTCTTCTCGCCGATGCCCGGAATCTCCTCCAGCTGCTCCGGCGTCATGTCCGCCAGCTCCTCCACCGTCGTGATACCGGCCGCAATCAGCTTGTCCAGAATCTGCTCGCCCAGCTCCGAAATCTGCTCCACAGGAGTCGTCGGCCCGCCGCCCATCGCGTGCATCTGCTGCTCGACCTCCTGGCGCTTCTCTTCTTCGCTCTTGATGTCGATCTTCCAGCCCAGCAGCTTCGCCGCCAGCCGCACGTTCTGCCCCTTCTTCCCAATCGCCAGGCGACAACTGCGTGTCGTCGACGATCACCTCAAGCTGCTTCTCCCCCAGGTCCACAATCGACACCTTGCTCACCTTCGCCGGCTGCAGCGCCTTCTCCGCAAACGTCGTAATCTCCTCCGAGTACTCAATAATGTCGATCTTCTCGCCGCGCAGCTCGCGAATAATCGACTGCACGCGCATGCCCTTCATGCCCACGCACGCGCCCACCGGATCGACATCCTTGTCCCGGCTCATCACCGCAATCTTGGTCCGCTCGCCCGCCTCACGCGCAATCGCGCGAATCGTCACCGTCCCGTCATAGATCTCCGGCACCTCGCTCTGGAACAGGCTCTGCACCAGCGCCGGCGCCGCCCGGCTCACAATCACCTGCGGACCCTTCGCCGCCCGGTCCACCCGCAGCAGCACCACCCGCACCCGCTCGCCCACCGCAAACTGCTCCAGCCGCGCTCTGCTCGCGCTTCGGCATCCGCGCCTCCGCCTTGCCCAGGTCAAAGATCACGTCCATCGGCTCCAGCCGCTTCACCGTCGCATTCAGCACCTCGCCCACGCGGTGGTTGTACTCAAGAAACACCGTGTCGCGCTCGGCCTCGCGCACCTTCTGGAAGATCACCTGCTTCGCCATCTGCGCCGCAATCCGGCCCAGCGGAGAGGTGTCCTTATAGAACCGCAGCTCTCCGCCCACCTCAACCTCAGGCGCCAGCTCCCGCGCCTGCCTCCAGCGTCATCTGGTTGACCTCGTCCTCCACCTGCTCCGGACCCTCAACCACCGTCTTGAACACATACGCGCGGATCTCGCCCGTCTCGCGATCCATCTCGGCGCGCATGTTCTCCTGCGTCTTGTAATACTTCCGCGTCGCCAGCGCGATCGCATCTTCCACCGCGCCCACCACGATCTCAGGCTCAATGCCCTTATCGCGGCTCAACGTCTCAATCGACTGGTACAAAACACTCGCCATAACTCTTAACCCTCTTGCCTTGCACTTGCCGTTGCCCTTGCCGTCTGCATCCTGCTGCAGTTGTCTTTGCCCTTGCCGACTTCTGTCTGCCGTTGCCCGCCCCACTTGCTTGTCATTCCGCAGCGCAGCGAAGGGACCTGCTTCTAGCACTTGCACTTGCCGTTGTCCTTGCCCTTGCTCTTGCCTTGCCCGCCCCACTGGCTTGTCATCCCGCAGCGCAGCGAAGGAACCTGCTTCTAGCACTTGCCCTTGCACTCAAACCCAAAACTAAATCTCCGCCACCAAATTCGCCTTCTCCACATCCTTCAACGCCACCTCCAACGATCTCCGCCGCAGCCGCCTTCTTCCCCTTACCCTTCTGCTTCACTGCCGCCAGATCGATCCTCACCACACCATCCGCAAACCCAACCAGCCGCCCCGTCCAGACCCGGTTCCCATTCACCGGCACAAACGTCTTCACCTTCACCAGGCTCCCCGCAAACCGCTCAAACTCCTCCGGCCCGGCTACAGCTTCCGTTCCAGCCCCGGCGACGACACCTCCAGCGTGTACTCCCCGCCCGGCACCACATCCTCAACATCCAGCAGCGTCCCAAAATCCGTCGCAAACGCCGCGCAATCCTCATGCGTCACGCCCGAAAGCAGCTCCACCGGCACGCCCTTCGGCAGGTCTTCCACCTCACCCGCCGCAACCTTCTCCTTCAATCGCGCCCGCTCCGCAGCATCCTTCTCCAGATACACCCGCAGCGCCCGGCTCTTCCCGCCGCCGCCAAACTCCACATCCACAACCTCCAGGTGATGCGACGCCGCAACCCGCTCAGCCAGCCTCCGAACCTCATCAACCTGAAACGCCATAAACCCCTGCAAACCTCAAGGTTCAAACACAACCCTTGTGACGGTTCAAACACAACCCTTGCCACTGTTCAACACAACCCTTGCCACGCCTCAAACCATTGACACTGTCCAAACACAAGCATTGTCATCCTGAGCGAAGCGAAGGACCTGCTTTCCGCCCTCTTTCAACAACCCCGAAAAACCATCTTCAGAGCAACAAAAAGTGGGCTCTCGCCCACTCATCTCTTCCGCCATCTCCCAGCCGGTACGCACACGGCCTTGCAGTCAAACGACGGAACAAACTCGCTCTAGCCATAATACACTCGGTCCGCCGCACATACAATCGCGGCAGACCCGCGAACCGGACCCGTCCAGCACACCAGCCCAGCAGAACAGACCCACCCGCAAGCCACACCACCCACCAACCGAAACAAGCAAGGAGCAAGCCATGACCACCAACCTCCACCTGGTCTTCAACGGCAACTGCAACGCCGCCTTCTCCTTTTACGAAACCGTCTTCGGCACCACCCGCCTCATGACCATGAAGTGGGGCGAAGCCCCGCCCGAGGTGCCCACTCCCGAAGCCGCCAGGGACCTCGTCATGCACACCGCCCTCAAACTCGGCACTATCACCCTCATGGGCGCCGACGCCGCCCCCGGCCAGGCCAAACCCTTCGGCGGCTTCGACATCTCCCTCGACGACCCCGACGAAGCCGAAGTCAGGCGCCTCTTCACCACCCTCAGCCAGGGCGGCACCGTCCTGATGCCCCTCACGGCTACCTTCTGGTCCCCCCTCTTCGGCATGTGCACCGACAAGTTCGGCGTCAACTGGATGCTCAGTATCCCGGGCGCCCAATCCTGACCTCCTGCCGTTTGCAGTTGTCTTTGCCGTTGCCGACCCTTTGCCCGTCATCCCGCACCGAAGCGGAGCGACCTGCTTCACCTCGCACTTGCCCTCGCCGTGGCACTTGCCGTTGCCTGCCCTTTTGCTTATCATCCCGCAGCGAAGCGGAGGGACCTGCTTCACCTCGCACTCGCCCTCGCCGTGGCACCTGCCCTCGCCGTGGCACCTGCCGTTGCCTGCCCCTTTGCTTGTCATCCCGCAGCGAAGCGGAGGGACCTGCTTCACCCCGCACTTGCCCTCGCCGCGGCACTTGCCGTTGCCTGCCCTTTTGCTTGTCATCCCGCAGCGAAGCGGAGGGACCTGCTTCACCCCCCGCACACTCCACGCAGAAAACCCTGTCAAGCCCCCAAACCACCTAACTCCATCATTCCAAACGAAATATAGTTGGCAGTTTAGTTTCCCCAACCTGCTACCATTAACTTAGATCAAGAATCCACCAGAAGCCCCGCCCACCCGGCAGGGCTTTTCCTTTGTTTTCTTATATTTACCGATAAGCCGTTCCGAATCAAATATTTGCCGTGCACCGAAAACGCAACCGCGTCAAACCAAAAGACTTACCCCCACCACCCCCCGGGGGAGGGGGGTACCCCAGGAGCCGCCATGCAAGCCGATCTCTGCCGCCACATCAAGACCAACGGCCTCCAGTGCCGCGGTGTCGCCATCACCGACCACCACTTCTGCTACTTCCACCGCCGGCTCAACCAGACTCACGCCCAGTACCGCCACAAGATCACCGGCCGCCCCTCGCTTATCGACGACGGCTCCATCATCGATCTCCCCGCCCTCGAGGACAGCGAATCCGTCCAGCTCGCCCTCTCCAAGGTCGTCAGCGCCCTCGCCGTGAACGCCATCGACGCCAAGCGCGCCGCCGTCCTCCTCTACGGCCTCCAGCTCGCCGCCCGCAACGCCCGCGGCCTCACCATCGTCTCCCAGCCCACCGAGCTCGTCCGCGAGATCCACCGCACCGACGACATCGGCTCCTCAGCCACAGACATCGCCGCACCCGGCCTCACCTGCACCATTCCGGAAGCCACCGCCGAACCCGAAGCCCACCCCGCCAACCCCAACCCCACCAGCTACTTGCCTCTACCGGGAAACCCCATACCGGTAGCTCCAGTACACCAGCCCCAGCGTCAGCGCGGCGATAAACACCTCGCCCAGCACACCCACGATCAGCGGACGCCACCCCTGTCCCACAAGGTCCTTCAGATTCGTGCGCAGGCCCACCCCGGCGAACGCCGGCAGAAACGCCCAGCGCGACAGGTTCGACAGGCTCAGCAACTGGCCCTTCGTAAAGAACCCCGCCGTAGCGAGCACCGAGATGGCCAGAAACCCCAGAATGAACTTCGGGAACTTCTGCCACAAAAACAGCGGCTTGTTCTGCACATACGCCGCCTGCCCGCGCGAGGCCCAGTACACCGCGTACCCCAGCACCACGAACCCGATAAAGGATGACCGCGCCGTCTTCGCCAGCACCGCCCACCGACCCGCATCCTCGCCAAACAGCGCGCCCGTCACCACCGACTCGGCCGTGTTGTCCACCGCCAGCCCCGCCCACATCCCGTACGCCTGCTGGCTCATCCCCAGCGCATGCCCGATCGCCGGAAAGGTAAACAGAGCAATCGCGCCCAAGGTCAGGATCGCCGCAATCGCAGTCGACGTGTCTTCCTCGTCCGGATCGATCGCCCCCTGCGCCGCCATAATCGCCGTCACGCCGCAAATCGAAGACCCGATCGCCAGCAGGGAAGTGAGCTTCGGAGGAAGCCGGAAGATGCGCCCCAGCACCGTCATCACCGTCAGCGAAAGGAGGAGCTCCACCGCCACCAGCGCCAGCGATAGCCCGCCAATGTGCAGCACATCCCCCAGCAGAAACCGCGCCCCAACCAGCACAATGCCCAGCTTCAGCCAAAGCTCATACGTCGCCACGCCCGGCCGGAAGATCCGCGGCACACCCGCCGTATTCGAAACAAGCAGCCCCAGGATAATCGCCCACAACACGTACTCAATCTGCGGCAAGGGCACATGATATCGGGTCCGCAGAACCGTACACTCGTGCTCCAGAAGCTTGCCCAGCAGCCCGATCCCGAACAGCAGCGCCACCCCAGGCAGAAACCCCACGATCCCCGCAGGTCCTGGCCGCCGCACAGCAGCATCAAGGCCCGCCCCGCCCAGCGGAGAAGGCTCGATCTGGGCAGCGGGCATCGGCATAGTGTCTGTAGTCATCACGAAAAGAAAGGAAGGGTAGCGGAGGCCTGACCCGCGCAAAAACTGGCCGAGCAGACGCCCAGCGCCGCAAGCAGGAGGCAGGCGCAAACGCGCCGCCGCCGCCATCTAGAACGAGATTTGGTGGATCACGCCAAAGCGGATCAGCGCCGCCAGGGCAAGCGCAATCCCGATGGCCAGAAAGTCAACGTTCACCGGAAGCTTGTGCGCTGCGCGGGATGAGGTGCGTGGTGTGTTTGGGATTTCCATGGTGCTCCTTCGTCTGGGCAGGTCTGGGGAACTAGGGATGGAGTGCGCGACACATGGAAAAGCCCACGTATCGCGCCTGGCGCTGTCTACGTGGGCTCCGAAATCTATGGCTTCTCTTGCTATCTCGCCGTGATCTGGAATTGCCGTGCGCAGCAGCGTGTGTCGCCCATACAACAGGGACAACAGCATACACATACAAGCCGCGCTGCTGCATCAACTCCATTCACGAAGCCTAATCGGACTCGCCCCGCGCCGTCAAGGTCAGCCAGCGCGCGAAGCCCAGGAACTGTAAGCGTTAAAAAGGAAACCCACGCAGCGCGGTGGGGGCTGTTGCGTGGGTATTCCGGTACAGCAACGAAGTGGGTGGACTTCGTTGTGACTGACTCGACCCGAAGGGAGTCCTGTCACTTGCCTAGAGTAGAGCCTATTGCGAGCCGCGTCAAGAGGGTTGCGTGGAAAACTACCCCGCAGCATTCCACCCGGGAAACATCCTCTGCCCAGCTACTATGAAGAGCCAGCGGGAGATCAAACCGGTAAACTGCCCCGGAGAAAGAGCACAGAGCATGATCCGAAGTCTGTTGTTGCTAACCCTGGCGGCCGCTGGACCCACATGGGCTCAGGGCGACCCCCAGCGCGCCTTCGACCAGGCGTCCGCCGCGCAGCGCAGGCCAGGTACCACCGTCCGAGTCGACCTCATCGGGGACTCCACCCAGACCGACAACGCCGGCTACGGCCGCGGCTTCTGCGCCAACCTCTCCGCCCAGGTCGACTGCGTCAACATGGCCCAGCGGAGGCGCCAGCACGAAGACCTTCCGCGAACAAGGCCTCTGGGACCGCGCTCTCGCCACCAGGCCCGACTACATGGTCATCCAGTTCGGCCACAACGACGCGGAAAAAGTAGACGGCGTCGCCGAGATGCCCCGCCAGGTCTCCATGGCCGAATACGAGGCCAACCTCCGCCGCTACATCACCGAAGCCAGGGCCGTCGGCATCAAGCCCGTCCTCTGCACCCCGCTCACCCGCCGCTTCTTTCAGGCCGACGGCAAGATCCACTCCGATCTCCTCGCCCACGCCGCCACCATGCAGCGAGTCGCCGCGGACATGAAGGTCCCCGTCATCGACCTCCACTCCCAAAGCACCGCCTACCTGGACAAGATCGGCGAGCAAAAAGCCAACGAACTCGCCATCACCAAAAAAGACGACGCCGGCAAGACCATCTTCGACAAGACCCACCTCGACTGGCAGGGCAGCTACGTCTTCGGCCGCATGGTCGCCGTCGGCCTCGGCAGTCGCCCAGCCCGAACTGAAGAAGTATGTCCGCCCCACCGCCGCGGAGCTTCCGCCGCAAGGCCTCAAAGCCATGAAGGTCATCCAGGGCGGGCCCGTAAAGATCGTGCTGGTCGGCGACTCCACCGTCGCCACTGGCGGCGGATGGGGCCCGGGCTTCTGCGCCGTCATGACTCCCAACGTCACCTGCATCGACGACGCCCTGAACGGCCGCAGCACCAGGAGCTTCATCGACGAGGGCGCATGGACCAAAGCCCTCGCCCGCAAGGCGACTACTACCTGATCCAGTTCGGCCACAACGACCAGAAGACCGACCCCGAACGCCACACCGACGCCGAGGGCTCCTTCAAGGACTACCTCCAGCGCTACATCGACGACGTCCGCGCCATCGGCGCCGTGCCCGTGCTGGTCACCTCGCTCTCCCGCCGCACCTTTAAGGATGGCAAGGTCGTCGAAGACCTTCACGACTACGCCCAGGCCACCCGCGAGGTCGGCGCGAAGAAGTTCATCACCGTGATCGATCTCAATGCCCTCTCCACCGCCATGCTGAACCGCCTTGGTCAGGAGGAAGCAGACAAGTTCGACGCGCTCCTCCATCCCGACGCCACCGCCGATAACCGACGCCGGCGCATCGAAAGCTCGATCGCACCCACCTGAACCCCACCGGACAGAAGGTCTTCGGCCGCATCGTCGCAGACCAGATCGTCCGCACCCAGGTGGAACTCGGCCCCGACGTCATGGGCGAGCCGGCCGCCGCACCCTCTGCCACGACCACACGCTGATCTCCAACCCCACGGCGCCGAATAAACTCCTCCAGAGGACCAATCATGGCCACACGCCCCATCCGCCGCTCCGTCGCCCTTTACGCGGGCATCCTGTTGGCAGCGAGCCTCTCCAGCACCACCCATGCCCAGACCACGCAGATCACGGTAGACACCCACCCACTCTCCTTCGAAGTCGTCTCTGTCCGCGAAAACAACTCCAGCACCCGTCCCATGCACATGCCGGACCTGGGCCCTACCCCCGACGGATACCGCGCCACGAACTCCCCGCTCCTGTTATCGCTCATCACCGCCTACCCGCCGACCACCCCCGGCAGCGCGTTCTACAGCCCCGCCCAGATCAGCGGGCTTCCCGACTGGGCTACTGCAGCAGCCCTACGACCTCACCGCCAAGGTCGAGCGAAGCCGACCTGCCCGAGTGGCAGAAGCCCGCCTCCCAGGCCGGCATGCTCCACGCCATGCTCCAAACCTTCTTCATCGAACGCTGCAAGATCGCCGTGCACCGCGAGTCAAAAGAAGGCTCCGTCCTCTTCCTCGTGGTCGCAAAGAACGGCCCGAAGCTTCAAGCCCACCGACCCCGCCGAGCCTCACGCCGGCATGAGCATCCCCACAGGCGGCGTCATGATGCCGGGTCCGCAGGGCATGATGGCCTACGGCATCTCGACCTCCACGCTCGCCGTCATGATGAGCCTGACGGGTGGCGGTCAGCAGACCATCATCGACCACACCGGTCTCACCGGACGCTACGACATGGTCCTGAAGATGCGCGAGCGCGCAGGCCCGGACACCGACCCTCTCACGCTCGTGCAGCAGCAGCTCGACGAACTCGGCCTCAAGCTTGAATCCGGCAAAGCCCCCATCGAACGCCTCGTCATCGACCACATCGAGCGCCCGTCCGCCAACTAGGCCTCCCTCCCGAACCACAACGTCAGTTCTCCGAAGGCTTCGTCACATCGTCAATCACCATCGTCTGTACCGGCCCCTTTGCAGCCTCCAGTCTCAGCCCCAGTTGCTCCCGCAGCGCATCAATCAGCACAGGTCGGTTCTGTAGCTCCGGCGGAACGTTCTCCTGATTCACCCCCGGCGGCAGCTCCGGTGCGAACGACAGCACGAAATCAAAGTTCCCACTCAGCCCCGTCGTGTCGACCACCGGCCGTCCGGTGCTCTGAAGCTGCTGGCTGATAAACCAGCAGAGATAGGGCATCGGTACCCTCACCCCGCTGTAGCTGCCCGGCCCGGTCGGCGTCACCGGGATCTTGAAGTCCTGCGGCGTATCGTTGGGCTTCATCTTCAGCCCGCCCCGGTCAACCGTCACGTTGTAGACCGCACCTTCATGCGACTCCATATGGAAGCGCAAACCAAAGCGGTCGGCCAGCAGGTTCTGAAACATCACGTGCAGATCGTCCACCGAGTAGGCCCGGTCGGTCTTCGCCTGCACGTCATACAAGTCGCTGTTCAGCCACTCCGGCCCTCCCGAGATCTCCCGGATGGGCACCTTGTACATCAGGCTGATCATCAGCTTCACCGGAAAGTTCTGCGCCACATACCCATACCCTCCCGGCAGCGGCTTGATCCCTCCACCCGCCGCTCCCGGATGAGAGGGATGAATCGACGCGACCTCAAACGTCAGGCGTCTCGCCGTCTTGCTCAGCCGGCCCAGTTCCCATCGCCGCTATCAGGATTGCGCACGCCACGGCCACCGAACCCAGGCTCATCAAGCACCTCGCAGGTGGCACGATTCTATGCGCGCCGTCCCAACCTCCAACAAACGACGTTGCGGCCCGACCCGGTGCAGGGTAGCGTAAGGTCAACAATCGTGCGGGGGGTCGTTGAGCGCCAGTTCACCTACAGACTGCCCGGAAGTCCTGGAGCGTGGGAGGCCAGTACAGCCGGTGGCCGCCCACGGTCTCAGGCGCGAGCTGGGGCTCGCGACCTCGTGCCCATGCAGATCCTGCTCGTCGTCGGCATCACCTGGGCCGGCAACGCCGCGCACCTGGGCGGCACGCACGTATGGTTCTGGCTCGCCGCTATCCTCACCCTCTTTGTTCCGCTGGCGGCGGTAGTCGGATGGTGCGCCACGTCTGGCCGTATGAAGGCGGCGTCTACCAGTGGGTCAAGTTACGCTTTGGGCCGTTCGCCGGCTTTCTGGGCGCGTGGAACTTCGCGATGTGGTCGCTGATGGCGGTCTCGACCGTCGGCATCCTCACAGCCACCAGCCTCAGCTACGGCCTCGGCCCACGCGCCGCCTGGATGGAGAACAGCCACGGCCTGATTGTCGCGCTCACCATCGGCCTGTTCCTACTGATCCTGCTGATCAACCTGCCCGGGTTCGGCATCGGACGCTGGGTCTCGCACTTCGGCACCGCCGTCACAGTCTTGGTCAACGCTGCTTCTGCTCGGCCTGCTCTTCATCCATCCGGAGCCTCCGCCGCGCACCCGCACGTCAATCCGCAGGCGCCGTTCTCTTTCGCCATGCCCGTCATCACACTGATGAGCGTCAACCTGTTCATCGAAGATGGCCATGAATGCGCTCAGCGGCCTGGAGCAGGTCGCCGTCTTCGCCGGCGAGACCCGGGACGCCGGCCGCACCATCCTGCGCTCGGCCTGGATCGCCGCCCCGATCATCGCCGTCATCTACATCCTGATGACCGGCTCCATGCTGGCGTACACGCCCGCCGACAAGGTCGACCTCACCGGGCCCGATCCCGCAGGTATTGGCCGCGGCCTTCGGCTCCGGCGACGGCAGCCTCCGGCGTGAACTGGGGCGTTGCTGCTGGGCCGCGGAGCCATCCTGGTGCTGGCCTTCGCACTGATCGCGCAGTACGCCGTCATCGTCGCCGAGACCAGCCGCCTGCCCATGGTCGCCGGATGGGACGGCATCGTGCCCGACTGGTTCACCCGCCTCCATCCCCGCTGGAAGACGCCCACCCGCTCCATCGCCGTCATCGTGGTCGTCGCCGATCGTCCTGGGCCTTGCCGCCACCTCCGGGACCGGCGCGCAGGAGGCCTTGCAACTCATCTCTCCGCCGGCAACCTGCTGTACGGCGTCTACTATCATCCTGCTGTTCGCGATCCCGCTGGTCGTCGGCGCGCGCTTCGGCGTGCGTGCCGGCGGCTGGCTGAAGCTCGCCGGAGTCAGCGGCATCGCCGTGACGTTGCTGTCGATGGTCTTCAACCTGATGCCCATCGTCGACAGTCGCCAGCACGTGGCTCTTTGGAGCTAAAGTGGTGGCTGCGGCTGTGGCGCTCAACGCCATCGGCATAGGCATCTACTGGTGGGGCACAAGGATGCGAGGCGCCGCAGCGCCGAAGAACACAGGAGGCAGAATGAATCGACGCGAGATGGTCCTAAGCATGGGCGCAGCCGGTATGCTGCTGGCCGCAAGCCGGTCAGACGCTCAGGGTACCGCAGGGCCCGACACGGTTTACGAGCTGCGGGTCTACCACACGTTTCCTGGCAAGCTGGATGGTCTAATGGCGCGCTTCCGCGATCACACCATGACCATCTTCAAGCGCCACGGCATCGAAAGCGTTGCCTACTGGACGCCCGACGGACGAGCCGCTGAAGGACAAGACGCTGTTCTACATCATGCAGGCATCCGAGCCGCGAAGCCGCTACCGCGAACTGGGCCGCGTTTCGCGACGATCCTGAGTGGAAGCAGGTCAGCGCCGCCAGCGAAGTGAACGGCAAGCTGGTGGAGAGGGTTGATTCGACCTTCCTGAAGCTGACTGACTTCTCGCCAAAGATCGGCTGACCGTGACACCGCGTTCGCTCGTCTTCTCTCTAGTCGTTGTGCTCCATGCGGCCAGCGCGTCCGCCGTCGCGCAGGAGGTGTGGCGCTTCGATCAGCACTGAATCGTCGCCGGCCATCCGGCGAAGGTGCTGGGATCGCCACGCATCATCGACAGCGAGATCGGAAGGGCGCGTGCAGTTCAACGGTGTAGACGACGCGCTCTTCTTCGACGTTCACCCGCTGGCCGGTGCCGCCACGTGGACTTGGGAGATGATCTTCCGGCCGGACGCCGATGGCAAGCCGGCGCAGCGCGTATTCCATCTGCAGGTCGCGCGATCCGGCGACCGGTGCAGACATCCCCAACGAGCGCATGCTCTTCGAGATCCGCATCGTCAACGGCGGCTGGTGTCTGGACAGCTTCGCCACTGCCGGAGGCCAGCAGCCACGCTGCTGAACTGCAACAAGACTTCACCCATTCGGCCCGTTCTACCGCGTAACTGCCGTATACGACGGCAAGATGCTGCGGAACTACGTCGGCGACGACATGCAGGGCGAGGCCGCCGTCAAGCTGGTGCCCCAGGGCGAGGGCCACGCCTCGGCCGGCGTGCGGATCGACCTGCGCGACTGGTTCAAAGGCGCCATCTACGAGGCGCGCTTCACCCGCCGCGCTCTTCTCCCGGCCGAATTCCTGAAGCTGCCCGCCGCCGCGCTGAGATCTGGCCCTGGAGAGTGCAGCCTCGTCCCGCGGAATCCACGTAATCCGGTAGCATGGGCGCAGAGCGGGCGCTCGCGCAGGGAGTGGATGGCAGAGGCATCGGAGTACAGGTAGGCAGCCGGTTGGCGCCAGGTCGGCACCACGCTGGAAATGATCAAGTGGGAGCACTCGATCTTTGCGCTCCCCTTTGCCCTCACCGGCGCCGTGCTCGCCGCGGGCGGTGTTCCCGCGCTGCCGGCAGCTCTTCTGGATCGTGGTCTGCATGATCTCCGCCCGCACCGCCGGCATGAGCTTCAACCGCTGGGCCGACGCCGAGCTCGACGCCGAAAATCCCCGAACCCGCATGCGCGCCATTCCCGCCGGGCAGCTCTCAAGAGCTTCGTCGGCTGGTTCACCGCCGTCGCCGCGCTCGTCTTTCTCGTCGCGGCCGCCCAGCTGAACCGGCTCACACTGTTGCTTTCTCCCGTCGCTCTGGCCGTCGTGCTGGGCTACTCGTACGCCAAGCGATTCACCCGCTTGTCGCACCTGGTGCTGGGGCTGGCGCTTGGCATTGCCCCGTCGGCGGCATGGGTGGCGGTTCGCGGCACGGTGGACCCGCGCATCCTGGTGCTCACCGCAATCGTCATCTGCTGGGTGGGTGGCTTCGATGTCCTCTACGCCTGCCAGGACGCGGAGCACGATCGCAGGGTTGGGCTCAAGAGCCTCCCCGCCGCCCTCGGGATTGCGGGCGCGTTCTGGGTCGCTCGCGTCCTTCACCTCGCCATGCTTGCGCTGTCGCTCTGGCTGATCCATCTGTTCGCGCTTGGCCCGGTCGGCGTGGGTTGGGCTGGCGCATCGTTGCGGCGCTGCTCGCCTATGAACACGCCATCGTCTCGCCCCGGGACCTGAGCCGGATGAACGCCGCCTTCTTCACCATGAACGGCTTCATCTCCATCGTGTTCTTTGTTTATGGCCGCAGCCGTGATGGCGAAGTACGGCGGGACGTTGCAGGGAAGTAACAGGTCTTTGGTAACTCGCCCGCCAGAATAGCGCCCTTTCCCGTTCCCTTTTGGAACTGTGACTTCACGAAAACGCCTTCGGGGGAGTGGTAATTTCCTCACGCATCGCGCATGCTGGGTTCACTGAGGCGCAACAGCACGTGCCCGGCGAACGAAGCTGTACCACTTGAACGGTTGTCATACTCACTGCGGAGAAAAGTTATGCGCGTACTGGTTGTGGAAGATGATCAGGCTTTGGGAGAGTTTCTCAAGAAGGGCATGGAACGCGAAGGGCACGTCGTGGTCTGGGTCGGAGATGGCGAGCAGGCGCTTGTTCAGGCGAGGCCCACTGCCCGGACCTCGTCGTGCTGGATCTCAGCCTCCCCAAGCTCGACGGCCTGGAGGTTCTGGAGCGCCTGCGTGCACGGCGACACCGAAACATCGGTACTCGTGCTGACCGGCCGCAACGGCTCGACGCGCGTGTACGTTGCCTGGATATGGGTGCGGACGATTGCCTGTTGAAGCCCTTCAGCTTCTCCGAGCTGATCGCCCGCTCGCGCGCTCTGCTGCGCCGCCGCGAGCACTTCATCGATCCCGTGCTGCGGCATGGAGAGCTGCAGATGAACCGCATGGAGCGCCGGGTGCTCCGCAGAGACCAGATCGTCGATCTGACCGCGAAGGAGTTCGCGCTTGCTCGAGTACCTGTTTGTGCGGCGCGGCCAGTGCATCTCGCGGACGCGAACTGCTGAGCAGGTCTGGCAGACCACCGGCAGCGCGCCGGAACAAACGTGGTCGACGTCTACATCAACTACCTGCGCCGCAAGCTCGGGGCAGCCGGTCCTGTCGGAGAGGGCAAAGAGGACCTGATCGAAACTGTGCGTGGCGCCGGCTACCGCATGGGGGGCCTGCGAACCCGGCCGCTCATCCGCGCCCCGAGGACCGCAGCCAGTCTGGGCCTAGCCCTTACGCGTCCGGATTCAGCGGCTGCCCGGTCTGGATTCAGCGGCTGCTTGGAATGGAGCTGGCGACTGTCGAACCGGATGGAGGCGCCACACACCGCCACTTAAAGAGCTGGTTCCGCCTGGCGAAGCGGTCGCCGGGTTCGAGTGTGCAACGCTCCGCGGACGAGTTGTTACACTCGAACCTTGAAGGCAACCCGCCTCCCGATCCGTCATGCACACCTGGTTCCTTCCACTTGCGATTAGCGTACCTGCTTGGCTCGATTCCGTTCGGGTACCTGCTCGTGCGGATCTTCCTCAAGCAGGACATCCGCGCCCATGGCAGCGGCAACATCGGCGCGACGAACGTGGCCCGCTCCGGAGCCAAAGGCCTCGGCATCGCTACCCTGCTTCTGGACCTCGGTAAAGGGGTAGCTCGCCGTTATCGTTGCGCGTCACTGTCGGGTGGCAGCTTTGGATCGCGGCCGCTGCCGCGCTGGCCGCCGTAATCGGACACGTCTTCCCGGTGTGGCTCGGCTTCCGGGGTGGCAAGGGCGTCGCCACCGCGCTCGGCGTCTTTCTTGCGCTCACACCTCGCTCTGCGGCGGTCTCTGATCCTGGTATTCCTCGGCATCTTTCTGCTCACGCGTTTTGTGTCGCTCGGCTCCATCGTTGCCTCCGCAGTGTTTCCGCTGATCGGCTTCCACTTCGTCCGCGACCGCACGCCCGGCGTCGTCATTGCCTTCCTCGCGATCCCCGTGCTCATCATCGTCAAGCACCACGGCAACATCGGACGACTGTTGCGCGGCACGGAAGCCGCTTCGGGGCCGCAGCGAAGCCGACAAGGCCGAGGCATGAGCCGGATCGGCATCCTGGGCGCCGGGGCCTGGGGCACGGCGCTCGCCATTGCACTCGCCCGCCGCGGGGGTCACCAGATCACCTTGTGGTCCCACTCGCCCGCACTCGCCGACCAACTCACCGAGACCGGCGAAAACCTGCCCTATCTCCCCGGGTTCACGCTGCCGCTAGGCGTCACGATCACCTCCGATGTGCCCGCCGCGATCTTTGAAGCGGACTTCGTCCTCTGCGTTACGCCGTCGGAGCACCTGCGCAAGACCCTCTCCAGCATCGTCCCTCTGCTCACGCGGAACCAGATTCTCGTCAGCGCCACCAAGGGGTTGGAAGAGGGAACGCTGCTGCGCATGTCGCAAGTGATCGGCTCCCTGACCAACCTCCGCTGCGGCGTGCTGAGTGGTCCCTCCTTTGCGGCGGAGGTGGCAGCCAGCCTGCCCACGGCGATCGTGGCCGCGGCGAACGATCCATCGGTTGCGCAGGCCATTCAGCGGGAGTTTAGCTCCCCGGCTCTGCGGCTCTACACCAACGACGATGTGGCGGGCGTGGAGTTGGGCGGGGCACTCAAGAACGTCATTGCGCTCGCCGCCGGCGTCGTGCATGGCCTCGGCATCGGCCACAATACCGCCGCCGCGCTGATCACACGTGGCATCGCCGAGATCACCCGGCTGTCGGTGGCTTGCGGCGGGCGCAGGCAGACCCTCGCCGGACTCTCCGGCGTAGGCGATCTGGTGCTCACATGCACGGGCCCGCTGTCCCGCAACCGCTCCGTAGGTGCGGAACTCGGGCGCGGGAGGCAGCTCCCGGAGATCCTCGCGGGACTGAACGGAAAGGTCGCGGAAGGGGTCCGCAGCACGGCGGCCGCGCTTGGTCTGGCGGCGCGTTACGGTGTGGAGATGCCTATAACGGAGCAGATGGACGCGATCCTCCACCAGGGCAAAAGCCCCCGCGAAGCCATTCGCGAGCTGATGACCCGTCCCGGCCGCGACGAGTAAACTAGGGTAGATATGGCGTTTTCACTGTTTGGCAGACGCGGGTCTGAGGCGGACAAGCAAGCGGACAAGGAGCCGAAGCGCGAGGAAGAACGTCCGCTGGAGCAGACTGCAGAACAGCCGGCCCCCGAGAAGCGCGGCTTCTTCGACCGCATGCGGCAGGCGGTCACGCGGACGCGCGAGAACTTTTCCGAGCAGATTGGCTCGGTTCTGGCGCTCACCCGCGAAGTGGACGAGACCTCGCTTGCCGATCTCGAGACGGTGCTGCTGCGGGCGGATATCGGCGGCCCGACAGTCGCGCGAGGTGATCGAGAACCTGCGGCAGCGCGCGTTGCGGCACGGGATCGAGAGGCGGGGACGAGTTGAAGCGGCTGCTGAAGCTTGAGCTGAAGGCCGTGCTGGATGGCGTTGCGACGCCGGTGGTTCCGCCTGCCGGCAAGCCCGAAGTGGTGATGATGGTCGGGCGTGAACGGGACGGGCAAGACGACGACCACGGGCAAGCTTGCGGCGCTTCTACCGCGGGCCCAGGGCAAGACCGTGCTGCTGTGCGCGGCGGATACGTTTCGTGCGGCGGCGATCGAGCAGCTTGGAGGTGTGGGCTGCGCGCGCGGATGTGGCGCTGATCAAGACCAAGACGGGCGGCGATCCTTCGGCGGCGCTATGGGACTCGTGCGAGGCGGCGAAGGCGCGCGGAACAGATGTGCTGATCGTGGACACGGCGGGACGACTGCACACCAAGACGGACCTGATGAAGGAGCTGGACAAGATGCGGCGCACGGCGGAGAAGCTGGTTCCGGGCGCGCCGCACCAGACGTTGCTTGTGATGGATGCGACGACGGGACAGAACGGGCTGCAGCAGGCTCGGCTGTTTACCGAAGCGGCGCGCGTTACGGGCATCGTGCTGACGAAGCTGGATGGGACGGCGAAGGGCGGAATCGTGCTGGCGATTGCGACCGAGCTTGGGCTTCCTGTGCGGTATGTCGGGGTGGGCGAAAAGATGGAAGATATTCTGCCGTTCGACAGCGAGGCGTTTGTGGAGTCGATGGTGAAGTAGGGCTTTTCGAGGCTCGCGGGGAGTACCCCCTCCCCCCTATTAATTTGCAAAATCTTGAGAAACAGGTGAGTTGCGCGAGGGGGAGTAACGGTATTGGTAACCCCTTCCGGTGATGGCGGGGGGTGCTGCCGGGTTTCTCGTGGCCGGATTTGTCAAGGTTCAGGAGTTATGTAGAAAGGTCTCGATGGCGCTGAACGATGCCCGCAGACGATGCGCCGGAAGACGCACGGTGGATGGGCCGGGCGCTGGAGCTGGCGCGGGCGACCGTAGGGCTGGCTTCGCCGAACCCGATGGTTGGGTGCGTGATTGTGCGCGACGGAGAGGTGCTCGGCGAGGGGGCGCATCGTTACGAAGCGCTGGATCATGCCGAGATCGTGGCACTGAAGGAGGCGCGGCGGCGGGGCGAGACGTTGCGGGGGCGACCGCATATGTGACGCTCGAGCCGTGCAGTCATCGCGGGCGGACCGGGCCGTGCGCGGATGCGCTGATTGCGGCGAAGGTAGCGGCGCGTGGTGGCGGCTACAGTGGATCCGAATCCGCTGGTGAGCGGGCAGGGCATTGAGCGGATGCGGGCGTGCCGGCATCGAGGTCGACGTGGGTATGTGTGAGGCCGAGGCGCGGGAGTGAACGATGGGTTTGCGAGGTGGATCCGCGACGCGGCGGCCGCTGGTGACGCTGAAGGCAGCGCTGTCGGCGGATGGGATGCTGGCGCCCCCGGCGGCCGCGCGCGTGGCGGGCGAGACGTTCTGGATTACGGGGGCGGAGGCTCGTGCCGAGGTACAGCGGATGCGGCATGCGGCGGACGCGGTGCTGACCGGAATCGGCACGGTGCTGGCGGACGATCCTCTGCTGACGGACCGCAGCGGCGGGGGCCGGCGCAGGCCGCTGCTGCGTGTGGTGCTGGATTCCCGGCTGCGGATGCCGCGAGAGTCGAAGTTGGTGGCGACGGCTGCCCAGGACGTGCTGGTCTT
>CAWBUI010000002.1:0-301810 GCA_963791875.1 uncultured Acidobacteriaceae bacterium
GCTTTCTTCACGCTTTGGTTTCTCCGAAGTTGTTGGATGCGCATTTTGGAGCGGAGGACAGATGCGGACAAAGGTTCCGAAATCAGGGTAGCGCGGCTGAGCGGACATGCGGGGAAACGGCGCAGATTTGCAGGCTTTCGCATCGTCCGGGTGTATTGGGAGGCCGCGGCTGCGAACCCTTCTCCCGGGGGAAGACGTCTAATGAAGTGATATGACGAATACGACCAAGTTGACGGGTGCGTTGATTGCAGGGCATGGTCTTGAGCGCAGGGGCGCGGGCCAGAACAAGAGGGAATGGTACGGACGCAGGCGCTTGTGGCGGTGGAGGGAAAGTCGCAAGCTCCGACCGGAACAACGATCTGACGGTCCAGGTAGACGGGCGCAAGGTCGCCGGTGAGTTCATGGACTTCGGTAGCGCCGGCCCAGGCACAGGTGGCGCTGCTGATTGACGATGGGCTGCGCGAGAGCGTAGGGAGAAACCTGGACAGCCTGCGGAAGTTCGTGACCTCGCTGCCGCCATCGGTCGAGGTGCTGGTCGGGTATATGCAGAATGGGCGCGTGGTATCGGCCAGCGGGTTCACTACGGATCACGCGGCCGCTGCGGCCGAGGTGCGGCTTCCGCAGGGAATTCCCGGGGAGAGTGCGAGCCCTTACTTCTGCCTGTCTGATTTTGTGAAGCACTGGCCCGGTGAGGCTGGTGGTGGGCAGTCGAGCTCTGAAGGCACGATCAATCGAGGGGACACGAGGAGAACGGGCAAGGCACGCTTTGTGCTGATGATCACGAACGGCGTGGACCCGTATAACGGCAGCACAAGCGTGATGAACCAGGACAGCCCGTATGTGCATACGGCAATCGCGGACTCGCAGCGCGCCGGGGTTGCGGTGTACTCGATTTATTTCGCGGATGCGGGGATTCGGGGAGCCAGTGCGGCGTTCAGCGGGCAAAGCTATCTGCAGCAGGTAGCCGATGCGACGGGCGGCCGGAACTACTACGAAGGCATGGGAAACCCGGTAGACATGGCCCCATTTCTGAAAGAATTCACGGGGGCGATCGGCAGAACCTACATCGCCAGCTTTGACGCTCCAGCAAAGGGGCGGGAGCTGGTGCGCTTGAAGGTGAACTCGGCTTCGAAGGCGAAGCTGCGGGCTCCGGAAGCGGTTGAGCCGGGGAACGTGGAGTAGCTGCGCGGCTCCGTGTAAGCGTGCAGGAATTCAAAAGCAAGAATCGGATTGGATCCTGCGCGCTGGTGGAGCATTCTTGTTCCTGTGAGCGGGACTGTGAGACAGGTCGGGACAGGAATAGACGACGAGCGGTGGCGAGCGGTGCAGGAGCGTGACCGCTCGCAAGACGGACTGTTTGTCTACGGGGTTGTGACGACGGGCGTGTACTGTAGGCCTTCGTGTGGGTCGCGACGTGCTCTGCGCGCAAATGTGCGGTTCTACGAAGATGGGGAAGCGGCGCGGCAGGATGGGCTGCGCGCTTGTAAGCGATGCAAGCCGGATGTATTTGCAAGCGATGTGAGCGGGGACGCAGTGCGTGCGGCCGTCCGTTCGATGCAGCGCGATCCCGCGGCGAGTGTGGATCTGACGGAGTTGGCGGCGCGGTCGGGAATGAGCGAGTCGCATTTTCACAGGACGTTCCGGAAGCTGGTCGGGACAACTCCGAAGAAGTATGCCGATGGCTTGAGAATGACGATGCTGAAGCGTGAGTTGAAGGGGAGGGGACAAGTGACAGAGAGCGTGTACGCAAGCGGGTTCGGATCGAGCAGCAGAGTGTATGAGCGCAGCGACCGCGAACTGGGGATGACGCCAGCGGAGTATCGCGCCGGAGGCAAGGGCGTGACGATCGCCTATGTATGCGTGCCTTCTCCGCTGGGCAAGATGATGCTGGGAGCGACGGATCGCGGACTGTGCTTCCTGCAGTTCGGAGAGAGCTGCGAGGTGTTGATGGCGAAGCTGCGCAAGGAGTTTGCGAAGGCTACGCTGGAGCCGATGCAGCGGCCGGCGCATGCGCATCTGGAGCCATGGCTTGCGGGCCTCGATGCATATCTGCGCGGAGCGGAGGAGCGGCTGGAGATGCCGGTGGATGTGCGGGCTACGGCATTTCAGCTAAGAGTCTGGGAGTATCTGCGCGGGATTCCATATGGGCAGGTTGAGTGCTACTCGGGGATTGCGCAGAAGCTTGGACTGCCCACGTCTACGCGGGCGGTGGCAAGGGCGATTGCTTCGAATCCGATTGCACTGCTGGTGCCGTGTCATCGTGTGATTCGGAATAATGGCGAGCTGGGTGGGTATCGGTGGGGACTGGAGCGGAAGCGAGCGCTGCTGGAGATGGAGCGGGGCGGCCAGGGCTGAAGAATATCCGCAACGGGACGTGTGCTGCTGAATCTACTCCCAATGTGAGGTCGTAGCGGGCTTCGCCATTCTTGGGTCAGTCAGGAAGCACGTTTGGCCACAGCGGTTGCGGTTCCGGAAGAGCTTGCAGTACGGCAACAGGCGGTGCGGCCCGCGATCAATCCGTGGATTGTGGCGCTTACGGTGACGCTGGCCACGTTTATGGAGTTGCTGGACACGTCGATTGCGAACGTGTCGCTGCCGTATATTGCGGGCGGGCTGGGGCGTTCGTTTGACGAGGTTACGTGGATTCTGACCACGTATCTTGTGGCGAATGCAGTGGTGCTGCCGATGTCGGCGTGGCTTTCGCGCGTGTTTGGGCGGAAGAACTATTACATGGCGTGCGTGGCGCTGTTCACGGTGACGTCGCTTTTGTGCGGGATCGCGCCAACGCTGGGGATCATGCTGCTTGCGCGCGTGCTGCAGGGCATTGGCGGGGGCGGGCTGGCGCCGGTGGAGCAGGCGATCCTGGTGGATACGTTTCCGCCAGCGAAGCGGGCTTCGGCATTTGCGCTTTACACGGTTGCAATTGTGACGGCTCCTGCGATCGGGCCGGTGCTGGGCGGATGGATCACGGACAACTACAACTGGCGCTGGGTGTTCCTGATCAATATTCCGATCGGGCTTCTGTCGCTCTATTTCTGACCAGCCGTTTTGTGCATGATCCGCCCGCGTTCGCGGAGCAGCGAGACGGTGCGCGATGCGGCGGCAAGCTGAATGTCGACGGAATCGGGATTGCGCTGATCGCGCTGGGTTCGGGCGCGCTGGAGATCCTGCTGGACCGCGGACAGATCGACGACTGGTTCGGGTCGACGTTTATCTGCTGGATGATGCGTGTTGCGGTGGTTGTGCCTGGTGGCGGCGGTGTTCTGGGAGCTGCGGCATCCGGATCCGGTGATCGACTTCCGCATGCTGAAGATGCGGAACTTTGCGATCGCGAACTATCTTCTACTTCATGTTCGGGTTCGGGCTGTTTGCGTCGACGACGATGATTCCGCAGATGCTGCAGCAGCTCTATGGATATCGCGCGATCGATGCGGGGCTGGTGCTGGGGCCGGGCGCGTTTGTGATCACGCTGCTGGCGCCGGTGGGCGCGCAGCTGGTGCAGCGGGAGATCGTCCATCCGCGCATCCTGCTGTTTGGCGCGGTGATCGGTGGTGGGGCTGTCGTTGCTCCACTACAGCCACTTCAACCTGGAGACGGACTACAGCCACTATGCGTGGCGCGGGCGCTGCAAGGGCTGGGATATGCTTTCTTCTTTGTGCCGCTGTCGGTGATTGCTTACTCGCAGCTAGGCCCGACCAGAACAATAAGGCTTCGTCTCTGACGAACTTCTTCCGCAACTGGGGCGGGAGTTTTGGCATTGCGTTTATGACGACGATGACCGAGCGGCGGCAGAACTTTCACCAGAGCGCGACTGGGCGAGCAACCTGGCTGAGCTTCGTCGCCGTGGCTGACAGAATGGAATGGATCAGACGTGCGGCTGTATCTGCAGGCGCATGGATTCGCGCAGGTGGACGCGGTGCGGGCCGCGGCCTCGGCGCTACTACGCGGCAGCTGGGAGCGCAGACCATGTGCTGGCGTTTATGGACTGCTTCCACGTGATGGCGGTGATGACGCTGGTGGCCGCTCCGCTGGTGCTGCTGACGAAGAAGTTCAAGGTGAGCGGCGGTGGTGGTGGTGGGCATTGAGGCGCCGCCAGCGTCCTTATCGAGTCGAATGTGGGTCTGAACAGATGGAGCGTGCGCTGAATGCTTGGATGAAGCGCGGAGAAATTGGGGGCGGGCATGAGGGTGAATCGGGTTCTGGGTACGGTCGCAGCGGTCGCGGGAGTATTGCTGGGTGGTCTCGGCGGCACGGGGCCAGAAGGAGATGAATGTCTCTGCAGGGTGCACGCTCAGTCACAACGAATACACGTGTGACAAGGGAAAGTTCGACGCAATGCTGGCGAATGCGAAGACGGTGGCGATCGAAACCGGCGCCCACGGATGCAGTGGCTCAGAACCAGTTGAAGAAGCTGGTGGCAGCCGCGGGAAAGACACTGGTTGCCAGCGGGATCAGCATCCGGACCTGACGTTGCTGCTGGTGCCGGTGGATGCTCCGGGGGTGCAGTACACGTCGAATGAGACGCAGATCGCGGCGTTGCGGGTATTTGCGGCGAATCCAGCGAGCGCAGGCCGCGGGGATCTGGTGTGGGCGGAAAACTACACCGGGCAGGTGGACGCGCCGTGGTTCGCCGTGGTGAACCGCCTGGTGGGGCAGTTCAAGAGCCGCTTTCACCTGAAGGGTTGAGGTGGTCGCTGGAAACGGGCGGGGCAGAAGCAGGTTTCTCCGCTACGCGCTGCGCGCTCCGGCCGAAATGACATGGTTATGGCGGTTGGGGAAGCAAGAGCGAGAGCAACGGCAACAGCAAAGGAAGAAGCAGATTCCCTTCGGGAATGACAAAAAAAGGAATGACAAGAAGGGGATGACAAAAAAAAGGGGAATAGGTAAGCCCCAGAGCAGCCCCGGATTGCTCCGGGGCTTTGCTGTTGGTGCGGGTGGGGCTGAGGACTTAGTACATGCCGTCCATGCCGCCGCCGCCGTGGCTGTGGCCGCCGCCCGCCGCTTCCTTCTTCTCCGGGATCTCGGAGATGAGGGCTTCGGTGGTGAGCATGAGGCCGGCGATGGAGGCCGCGTTCTGCAGAGCGGTGCGGGTGACCTTGGTGGGGTCGATGACGCCGGCCGCTACCAGGTCTTCGTACTTGCCGGTGCCTGCGTTGTAGCCGAAGTTGGACTCCTTCGACTCGTGGATCTTGCCGATGACGACCGCACCTTCTTCGCCGGCGTTGGCGACGATCATGCGAAGCGGCTCTTCGATGGCGCGCCGGATGATGTTGCGCCGATCTTCTCGTCGCCTTCGAGGTCTTGATGACGTCTTCGACGGCGGGGACGCAGCGGACCAGCGCGACGCCGCCGCCCGGGACGATGCCTTCCTCGACGGCTGCGCGGGTGGCGTGCATCGCGTCTTCGACGCGGGCCTTCTTCTCCTTCATCTCGGTCTCGGTAGCGGCACCGACCTTGATGACGGCGACGCCGCCGACGAGCTTGGCGAGACGCTCCTGGAGCTTCTCGCGGTCGTAGTCGGAGGTGGTCTTGTCGATCTGGGCGCGGATCTCCTTGACGCGGCCTTCGACTTCGCCATCCTTGCCGCCGCCGTCGACGATGGTGGTGTTGTCCTTGTCGATGGTGACGCGCTTGGCGGTGCCGAGGTCCTCGATCTTGACGCCCTCGAGCTTGATGCCGAGGTCTTCGGTGATGGCCTTGCCGCCGGTGAGGATGGCGATGTCGCCGAGCATGGCCTTGCGACGGTCGCCGAAGCCGGGAGCCTTGACGGCCGCGACGTTCAGCGTGCCGCGCAGCTTGTTGACGACGAGGGTCGCGAGCGCTTCGCCGTCGACGTCTTCGGCGATGATGACGAGGGGCTTGGCGGTGCGGGCGATCTGCTCGAGCAGGGGAAGCAGGTCCTTCATCGAGGAGATCTTCTTCTCGTAGATGAGGATGTAGGGGTTCTCGAGAGCGGCTTCCATGCGCTCGGAGTCGGTGACGAAGTAGGGCGAGAGGTAGCCGCGGTCGAACTGCATGCCTTCGACGACGTCGAGCTGCGTCTCCATGGTCTTCGACTCTTCGACGGTGATGACGCCGTCCTTGCCGACCTTGTTCATGGCTTCGGCGATGATGGTGCCGATCTGGGCGTCGGAGTTGGCGGAGATGGTGCCGACCTGGGCGATCATGTCGCCGGAGACGGGCTTGGAGAACTTGCGAGAGCGCTCCGCCGACTGACGGCGCCGTGCTCATCGCGCTTGCCGATGATGGCCTCGACGGCCTTGTCGATGCCGCGCTTGAGGGCCATCGGGTTGGCGCCGGCGGCAACGGTCTTGACGCCTTCGCGGTAGATGGCCTGGGCGAGAACGGTGGCGGTGGTGGTGCCGTCGCCGGCGACGTCGGAGGTCTTGGAGGCGACTTCGCGGACCATCTGCGCGCCCATGTTCTCGAGCGCGTTGCCGAGCTCGATTTCCTTGGCGACGGTGACGCCGTCCTTGGTGATGGTCGGGCGAGCCGAACTTCTTCTCGATGACGACGTTGCGGCCCTTGGGGCCGAGGGTCACCTTGACCGCGTCGGCCAGGATGTTGACGCCGCGCAGGATCGCCTGGCGGGAATCTTCTCCGTGCAGAATCTGTTTTGCCATGATGCTTTGCTCCTATTGTGCCGGCTGCGTGCCGGCTGAAGTTCGTGTTGCAGCGTTGCTGGCCACGGTGTAGCGAGTGCTCACCGCGAAGGCGGTCCAGAACGGCACGAAGTGCCTACTTCTTGAGGATGCCGAGGACTTCTTCTTCGCGCATGATGAGGAAGCTCTTCGCCGTCGAGCTTGATCTCGGTGCCGGAGTACTTGCCGAAGAGGATCGTGTCGCCGGCCTTGACGTCGAGCGGGAAGACCTTGCCTTCGTCGTTCGACTTGCCCTTGCCGACGGAGATGACTTCGCCCTGCTGGGGCTTTTCTTTGGCGGAGTCCGGGATGATGATGCCGCCGCGCATGCTTTCGCCCTCTTCCATGCGGCGGACCAGGATGCGGTCGTGCAGGGGTGTAAACGTAGTTGTTGCCATTGCGTACGTCTCCTTGATGCAGATGTTGGGTGTGGTTCCGAGTGAAACTTCGGGGCTGGGAGGAATGCCGGGTGTCGCGAGCCTTCGCGTCTGACCGGCGTTAGCACTCCTGCCCTTCGATTGCTAACGATAGGGCATGCAGGCGGAGATGTCAACGCGGGCTGGTGAAATGTGAGTGAAAGACGCGCAGATCTCTCGTGCGACAGAGCCGGTGTGGCTGTGCCGCGCGGTCTCCAGGACTCGAGAGCGCTTGAGCGAGTAGAATCGAGCCTATGCGTAGCATTCGATGGGTAGTCACCGGGCCTTGTCGGTTGCGGTTGTTCGGTGGGATGGCTGCACCGCGGATCGCCGGGGCCCAGGATGACCAGCCGGAGAAGCACGGCCGCAAGTACAAGGCTCCGCCGGAGACCGCGCACATCGAGGTGACGGTGCTGAAGGGCTTCAACAAGAAGCCGATCATGAATGCGGCGGTGATCTTCCACCCGATCGACGCGACGGCAAGGACGAAGGCACGCTCGAGGTGAAGCCGGGCCGGACGGCAAGGCGATCATCGACATGATCCCGATGGGCAGCCAGGTGCGGATTGCAGGTGATGGCGAACGGATTCGCGACCTATGCCGAGGACTTCAAGATCGACTCGGCCGAGCCGGGAGATCCTGGTGAGCGATGGTCCGGCCGCAGGCGCAGGTTTCGGCGTATCACGGACAAGACGGGCAAGCCGGCGGACATGCAGCCGGGAATCCAGGAGCCGGTGCGGCCGAAGAAGAAGACTGCCGCGACGGCTCCAGGTCGGCGAGGCTCGACCAGTGCAGCGAGCCGAGCACCAGCGCGACGCTCGACCGGCGATCCGACCACGCCTCCCACGGCTAGTCCGCAGCACTAAGCCTGACAGCGCCCCGCTGCAGGCGCCGACGGTATGCTGGTCCGATGAAGGCTGTTAGGCGGGAAGACTGCGCTGGTTACAGGTGCGGCGAGGCGCATCGGGCGTGGGATCGCGCTGGCGCTGGCGCAGGCCGGCGCGGATGTGGCGATCACGTATCGCGGCTCCGAGGCGCGAGGCTGCGCAGACCGTGGCGGAGCTTGAGGCGCTCGGCGTGCGGCGCCATGGCCATCGCCTGCGATGTGACGCGACGAGGCGAGCGTTGACGCGGCGGTGGCCGAGGTCGTCGGGACGCTCGGGCGGGCTCGATCTGCTGGTGAACAACGCCGGCGTGTTCGAGACGGCGGCGCTGGAAGACATCACGTGCCGAGCAGTGGGACGCGATGTTTGCGACCAACACGCGCGGGCCGTTTCTGGTGGCGAAGGCGGCGCTATCCGCATCTGAAGGCGGCGCAGGGGCGGATCGTGAACATCGGCTCGCTGGGCGGGATTCATCCGTGGGCGACGCATGGGCACTACTGCACGTCGAAGGCGGCGCTGCACATGCTCTCGCAGACGATGGCGAAGGCGTGGGCGCCGGAGATCAGCGTGAACTGCGTGGCGCCGGGGATGATCGTGACGGGCGAGGTGAGCGCGGCCTACGAGCACTTCGTCGAGAAGACGCCGATGCGGCGGAACGGACGCGTCGGAGGACGTGGCGGCGGCGGTGCTGTTCTTCGCGACCGGGCCGCACTTCATCACGGGGCAGATGCTGGCGGTGGATGGCGGGCTGGGGTTGTAGCGCGTACGCGAGTCAGTCCGCTCAATCTTCGCGGCTCGGCTTTGCTGAAAGCGTGCCAGCAGCCGATCGCAGAAGCCCGGTTCCTTGGCGTCTTCGAAAGAGGCCGCGGGGCTGCTCTTCCACTTCGAAGTGTCTGCCCAGAAAGACGGCGAGCGGGTTGGTGATGCAGAGGGCGTGGGCGTAGCTGGGGCTGTATTTTTCCGCGACGAGGTCGTAGGCCTCGCGCAGCCGTGGGGGGCGCGAGGTGGTGTTGTGCGCGTCGGTGGCGAGGAAGTGCACCCAGCGCTTCTCGAGCAGATTCAAGCGCCATGCGCTGCGCGGGCTTGCCCTTGTGGCCGGTTAGGGAATCCGCGGTGACCTGGATCAGCACGCCGCCGCGCATCCACTCGGCCATCCGGCCGGGCTCGCCCACCAGGGTAGGGTTGCGCTCGGGGTGGGTGAGGATCGGAGTCAGGCCGGCGAGTTGCAGCTCGTAGAAGGTCTCCGTCAGGCCCGGGGGCAGACCGAAGTCCGGCAGCTCGACCAGCAGGTAGCCGAGCCCGTTGATGCTGAAGCGGGCGGGATCGGCCTGCGCGTCCCGCACGTTGTCGTAGGAGAGGTGGAAGTCGCAGCCGTGGCCGAGCGTGATGGGGATACGCTCTGCGGCAAGACGGCGCGCGCAGCTCGTCGATCTTCGCGGCGTTCACGGCGGGGTCGAACTGAAACTGGCCGTTCGCGTGGGGGGTGCAGACGATGTGGGTGATGCCGTCCGCGGCGGCCAGGCGCGCCATCTGCGACGGACATCTCGAGGGACTTCGACCCGTCGTCCAGCTCCGGCAGCAGGTGGTGGTGAATGTCTACCATGCAGTTCACGGGCAGCGCGCCATGTTCCGCGGGTGCAGACGATTGGATGCCGTCGCGGTCGCTGGGGGTGGAAGAGAAGAAGGTCACGCCGAGGCGAGCGCCTGTGCCATCGACTGGAAGAGCAGCAGGCCGTCGGCAGAGCCGAGCAGCGACTCGCTCGAGCGGTCCGGGTGAGGCATCATGCCCAGCACGTTGCGGCCTTCGCTCAGGATGCCGGCGATGTTGTCCAGCGAGCCGTTCGGGTTTGCTTCGGCGGTGATGTCTCCGCCGGCGGATCGCGTAGCGGAAGGCGATGCGGTCGTCGCGCTCGAGCGTGGCGAGCGTGTCGGCGTCGCAGAAGTAGTTGCCCTCCATGTGGCCGATCGGCATGCGCAGCACGCGGCCTGCGCGAGAGGTGGCGGTGAAGGGGGAGTCGGCGTCTCGGTGCGGAGGTGGACCTGGCGGCAGATGTAGTGCAGGCCGGCGTTGCGCATCAGCGCGCCGGGCAGCAGGCCCGCTTCGCAGAGGATCTGGAAGCCGTTGCAGATGCCCAGGACCAGGCCGCCCGGAGGCGGCGAAGCGGCGGACGGATTGCATGATGGGGGAGAAGCTGGCGATGGCGCCCGGTGCGCAGGTAGTCGCCGTAGGCGAAGCCGCCGGGAACCAGGATGGCGTCGCAGCCTTCCAGGTCAGTCGACTGGTGCCAGAGGAAGGTCGCCGGCTCGCCGAGCACGCCGCGCGACAACGTTGTAGGTGTCGTGATCGCAGTTGGAGCCGGGAAAGACGAGAACGCCGAACTTCATGGGTTAAGGGTAGCATTCGCCGGCGCGGTTGGCGGTGTGGGCCTGGCGAAGACTCTCGCGATCCTTACACAACCGTTGAATTCTGAACGGCACCCCCGCAGAGCCGCCGCGCGCAAGTTGCGCTCGCAACGTTGCGTTCTCGTCTTCCAGTTCGCGAATCCGCTGGAATACCGAGGTGCGCTGCAACTCTTCCACTGTCCAGCGCTGCGGAATGTGCTGCGGGCAGTTCCAATCGAACGCCGCGACGTGTATGGTCACGACGCGCTCCGGCCGCGCGCGCTCGTCCATTGCGAGGTCTGCCTTTGTGTCGCCCGCCTCCTTCCACGGCGTCACCTCGGCCGTGCCCAGGATCTTCAGCCGCGTCTGATTGGGATAGTCCATCAGAAACAGCGCCACCCGTGGATTGGCCCGGAGATTTCCCGTGGTGATGTACTGCCGGTTTCCCGTCACATCCGCATACGCCAGGGTTCGGCCGTCGAGAACCCGCAGAAACCCCACAGGCCCGCCGCGAAACTGCACATACGGCCACCCCGAGGCGCCCACCGTCGCAACGTAGAACCCATCGCGCGCTGCGATAAACGCCTGCTCTTCCGGTCCTAGCACATCGTTTGTGGGCCCGCGCGCCGTCAACAGCGCGTTCGCCGGGCGACTGCCCCACTCCGTCTGGGCAGCCTGAACGTCCGGCGTAAACGTGAGGGAAGAGAACTGGTGAGCCATCGCGAGCCGCCCCATTCCGTGCGGTCCGCTCACGCACACCCATCAGAGTGCTGTGCCTGGCACCACGATTCAGTTTCCAGCGCCCCGCTCCGGGGAATTGGTGCCAGCACAGACCCGTAAGCTCGTGTGACGACAAAGAAAAAGCCCCACTCGCCCTGGGCGGTGGGGCTTCGTTGCTTGCGGAGCAGAACTTACCAGCCGCGCGTCTGCATCAGGTTCTTCTCTTCGATAGCCGCTGCGGCAAGACCCTTCATGCTGCCGATCACGGTCTCTGAAGCCTCGGCCACAATCTTCGGATCGTTGAAGTGGGTCGTCGCAATCACGATTGCCTTTGCGCGCGATACGGCCTCTTCGCGCTCCAGCGGATTGTTCTCGACGTCGAGCGGCGTCGCCCGCTCCTTCATAAAGATACCGGAGCCGACAAACACTGTTTCTGCGCCAAGCTGCATCATCAGTGCCGCGTCCGCGGGCGTTGCAATGCCGCCGGCAGAGAAGTTCGGCACCGGCAGCTTGCCCGCCTTCGCCACCATCCGCACCAGCTCGTACGGCGCGCCGAGCACCTTGGCCGCGTTGTACAGCTCCTCGTCCGAAAGCACGGTCAGGCCCTTGATCTCGCGCACGATCGTCCGCATGTGCTGCACCGCGTGCACCACGTCGCCCGTGCCGGGCTCGCCCTTGGTTCGGATCAGCGCTGCGCCCTCGGCAATCCGCCGCAGCGCCTCGCCCAGGTTCCTCGCGCCGCAGACGAAAGGGGTTGTGAATGAGTGCTTGTCGATGTGGTACACCTCGTCCGCCGGCGTCAGCACCTCGCTCTCGTCGATGAAGTCGACGCCCAGGGTTTCGAGCACCTGCGCCTCGGCGAAGTGTCCGATGCGAGCCTTTGCCATCACCGGAATCGACACGGCATGGATGATCTGCTTGATCAGCTTCGGGCTGGCCATCCGGGCCACGCCGCCCTCAGCGCGAATCATTGCGGGCACGCGCTCGAGCGCCATCACGGAGACGGCGCCGGCCTCTTCCGCGATGCGCGCCTGCTCCACGTTCATCACGTCCATGATCACGCCGCCTTTGAGCATCTCAGCCAGGCCGAGCTTCAAGCGCAGGGAAGGTGTCGAGAAGTTGCCGGGTGCGGTCTGGTCTGCCATGTGCGTTCTCCTTGGGGGTGGAGTGAAGGGAATCGTGAGACTGCAGAAAAATTGCGCGCGCTGCCAGGTCCTGTGGCCCAGGGACGGATCAGCGTCAACCACGCCGAAGCTTAAGTCTACCAGTTGCTTTCGACGCCTGAACGCCGCCGGCAAGCCGGACCAGCGCTGGTTTGTAGAAGTGATTTGTAACGATAGTATCTGCAAACCGCGGCCGGCGCACGCCAATTCTCGGCCCGGCCGCGGGCCACCCCACGCCCTTGTTGACTGCGCAGCCGAGCCGTACTCAATCGTTACATATCGCTACAATCGCCTCGCCGAACTGCCGCATCTTCTCCGGATCGAGCCCGCCCACCCCGCCCAGTTCTCGCACCGTGCGCGGCCGCGCCAGCACAATCCCACGCAGCGTCGAAGACCCGAGCACAAAAAACTGCGGCAGCCCCAGCCGCTCCGACTCGCCCTTCCGCCACTCCCGCAGCCGCCCATCCAGCACCAACTGCTCGCCGGTCAGACCCGCTGAAGGGTCGGACTCCGGCGGACGTGCGCGTGTGAACGTTGGGGTCGGTTCGGCTGAGGTCTGCACGGAACGATTCGGCTCCTTCGCGCGAGTGGGCTTGTGTACCGGAGGAGCCGGAGTCGCTGACACTGCTGCACGCTCGCCCCTGCAGATCGCCAACACCGCCGCCCCGTACGTCTCGAGCTTCAGAGGCCCAATGCCCGAGACCGCGCCCAGCTCCCCGAGCGTCCGCGGCCCAGCCGCCGCGATGCCCCGCAACACCGCGTCCCCGAACACCAGAAATGCCGGCTTCCCGGTCTTCTTCGCCTCCGCGCTCCGCCATGCCTTGAGCGCGTCCTCCAGTTCCTTCTGCGCCCAGGTAAGTGGCAGCTCTTCCTCAAACTTCCGCTGCGCCCGAGCGTTCGTCCCCAGCGCCCGCGGATTTGTCCCCGAAGCACGCCCCCCGCTTCGCTTCCCCGACCTTTCCTTCCCCGACCTCCCCTTGCCCGAGCCGCCGCCCTCCCTTTCCTCCGGGACCATCACCCCGGCCAGCTCCGCCGCCGCATCCTCCCGCCCTTCATGCGTCAGCGAAACCTTGCGGTACGGCACCACCGTTCCATCATCCTTCGTAAACGTTTCGCTGTTCACCGACACCAGTCCCGCCCGCGCCAGCGCATCTACCAGCCCATCGAATTCACGCCGCTCCATCCCGCCGCCGAGGTCCGTAAACAGCTTTCCCGCAGCTCGCGACGGCGCGCCCCGCAGAGCCGAAAGTACGGCCCGCAGCGTGCGCGTCTCTCCGTCGCCCGGCTCGCGAAACCGCTGCCCCCGCGCCGCCTCCGGAGCACACACATCGCAGTGCCCGCACGGCCGTTGCCCGTCCGCCGTGTCCCCGAAATGCCGTATCAGCGCCTGCATCCGGCACTGCGGCATCTCCGCAAACGCCGCCATCGCATCCAACTGCGCCTTCCGAAATGCGATCTGCGCTTCATATCCCCCACGCCACGCGCCCGAACGATCCACCGCACCTACCCGCCGCACATTTCCCGCGACATCGATCGTTGCCGCCCCCTGCGCCACCAGCTTTTCAATCGCCTTCTGGAACTGGTACGGATCCATCTTCAACTCCCGGGCCAGTGGCTCCGGCATCAGGAAGTCATCCGACAGCACCCGCGCCACCCGCGCCAGATCCGTCGCCGGCGGATAATCCCGCTCCAGAAAGAACTCGTGCATCTTCCGGTCCGCAAACGAGTGCAGCAGCACCGTCCGCGACGGCAGCCCATCCCGCCCGGCCCGCCCTATCTCCTGGTAGAACGCCTCCACGCTGGCCGGCAGTGCCGTATGCACCACCGTCCGCACATCCGCCTTGTCGATCCCCATCCCAAAGGCAATCGTCGCGACCACCACCTCCAGCTTCCCCCCCAGGAAACGCCGTCTGCACCCGGTCCCGCGTCGCTGGATCAAGCCCGGCGTGGTACGCCGCCGCAGACCCGCCCAGCTCCCCCGCGAGCTCCTCCGCCGCCTTGCGCGAAGGTCGCATACACAATCGCCGGTCGCCGGCCCTCCTCGCCGAGCAGCTTCTGCACAAACCCGTGCCGCTGCGGCTTCGACATCTCCACCACCTCAATGGCCAGGTTCCCCCGCCGAAAGCCATGGATAAACAGCGCCGGATCGCGTAACTGGAGCTGCGCCACAATATCCCGCTGGACGGTCGGTGTAGCGGTCGCCGTCAGCGCCACAATCGGCGCAGGCCGCAGCGCGGGCAGGTGCTCCCCCAGCGTCCTGTAGTCCGGGCGAAAGTCGTGCCCCCAGGCCGAGATGCAATGCGCCTCATCGATCGCAACCAGCGACGGCGTGCGCTTCGCCAGCATCTCCGGGAAGCCCGGCACCCGCATGCGCTCCGGAGCAATAAACAGGAACTGCAGCGAGCCGTCCAGATACTCCCGGCAGCGCGCCCGCGACTCGTCCCGCGGCATCCCCGAGTGAATCCGCCCCACGCGCAACCCGAGCGCCGTCAGCTTGGCCGCCTGGTCGTCCATGAGCGCAATCAGCGGGGAGATAACCAGCGCCGGCCCTCCCCGCGCCACCGCAGGAAGCTGATAACACAGGCTCTTGCCCGCGCCCGTCGGCATCACCAGAAGCACGTCGCGCCCCTCCGTCGCCGCGCGGCACACCGCCTCCTGGTTCGCCCGGAACTCGGAGAAGCCAAATGTACTGTGCAGTAGCTGGTCGAGAGTCATGCGTTCCGAGGGCCCCACTCTGATCAAAACAGCGTCTCAGGAGTGCTTCCAAGTTTCGCACGATCTTCGCGCCGCCACCAGCCTCTTCTTCAACCGCTGAGCTTCCGCCCCGCACCCCACCGTGAGCGTTCCCGCCAGTGCGCCCGCCCATCCACCGACTGGCTCAGCACGTCGCTCAAGACCCAGTCGATACGCGCACACGCCTCGCTCACCTGCGCATCCAGTTCAGGATCGTCGCGCAGCGCCGCCGAAAACACAATCGACGTGAGCGCGTTCCGGACGTGGTGATTCACGTCTTCCACGATCTGCATGCGCACCAGCAGCTCGCGCCGCCGGGCCTGGATCCGCAGCAGCGCCGCACCAGTCAGCACCGCCACCGCCACACCCTCAAGCCAATCCGACGCGTACAACTGCCGGAACGCATGGTGCAGCGCACGGTCCAGCGTCAGGCTCACCAGGATCGTGCTTAGCCCGATACAAAGCGCGAGCAGAACCACAACCCAGTACGAGTTGGTCCACGGGATGGCACGAGGCACCGTCCGTTCGAAGGTCTGGGTGGCGCTGGACATGGAAGTTACTCAGTTCTGCAGGGGTAGGCCTCGCGGCAATGAAACTAGCCTAGCACCCCGCAGCAGTCCGACCACTTCAAAATCACACGTCCAGCTTGGCCCCGGCTCCTTCATTTGGCGCTATCGCGGGCTGTTCCAAATGAGGTATCGTTTCCTCGGAACCGAACCACCCACACATCCTCCACCAACAAAGGCAGGCGAATGGCACGCACCGGCATCGGCACGGCAGTTGCACTTGGATTGGCTTTCGCTATGGCACAGCTCATCGCGCAGCCCGCGACCGCGCAACCACCCATCGTGCCGCCCGGCTCACCCGCCACGCTTCGCATCGACGCCACGAAACCCGCAGGCCTTGTAAGCCCAATGCTTTACGGCCTGATGACCGAAGAGATCAACTACTCCTACGACGGCGGCCTCTACGCAGAACTTGTGCAGGACCGCACCTTCCTTGCCGGCCGCTCCGACCCCGACAACTGGGTGCCCGTCCCCTTCGGCAACGCCAAGGGCAACGTCGCCGCCGACAAGACCACAGGCCCCTCCGCCGCCCTGAACTACAGCCTGAAACTCACCGTCACCCAGGCCGACGCCCACAATCCCTACGCCCTGCGCAACCACGGCTGGTGGGGCGTCCCCGTCCGGCCCAACACCACCTACACCGGCTCCGTCTGGGCCAAAGCCGACACCGCCATCCTCCTCCCCGCCGTCCGCGTCAGCTTTGTCGCCGACGATTCCGGCGCCGTCCTCGCCTCCGCCACTCTCCCTGCGCTCACGACGCAGTGGAAGCAATACCCCATCACCCTCAACACCGGCGTTCATCACCGGCTCCGCCACCAACCAGATCCTCGTCTCGGTCGATAAACCCGGCACCGTCTGGATCCAGCAGCTGTCTCGCTCTTTCCGCCCACCTACCACAACCGCGCCAACGGCAACCGCGCAGACCTCATGCAGATGCTCGCCGACATGCATCCCGCCTTCCTCCGCTTCCCCGGCGGCAACTACCTCGAAGGCGACACCATCGACGAGCGCTTCGACTGGAAGAAGACCATCGGCCCCATCGTCGACCGCCCCGGCCACCGCAGCCCCTGGCGCTACCACTCCTCCGACGGCATGGGCCTGCTCGAATTCCTCAACTGGTGCGAAGACCTGAAGATGCAGCCGCTGCTGGCCGTCTATGCCGGCTACTCCCTCAAAGGCGAGCACGTCGACCCCGGCCCCGACCTCCAGCCCTACGTCCAGGACGCGCTGGACGAGATCGAATACGTCACCGGCGACGCCTCCACCAAGTGGGGAGCCGAGCGCATCAAGGACGGCCACCCCGCGCCCTTCGCCCTCCAGTACGTCGAGATCGGCAACGAGGACTGGTTCGACGAATCCGGCAGTCCTACGACGGCCGCTTCACGCAGTTCTACAAGGCCATCAAGGCCAAGTATCCGCAGCTCCAGCTGATCGCGACCGCTGACAGCGGGCAGAACAGCCGCGGGAACCAGGTCACAAGCGTCAAGCCGGACGTGGTCGACGACCACTTCTACCGCCGCGCCGAGCAGTTCTTCGGAGATCGTCCACCATTACGACCACACCGACCGCAACGGCCCCAAAATCTTCGTCGGCGAGTGGGCCACCCGCGAAGGCTCTCCCACCACCAACATGGGCGCGGCCCTCGGCGACGCCGCCTGGATGACCGGCATGGAGCGCAACTCCGACCTCGTCATCATGGCCAGCTACGCGCCTCTCCTCGTCAACGTCAACCCCAGCGGCATGCAGTGGCAGTCCGACCTGATCGGCTACAACGCCTTTGCCAGCTACGGCAGCCCCAGCTACTACGCCCAGGCCATGTTCGCCACCCACATCGGCACCGAGATCCTCTCGGCCGACATCGGCAACACCAGCACCGGCCCGGATCTCGCATCTCTTCTCCGCCGCCACGCGCAACCCGGCCAATGGCACCATCTACCTCAAGCTGGTCAACGCCTCCTCCACGCCCCAGCCCGTCCACATCACGCTCGACGGCGTCCACGAGGTCAAGCCAACCGCCAAGGTGTTTACCCTCACGGCAGGCTCCACCGCCTCCACCAACACCATTGCCGACCCCCGCCGCGTGGTTCCGGCGGAGAGCACGGCCAACGGCATCGCCCGGGACTTCACCCAAACGCTTCCCGGCTATTCCATCCAGGTCATGGAGATTCTTGCTCACTAAGCAGGAGTTGGTGCGGCACTATCCCAAAGGACCATGGTGCGCGGCGGCGGCGCTCTCTCATCGAGATCCGGCTGAACTCGCGACGATACGCCAAATAGAGCACGGAGGTTGGGAGGCGATTTGCAGGTCCCCCGACGCTTCTCAACCACCCCACCAACATTGTCATCCTGAGCGGCGCGAAGGACCTGCTTTGCCGTTTTAGTTGTTCTGGCTTTCGCCAATGCCGAAAGCGTGCGCACCGGTGTGGCTTGAGCGCCACAGGAAGTCTCGTCATCTCGACCGAAGGCGGCGGGCATTTCGCCGCAGTGGAGAGACCCCCGTATTTCGCCGTCGCCCCGGCTGTTTTGTCGGGCTGTTGGCCTCTGTCCGCCCTCCGAAAAATCTTGTCAAGCCCCCAACTCACCTCAGATTCCCGCAACTACAACAAACGAAGCCAGATAAAACTTAAACATTTATGGCCATTTAGTTTTGCCCAACTAGCTATAGTTAAGGAAAGAGAACAAAAGAAAGGCCCGGCCTCCCCTCCGGGCCTTTCCTGTTGCACGGTCTGGAGGCGACCCCGCAAACTGTATACCAATCCGTCACTCCCCACCCGTAAGCCCAATCGGCTCATCGAAAGCGACTGTTATACCCCCCGGGGGGAGTAGCAAGCAGGTAACGCCCCATTCACCGGCTGAGAAGCGGCAGGAAAGCAGGGGAGGAAGCAATCCCTCCCCGCAAGCTCAGGCCGCCTCGGACGGCCGAGCCAGCTCTTCAGCAACCATGCGGATGCACTCCGAAAGAGAGTGAAACCGACGGGACGTGAGGAACGCCAGCGCGCGCTTACGCTCAAGGATCTCCACCGCATCGAGCTGGTACGGCAACAAGCCGCCCCGTTCACGTGTAGAGGCGCGAGCATTGAAGTCGCTCACCAGGTGCAGCTTCGCGGAGTTCAGATACTCCGCGACCTGCTGATAGTGCGTGCTACGTGATCCACGTGTAACCCAAAACCAAAAACCGCAGAGAAACAAGACAACGCGTTCCATACACGTCCCCAATCATGGAGTCAGTCGGGGAGCTGGATGAGACATCCGTTCCCTCTGCGTCGTAAGATGCTTATCATCAGAAGCTTGAATGGCTGATCGGTACCGTCGCGGGCAGTCTTTGGTAACTGGTCAGGCGCAAACCAACGAGCGGCTTGCACGCCGGTGAAGGCAGGCAAGCCGCTTGGTTTGAACAATGTTCCGAGTAATCGATGCTACGCCAGCATGATCTTGTCCGGCGTGATCGGGTACTCCCGGATGCGCTTGCCCGTCGCGTTGTAGATCGCATTCGCCACCGCAGCCGCTGTGCCCGTGATCCCGATCTCGCCGATGCCGCGGGCGCCCAGCGGATTGAACTTCGTGTCCGGAATATTCAGCAGGTCACGTCGATCGTTCCGATGTCGAGATTCACCGGCACGTGGTAGTCCGCCAGGTTCTCGTTGATGATCCGGCCGTACACCGGATCGATCACGCCTCTTCATGCAGCGCGAACCCGACGCCCCACACGATTCCGCCCATCAGTTGGTTCAGCCCCGTCTTGTTGTTCAGCAGCGAGCCGATGTCGTACGTTGCCACCACCCGCCGCACCTTCGACCATGTGCGTGTAGCGATCCACCGCGACCTCCGCGAACACCGCGCCCCAGGAGTACGACGTGTAGGCGATCTTGTCCTCGCCGGGCTCAGCCGAGCCCTGCGCCTCGATCGGCTTGCCCGCCGTTCCGCGCGATCAGAGTCGGCAAAGCGTCTCGCCTTGCGAGGTTTCGCCTTGTTGAACAGCCTGCCGTCCTTTGAAGTCCAGATCTGCATGCGTCTTCAGCCCGTGCAGCGGTGACTTCGGCATCGTTGATCGCCAGTTCGGCCAGCTTCAGCTTCGCCTGCATGCGCCGCCTCCTGCACCGCCGGCGTCACCGAAGCGGTCGACTGCGACCCGCCCGAAACCGGCGCCTTCGGCAGCTTCGAGTCGCCCAGCGCAGCTTCCACCAGCGTCGGATCCATGTTCGAACGCGTCTGGCCGCCGTCTGCGCAATCATCGTGTACATGCCCGTGCCCAGGTCCTGCGTGCCGGAGGCCGCATACACCTTGCCGTCCGGCAGGATCCGCACCACCGCCTGCGCGGCGGAGCGGTTCGCCGGATACGTCGCCGTCGCCATGCCATGCCCGATCAGGTTCGCTGCCTTCGATCATCTTGCCCGGCGTGCGGTTGCGCTTCGCCCAGCCGAACCGCTCGCGCCGCCTGCGTGTACGCCTCCTTCAGGTGCTTGTCGGTCCACGGGCGATCGTGGCTTGGATCCTTCTCCGCATAGTTCACCAGCCGCAGCTGCAGCGGATCCATCTTCAGCTTCTCCGCCAGCTCGTCCATCGCAATCTCGAGCACCGCTGTTCCCGGAGCCTCACCCGGCGCGCGCATAAACGTCGCCACGCCGAAGTTCCCCTCCACCATCTTCTCGCTGACGGCATTGTTCTCGCTCGCGTACAGCATCTTCGTCGGGCTCGCCGAGTGCTCGGTGAAGTCCTCCATCACCGACGCATTCATCACGACATCCTGCTGCATCGCCGTCAGCTTGCCGTCCTGCAGTCGCGCCAAGCTTGATGCGGTTCAGTCGTCGGCCGGTAGCCCACCGGCCCGAACATCTGGTAGCGATCCAGCACCAGCTTCACCGGCTTGCCCGTCACCTTGCTGCGGTCGCCGCCAGTGGCACATGCGACCACATCGAACCCTTCGAGCCGAACCCGCCGCCCGTGTACGGACACTGCACACGCACATCATCGAGCGGGATATTCAGAGCGCGCGCGATCGACTGCTTCACACCCGGAGATGTACTGCGTCGAGTCATAGACGTTGAGCTTCTCGCCCTCCCACCACGCGATCGTGCCGTGCGGCTCCATCGGATTGTGCACCTGGATGGGCGTGATGTAGTGTCTCTCCACCGTAACGGCAGCTTCGGAGAAGCCCTTGTCCATATCGCCGCGCTTATTGCCCGGCGGCTCTTTGCCAGGATTCTTCGGCCAGCGCGCCTCGCCCAGGCGGTTTTCCTTCGCGAGCTTCTCCGGCAAGCTCCAGCTTCGCCGGCTTGGGTGTGTACTTCACCTTCAGCAGGCTCGCCGCATAGCGCGCCTGCTCCAGCGTGTTCGCCACAACAACCGCGATCGGCTGGCCGTTGTAGTGCACCTCTGTGTCCTCAAGCACGGAAAGGTTGCGCCGCGCCGGAGGCTCCGGCTTGCCCGTGTTCAGCTTCGGCGCATTGAACGGCGTCAGCACCGCGACCACGCCGGGCGCGCGCTCCGCGGCCGCTGCGGTCCATCGACGCGATCGTGCCGCACGGGATCGTCGACTGCACCATCAGCGCATACACAAGCTGATCCTTTGGAAAGGGCGAAGAAAACTCCGCCGGCATACTTCGCCTTGCCGGTCACTTTGGCCAGCGCGTCGTAGCGATACGGAAGCTGCGCGCGGATGCGGATTCGGCGTTGTCCTGCCCTGCGTTCTGAGTCTTCTCTCGTTGTTCCTGGCCATCATGCCTGTGCTCCTTCCGCTGCCCGGCGTAGCGTCCAGCCGCGGGCATGCGAGCCGTGAGCGGCAAGCGCGCCGGACGATCGCCTGCTTCGCCATCTCGATCTTGAAGGCGTTGTGTTCGTAGCCCTTCGCCCCGGTCAGCGCGAGATCCGCCGCCTTGCGGAAGCTCTCCGGCGTTGCAGGCTGGCCCGCAAGCGCACTTCTCCGCCTCGGCGACCGCCACGGCTTGTGCGCCACACCGCCCAGCGCAAGGCCGGCGGATTGAATCGTGCCGCCATTCATCTCCAGCCCTGCCGCGACCGAGACCAGCGCAAACGCATAGCTCTGCCGATCGCGCACCTTCAGGTACCACGAGTTCTTCGCGAACAGCGGCGGCGGCAGCTCCACCGCCGTGATCAACTCGTCCGGATGCAGCGTCGTGTCCACATGCGGCGTCGCGCCCGGCAGCCGATGAAACTCCGCGATCGGAATCGCGCGTTTTCCCTTCGGCCCCTGCACATGAATCGTCGCTCCCAGCGCCGCCATCGCCACGTTCATGTCCGACGGATTCGTGGCGATGCAGGACTCGCCGCTCTGCGGCCCCTTGTCCGTCTGCCCCAGGATCGCGTGGTATCGCTGGATGCCCTCGAATGGCCGCACAGCCCGATCCCGGCGCACGCTTGTTGCACGCCGGAAACGCGGTATCCATGAAGTAGTAGCAGCGCGTGCGCTGCAGCAGGTTGCCGCCCGTCGTCGCCATGTTGCGCAACTGCGGCGACGCTCCCGAGAGCAGCGCCTGCGACAGCAGCGGATAGTTCTGTACGATGTGCGGATGGTTCGCCAGCTCGGTGTTGCGCACCAGCGCTCCGATCATCACGCCGCCGCCGGGCGCGTCGTCGATCCGGGTGAGCGCCGGATCAGGACCGCGTGACGTCGATCAGCGTCGCCGGGTGCTCCACGTTCAGCTTCATCAGGTCGACCAGGTTGGTCCCGCCGCCCAGGAACTTGGCATCGTGGCCGGCGATCGCGCGAAGCGCCTCCGGCGTGGAGGTGGCACGCTGGTACGCAAATGGATTCATGCCGAGGCTCCTGTATCTTTGGCGCGCGCGTCCCGCGGCGCCCGCACCGCGGCCACGATGTTGGGATAGGCACCGCAGCGGCAGATGTTGCCGCTCATCCGTTCGCGGATCTCATCATCCGTAAGCTCCGGCGCCGACTGTCTTGCCCGTCTCCCAACTCACCTGGCTGAGCTGCCCCTTCTGCGTCTCCTGCAGCAGCGCCGTCGGCCGAGCAGATCTGCCCCGGCGTGCAGTAGCCGCACTGAAACGCATCATGCTCCAGAAACGCCGCCTGCACCGGCGAGAGGCCTTCCATCGCGTCGCCGTGCGCCAGGCCTTCGACCGTGGTCACCTCGCGCGCCATCCACCGTCGCCGCGAGCGTCAGGCAGGAGTTCACCCGGCGGCCGTCCACCAGCACCGTGCACGCGCCGCACTGCCCGTGATCGCAGCCCTTCTTCGAGCCCGTCAGGTCCAGGTGCTCGCGCAGCGCGTCGAGCAGCGTCGTCCGCGTGTCGAGCGTCAGCTTCTGCAGCTTGCCGTTGATCGTCACCGAAGCCGTAAACGTATGCGCCGTTCCCGGGCCGCCATGTGTCTCAGCCGAGACCAGACCCGGGAGGCCAGTCGCTGCGCCGGCGGTCAAAACCCCGGCCGATTGCAGGAATGTTCGGCGGGAAAGCCCCTGGCGGTTCGACCCGCCATCAGCAGCATTTCGTTCCTGTATTTCGAGCTCTTCGCAGGGCGCGGTACTCATAGGATTGTCCTTCAGGTTGGTTCGGGTTTGGAGGAGTGGGGCCGCAAAGCCGACGGGTGTACTCTGCTGGACGCACCAGTCATTCCTGTATGATGCAACGCCGGCGAGTGGAAGCAGGGCGTCTTTCCCTGCGGCTCGCGCGTATTTCCCATGACCGCCCATATTTTCAGCAGACGAAAAAATCAGCCTCCGGCGTCGAAAGGTTCTTGATGTTTCTGCCGCTCCGCCGCGCCTTCGCTTTAGTCCCGGTGCTGCTTTTCTCGCGCACCGCAATCTCCAGCCTCGGATGGGTTTTCGCGCTCGCCCTAAGCGCTGCAGCATGGTTCGCCGCATTGCCGTCCTTCGCTGAAGGCCCGTCGCAGCGCGTTACGATCTCCGATCAGGGCGCGACGTGGGTTCTCTCGAATGGGTATCTGACGGCCACAATCAACAAGAAGACCGGCGATATGACGTCGCTGAAAGCGAACGGAATCGAGACCCAAGGCTTCGTCTCCGGCCATCACGCCGGCTATTGGGAGCAGAATCCGAACGGCGCCGCGCGCATGGAGTCCCGCGTGACCCTCGATCCCGCAGAGAACGGCGGCGAGCGTGCCGAGGTCTCGATCAAAGGCTGGTCTGACGGTAAAAATCTCAACGGCGAACGCGGTGCTGGTGTTCCGCCATCGGGTCCGGGGGATAACTCTGCCGGCGGCCAGCCAGCGGCGCAGGGGGCGCTTCCTCCGAATCTCCCGCGCAACCGCGGCACTGCGACAGGCCGACCTGGCGGAGGCTTCAATCGCGGGCCCGACCTGCTGGTCGACATGGAGATCCGGTACACCCTCGGGCGCGGTGAAAAGGGGATCTACACCTATGCCATTTTCACCCATCAGCCCAGCTACGGCGCCACCCAGATCGCCGAAAGCCGCTACGGGATGAAGCTCAATGGCAGCCTGTTCGACTGGCTTTCCGTGGACGCGCAACGCAACACCATGATGCCCACCGGCGCGGACTGGGACCGCGGCACCGACCTGAACATGAAAGAAGCTCGTCGCCTGACTACCGGCTTCAAGAAGGGGATCGCCGAACACAAGTACGACTACTGCGCAGACCAGTTCGACACTCCCGCCTTCGGGTGGTCGAGCACAAAGCAGCACGTCGGGATCTACTTCATCAATCCATCCATGGAGTACCTCTCGAGCGGCCCGAAACACGTCGAGCTTACCGGCCACCTGGATGACGGAGACGGCGGGGACCCTACGCTGCTCGACTACTGGCGCGGCACGCACTACGGCGGCAGCATCCTGCCGATCGCCGCCGGGGAAGACTGGACCAAGGTCGTCGGGCCCATCCTGATCTACGTCAACTCGGGCGCAACCCCGGATGCGATGTTCGCCGACGCAAAGAAGCAGGCGATCGTGGAGTCAGGGAAGTGGCCCTACGCGTGGGTGAAAGGCGTGGACTACACACCCGCGGCGTCGCGCAGTACCGTTTCGGGCCAGCTTATTCTGAAGGATGCGCAATCGCCCGGCCTGAAGCTCGAAAACCTAGAAGTGGGCCTTGCTTACCCGGATCAGCCGGAGGTCCCGGCACAACCGCCCGCGGCCCAGACCTTGCCCTCAGGCCCGGCCAGCCCACCCGCACCCCCGAACGCATGACATGGGAGAACGACGCCAAGCACTACGAGTTCTGGACGCGGGGCACGCCCGATGGAAGGTTCACTATCCCGAAGGTGCGCCCAGGCACGTACGAGCTCCACGCCATCGCCGACGGCGTTCTAGGCGAGTACGCCAAGGCCAGCATCACGGTCGACGGCCGGCGGAACGATCGACCTCGGCAAGCTGGACTGGGTCCCCGTACGGTATGGCCGCCAGCTTTGGCAGATTGGCGTGCCCAACCGCTCCGCAGCCGAGTTCCGTCGGCGGCGGCGACCACTGGCACTGGGGCGAGTACATCGAGTACGCCAGGCTCTTCCGAACGACGTCAACTACACCGTGGGCAAGTCAGACTGGAGCCGCGACTGGTTCATCTACCAGGTGCCCCACGACGAAGACCCGAACGACACAACAGGCCGGGGTCACGGGCGGGAGACCCCCTGGACCGTCAACTTCACCATGGACAAGAGCTCCCGTCGCGGGCGCACGCGGCATTCTTCGCGTCGCGCTCGCCGGCGTCGCTACTCGCACACTCGCGGTCAAGGTGAACGGCAAGGACGCAGGCACGATCGACGGCCTCATCTATAACGCGACCATCAATCGCGATGGCGTGCAGGGGTCCTGGGTCGAGAAGGACCTGCAGTTTGACGCCTCGATGCTGCACCCGGGGCCGAACACCCTCACGCTGAACGGTGCCCGCCGGCGGGCTCACCTCCGGCGTGGCGTACGACGTGGTGCGCCTGGAGCTAACCCCGCCGCGGCCCTGGTAAAGGCGGCCTCTGCTCTGAATACGCCGGAAACCGGTACGCTTAGCGAAAGGATGTCTACCCTCGCCCTGCTGAGCATTATTGTCACTGCCGCGGCTGTCTTCGCGTGGCTTAGCGTTCGCGTGCTCCGCGTGCCGATCACCATTGGAACGATGCTTCTCACGGTGGGCTGCTCTGTGCTGCTGATGAACTTCAGCCACATGGCCCCGAACCTGGACCACATCGCCGACAACCTGGTCGTGCGGCATCCACTTCGAAGACCTGGTGCTGCACGGGATGCTGAGCCTACTCCTGTTCGGCGGTTCCTTCCTTCTCAACCTGGCCGATCTTTCGCGGCAAAAGCTTGCCGTGGGCCTGCTCTCCGTGCTCGGAACGTTGTTGTCCATGGCTGCCGTTGCCGCCGTCATGCACGCTGCCCTCCCGCTGTTCGGCGTAAGCGCCAAGTGGATTGATTGCCTCTTCTTCGGCGCGCTGATCTCACCGACTGACCCCGTGGCTGTGCTGGAGATGCTGCACCGCGTCGGTGTCTCCCCTGCGATCCGCGCGCAGCTTGCCGGCGAGTCGCTGTTCAACGACGGCATCGGCGCAGTCCTGTTCCTCGCTGTGCTTGAAGCGTCCCATGGCGCCGCGCCCTCACTCGGCAGGATCGCCACTCTACTGGTGCTGAAGTCCGGGGGCGGACTCCTGCTCGGAGTCGCTCTGGCCTGCGCGCGCGTCGCAGCTCATGCGAAGCCTCTCGGCCTACCAGATCGACATCATGTTCACGCTTTCCCTGGCGCTTGGCGGTTACGCGCTCGCAGAAGGCCTGCATGTCTCGGCACCCTTGGAGGCTGTGGCGGCCGGCCTGGCGCTTCGGCAGTTCAACCGCAATCACCCGCCGGGCGCTATTGCGCATGAATCCATGGACCGCTTCTGGACCGTCGTCGATCAGGTTCAGAACTCCATCCTGTTTGTGCTGCTCGGCGTTGAGGTGCTGGGCATCCCATTCCCGCGCCGGGCCTTTGCGTCGGGCGCGCTTGCCATCGTCACAGTTGCGGCGGTGCGAATGGCTGTCGTTGCTCTGGTCGTCATGCTGGTCCGAGCGATTGAAAAGAAGATGGAGTCCTCCATCCTTACCCTAGGATGGGGTGGCCTGAGAGGTGGGCTCTCGATTGCCCTTGCACTGTCTGTTCCCGACGGCCGTCACCATAGCTGGATAGTGGCCACCACGTATATCGTCGTGGTGTTTTCCATCGTGATCCAGGGCGGGACGCTGGACATCTTTCTACGCCGGGGCGGAGCCGGGCCGTGCGCGCCTGCGTCGTAGCCGCAACCCTCGGGCAGCCTGCGAAGTTGCGGGCGGTCACGTCTGCCGAATGAGATCACCCTGCCGAGACCATGACCGCTGGTGTCGGCTCGTCATTGGCTATTCAAGGTAAAAGCCCTATAATAAAGAGTGGCCATTCTGCGCATTTGGACGGTCCGCACCAGCAAACAGCCTCGTGCGGCGTCGCAGAAGTAAAGCTGAATTCTGTCTCAAAGGACAATATTGATGGCAAAGCGTCGTGGAAATCCAAACTGGGGCAAACCGGAGCCGATCGGGCCCGTCGTCCCCACCGTAACCTCCTTCGAGCAGGTCGTTAAGGAGTACAAGCTAACCCCCGACCAGTACATCCGGTCCACGCGTCTTCGCGAGTGGGCGCGCCGCAACAAGAACTCCAAGTACATCCCGGAGGCCCTTCTCGAGGCCTGGGGCTTCGAAATCGAGTCGACGTTGTAGCCTTCAGTAGAAAACGCACTGCGCCGCCGACAAAGGCGGCGCTTTTGCTTGGGCAGACTCCGCATCGTTTAGCTTGATATCAGGTGCAGACTCGGGAAGGGAATGGATGAACGAAGCTGCGAAGAGTTCAACAGGAAGTCCATTCGTCGAGGTTGAGGAAGCAGTTGCGGAGATCCGCGCCGGCCGCATGGTCGTCGTCGTCGACGACGAAGACCGCGAAAACGAAGGCGACCTCACCCTGGCCGCCGAGCTCGTCACCCCCGAAGCCATCAACTTCATGGCGCGCTTCGGTCGCGGCCTCATCTGCCTGACCCTGACCGAAGAGCGCGCCGACTACCTGCGCCTCGGTCCCATGACACAGGAGAACACCTCCCGCTTCGGCACCGCCTTTACCGAGACCATCGAAGCCCGCGAAGGCGTCACCACCGGCATCTCCGCCGCCGACCGCGCCCACACCATCCGCGTCGCCATCGACCCCGCGCTCGACCGCGCAGGACCTCGCTCGCCCCGGCCACGTCTTTCCGCTGCGCGCGCGCAAAGGCGGCGTCCTCGTCCGCGCCGGCCAGACCGAGGCCTCGGTCGATCTCGCCCGCCTCGCCGGCCTCATCCCCGCCGGCGTCATCTGCGAGATCATGAACGACGACGGCACCATGGCCCGCGTGCCTGACCTCATCGGGTTCTGCGCCGAGCACGGCCTGAAGATGCTCACCGTCGCCGAGCTGATCCGCTATCGCCTGCAGCACGAGCGCTACATCCACCGCGTCGCCGAGGCGATGCTGCCGACACGCTCACGGCGAGTTCCGCATGATCGCCTACGAGAGCGAAGTCGATGGCGGCCGAGTCCCACGTCGCGCTTGTCTGCGGCGACGTATCGACCGCGAGCAACAGGAGCCTGCCCTGGTCCGCGTCCACACCCACTGCCTCGCCGGCGACGTCTTCGGCGCCACGCTATGCGATTGCCGCGCTTGTCGACAGCTCGCTCCGCCGTGATCGCGGAAGCCGGCCGCGGCGCCCTGATCTATCTGCACAACGGCACCCGCGGCTTCGGCATCGACCGCAGCGCCGCGATCGCAGTAGGGATGGTGACGCCGGCGTCCGGCCGCCTCGTGCTGCATCGCGACACTCGGTCTACGGATACGTGCGATGACACTGCGCACCGCGCCCAGCGCACCCTGCGGCAGGTTGGCCTGGGAGGTCAGATTCTGTCTGATCTTGGCATCTGTCGCATTCGCCTCCTGACTAACACTCCGACCCACGTTCCGGCTCTGCAGGGCTTCGGCATCGAGATTGTCGAGCAGGTCCGCATTCCCCTCGCGCCCGCCGCCGCCTCTACGGCGTAATCGTCAGGTTTAGCGTCACGGTCTGAGTGACCTGCGTGGCCGCACCAACGGAGCTAGCCGTAACCTGGTACTGGTAGGTGCCGGGGGTTGCGTACCGGAGATTCGGATCCGCTCCGCTCCCGGCGCAGCCGCTCGAGGTCAGCAGGGCAAAGGTTGCAAATACGGCCCAGGCGACCGGCATTGTCCGCCGCCACAACCGCTCTCGTGAGGTCCGCGCCTTCCACGAGAACAGCAGGGCAGGGAACAGCAGGCACACTGCCGTCCGCCCGAAGCCACGCACCGGCTCCGCTTTGCTGTTCGCAATCGAGGTCACCGTCTCGATCGTGGCCACCGTACCCTGAGCCGCTCCGCCGACCGTTACGGTAGACGGCAGAAGCGAGCAGTAGGCGAAGTCTGCTGGTGTCATCGGCGTACAGTTCAGCACCACGGATCCGCTAAACCCGTTCACCGGCGTGATCGCAAGCGAGTAGCTGGCGGGCCGGCCCGTCTTCACGCTTGCAACTCCACTGTTCGAGCCGCCTACGGTGAGCGTGAACATGCCACTTGCAGTCCCGGTTCCCGTCAGAGCGATACTGACCGGGGAACCCGAATCTGAGCTAAGCACCTTTAGCGTGCCGGTCTGGGCGCCTGCGCTCAGGGGCGAGAATGTCAGGGTCACCGAACAACTCCCCCCCGGCGCCAGGGTTGCAACCGCACAGGGGGTCGAGACTGCAAAGCCGCTGGTCGTCTGCAACGAGATTCCCGTTATTGGCGAGTTCCCGGTATTCGCGAGCGTAAGCGACAGGCTGGCCGCTGCCCCTGTGGGGAGCGCACCGAAATCCAGCTTTGCCGGAGAAACCTGCAGCTGGGATTGAACACCCAGCCCAGTCAGGGACACGGCAAGGGGAAGCGTACTTGCAGAACTGGCAATGTCCAGCGCACCGGGCCGCGTGCCGGTGGCGGAGGGCGCAAAGGCCACCTGCAACGTGCAACTCGCGCCGGGCGCCAGAGCCATGACAGGCGACGGACACGACCCTGCCGACACCGTATAGTCTCCTCCCGCCGTAAGCTGCCCAAGCGTGAGCGCAGTCGCGCCGCTGTTGCTCAACTGCAGTCCCAGCGATTGCCTGTCACCCACCTGCACCCGCCCGAAGTCCAGTGAAGTCTGGCTCAGCGTCAAGGTCGAGGCTGTTGCCACCCCCACTACGGAAAGGAAATCGAGCGGGGTCATCGCACTCGAGGAGATGTGAACCGCCCCGGCACGCTGGTTACTCGCCGCGCCCGCGGGGGAGCCGGCCTGCGGGCTGAACGCCACGGTGACCGTGCAATGCGCCCCCGGCAGAACCGTCGAGCAATCGCTTGTAGCCATGAAGTCCGGCGTGCCCTGCACGTTCAGGATCTCGACGGCGCCCGTTCCTGAATTGGTCAGCGTGACCACCTGCGGCGCCGAAAGATCTCCTGCCTGTGTTGGAGAAAAGGTGAGTGAACCCTGCGAGGCCGTCAACGTCGGCAGCGTCACAGTCGAGGGTGTACTCACGGTCACAGGCGTAACGCTTCCCGTAAGGTTGATCGTGTCAGGCGAGGAAGTGGAATCGCTCTCAATCAGCAACGCTCCGGTATCTGTACGCGAGGGGGGAGTGGACACGCCTGCAGCATTCTCGTTCAAAGGCGTATATCGCGCCGTTATGGTGCAGCTTGCAGCGGGCGCCAAGGTCTCGCCGCAGGTCGAGATGGCCGTGAACGGCGGCTGGCTGGTGATTCGGCGCACGGTTACCGGGGAATTCGACGAGCTGTTCGTGAGCGTCAGCACCTTCTGCATCGCCTGGCCGGACGGAACCTGCCCGAAATCGAGCACCGTTCCGGGCAGCAAACCGCCGCTCACTACAAGCGAGCCCTGGCCATTCCCATAGCCCTCGAGGTAGGCAGCGCCACTCACCCCTGCGGATCCATCCGACGGGGCCCCAAAGGCGACAATCGTGCCTGTGACCGCTCCGTTTGTCAGCGGAAGGAACGCCACAGAAAAGACGCAGCTCGCGCCTGCCGCAAGAGCAGTGCACGGTGCCCCCGCAAGGACGAACTGATGCGGCAGGGAGACCTGTAGTGCCAAACCTTTCCCGCTCAGGTTGTTTATCAGCACCTGTCGGGACACACCCATCGAGCCCGTCGGCAGCGGTCCGTACTGCAACGCGCCGGGCAAGAGCTCCAGCCCCGCAGAGGAACTGGTGTACGCTCCCGTCAGCGGGACCGTGTAGTTGGTCAGCACGGGAGAACCGGCGACCGTGGTCGTCACAGGGATGCTCAGAATGCCGGCAGCCGGGGCACTCGTCGGCGCAAATGTGACCTGAACGGTGCAGCTTGCGCCAAGGTCCAATGTGCCGCAGTTGCTGGTCGCCACGAAGCTCGTTGCGGCCGAACTCGTTGTCAGCACCGTGGGAGTGGCGAGCGACAGCCCCGCGGCCCCGGTGTTCGTCACGGTCACAGTCTGCTGCGTAGATCCGGCTCCCGGAACATCCGCGAACAGCAGTGCGGCGGGGTTCAGCGCCACACCGGGGTCAGACTCCCCGTACCCCGTCAGCGACGCGACGGCGATCTCCGGCCCAGCCTGGATCGTCAGTGCTCCACTGCGCGCGCCCACGGCGGCAGGCGCAAACACAACCTGAACAAAGCAGGAGGCAGTATAGGCCAGCGCCCCGCCGCAAGGGACACCGCCCGTGGGGGAGTTCGAGATCGAAAAGTCGCCTGAGACCGTCGGCGTCGCCAGCGTCACGGCGCTTTGCGTTGGACTCAGGTTGGTCAGGACGAACAGGGACGCCGCGCTTGAGCTATTGATAGCAACGGACCCGAAGTCCTGGCTTGCGGGGGTCAGCAGCAACCCGGTCGATGCGTTTCCCGCGCCCGTAAGCGACAGCACCTCCGATGAGCCGCCGGGAACCGAGCGCAACGTCAGCGTCCCTGTGGCGAGACCGGTTGTGGTCGGGTCGAATCGCACTCCAAGCCAGCAGTTGTAGCAACTCCCCGTCGCGATGTTGCTGAAGGCACTTGAGGACGGCTGCCCATGTCCGTAACCGATGTCCTCTACGAGCACAGCGGTAAACGGGGCGCCCAGCAGAGGTGACGCCGCTGCCGCAGAGAAGCTCGTGAACGGCTGCGTCACCTTGAACCACTCCACGACCGGCTGCCCTAGAGGCTCAGCGCCCATATCTATGGTTCCGTTTGTAGGCGGCGAAAGGATATCCACGCCTGAACCGGTAAGTGTCACGTAGGCCGGAGCGGCGCCACCGCCAGCGGAGAGGACCAGCAGGCCACTCCGTGTGCCCGGCGCAGATGGCGCGAACGTCAGCACCACTGAGCAGGAAGCACCGCCTGTCAGCATCGCCCCACAGTTCGTGCTCTGCGTGTAATCGCCGGTCAGGGAAACCGCAACAGCAAACCCGGCTACACCCGTGTTCTTTACCGTGACCGCCTGCGTGCTGCTGGATGTGCCGGTAACCACGACGGGGGTGGCAAACGAGAGGGAGGTTGCCGAGACGCTCATGTTCGGGTTCGCAGTGGCGCCCGCGCTCGTTGGCTGGTTCAGCGTTCGCCCGGTTACGAGCACGTTCAATCCCTGATCGAGCATCAGCGTCACAGAATCTGACGAAGGGGCGTGCAAGGCCTGATACTCCAGCATAATCTGGCAAACGGAATGCGGCGCAAGCACCCTTGGGCAGGCGTCGTAGACAGCGAACGGCGACCCACCGGGCAGCACAATAGGGGCATGGCTGTAGTTCTGCCCCGCGCTGTTCGAAAGGTATAGATACCGCGGCAGGCGCAAACCGTTCGTGTACTGCGTCCCGAAGTCGATCTCCGCCGCCGAGACTGAAAGCGCCGCCGCCTGCGAGTACGCCGTCAGCCCTACGCTCCCGCCGCCGATGATCCAGTTGGCATGGATAACGCCGTCATCCGCCGAGTTCGAAGAGGCTGCAACGCTGATCGTGATGTGACACGACGCACCCGGCGCAAGCACTCGCGTTGTGGATCCCGCAAGCGTGCAGTCTGTGGCCTCTTCCGTTACGGTGTACGGCGGCGTACTCTTTGCGTTGCCAAAACTCCTTACGGAGTTGAAGGTCTGAGTTCCCTGCATGAGATTTGTAACGGTTATGGTGCGTACCACGGGAGGTCCCGCCGCGCTCACGATTCCGAAATCAAGTTCCTTTGGCGAGAACACTACGGCGGCCTGAACTGCGGACCCAGAACGATCCGGGATCGCACGGGTTTGTGTAGTCGCGTTGTCGGACGAAGCGGTGATGGAGCCGGGACCCACGCCGCTCAGCGCAATACTGCACTCTCCCCCGGCCGAGAGAATTGCGCCACAGTTGTTAACCTGCGTGAACCCCGTCGCCATGATTTGTAACCCCGTCGCGTCCGCAGTGCTCAGGTTCCGCAGCGTCACGTTGGGAGCGTCATCCACTGAAAGCGCCAAAGCCGCGGGAACCGCTGCTGCGGTGCCGGGCGCGATCAACTCCGCGAAATACGCGGACGAGCCCGCGCAGAGGCTTCCATCGCAGGCCGAAGAGGGAAGCACCGCAGCGCGGACCTCGGAGGAAAAAACGTTAGTCGGAGCACTCTCGAGTGGCAGGTCGAAGGTCTGGCTCGTCAGCAGGCTAGAACTTGCCGTGGGAGAGAAGCTGCCGCCGATCAGGGCGGTTCCGGCCGAGTTAACCGCCACACCGGTCAGGGTTACAGGGGCGCTCGCATAGCCCGTGTTGCCGGCAGCTACTCCCCCGAAACGGGCCGTCTGGTCTACTTGGTTAAGCCGACTCACACGAGCGGCATAGCTGTTCCCGATACTAGAAAGCGAAGGAACGGCAAGCAGCGGCACCGCAAGATCACCGGTCACCCAGGCCGTTCCCGGCGGGCCCGCCGCCACCAGCGATCCGTTCCCCGGAGCAAGCGCCGTGGAAGAAAGCACCGTGCTGCCGTCGAACGGCAGCCGCAGCAGCACCTGGTACGTCATGGGGACGAGTGGCACCTGCACGGTCGAAACGGGGAACTGCCCCAGCGCGATTCCTCCGGACACCAACAGGTTCCCCGCACCTGCATCGGCTGCCAGGGAAGTAACTCCGGAGCCGGGGATAAAGGTAGAGAACGCAATTCCGTCGCCGCCCGGCTTCAGCTTTGTCAGAAAGCCTGACGCAGTGCCCAGCATCTCCGGCACAACCGCCGCAACGGTTGGAAAGCCAGGGGCGGCAGTGTACCCGCCCACATATGCGTCGTCGGACGAGTCGGCCGCAAGTGCGACCGCGCTCGTGTTCCCGCCGGCGCCGGTCAGGTACGTCGCATAGAGCAACGTACTCCCGGAGCCCGAAAACTTTTCAACAAATCCGTTGCCGGTCGTGCCAGATGCCGGCGCGCCCATCACGGCCTGCGGAGTAACCGGCAGCGTAGGCGAGAAGATGGATCCCGCGATGAACACCGCGTCTGCTGTGGCCGCAATTGCACTAGCCGACATATACCCGCCACCGGCAAATGTCACGAAATCTGTATTCAGATCTGCATCAAACTTGGCTACGAATCCATTTGTCGCAGAACCTGTAGACGCCGGGAACGCCGCGCCTGCGGTGGCGTTCAGTGCCCCCGACCAGCTCGTCCCCGTGACATATACATTGCCCGAAGGGTCCAGTGCCATCGCCAGCCCAATGTCTCCCTTGGCTCCAAGTTGGGCCTCCGCGAGCACCGTGCCGGCCGCCGCATCCATCTTCAGCAGCCGAACGCCATCCTTCCGGTCGATGAGTAGGTAGATGTTCCCGGTACTGTCGGACGTGACAGCGTTGATCTGCCCGGCGGGGATACCTCCCGTCTGAGCGGCGCGCAGGCCTGCAAACGCGAGCCGCTGTCCGCCGGGGGCTGCGGCCGCCTGCGCACGGGCCGCCGAGAACCACCCGCAGCCCACCGACGCCGCAATGCAATACAACAGCAGCTCACGCGATCGGGAACAAAGAGCGTTGGCCCTCCGGGAGGCGACTCGGCCCCGCGGCACTGCAGAGTGGATTGCTAGTGTCATGGTCTATGTGGCTGCGGCGTTGCGCTGAGTGCAGCCTGTCCTTCACTATCCATGGAATACATCTGGTTGAAGTGCGCTAAATCGAGACATGCTGCAGATCCTGAGCACCAATTACCAAATCGGGACGTATGCACCCTTCTACAAATCCGCCGGCTCGGATCGGCTCGCACCCGCGTCAAGCAACCACGCCAAGCCGCGTGCTCGCATCTCCGCTGTGAAGTTAGCATGATTGTCATATTGGATCGCCTGCATCCCCGCGCCGATGGCGGCCACAATGTTCTCTTGCTTGTCATCTATAAAGAGGATGTGTTCGGGCGGGGTCTGCAGAGCTTCCGCCGTCTTCTCATAGATGGCCCGCTCCGGCTTCGCCATTCCCAGCGCATAGGACCACGTGCAGTGATCGAAGGCACTCAGCCAAGGCAGCTTGGCGCAGATTCCCTCTGCGATCGAATCCCCGATGTTGGAAAGTATCCCGGTCTTCACGCGGGCACGCTGCAGCTGCCTCGCCCACTCCACCATTCGGACATTCATATCGGTCCAGAGCTCCGTATCCTGTGCGATAAGCTCGGCCACCTGCCCACTGTGGACCCGCGAGCCGCCATGCCGCGCGACCGCGTCCCAGTAAGCCGCACCGCTCAGCGTGCCCCGGTCATAGTCATGCCGATGCGCCCAGTAGCCTGCATGGAACGGCGCTTCTTCGATACCAGCAATCGCCAGCATGCGCGCCCATGCGCGTGGCTCCGGCGGCCCGGAGAGAACCATTCCGAAGTCAAAGAGAACTGCCTGTATCTCAGGCGCACTGTTCTGGTTCAAGCGGGAAGGCCTCGCGTTCTACGGTGTCTGGTGCCAGTCTGATTCTAGGCGAACCCACCGCTCTCACAACGTCCATGGTCCTGGCGCCCGCTACACTTAAGATGTATGGCCAGCCCACCTGTACTTGCGCCCGAGCCCGCTCAAGCCCCGCTAGCAACGTGGTCGCCGGAGCTCCGCCGCGCGCTCGAAGAACGTGCCCGGACCGCCGGCTTCGACCTCGTTGGCCTCGCCTCCGTAGGCCTGCCAGACGACCCCGCCGAAAAGGCCGACGCCGCACGGTTCGCGGCCTGGATCGCCGCCGACCATGCAGGCGAAATGGAGTACCTCAAGCGCCGAGACCCCTCCGGAGCCCTCGTCCGCAGCCAACCGCACCTGTCCCTGCCATGGGCCCGCTCGGTCGTCGTCTGCGCGCTGAACTACCGCTCCGACACTCCTCGTTCCATCGATTCCGCCCCCGCCGACAGCGCGTGGATCGCCCGCTACGCCTGGTCCGGCCGCGCCGCCGAAGACGGCTCCACGCACCCCACCGACTACCACGACGAACTCCTCGCCCGGCTGCTCCAGATCGAAGCCGCACTGCAGTCTGTCACTCCCTTCACCACCCGCTGCTACGTCGACACCGGCCCGCTCCTCGAACGCGGTCTCGCCGCCCGCGCCGGCATCGGCTGGATCGGCAAGAACACCTGCGTCCTGAACCAGCAGCTCGGCTCCTGGCTGCTGCTCGGCGTCATCGTCACATCCCTCTGCCTGCCCACCAGTGAAGGCCCAGCGGCAACTCGCCGCACAGCTTCCCGCCACCGACCGCTGCGGCACCTGCACCCGCTGCATCGATGCCTGCCCCACCAAGCTCTCCTCGGCTCACCGCTGATCCCGCCTCGCCGCGCGAGATGGACGCCTCCCGCTGCATCGCCTACCTCACCATCGAGAAGAAGGGCAGCATCGCCCCCGAACCTCCGCGCACGCATCGGGCGCAAGGTCTTCGGCTGCGACATCTGCCAGGAGGTCTGCCCCTGGAACGCTCGGGCCTCCCGCACCTCGCTGCCCGGCCACGCTGAAGGCACAGCCCCGCGCCCCGAACTCATCAACCCCGCTCTCGCCTGGCTCGCCTCCCTCGACTCCCGCGAATTCAAACGCCACTTCAAAGGCTCGCCGCTCGAGCGCACCGGCCGCAAGCGCCTCCTGCGCAACGTCGCCATCGCGATGGGGAACTCCGGCATCAGGCAAGCTTTCTCCCGCAACTGGAAGCCTGGAACCAGCCCCCAACCAGCACCCCCCCACCCGGCTCGCCGCCAGACGACCCCATCCTCCGCGATGCCGCCATCTGGGCTTGCGAGCAGATCGGCCGCAACCCCGCCACCTGAACCCCGGCGCCCTCCCGCCCGTCTGCTAGCATCGAGTCACGCCGAACCCAAAGGCCCCCGGCCTGCTTCCACAACTCCGCGTGTCCCACCCTGAAAGCCTCCGCACGCCTATGCCCGCCGACATCCAGAGTCCCGCACCCGACACCAAGGCAATCCACACCACCCCGCCGAAGACCGACGAGCCCCGCTCGCCTCCCGCCTCTTCCACAGCAAACCCAATCCCCCTCGAAGACGTCCGCTCGACCCTGCCCCCCGCCGGCAGCGGCTCTCAATTGGTCGCCCTCGCCCGCTACATGGTGCAGACCGAAGTCCACACCTACGCCTTCTCCGTCGCCGCCAACGTCATCCTCTCCCTCTTCCCCTTCATCGTCCTGCTGCTTACCCTCTCGCGCCGCCTCTTCCACTCAAGTTCCATGGAGCAGGTAGTCGGCGAGATGATCTCTACATTTCTCCCCTCGAATCAGGCCTTCGTCATGCGCAACATGCAGATCCTCGCGCATCCCCACAAAGGCGTTCAGCTCTTCTCTATCATCATGCTGCTGGTCAGCTCCACGGGCGTCTTCCTCCCTCTCGAAGTCGCCCTCAACAGCGTCTGGGGAGTACGCAAGAACCGCTCCTACCTGCACAATCAGCTTGTCTCGCTTGGGCTCGCCTTCGCGGTCGGCGCCCTCGCCATGGTCTCTGTCGCCATCACCGCCGGCCAGAAGGCCGTACTCACCTGGGTCTTCTTCGGACACACCGACAATATCGTCTTCGCTGTCCTCAACGGCGGCATGATGCGCATCCTCGCCGTCATCGCCAGCATCCTGCTCTTCTTCCTTATCTATTGGATCCTGCCCAACCGCAAGGTGCCCGCCTTCGCCGTTCTGCCCACTGCAATCGTAATGGGCCTGCTCTGGGAATTCGCGAAGTACCTGTACGTCCTCGCCCTTCCGAAGCTTGACTTCGCCTCCGTCTACGGCCCATTCCAGGTCTCTGTCGGTCTTATGATCTGGGCTTTTCTCTCCGGCCTTCTGCTCCTCGCAGGAGCCCACTTCTCCGCCAACCGCTACACTCTCCGCTTGGCCCGCAAAGAACAATCCGCGGAGCAGCTTGCAGACGAGCAACTTGCAGAGCAGCAGCGCGCAGGCCAACCCCACCGCAAGGAGACCATCCGGGATGAAGCGCGCGCCTGAATCCAGGCTCCACTCTCCGGAGCGGAGCCCGCGCCCCGCATCCCGCCGGCTCACGCGGCCGCCCCATGGCCTCGCTGGAGCCGCTTTCTGGCTTGCGCTTTGGTTCGTGGTCCTATGGCTTGTCCGCCTGCTCCCAGGGATCTCCTATCTGCTGGATACCCGAGGCTTGACCTCGTTCATCACCTGGATGCAGGTGCTGGTGGCCCTCTCGCTCCTCGCCGTCGGCATCCCACTCGCGCTGCGCTTCATCCGCACTCGCCTGCTTTGGAGTCTGCGCAACAAACTCGTCCTCACGTATCTCCTGGTAGGCCTCGCTCCCGTCGTCCTCTTCGTCACCCTCGTTGCCATCTCCGCTTACATCGCAGCCGGCCAGTTCTCCATCCACCTCGCGGACACTCGCATGCACCAGGAACTGGAAGGCATCGCAAGCGAAAACGCCGCGCGCGCCGACCGCCTCGCCCGCGTCATCCGCGCGCGTGACCGCGGAGGGCCGCCTCCGCAGCGCGCTCCCGGATCGGCAGGCGAATCCTCCGATGACGCGTTAGCGGCTGCCCTGCAAACCGCCGCGGGCACCGCCAACCAGACGCCCGGCGGGTCCGTTCCGAACCCTCTCCGTGCCCGCCTTCATCGGCACAGTACCGAGTACCTCGATGGCGCTCCGCTCCCTGGCGATTCGTTCCAGGCGCCTTCGACCGCGGCAGACGCCAACGGCGCAGCCGCTATCCCCCTCGGCCTGCCCCCCTGGGTGACAGATCTCCGCGGCCGGGAGTTTCGCGGTCTTGTGATTGACGGCGAAGATCTCTTCCTCGTCGCCATCGATCAGCGCCGCGTCCACTCCGGAGGTGGCCTGCTCAGCGTCGTCACGAGTCTCCCGGTGGACTCGGCCCTGATTGACGTCGTCGCCGACGGCCTGGGCCGCGTGCGGGTCGCGGCTCTCATGACCAGCCACCCCGCGCCTGCTCCAGCCGCCACCACCTCTACTCGTCGGCGCCGCTCCCTCGGCGCAGACATCCAGCGCACCTCTGTCGCCGGCGGAATGGAACCGCTGCCCGTCAATATCTGCGACTTCCGTGTGCCCTTCGCCTCCACCATGAACATCATCGATTGGGACTCCGGCCAGACCGACAGCGTTCCCATCGAGGTACGCTCCCGCCCGTCTCTCCTCTATCGCCAGCTCTTCGGTTCCTCCCTCGGTGGCATCGTCACCGACTACATCCGCATCGGCCTCATCGCGCTTACCATAGTCTTTGCCCTCATCGAGGCGCTCGCCCTATGGCTGGCGCTCCGCCTCAGCGTCTCCATGACCGCTTCCGTCTCCGAGCTCTACACAGCCACCCAGGATGTCGACCGCGGCGACCTCACGCACCGCATCCCGCCCTCCATCGCGGCTCAGCAAGATCAGCTCGGCGAACTCGCCCGCTCCTTCAATCGTATGACCGGTTCACTCGCCCGGCTCCTCCTCGAGCAGAAGGAAAAAGAGCGCTTGCAAAGCGAACTCTCCATCGCCCAGGAGGTCCAGGCCAACCTGTTCCCACAGCAATCCCGCAACCTGCCCAACCTGGAACTCCACGGCATCTGTCGGCCCGCCCGCTCCGTGTCTGGTGACTACTATGACTTCCTCGTCTTTCATCACCGGGAGGCCCTACCGCCCGACCGTCACGCCGGCCGCAACGGTCACGCAAAGGAGTCGGGCGTGGGCATCGTCCTGGGGGACATCAGCGGCAAAGGCATCTCCGCAGCCCTCCTGATGGCCACGCTCCACTCCGCTGTACGCGCCTACCGCTACGCCAGCGAAGACCTCGTCTACAGTAACAACTCCTTCGCTTCGATCGCCTTCCCGGGCTCATATCCTTCGCAACCAGACCCATCAAGCCCAGACCCATCCAGCTCAGACCCTTCGCTTAATTCCCCAACGGGCTACGCCGGGAAGCTCTTCGAGTCGCCCAGCCGGATCCTCGCGCTGCTCAATCGCCACCTGTACCGCAGCACCCAGCCGGAAAAGTACGCGACCCTCTTCCTCGCCCACTACGACGCCGCCTCCGCCCAGCTCACCTATTCAAACGCGGGCCACCTTCCCCCCCTCGTCCTCGGCCGGGACAATCGCGTGCGCCGCCTCGACTGCGGCGGTACCGTCGTTGGCCTCATGGACGGCATGACCTACGAAGAAGGCCGCATCCAGATGTTCCCGGGCGACCTGCTCGTCGCCTACTCCGACGGCGTCACCGAGCCCGAAAATGACTTCGGCGACTTCGGCGAATCCCGCCTCATGGAAGTTGTCGCGCGCTACCGCGACCAGCCCCTCCACGTGATCTCCGCGCAGGTCATGCTAGCCCTGGACGCCTGGATCGGCGCCGCCGAACAGCCCGACGACATAACTCTCGTCCTCGCCCGCCAACTCTAAACACTCCCAAGCTCCTGCACGTCTGCCCCGAGTTGCACAAACCGACTGGGCGAACGGGCACGGACCCGCTCTGCGTACATAGCTGTAGTAAAACTTCATACCCCATTCTTCCGCCATTCACCCGCCTCGGGGAACCCGACTCTAGGCTGACTCAAGCCGCGTGTATGCGCGTTTTCCATGCGGCTCCGACCACCATCCCCAGACGAGGTTCAGCATGAAACATCCACTCAGTCCTTATAAAAGCAGCTTCAAGTGCGCTGCGGCTGTCCTTGCCGGTTCCCAGGTGTTTGCGGGTCTTCTTCCCGCATTCGCGCAGGAGCGGGAAGCAGCAGCGGCTTCCGGCGCCACCCGAACTCCCATCAAGCACGTGATCGTCATCATCGGAGAAAACCGGACCTTCGATCACGTCTTCGCCACCTACAAGCCGCTCCATGGCGAACACGTCGATAACCTGCTCTCCAAGGGCATCGTCACGGCGAACGGAACACCCGGTGCGAACTACTCAGCCGCTCGGCAATTCGCCGCGGAAGACACCCACGCCGACAAATACCAGGTCAGCCCTCAGGACAAGTCCATCTATTCCAGGCTCCCCCCACCTCTGGCCGGAGGTCCCACCTCGCCCTATATACCTTCCTTGGCAGTGGCGAAAGCAGTCGAAACCGGCCTCCCAAACGATCAGTACTATTCGTATCTGACGACCGGGGGGACCGGCCTGGCCGCAGGCACGCCAGACACCCGCATCCCTAATGTCACAGATTTGCCGGCCGGACCCTTCCAGATCACTCCTGGCATCCCTTATGACGCCTATGCGGCGAGCCCGGTGCATCGCTTCTACCAGATGTGGCAGCAGCTTGACTGCAACATCAACTACTCCGACCGGGCCAATCCAAGCGGCTGCCTCGGCGATCTCTTTCCGTGGGTCGAGGTCACCGTAGGCGCCGGCACCAACGGTAAGCCCCAGCCGAAGCCGTTCACCGAAGCAACCACCGGCGAAGGCGGTACCGCAATGGGGTTCTATAACGTGCAACAAGGAGACGCACCCTACCTCAAGCAACTCGCCGACACCTATGCGATGAGCGACAACTACCACCAGGCCGTGATGGGCGGAACCGGGGCCAACCACATCGCGATAGGCACGGGAGACGCCATGTGGTTCAGCAACGCCAACGGCGACCCGGCGACCCCGCCCCACAACCAGATCGCCGGAGCCGGAGGCCCCAATGCCGGGGTGGTGGATGAGATCGAAAACCCGAACGCCCTCCCCGCGACCAACAATTGGTACACCGAGGACGGCTACGGCGGCGGTTCGTCCGGAAAGGCTTCTTACGGCGGCGGCACCTACAGCAACTGCTCCGACTCCGACGCCCCCGGAGTTTACTCGGTGCTCAGCTACCTCAACAGTCTGCCCTATGAGGTCAACCCGAAGTGCGCACCCGGCCACTACTATCTGCTGAACAACTACAACCCTGGTTACTTTGCCAACGGCGCGAATGCCTACACCGACAACACCAAAGGCAACACCGTCTTCACCATACCGCCCTCCAAGCTTCGCAACATCGGCGACGCGCTGCTTGAAAAGAACATCTCCTGGAAGTACTACGGCGACCAGTGGAACCTCTACAAGAATGACCCCTACTACGCCAACCCCGCCGATGTGTACTGCAACATCTGCAACTTCTTCCAGTACTCCACGCTCCATCATGACCAACCCCGCCGTCCGCGATGCTCACCTGAAGGACACCGTCAGACCTGTATCAGGATATCCAGAACGGCACCCTTCCCGCCGTTTCCTACGTCAAGCCGAGCGGTCTGGTGGATGGGCACCCCGCATCCTCAAAACTCAACCTGTACGAAGGCTTCGTCAAGAAGATCGTCGACGGAGTAAAGGCCAATCCCACCCTCTGGAAGGACACCGCTATTCTCGTCACGTTCGACGAAGGCGGAGGCTACTACGACTCCGGTTACGTTCAGCCAGTAGATTTCTTCGGCGATGGCACTCGCATCCCGATGATCGTCGTCTCGCGCTTCACTGAAGCAGGCCACATCTCACACCAATACAACGATCACGTATCGATTCTCAAGTTCATCGAGATGAACTGGAAGCTCGCGCCGCTCACGGACCGCAGCCGCGACAACCTGCCCAATCCGATGCAGAACGGCGCAAACCGGTACGTGCCCACCAACGGTCCGGCGATCGGGGATCTAAGCGACCTGTTCGATTTCGGCAAGTAAACCTCCGACCCTCACGTACAGTGTCGATCGCCGGATGGGCCAACCAGCCCTCCGGCGATACTCGTCCCAGCCCCTACGGCCGCCCGGTCCAACTCTTCACCGCAATTGCGTTCGGCGACCCACCCGACGGCAAAATCGTAAACAGGGCCGGCCCGTTCCGATCCGCGGTCCGGATCACTGACACGTCGCCGGATCGTGCGTCCGCCGCCAGCAGCAGATGCTGGTCGGCTGAGAATGCCAAGGCGTCCGGCGCGTGACCCGTCCGCACACTGCCGGCCATCTGCCCGTCATCGATGCTCCACGCGTTGACCGAATCGCCGGCGAAATCCGAAACCCAAAGCGTTCCGTTATCGGCACTGACCACGCTGAACACGGGACGATTTGCGATGGTGTAGGTCCCGCCAACCTCATCGGTCTGTGTCTCGATCTCGGAAACCGAATCCGATCCAAAGTTGGCGCAGAACACCTCGCCTCCATCCGGCTTCAGCGCCAGATGCACAGGCCTTTGGCCCACTCGCAAAAAAGTAAGAAGGTGATCCGTCATCAGCCCTGGATTCTGCCTCGCCGCCCAGGTCGTCGGCGCTGCAGCAAGTGAGATCACCATCACCTGGTTCCCGCCCGAACACGCCACGTAAGCCTTGGAAGAATCCCCCAGAATCACAGTGTCCGTCGCTTCAGGACAGCCTGCAAAGGTAGCGCGCAGCCTCGGGAGCGCTTCCGTCGCGACCCGTCCAGCACCTCCACGACGCAACGACAGTTGTGGCAGCCGTTGCTGGACACGGGCAGCATCCGCCGGAGTCGCCGCAACGTCAAACACTGACACACTGCCGCTTCCGCGGTTCGTGACCACAAGCGTCCGTCCGTCCGCCGAGATGCGCGCCAGGCCCGGCTGTTCGCCTACGCCGATCACGCCGATCTCCCGTCGCGCCTCAAGGTCGATGACGCTGACCGTATTCGACCCGCTGTTCGCCACGTAGCCGCGCCGCCCCTCCGTGTCGACATCGATTGCATACGCCTGCTTGTGGACGGGAATCGTTGCGACGACGCGGTTCGCCTCCGTATCGATGACGGATACCGAAGCCGAACCGGTATTCACCACGTAAACCTCGTTCCGTTTCGGGTTCGCTGTCACTCCCGTCGGCTGCGTTCCCACTTGCAGTGTGCGATCCTGCCGCAGATACACCAGGTCCAGCACCGAAACGGTGTTGGAACTGCCGTTCGAGACGTAGGCAAATTCGCGGTATCCGGCCGGGACGTCGGGGAAACGATTTCTCCTGCAGCCCGAACCGCCCACCAGCGTTGCGAGCACGACCGCCGCGGCCAGCCTTTTCAGGCTGCCCTCGCACGTACTTCTTCCTCCAGCCGCTGCGTCTCGGCTGATAATCGCAACTGCCTTTGTCGGGAACACTTCTGCGAGTCTAGCGGGGCGAACCTGTGAGTCGCAAGCAAACTTGCGCAACGGCGCAACCTTCCTGAACCGCCCGGGTTTTTATGAACGAAGCGGAAGACAAAGCGCCAGCCGAACCTTCCGCATTCGCTCGAAACACTCCTCGGACAACGAAGTTGGGGCCTGAAGTTCCTGGCTTCGTTGTTTTTTTGAAGGCTGAACGAATCTACTGCCTGGATCTTTCAACGGTTGTGCCGGCACGACCGTCCCGCGAGGTCTTCAGCAGACGAAGCGCAATCCAGCCCGCATAGCCACCCTGGATCAACCAGACCGTCAGATACGCGCCGGCCAGATGGTGCGCCTGCATCGTACCGTTGAAGAGCCAGCTCAGTTTCATTGGGCCATCTCCAGCGACGCCTCGATGGCCCGCAACGCCGCATCCTGCTCCGCCATCTGCCGGCGTCGTTCCAGGCCATACCGCAGCACGAGCACGAAGACTCCCCACATCGCCCAGGCCAGGACATTCCAGTAAAACGCGGGCCTCATGGATGCATCGATTCCCGAGTCGGGACCGCCAAAGAACACCGGCGAAGGATGTTGCGTCCGCCACCAGCGGATGGACATATATACGATCGGCACATCGATCCCGGCGAATATCGAGAGCACTGCCGCCAGCGTCTGCGTCTGCCCGGTCGCGGAAAACTTCCGCAGCATGAGGTAGCTCACGTAGAGCAGCCAGAGCAACAGCATGGAGGTCAGCCGGGCGTCCCAAGTCCACCAGATACCCCACACCGCTCGCCCCCAGTTCATCCCAGTCAGCAGACAGATGGACGCGTACACGACCGTGACCTCGGCCGACGAGAGGGCCACAGCGTCTGCGGTCAACGCCTTCAAGGGATCCCGGCGCCGCCAGTACAAAAAGGCTAACGACGCGACGAAATTGACGTACGGAAACAACAGGCTCAGCATCGACGTGGGCACATGGTAGAAGAAGATCCGGCCCACGTTTCCTTGCGCCGCGTCCGTTGGGGACGTGAACAGCGCAAGGCGTGTCGCATACACGACGGCCCCAAGCGTCAGCCCAAGCCAGGCCAGCCCTAAAGGCGACAATACCGAAGCGCGTTGTCCATTCCTAGCCACAGCACGTCTAGTCTAACCCGAAGTTACGGCGCACGCCTCAGTCTGCGGCCTCGAAGGCATCGTCCAGGAGCGTCTCGTCAAACAGCGCCTCCTCTTCTGGAAATAGAGTAGCGGCCATCTGCGGAGCGTCCGGTAGCAGCGCCCTGACCGGAGCAAAGGATCTGCGATGGAGCGCACATGGACCTAAGGCCCGCAGTGACCGCCGATGCTCTGGCGTTGCGTACCCCTTGTGCGAGGCCAGGCCGTAGCCTGGATGCGTCTCGTCCAGGCGCCGCATGAGGTGATCGCGGTGTACCTTTGCTACCACAGATGCCGCGGCGATAGACAACGAAAGGGCATCGCCATAGAAAAGCCGCGTTTGCGGGCATGGATGATCGATACGCATGGCGTCGATCAACAGATGATCCGGCAGCATACCCAGCCCGGCTACGGCCGACAGCATCGCCAGGCGACTTGCCTGGTAGATGTTGATGCGATCGATCATCGCTGCATCTACCTCCGCCACTGAGACGGCCAGCGCTACCCGTCGAATCCGTCGATCCAGCCGTTCCCGCTCCTCGCGGGTCAGCTGTTTTGAATCTTTCAGGCCAGCGCGGGCCAGACCCGAGACCCGTTCCGGGAGGATCACGGCAGCCGCGACGACCGGTCCAAACAACGCGCCCCGTCCGACCTCGTCGATTCCGGCAATGCTCCGGAATCCGCGATAGCGCAACGCCTGCTCCGGCGCATCCGAACAGACCAGCAGCTTCAGCATCCGCTGCTTCGCGGTCGCGGCCTTTACCTCTTGCGTGCGCCCGCCGCGCGCAGCAGCGATGCGAAGCATAGAGGGCAGGGAAGCCGGGATAGCGGAGATAACGCCCATGGGGTCGAGTTTACAACTTTCGTACGGTGGATATGGGGGCCGCAGGGTGTAACTCTCGCCTCAAGCGTGGTGCCGCGACAGGACCTTGGGTACGCACACGCCATTGCCGGAAGCGCTGCACGATCCGCGTACCGGAACGAGGTGACTGGATGCGTAGCAACACGACCGATCTGAACGTCAACAACGCGCTCCGCGAGGGCGGATTTCGTATTCTCCGGCTTGCCGGCTGCTCCGCTCTGCTGGGGTTCCTTGCCGGTGCAGGTGCGATGGCGTTCGCTGCGACGCCGCAAGGTGCGGCGTTGCAGACGCCCACACCAGCCACGGCCCAAGGCGATGCCCCCGCGGCTCCAGCCACGGCGATTGCTGCTGCCCTGCCGGACGATACCGTCTCCGCGCCTGCTCTCCCACCGGCTGCCGGCGTAAAAGGAAAGAAGGACAAGAAGAAAAAGAAGGAAAAGCCGCCAAAGCTTACGCCGATCCATATAGAGCAGGGAACTCTTACGGTGGACGGTTGGACCGGCAAGGCGCGCCTCAACTACGACATCGCAGACCTGAAATATATCTACGTGTGGGCTCCGGGCATCGGGACGATCGTAGCCTCCAACCAGAAATTCCCTTTCGGCAAGGAAGAGCCTGGCGCCTTCAACGGCAACACGCTAACGCTGGAGGCCGGTGGACACATCATCCAGCTCTCGTCGGAGAAGAAGCTGCTCAAAGAAAAGAAGCCGTCCCCCGCGTATGTCTTTCTGGACACCAGCTATAAGGCGAGTTCCGCCTTTCCAGAGATGGGCTACGGCAATGGCAAGGACGCTCCGTATTCGTGGCCGGGAGCCAAGGAGGCTCCCGTAAACAAGGGTTCCGCTGCGCCCCCGCCGCTGCCCGCTGGAATGCGGGCCGTACTCGCGGGTCCAACCTGCAAGCCCACCTCAGTGTCGGCGACCTCGGCGACGCCAAGCCCAGCTCCGGCGGCTTCCGCATGCCCCGCACCGGCCACGCCTCCTATTACTTCGCCGAGTGCTCCCGCTGCGGTACCGTCCGTACCCCTGCCGGGATACTCGTCGGGAACAAGCACAGCCAGGGTCGGGGATCCGGCCGTGGGCGGTCCTCTCCCATAGCTTTTGGAACACCATCCAGGCAGAGAGAAGGCCACGAGGATTGCTCCTCGTGGCCTTCCAAGCTTTTATAAGTGAGGATCGAACCGATCCCCGGTTTGCTACGAGGGGCGTGCTACCTCAGTCAGGCGGGCAGCCTTGCCACGTAGACCGCGGAGATAGAACAGCTTAGAGCGGCGTACCTCGTACGACCGCAGCTTCTCCACTTTGTCGACTACCCTGGAGTTGTACGGGAAGATGCGCTCGACTCCCTGGCCGAAGCTCATCTTGCGCACGGTGAAGGTGCCCTGCGGTCCCTTGCGGCTGGCGATGACCATGCCCTCAAAGGCCTGAAGGCGCTCTTTTTCGCCTTCTTTGATCTTTACCTGAACGCGGACGGTGTCCCCAGGAGCAAACGAAGGGTGGTCGGTCCGCTCGAACTTCGCGGCCAATTTCTGCATGATTGGATTGATGGACATGTGTGCTTTTCCTGTTACAGAATCAGAACCTTAAGTCTAACACGGACAGAGGCAACGCTGCCCCTCGAAACGCTCCTACTGGCGGGTCACCCGTCCGCTAAGAAAGCGAGGTACTCCCGGTCATCGTCGCCTAGTTCCGCCGAGGCTAGTAAGTCGGGCCGATTACGCCAAGTTTTTTGCAGCGCCTGCTGCCGCCGCCAACGTCGAATCGCCGTATGATCACCTCCCGCGAGCACCTCTGGAACCTCGGCTCCGCGGAAGTTCGCCGGTCGTGTGTAGTGGGGGTAGTCGAGCAGGCCGCCTGCTCCATGGGTCGATCGGGGTACTCCGTCCGCAGTCTTGCTGTCTGCCGCTTCGTCGACTACACCGAAGCTCTCAAACCGAGTGGAATCGATATGCCCTAACACTCCGGGCAGGAGGCGGACCGTCGCATCGATAATGATGGCCGCCGCCAGCTCCCCACCCGACAGCACATAGTCTCCGATGGAAAGCTCCTGGTCGGCGAGTAGCTCGCTGACCCGTTCGTCCACTCCCTCGTATCTGCCGCAGATTAGGACCACATGTTCCAGCCGCGCTAGGTCTCGTGCGGTCCCTTGCGTAAAGGGCCGTCCCTGGGCGGAGAGCAGAACTACGGACTCGCGCGCAGTGTCGCGGGTGGTCTTCGGGGTGACCCTTACGCTTGCTGCACAATCGAAGATCGGTTCGGGCTTCAAGACCATCCCTTCACCGCCGCCGAAGGGACGGTCATCGACCGTACGATGCCTGTCCGTGGTGAACGCACGAAGATCGTGGGTCCGCACTTCCGCAATGCCTTTCGCAATTGCGCGGCTCAGGATCCCGTAGTCAAGCGGGCCCGCGAAAAACTGAGGGAAGATCGTAAGAACGTCAAAGCGCATGAGCAGGAAGTGGATCGCCGCAGGTTGACGAGCGCACCCATATTTCGTCTGATCGTACACCTTCCGGGGCTGGTACTCCCCCGTAGGGTGTCTTCGCTGGCCTTCGAGGAGACGATACTCTCAATTTGGCCAGTAGCGCTTAGGCGCAGGAGGGAAGATGAACGGGGTCCGGTGGGTGGGTGCGGTCACGCTTGCAGTATCTGTAATGGGCTGCTTAACGCGGCCGGCGTTCGCTGCGCAAGAGGCCCAACTACAGTCCGCACTCGTCTCGAGCAGTTCTTCCCGAATTCCCGGGGCCGAATACGTTGCAGCGGGTGGTCCGGTCGGCGGTGCTGACAGAACCGCAAGCGGTCACGCCGCGCGTGCGGTCGTCGCTCGCCCAGCGTCCCAACAAGTGGACCTTTACGGCGAGGCTGTGCGCCCTTTCTCCAAATTTTCGATCGGATTTGAGACTGGCACGCTTGGGATCGGGGTGCAGGCGGCCACGCCGCTCTCGCGTACGCTCAATCTCCGCGCAGGAGCTGATTTCCTCAACTTCGGAAACAGCTTTAGCCTGGATGCCGCGCAATACGAAAGCCAGGCCCATCTTCGCACCGCTCACGTCAGCGTGGACTGGCACCCTCTGAGTGGTGGGTTTCGGGTGAGCCCGGAGTTGCTCATTTTTGAGAGTGGCTTCTCCGCGTCGGTCCACGTCACTGGGGGCAGGGGCTTCGAACTGGGCAACACCCAATACCTATCGAGTGCCATCGATCCAGTTCATGGGGGCGCCTCTATCTCGATGGGCCGCAGCGTTATGCCGGCATTCACCATCGGCTTCGGGAACATGCTGGGCGACCGTCGCCACTGGAGCATCCCGGTAGAGATCGGCGTCGCCTACACCGGCCACTACACGCTGAATCTGGACCTTGACGGCACCGCATGTCTAAACTACGTCGCTTGTATGAGTACGCGGAGCCAGCAGATACAGACCAGCGTTCATCAGGAAGAAAGCAACATCAATGAAACCATGAAGCACTTCCAGGTGTATCCCATTCTGAGCAGCGGCATTGCTTACCGCTTCTAGTCGTCGTGCGCTTGACCGCTCGGCGGATCCACGGTCGCGGAACTCTGGTTGACGCCCACCAGACCCTCGGGCAACGTCATCCGAATTGCTCCGCCTGCTAGATCCATCTCGTTCAAGTAGGCAGACACAAAAGGAATGAGGATTTCTTCGCCGCTAGCGGACCGAACATTGAGGAGCGGGGCAGCCTCTTCCAGCCGCCGTCCGCCATCCGGCGTGGTCGCGAACTCCACATCTTCGACGACGCCGATTCGGGTATTTCCGTCGTACACTGCAGCACCCACCAGCTCCGAGATGTAGACAGCGCCATCCTCGAGCGGCAGCCGTTCCGAGGCACGGATAACGACCTCAAACCCCGCGAGTGTCTCGGCCTGGTTGATTGTGGAAAAGCCAGCAAGATGCAGCACAATACGCCCCGCATTACGCCCGACGGGTAGCCAGTAGGCGGAGACCTCGGCGCGCTCCAGCACCTCGGAACCGTTTGGGTTGTGTCCTCGTTGGGACTCGACAAAGCCTGCCGGAGCCAGCCACACCTCAGGATGTGTCGCGAATCGCTCGGGGAAATCAGTCAACAGGTCAGCCAGCACCTCGCCCTTACGTCCTTGAGGACGAAGTAACTTTGCAACCAGCACCCATTCGGAAGAAATGCCCATACGCAATCTTACTAGCGAGGCAGCGCCGGGTCGCCGGGGCTCAGGCCAAACTCAGAACCCTGAGCCGAGATATCCATTTTTGCTGGCGCCGGCTGATAGATTCTTTGTCTGTGGCGTGCTGGGCTGAGCTAGGGTGCGGCTCAGCTGCGGGGAGGCTCGCCCTCTTCGAGGATGTCCAGCGCAAAGCGGTGATGCAGCTTCATGCTGGCGGCACCGAGAATGGTCCGAAGGGACCGGGCAGTCCGCCCCTGCTTTCCGATTACTTTGCCGATGTCGTCATGAGCCACGCGAAGCCGAATCACGCTCGAGTCGCCCTCTGTATGTACCTCGACCGTCAACCTCTCGGGATGGTCAACCAGGGCCTGAACGATCTCTTGCATGAGTTGCTTCATCAAAATTGCCGAATCACCGTTTACCAACCGGCTTACATCGTTCATCACAGACACCTCTTGGGAGTATGCTGCCCCGGAAGAATTCGACCCGTCGCCTCCTCTAATCATCTGAGGAAGGTCTTCAGGGACGAAAACAGATCACCGGAACCAGGCCAGATGAGCTCGTCCGAATTTCGGCTAAGCCCAACCGAATGCCCACCCCAAAACCCGAGGCAGGCATGCGATGAGTCTACGTTAGGCAGGGCTGTCCTAGGCCTGAACAAAGGGTCTCGACACAACATCTTTTGTCACTGGAAACTGGTTACCATATAACCAGTTAATTAACAGGGACCAGCAGAACTCAGGCCGCGACGACGGCCTCAGGTGCTTTGTAGCCTGCGACCAGCTTTTCGACTCTATCCGAGTACCGGGCACCCTTGGAGACCCAATAGTCGACGCGGTCACGCTTCATCTCGAGCGACGCAGGGCTGGTGCGCGGATTGTACGTGCCCACCACCTCCACCGAGCGGCCATTCCGGGCGCGGTCTTTTTCGATCACAACAATGCGATAATGCGGCTGCTTACGGGCGCCAACGCGCGCCAGACGAATCATTAACACGGTAAACCTCTCTCAGGTAAGACGGAGTATTTGGGCAAATAGAGACACTGGAAAGCAATGCGCCGCAGAAAAGCGCGCGCGGCCAGATCTCGCGCAACCCAACATCTAAGTATCTCGGAGTTCGGGTGATTGCGCAATCCCGATCCGGCAGTCAGTTTGTGGCATGCCCGATCGCGGCGTGTCACTTCGTCCCTGCGGAACTGCTCGCCGGAACCTGAGTCGGGACAGGACCCGCCGCGGCAGGGTTTCTCCCGTCCCGCCATCGCCGCCATCTCGCCTCCACGTCCGGAGAGAACTCAAGCGCAATGTTGCCCAATGATCCTTCCAGCGTGACTATGGTCGAGTTCAGCATCGCGAGCTTTACGCCCTTGTCCGGGTAGTAAAGGTTCGAGATCGCGCCCGCCGAAAAGTTCCCCAGCAGGTTCGAAGCATTCGGCTGCGTTCGCCCATTGTCGCCGCGGCATAGAAAGGGCGCTGACATGGCGTGCCGGAGCCGCGACCGAAGTGACCCGCTGCCGACGCGAAAGTATCGTGGGTCCTGCCGCAACAGGATCGGATACACGGCTCCGGCGAGCATTGTCCCGTCCAGCACGTCCGCCAGGTTGGCACCCGTCCGTTTGGCATAACCAGCCGGGCCCCATCCGAATTCCTTGTGGCTGCCGTTGAGTTCGCTCAGTCCGCCAAGAACAAAGGCGCCGACTACGTTGAATGGATCCGCCGCGGTGTGCCAGGCCAGATCGACCTTCTGGCCCTTGTCCAAGGGAACGCCCTCACCGGTCATCACCGTCGTAAAGTTAGGGACAACCACCGCAATCCGCTGTTTTTCCTCTTCCTTTATCTCCCGTTCAGCTTCGGCATGGATCAGCGCCTTCGGAACATCGTTTGGATCGCCGTACACCGTAACAGAGGTCGCGATCCCCAGGTGCGGCGTGGCGGAAGGCGCGTCCGGCACACTCGAGGAAGTCGCGCCTGGTGGCGGCGGAGGCTGCGCCGAGGCTACGAGACCTGTGCCCCACACGCTCCCCCAAGCCAGTCCACCGCAGATCAGCGCAACGAATTTTTGCCGGATGGACGCCATACCTGAACAGATGACCCGCGCCTGACCCGAGTTGGTTCGCGCGTGGAATAGCGTACTCCACCTGCTCTATCTCTCGTCGCGAAGTAGCGCCGTGGCTGCCCACAGCACAGGAGCCTGCCCGTGCAGGTTTCCGGTCTCCCGCTTTCGGTCCAGGTAGTACTGCATGCTGTCCAGCTTGCCGGTGCCTGTGCAGACCTGCGTAACATCGTAATTCTGATCTACGTAACCCGTCACCGCAATCCATGACCGCCGGGCAGCTGGACCATAGGTGCGCCGCGTCCAGCCAACCGTGCTTTACACCTGTGATCAGGGCGAAGCTGAACATGGCCGAGGACGAACTCTCCGGCCACGCCTCGGGTCGATCAATCAACTCGCGCCACATCCCATCCGGCCCCTGGTACTTCAGCAGAGCGGCCATCATCGTTTTGTAGCCGGCCAGGATGCGTGGCCTGTCCGGATGATCGGGGGGCAGCGTCCGGAGCATCTCCGCCATGCCCGCCGCGAACCAGCCGTCGCCCCGTCCCCAGAAGTACTTCACATCTGGCGCGTGGAAGAAGAGCCCGTTGGGCTGCTGCAGGCGGTCAAGGTAGGCAACCATCTCATGCGCGTCTCGATCCAGATATTTGCGATCTCCAGTGGCGCGATATGCCTCGAGCTGGAGCATTGTCAGCATATACATGTCGTCGACCCAGAACCGCGTCTCCGGCGAGAGCCCAGCCTTGGCGACCGCGGCCGCATCGCTCGCCGGCAGCTGCGCGGGAGTATCGGCCGCCACCGGACCCCACTGCCGGTCCGCCCACGACTGGCCCACCTCGAGGAATCGGGGGTCATAGTTCGGCAGTCCCTTCGTCACAATGGCAATCTCCAGCGGCACGACGCCTACGATGGAGTCATCCACATGGTGCCGTTTGGGCATACGGTCCGCCTCCGCCCCCCCTGGAAGCATCGGCGTAAACCGCGCAATCAGCCGGTCGCGCAGAGCATCGTCGTGCGTCAGCCGCGCGAACTCGAGCGCCCCGTACCAGGTGCAGACCATCGGGTACCCGGTGAAGCGTCCCGCCTGCGCCGTGATGAAGTGCTCGGCCAAGGCCTTGCCGATCTCCTGTGGAGAGGCTCCATGAGGCCACACCGTCAGGTCTCCCGGAGAGGGTGGAACGACGACGTGGTACGGCTCGGGAGCACCCCGCTGGGTCCGTGCCGCAGGTGGGGCAGGAGCCGTCTGGCCGATGGCCCACGCACTCACCAGCAGAGTCGTACCTAAACGCAAGAGATCTCGCAACAACATCAGTCAATCCTCCTTCGCCCTTTTGAGTAAGGTGCTTGCGAACGAAAGTGTAAGCGAGGGTCCGTGCCTTTGAACAGAGCTCTCCCCCGTCTGAATGGCTGCGGCGCCTTGCCCTATCTGTGCCAGTGCATCGGCCAGCCCAGGTACTTCGTGGCGGCCTCGTAGATGGGCGCCGCTGTGTTCGAGAAGTTCGCGGCTACATGATGCTCAAACCCGTTCTCGCAGATGTAGTGCAGCAGGTTCTGCATGTTCGGAATCTCCACCACACCTGCGCCGCCGAACGTGTTCAGGGGATCATCGGTAAACGCTCCCTCCCCCACATACCCGCGGATCGTCCCGCCGAAGTCATCGGTCGAGAACCGCGCGAACGACATCGGTCCAGCTTTTACCGTGCCGTCCAGCGTGCCGTGAGTATTCTCCTTGCCAACCGTTCCGGCGATGATCAACTGGTAATCCATCTTTACGCCCTGCTTGAAGAAATGCTTCGGCAGGTTGGAGCAATGGAAGCACACAGCCTTGTCCGGATTGTCCCCATAGTTGTTGTTCCAATCGAGCAACGCCGACGGCGTCTCGCTCGCCAGCGTCAGCGCATACATCGAGAGCGTTCCCAGCGTATCCACCTCGCACGCTGACGGAATCAGGCTCTCCGACATCATCGACATCACCGTACACGGCACGATTCCCAGGTACTCTTCAATGGAAGTCCAGCACTGCACCGACGAGATCGTCAGCTCCGAGGCCTTCATCCAACCGTCGATCACCGCTCCGAGCTTCGCCATTTTCATCAACGCAGCCTCGGGGGTCTCGCCTACAGGGATGTACTTTCGGATAGCCTCCAGCTTTGCCTGCGCTGCATCGTCGTTGTCCGGGGTACGGTCGATTCGCCCCATAATCTCCGACAGGTCCAGCGTCTCTACAGTGATCCCGGAGCGCTCCAGCAGCTTTTCGGAATACCGCACGGTATTGAACGCCGTAGGTCTCGCGCCGATAGCGCCAATCCGGAGGTTCTTGAACCCGCGCACCACCCGGCACACGGCGGCAAACCACTCCAGATCCGCCTTGAACTCCGCCGAATCCGGGGCCTCCGTATGCAGTCGCGTTAGCGAGTAGGGGATTCCATACTGCTTCAGGTTGTTGCAGATGGACATCTTTCCGCAGAACGAATCCCTCCGGAACGCAATCGACATCTTGCCCGGCGAATCCGGCGTAGCCTGCACCAGCACCGGAACCCGCAGGTCCGCCAACCGGATCGCGTCCGCGAGCCCCCGCTCTTCGCCGAAGTTCGGCAGCGTGATGATCAGCCCGTCGATTTCATCCTTGTGCGCTTTGAATAACGCTGCGCACCTCTTTGCATCCTCATACGTCTCCACCGCGCCGTGCGCCGTAACTTCTGGGGTTAGCACGATAGGTTTGATCCCCGCGCCTTCAAGCGCCGCTACAATCTCCAGCCGACCCGAGGTCGCAAGATGCGACGGAAAGAATCCTCGGTTCCCGACAAGTACTCCCATGGTCATCTGGCGTGGCATGCAATCTCCTATAGCGTGGCTGTGTAGTAGTGCTGGAACCGCTGATCGCGGATGTGGCGAGGAAACACAAGAGTGATGGGATGTTGCAAGCTGACACAATCACGCATCTCATTGTGCCCGAGGGACACGAAGCAGTCTGTCTGTTGTCCGGCTGATCTATGATCCCGGATGGTTCAAAGATATTGAAAACGGAAGTAGCCGCATGTCGCACCGATTAACCTCTTCACGGTTGTGAAACGTCGCGCGTCAGCGTGGTGCATCTTCATTGGGCCTGACGGTTTCGGTACAAGCGCCTGCACTCTTACCTTGCCTTAGACCTTATTCTCATCTCCCGGGCGGGGCCAGAACCGGAGGGTGTAGAACCCGCCAAACAAGAACAGCAGAAGACCCCACCAAAAGGTGGGATGCAACTCATGTAAGACGGTAGGCGCCTCGTGGGCGCCAAACCACGCGTACGCCCCGTAGGGCAGCAGGACCAGCCCGTAGAGCAGCGTCATCACACCCACGAAAAACCAGATCGAAAATGCCTCGCCTTTGCCTGTACCTTCAGCCATGTCGTTGTCCTTGTACGAATTCCGAGTCGTGCTAGAAGAACACCACCTGCAGCAGCAGGAACACCACAAGCACTACACCCGCCCACACGAGCGGCTTCTGCCACAAGCTAGTGGCGCCGTCATCCGGGATCACCGTAGCGCCGTAAACCAATCCGTTCAACTCTGCGTCTGTCTTGGGCTTTGTGACAAGGCTCACCGCGACTGTTACGGTCAGGCAGATCAACCAACTCCAAAGCGCGCGGAACATGTTCTCCGCCATCGGCTGTGCATCGGAGGAAAGCGCAATGCGAGACAGCGCCTGGGCCTTCGCCGCGGCCGTTCCCGTGCTCGTATAGATGAACATACCGATGGAAGAAGCCGTCCCGGCAAGGAGCCCGAGGAAGCCGCCCCAATTGGTAGCCCTTTTCCACAGCATTCCCAGGATCACCGTCCCGAACAGCGGCGCGATGAAGAAGGAGAACAGCGCCTGCACATAATCCATGATTGAGGCCGCATGCATCACCAGGTACGCTGTACCGATTGAGATCAGCATGCCCACCACGGTGGACGCGCGGCCCATCCACACGTAGTGCGCGTCAGTCGCCTTCTTGTTCATGTACGCGCCGTAAAGGTCGTACGTCCAGACCGTCGAGAATGCGCTTACGTTACCGGCCATACCGGACATGAACCCTGCCACTAACGCTGTGATCCCCAGCCCCAGCAGTCCCGGTCCGCAGTACCGGATAAGCATCAGCGGCAGCACCTGGTCATACGACCCCTCGCCCGTCCGCGCCGCCACATCACCCGCAACCAGGTGGTACGCAGGATGCCCATTCGAGATCAGCCCCAGGGCCAGCAAGCCGGGCACAATCACGATCAGCGGGACGGCCATCTTGAACGCCGCTCCGATGACCGGAGCCATCTTCGCGGCCCGCAAGTTGTTCGCACTCAACACGCGCTGGACGACAAGAAAGTCCGTGGTCCAATACCCGAACGAGATTACCGCACCCAACCCGAACACAATTCCAACCCAGTTGATCCCCATAGGGTTGTCCTTGAAGTGCCCCAGCGTCGACCATAGATGGGTGTAATCGTTCGACCCCACGTTGTGCGCGATGTTCAACTTCAACTGCGTCCAGCCGCCCGCCTCGATCAACCCCAGAATCGGAATCAACGCAGCGCCCGCCCAGATCAGGATGAACTGGAGCACCTCGTTGATGATCGCGGACCGGAGGCCCCCCAACATCACGTAAATCGCGACCGTGATCGCGCCTACCCAGATTGAAAAAGTGATGTTCCAACCCAGCACCGTGCGCATCACCACGGCCATAGCGTACATGTTCACGCCAGACATAAGGATCGTCATGAACCCGAAGCTGGCCGCGCTAAGCCCGCGCGCCCCCTCGCCAAACCGCAGCTGCAGATACCCCGGCACCGAATGCGTCTTCGAGATGTAATAGAACGGCATCATGACGATGCCCAGAAACAGCATCGCGGGAATAGCCCCGATCCAGTACCAGTGGGTCGCCAGGATCCCGTACTGATACGCCGAGCCCGCCCACCCCATCAGCTCCAGCGAGCCCAGATTAGCGGACACAAAACTCAGCCCCGCGATCCACGCCGACATCTCGCGCCCAGCCAGGAAGAACTCCTCGCTGGTATTCGTCGAGCCCTTCACATAAAACCCGATGAAGATGACCATCACGAAGTACAGCACCAGGATCGCGACATCGACGGGCGTCATCCGGATCAATTGCATTCCCGCCAGCAGCGCGGCCGGGACTGCGATCTGCGGCAGAGAGAGCTGCGAAAGGGGAGCAAGCAAAGCGGTCATTCCGGTCCCATTCCACCGCGGGAGGCGCAGATTTGCTCCCCGTACGGTTTCCTAAGTCACTCGTTCAACGCATGATGGCGAGGGTTCAGAGTGCGCGTACATCTTACCGCGCGCGAACGGAATCTACCTATAGGTTGCTGCGATATAGGAGAACGAAATGAAAATGCAAGCCGTCCGGAGCGTCCTGGTTACCGCGGGTTTCAGCTTCGCCCTTGTATGCGGTTCGGCATCCGCCCAGACCGCCGGTCAAGACATGCATGACGCAGGCCACGAGACGAAGAATGCAGCGTCGGACGTCGGCCACGGCACCGCCCACGCGACGAAGACGGTAGCTCACAAGACCGTTCACGGAACGAAAACGGTCGCTCACAAAACGGCCCACGGCACCAAAAAGGTCTGGCACAAGACGGAGAACCTGGGAGACCGGGTTGCTGACAAGCCGCAGACCCACTAGGCGCCCCGTCACTCACACCTCAAACTACATTCCATGCAGACCCGGACCTTTATCGGTCCGGGTCGCTTGCGTTTGAGCGACCCTAAACGGTGGTTGCTCGTTCCCCTGCGTCACCAGGCCACACGGTTGAGGACGACAGAACCACAAGCGCCACCCAGAACAGGTCTGCCCCAAGCAGGTGCAGGATTTGCATCCACGCAGGAGCTAACAGCAGCACATCCGCAATGCCCAGCACAAACTGCGCACCCAGCAACACCATAACTGCCTTTGCTGCCCCATCCAGCCGCAAACCTGGCTCGCCAGATCGCAGCACAAGCCACACCACAAAGACCCCCGCCACCACGGCGCTCACCGGATGAACCAGCCGCAGCCGCAGCAGCCACGGCGAGTTCGCGGCAAAGTCCTGCGCCAACGCCGCGGCCAGATTTGGGGCAGGGAAGAGCGTGTCCCCAAGCGCGGCCATTGACCCACTCACCCCCACAAGAATCGTGGCCACCAGCCCACACATCGCGACGCCAATCTCGCGCCTTCGACGAAGTTCCGCCCATTGTTGCCCGGTCCCCAGCATCCGCGCCGTCAGCGTCAGCCCCGCCACGAGCAGCAGCGTATTGCTCAGATGAATCGACAGCACGACCATCCGCCCAACCGACTGGTTGTCCGCCACATACCCCAACTTGACCAGCAGCGCACCCAGCAGCGCCTCGTTCAACAGCAGCACCGTCGAAGCGATCGCAAAACCTCGTGCCGCCATCCCGCGCACCGTCGAGCGCAATGTCCACACCAGCAGCCCCACCACGAGAAGAGTCGATCCGCCCGTCATCATCCGGTGCGTAAACTCAATTGCCGTATGCGCGCCCGGCGATACGGGGATCACCTGCCCATTGCACAGCGGCCAGTGGTTCCCACACCCCGCACCCGACCCGGTCGCCCGCACAAGCGCGCCCCACAGGATCACCAGCACGTTGTAAAACACCACGCCCCACGCATACCGCACCAGCAGCGCCGAAGCGCCTCGTGCCCGCGTGCTCACCGCAGCCGTCCCCATCCTTCCATCTTACGACTGCGGCGGACTACCCGGCAGCCAGTTCCTTCGCCCGCTGCGTCGCCCGCTTCACGGCTTTGATCAGCGTCACACGCAGCCCGCCTTCTTCGAGTTCAAGAATCCCGTCCACCGTACATCCCGCCGGAGTCGTCACCTGGTCCTTCAGCAGCGCCGGGTGGTACCCGGTCTCCAGCACCATCCGCGCCGACCCATAGACGGTCTGCGCTGCCAGCAGCGTCGCCACATCCCGCGGCAGCCCCACGTTCACCCCCGCCTCCGCCAGCGCTTCGATGACGATATACATAAAGGCCGGCCCCGAGCCCGAAAGCCCCGTCACCGCATCCATATGCTTCTCGTCCACCACCACCGTCCGCCCTACGGTCGAGAAGATCCGCTGCGCCACCGTCATCTGTTCGGCGGAAACGAATCTTCCGGGACATAGCGCTGTAACTCCCGCCGCGAGCATCGCAGGCGTATTCGGCATTGCGCGAATCACCGCCAGCTCACACCCGGCCGCATCCTCAATCGCCCGCGTCCGCACCGAAGCCGCAAACGACAACAGCGTCTTCCCCCCTGTAAGCGCCGGCCGAATCTCCTCCACCAGCGCCGGCACCTGCGTCGGCTTCACCCCGAGCAGAATCACATCGGCCGTCTTCGCGGCCTCGAGGTTATCCGTCGAAACCTCGACCCCGTATTGCGCCGACAACGCCTGCGCCCGGTCCGCATGCTGCACCGTGGCCACAATCTGCTCCGGCAGCAGCAGGTTGTTTTTCAAAAACGCCTGCAGCAGGATGCCGCCCATCTTCCCGGCGCCCAGCACCGCCACACGCATCTTGGGAAGCACCGGCGTCACAGCCGCAGCCCTGGGAGATTCATACGTTTCGACGCTCATCCCCACAGGCTACCAGAGCCGAATGCGGTACTCTGGCTCAATTCGCCGTACAGCGAGGTTCTTGGCTTATGTCAGTCGACCGTCTGCTTGTCCTTCTCGGTCTGGGCTTCGCTCTGACCGTATGCGCACAGACCGCCCATCCCCTGGCGGCTCCGTTGCAGCCTTCCGATCCACTCCACGTTTGGGTAGGGCTGAAGGACCCCGCGGGCCTTGAGCGATGGGTGAACTGGCACATCGCAGAAGAGCGCAAAGCAGTCTCCGCGCTGCTTGCGGTAACGGGTACCCGCACCCCCGAGAACACCCTGGCACTCTACGACAATGCACAGTTTGAGCTCACTCTCGCCAGCCAGCAGACCTACGTCATGTTTGCGGTACATCCGGATAAGGGAGTGCGCGACAAGGCGCAGGCGCTCGAACAGGTGATCGGCGCAGAATCGGTCGCGCTGTCTCTCAACCCCAAGGTCTACGGCGCTCTTGCCGCAATAGATATTCATAAGGCCGACGCTGCGACCAGGCATTACGCAGAGCACGCCATGCTCGAATTCCGGCTCGGTGGGGTCGATAAAGACGAAGCAACACGCGCCAAGGTGCGGCGACTTGCAGATCAGATGACGGAAACGGGGCTCAAATTCGGCCGCGCCGTGCAGGATGATGTCCGCAAGGTAGAGGTCAAGAATGTCACTGAGCTTGACGGGCTTCCCGCCGATTACATTGCCCGTCACAAGCCGGGCCCCGAGGGGATCATCACTCTGACCACGGACGAGCCCGACATGGGCCCGGTGATGTCCTACGCAAAAAGTTCATCGCTTCGCCGGGAGATGTTTCTCGCGTACACCAATCGTGCCTTCCCCGCGAACAAGCCAGTCCTTTTCGACCTGCTGCGTATTCGGCAGGAAATGGCCACGATCCTCGGCTTCAACACCTGGGCTGACCTCGCAACCGCAGACCAGATGATGGGTTCGGCAGCAAACATGAAGCAATTTCTGGACCAGGTCGATGGCGTCGCCCGCCCACGAGCAAACCGGGAATTTAAGCAGATCGAGGCGTTCGCCAAGGCTCAGGATCCCAGCGCCGCGCCGCTCACCCAAAGCGATAGCGTCTTCTGGGGTGAGCGCTACCGACGTGTTGCCTACGACTTCGATTCGCAGTCCGTGCGCCCCTACTTCCCTTACTCCGAGGTTGAAGCGGGCATCCTCAAAACTGCCTCGCGGCTCTTCCACATCGAGTTCCGCCCGGCCGAAGATGCGCCGGTCTGGTATCCCGCCGTTCACGCCTACGACGTACTCGACGGTGGCCTTACGGCTGGCCGTATCTACCTGGACATGCACCCGCGCACCGGCAAAGACAAGTGGTTCTCGGAATCCGGCCTTGTCCCGGGCCAGCGCGGGATCCGTCTGCCCGAGGCTACTCTCATCTGCAATTTTTCGGGTGGCATTCCCGGTGATCCTGGGCTCATGCAGTTCGATGAAGTCGTCACTTTCTTCCATGAATTCGGCCACATGATGCACGAGGTTCTCGGCGGACAGCAGCGCTGGTCGGGTCAAAGCGGCGTCAGCACAGAAGGGGACTTCGTCGAGGCGCCCAGCGAGATGCTCGAAGAGGTGTTTCACAACCCCGCCATCCTCCAGAGCTTTGGCCGCCACTATCAAACGGGCGAAACCCTGCCCTCCGCCCTCATCGAAAAAATGAACCGCGCAAGCTACTTCGGGCGAGCTGGCTGGGTAGAGCGCCAGTTGATGTACTCAGCCTTTTCCCTGCAGGTGCATGACCGCCCCCCCGCCCAGGTCGATCTCGACACGCTGGAGCGAGAGGACACTGTTCGCTTTAGCCCGTATCAACCCGTAGACGGTGATCACCGCTACGCGAGCTTCACTCACCTCACCTCCTACTCGTCCAACTACTACACGTACGTCCTGGACAAGGTCATCGCACTGGACTTCTTCGAGCAGTTCGACCCCACTAACGTCCTTGATGGTCCCGCGGCCCTCCGCTATCGTAAAGCCATCCTCGAGCCCGGTGGATCGAGACCCGCCGTTGAGCTGGTGAAGGACTTCCTCGGCCGCCCGCAGAGTATCCACGCACTCGAACACTGGATGGATCGCGAGTTCGCAGGGCCGCCAAGTCCGGCCCCCTGATCTGCCCTGTCTTCAGAGTCCATCCGGCCACTACTTCCACATGAAGTAGAAGCCGGGCGACCGGTTGAGCAACTGGCTCGGATTGGGGAACAGGTCCTCTGAATCGTCTGTAAGCGTCGCGATCAGCCCCGTCTTTTTCTTCGCGGGCTTTGCAATTGTCGGCTCGCCGGAGATCCCCGCAGCTTTTGCCGTATCCATCAGAGCAATCCGGAACCCACCGATCTTGTCCACCAGTCCCATCGGCAGCGACTGCTGTCCCGTCCATACTTGTCCCGTCGCCAGGGGCCGGATCTTGTCGTCTGACGTATGGCGCCCTGCAGCGACATCATGCACGAACTGCGCGTACATGTTGTCCACCAGCCCCTGGAAGTAGGCCTGCTCTTTCGGCGTAAGATCCCGCGTCGGATCCCCGGCATCTTTCAACTCCCCCGCGTGGATGACGATGTTCTTCAGCTTCGCCCAGCGCAGCAGATCGCCGTAGTTGGTCCATTCCATGATCACGCCGATGGACCCCACGACGGAGGCATCGTTGGCGTAGATCTGGTCGCATCCAGACGCAATGTAATACGCGCCCGAAGCCCCGACCGACTCCACCGACGCCACAATCCGTTTATGCTTTTCCTGCCGCACCCGCAGCACCTCGTGGTAAATCTCCTGCGATGCCGCCGCCCCTCCACCAGGGGAATTGATGTGCAGAATGATCGCCTTCACCGACGAGTCATCCCCAAACTTTCGCAGGTCGGCATCCACCTTGTCGGGGTCAAGGATCACGCCCGAGATATCGATCACCCCGATCTTCGGACCTGTGCCGAACCCGCTGAACGTGCCGGTGCCTCCGTTGAGCGTCCGCATCGTCGACCAGATCAGTGCCGCCATCAGCAGCGCAATCACTGCCACGCTTCCGCCAATCACGGCCACGTAAAACCATGGCGACCGCCTCTTCCGCGGCGGCATGCCATACCCGGCGTATTGCGGGTACCCGGCCGGGTAAGCAGCTCCGCCATATCCGTAGGGAGGCGTCTGCTGTGACGACGGTGGAGGGGGAGGCGGCATGGCAGGCGTCTGCTGATTCGAAAACTCTTCCGGCATTGCAGGAGTGTAGCCGATTTGCTGCGCCACCGAGCAGGCACACAGACGCGCAACCCTCGGGCTCCGCCTTACAGGTTCGATACAGCCCACTCTGCGGCCATATGTCACTCCCAAGCGTCCAACAGTTGCAGTATGATGAACCCCGTTGGGCCGCCACACTTCGGACTCGTCCCGACGCATTGCGACGCCGCCCATCCCACAAGGAGCCGATGGCCAGCCCACATCTAAGCATCGTCATCCCGGCCTATAACGAGAGCGCCCGCATCGAGGCCACTCTCGAGCGTGTTCTGCACTGCGTCCGGACCCAGGGCTGGGATGCCGAGGTGCTTGTTGTAGACGACGGCTCCCGTGATAACACGCCCGCGATTGTTCAGCGTTGGATGGCCGACCACCCACGCCTCCACCTCGTCCAGAATGCCGGGAACCGGGGTAAGGGCTACTCTGTGCGGAACGGACTTCTGCAGGCCGCCGGTGAGATCGTCATGTTCACCGACGCCGACCTCTCCGCCCCTATGGAGGAGGCGGAGCGGCTCTTCGAGGCGATCGCGAACGGCGCAGACGTCGCCATTGGTTCGCGCTGGCTGGACAAAGGGCGCCAGACCACTCACCAGCCCATGTACCGCCGGTTCTTCGGCCGCTGCTTCAATGCTGTCACCCGCACTGTCATGGGTCTCCCGTTTCACGACACGCAGTGCGGCTTCAAAGCGTTCCGCCGCCCGGCTGCCCAGGTTATCTTCCGGCTGCAGCGGATCGAGCGGTGGGGCTTCGATCCCGAGATTTTGTTCATCGCGCGCAAGCTTGGGTACACGATCCAGGAGGTCCCCGTTACCTGGGGACACGACGAGCGCTCGCGCATGTCTTACTTGAAGGACGGGATGAAGATGCTGGAAGAGATGGCAGTCATCCGGTCCAACTCCCTCGCCGGCCGATATGATCAGGCGATCGCTGCCCTCAAGGACACCTCGGGCATGGTTACCGAGCCCACGCCACGCGTCAAAGTAGCACCGCGGCCCCAGACTCACGCTTAGGTCAGGAGCCTTTCATGTTGTCAGTGCGCGCGGGGTTTGTCGTTTCATTTGCGTTGATGTTGTTGACCGCGTGTGGCGGCGGAGGCAGCAGTTCTTCCACTGGAACGACGACTACGACGCCGCCGCCGACGACGACGGGTTCAGCGTCCGTTTACGTGATTCAGAACCCAGCGATGTTCGGCACTGGCTCGGGAACGATCCTGCAGTTCTCGGCGAACGCCTCGGGCAGCGCTACGCCGTCCTCCTCGTCCGTGACCGGTCCGGCGAATACTTCGTTCAACGCAGTTGCAACGGATGGTGCGGGGAATCTGTACGTCGCATACACCGGACCGTCGAATCCTGGTGGGATCGCGGTGTATTCAGCGGGTGCGACGGGCAGCGCAGCTCCGGTGCGTACGCTGCCAGCCAACACAACCACCGGAGTGACTGCAGTGGATGGGCTGGCTACGAGCTCGGCTGGTGAGATTTTCGTTGGCGAAGACTACGGTGGCGTCCAGGCGTTCAGTGCTGCGGCGACGGGGAGCGTGGCGCCGTCGCGTCGCATCCTTGGAGCGTTCGAGACTGGCGGGGGCCTGTCGACGATTGGAACAGCGGACGCAGTGGCGGTCGATGCTTCGGACACACTCTACGTGATCAACCAGGGTTCACCTGGCGGGCAGCCGATCCTTGCGTTCGCGCCCACCGCGACCGGGAACGTTGCTCCGCTTTATTCGATTGGCGGAGCACTCACCGGGCTCTCGGTGGGCAGCCTCGGGGGCATTGCAACCGACGGCTCCGGGAATCTTTACGTCAGCGTCGTCTCGGTCGGTGGAGTGGGTCCCAACCTTGTCTACACCGGCAGCATTCTTGAGTTTGCGGCGGGGAGCAAAGGCAACGTCGCACCTACCCGGACTATCACGGGAGCACTTACGACGCTCCATGCGGTGGCGGGGATCACGGTCGATCCGGCGGGCAATATCTTCGTCGTCTCGTCGACGCCTGCGCTCACGACGACCAGTCTCAATCCCACCGTGCTCAAGTTCTCGGCGAGTGCGTCGGGGAACGTGGCTCCCGTGTCAACCTTCACCTCGAGCGCCTGGACGAACCCGGACAACGGCGGCTCCATCGCTCTGCACTAGGTAGCGGGCTGGACTCGGCCCGGCGCTGCACTTATCACCACTGCACCCTGCGCTGGACTCGGCGGGGGAAGGGTACGTTGCTTGATGTCCGGTTCAGGTCAGGTGGCGCTATCACTGTTGCATGATGTTACTGGTTGAGTACTCCCCCCGGGGGTCACAACGGCGCTTTTGTTGGCGTCGTTTGACTTAGCAGAGGGGATTGACGACTTAGTACATAGTTTCCGGGGCAGGCCCGGGCTCTTTAGCGCAACCAAAAACTCGCCCGCGAGGGTGGAGGTTGGCCGCAAGGGAACCGGTTTGAGGCAAGGTGCAAAATCTAAGGCCTGACGCGAACGTCAGGCCTTTTGGCTACTGTTTTAAGTATAGCTGATTGAGCATAACTCATGGCCAAGTATTTCGAGGTGGAGCGCCGTTTGTTTGTATGTAGATAGAACGTTTTACACAGGCCTGGGGCTTGACAGTTTTTCTGGAGGTTCACTGGAGCGCCGGGGGGCGGTTCAGCTGGCGTTGGCCAGATCGAGTTCCTTCTTCATGCCGGCCCAGCTGATCTTTGTGGACGCCTCCGGAGTGCCTGCACCCCTCCAGTGAGTTTCGAGGCTCACGGCGTTGGCGTAGCCGACTGCTGCGAGCGCGCGGAACTGAGCCGCCCAGTCGATGTAGCCGATGTCGACGGGGGACCACACGATCTTGCCGGTGGCGTCTTTGACGGCGTTCTTCACGTGGCAGTGATGGATGCGGTCCTTGGGTAAGGCGTCCCAGCCTTTAGGGAAGGCGTCGAGTTCGCCGCGCATGACGGCGTTGCCGGGGTCCCAGTTGAGGGCGAAGTTTCGCGATGGCACGCCTGCCATGGTGGCGGCGGCCTCGCGTCCGGTGGCGGTGTTGCAGGCGAATTCGTTCTCAAGGACTAGCAGGACGTTCTGCTTCGCCGAGGTTTCGGCGGCCTGCTGGAGCTTCTCGTTCATGGCGGCGCGGTAGGGAGTTACATCGTCGATCCGCCAGAAGTCGAAGCAGCGCACCTTGTTGGTCTTGAACTGCCGGGCGAGGTCGATGGATCGAAGGAGTACGTCATCCTGCTGCTTGAATGCCGTCACTGCTGCCCCGTGGAGGTCCTGCTTTGCACCGTGGCCAGAGGGTGGGGCGTCGGGCCAGTCGACCTTGTAGAGCGGGCTGGCGATGTCTGTGACCTCGAGCCCGTACTTGTCGAGGATCTTCCTGGCCTCGGCGATCTGCGCGTCGGTCACGACCTGAAGATTCTTGCCCCACATCTCGCGGAGTTCGACACAGTGCAGGCCGTACTCCTTGGCGATGACGTAGCAGGCGTGGTCGAAATCCTGCGAGATTTCGTCGGAGATGACGCCGACTTTGAAGCGCGGAGCGGCGGCCCAGGATCGGTGCGGCAGGGAGAGCGAAGCGGCGGCGGAGGCCACTCCTTTGAGGACGGTACGGCGGGAGAGATGCATGGCAGAACTCCAGGGGAGGTGTTAGTTAGAAGGAGATCTTTACGCCGGCCTGAAGCACACGAGGACCGCCTACGCCGTTGACATTGCCCACGCCGCTGCCCAGGGTGGAGGTTATTTTGCCGAGGTTGGAGCCGAGGCTGCCGTTGGGGAGGCCGAAGGCCGGGGTGTTTGTGGCGTTGAAGGCGTCGAAGCGTGCCTCCAGCGAAGACTCTCGGAAGATGCCGAAGCGCTTGGAGAGCGACAGGTTATCGGAGAAGTAGCCGGGGCCGCGGAACTGGTTGCGCTGGGTGTTACCCACGGTACACGGAACAGGGTTGGTGGGGGAGACTGCCGTGCAGGTGGGTGGCGCGACGAAGGCTGCGGGGTTGAACCAGGTTGTGTTGGCCGCACCGGTGACGCTGTGGTTGACGACGTAGGGCGCCACCTGGTTGACGGTCTGCGTTGTTCCCGGGGTAGGGCTGCTGGTGGTGATGGTGAAGGGCAGGCCGGAGACGGCTGAGACTACAGCAGAGACGCGCCACCCGCCGAGAAGGAACGCGGATGGGCCGGATTGGAAGAAGCGGTGGTTGTGTCCCGCGGGCAGCTCCTAGGTGACGGTTTGCTCGTAGTTTAGGGTGCGGTCGAAGTCGGCTACCGCGTAGTTGCGACGCAGGGGGCCGGCCCAGAAGAGAACGTTTCCATCCTGCGCGCCGGTCTGGTAGTTCTGCGCCTTGCCCCAGGTGAGGGCGCTGGTGAAGGCGAGGCTGTGATTGAAGCGGCGGGTGAGTTGCACTTGGAGCGACTGGTAGTTGGTGGAGAAGCCGAGGAAGTACTCGGTGACCGCGGCTGTTTTGAGGAAGGTCGGTGTGACGCCATCGGCCGCGTGGTTGAAGGGATCGTAGGTTCCGCTCTGGCCGAAGACGCGGGGCTGGTTGATGTTCTGGGCTACGTCGATGCGGGTGCCGTGATTGGCGACGTAGGCGATCTGAAGGGAGAGCGCCTTGCTGAGCGCCTGCTGTACGACGGCGTTCCAGGAGGAGACGTACGCGTTTTTGAAGTTGAGGGGGATATACAGGTTGGCGAGGCCGATGGTGCCGTTGGCTGCGCTTTCGGTCAGCGTTCCATCGGAGCCGAAGGCAGCGGTCGGCGTGATGGGGATGCCTGTGCTGAGGTTAACGACGCCGCCGGCGGGATTGAGAGCGGAGCCGTAGGTGGGTGCGTTGTTGTAGAAGGTGCTGGTCTTGATGGGGTAGTTGTAGGCGTAGGAGTTGTCGACGAAGGGAACGTAGCTTACTCCGAAGCCTGCGCGGACTACGGTGTTCTCGGAGACGCGATAGGCGGCACCGAGGCGCGGAGCGAAGTTGCGATAGTCGGTCTGCATGCCGAGGTTGGAGGGGTTGCCATTCTGGCCTGCGACGACGAGCTGATTGTTGGAGGGGTTGTAGTTGACGAAGCCGCCGGCCTTGCGTGGCGTGGCGGGCGGGTAGAGCTCGTAGCGCAGGCCGAGGTCGAGGGTGAGCTTCTGGCTGGCCTGCCACTTATCGGAGGCGAAGAAGAAGAGCCAGGTCTGGCGGTAGGCGGGGAAGGTGCTGTTGGTGTCCTGACCGACCTGGTTGGGGACGTTGAAGAGGACGCTGGCGATGTCGTTTGCCTGGCCGGTGACGGAGCCGTTGAAGGACGTTGCGCCGGGCGCGGAGGTCTGGTTTTCCGAGAAGTAGAACTGGCCTGCGGCGGCGTTGTTGTTTCCTTGAAGGAGATCGTCGCGGACGCGGCGGATGTCGGCGCCGGCCTTGAGTGCGTGGTTGCCGAGGATGCGGGTCCAGTTGTTGGCGACGTCGATGTTGGACTCGGCGCGCAACCAGGGAAGGGAGGCGGAGTAGCCGATGAGGGGCGAGGAGAAGTTGTTGACGGAGAATGCGACCTGGCCGCTGGTGGTGGGTGTGTTGTTGGTGCCGTTGGGGCCGTTGCCGGGGATTCCGAGGGTCTTGGCATCGTTGCTGCCGTAGTCGGTCTGCGTGGCTGAGTTGCGCAGGTGAGCGACGCCGAAGCGGATTTCGGTGAAGAGCTTGGGGGAGAAGACGTGATCGTAGTTGACGCCGGTGCTGTAGGCGGCGGCGATGCCTTTGGCTTCAAAGCCGCCGCCGGCGGGGCCGCCGAGGAAGGCTCCGAAGAGCGGCGCCTGGTAGGTGTTAGTGGTCTGGTGGCTGAAGCGGCCGCTCAGATGGTCGGTGGCGGAGGCGGTGAAGTCGGCCTTGATGTCGTAGCTGATGGAATCTTTGGAGAAGGGGGTGTTCTGCGAGAAGTTGTTGGTCGTTTTGCCGGCGATGTAGGCTGCGGAGGCGAGGTTGGTTGCGGGGTTGCGGGCCAGTGCGTCGAGATCCTGGAAGACTGTAACGGCGGTCTGGCTGATGCCGGGGTTATTGAGCGGGATGAGATTGCCGGCGAAGGGCGTGCGTCCTGTGCCGCAGGTGGTTGTGGATGTGCCTTGTGTGTTGCAACTGGCGGTGAAGCCGGTGTTGGGATCGTAGACCTGGCCGCTGTAGCCGCTGAGATTGAGCACGCCGTTGGCGACATTGTAGAAGGGGATGTTCGCGTTGACGGTGGAGGATTCGTGATCCGTGACGCGGAGGAAATCGCCGAAGAAGAAGAGCTTGTTCCTGAGGATGGGGCCGCCGATGGAGCCGCCGGTGTAGTTGTAGACGAGGCGTCCGTTGGGACCCGTGGCGAAGAAGTTGCGGGCGTTCACGCCGTTGTTTTCCATGTTCTGGAAGGCGGAGCCGTGGAAGCTGTTGGTGCCTGACTTGAGGGTGACGTTGACGACGGTACCGACGGCGCGGCCGAACTCGGCTTCGAAATTGTTGGTGGTGATGTCCACGCTCTGGATGGCGGCGGCGGGGGGGACGAGGATGATGTGGATGCCGGTGCGCTGGTCGTCGTCGATGCCCTCGATCTGGTAGAGGTTGACGTAGGAGGACTGCCCGTTGGCGTTGGTGGAGAGGTCGTTGTTGGCGTTGAAGAACTGCGAGTTGTTGAAGACGACGGGAGCCATGCCGGGGACAGTGTTGAGCAGGGATTGGAAGCTGTTGCCGCTGCTGAGAGGAAGCTCGGCGATCTGGCGCTGCTCGATGTTGGTGGAGATGTCGGCGCGGTCGGTCTGGAGGACAGCGGGCGCGGTGGTGACGGTGACGGTCTCGGAGGCGCTGCCGGTGGTGAGCGTGACGTCCACGCGGGAGGTGGTATTGGTTTCGAGGGCGATGTTCTCGAGGGCTTCTTTTTTGAAGCCGGCGGCGGCCACGGTGACGGTGTAGGTGCCGGGCGGGAGGTCGGGCTCGGTGAAGTTGCCGCTCTCGTTGGTGACGGAGGTGTGGACGGCGCTCTGGCCTGTGAGCACGATGGTGATCTGGGCGTTGGGGATGACGGCGCCGGTGGCGTCGGTGACGGTGCCGACGATGGTTCCGCTGACGGCCTGTGCGTGGAGGGTGGTTCCGGTGAGACAGGTGAGGGAGAGGGCAAGTGAAGCGGCGGCCAGGATCGCGGGGCGGAGAAGCCGGCGGACGGAGTGAAGACAAGTGACGTGCATTGCTTTTCCTTTTGTGACGAGTTTCGTGGCTGACCGTGGTTGCTCTTTAATCTTCATTTGCCGCGCAACATGAGATACAGCGAAGCCGTGTGCCGCCAGTTTGGCAGACGTGCGTCAAGCATGCGGGCAAACCAGAGGACTTTAGACCGTGACTGAGGAGGTTGGCAAGAGGAAAGCGGTTCGGTTTCGACGGCATGACAGTGTGTGGAGCGAGGCGCTGCTTTGAGTGGGTGGCGAATTGAGCGCATGTGGATTCCATTCGGCTACTTTGCCGTGTAGCATGGCTCGTGTTTTGGGCCTGGGCAGCTTGATTGCTTGAGGGGAAGGCGGACTGATTTGAGTGCTACGCGACGGACGTTTTTGAAGAATGCATCGCTGGTGACTGCTACGTGTCTTTCGGGCAATCTGCATCTGCTGGCGCGGGCGGAAGAGCCGGTGCGGCGTCTTGGACCGAACGACCAGATTCAGATTGCATTGATCGGCGCGGGGATCCGGGGGCAGCAGGATTGTGCGAGCGCGCTGGAGGTGTTGAATACGCGTTTGATCGCGGTCGCTGATTGCTATGACGGCAGGCTGAAGCATGCCAAGGAAAAGTGGGGCGAGCAGGTCTTCACGACGCGGGACTATCGCGAGGTGCTTGCGCGCCGCGATGTGGATGCGGTGATCATCGCCACGCCGGATCATTGGCATAAGCAGGCGGCGATCGACGCGATGGTTGCGGGGAAGGATGTTTATCTTGAGAAGCCGATGATTCATCTGTACAGCGATGGCCCGGCGATCGTCGAGACAGTGCGCAAGACGGGAAGGACATTGCAGGCAGGGAGTCAGCGGGTCAGCAATATCCTGTATGCGAAGGCGAAGGAGTTGCTGGATGGGGGAGCGATCGGGAAGCTGAACCTGGTCAGCGCGTTCTGGGATCGCAGCAGCTTTATGGGCGCGTGGAGCTACACGGTTCCTCCGGACGCGAGCCCGCAGACGTGCGACTGGGATCGCTTTCTTGGATCGGCGCCGAAGATCGCCTGGAACCCGGAGCGCTTCTTTCAGTGGCGGAAGTGGACGGACTATGGATCGGGCGTTGCGGGTGATCTGTTTGTGCACCTGTTCAGCGGGACGCACTTCATCACGGGGTCGCACGGACCGACGCGGGCGATGGCGACGGGAGGGCTGCGGTTCTGGAAGGACGGGCGGAACGTGCCGGATGTGCTGGTGGCGATGTTCGACTATCCGGAGCAGTTCAACCTGACGCTGCGGGTGAACCAGGTCGCGGGGGGACGTGAGGCGGAGGGCTTCCTGTTTACCGGCTCGGAGGGCACGATGGAGATCAGCGCTGCAGGGCTCACGCTGACACGGTATGTTGCGCCGAAGGATCCCGGGATGACGATCGATACGTTCTCCAACGAGGAACAGAAGATCTACCGGCAGAACTACGCGGGTAAGTTCCCTGATGCGGCGAATCCTGGGATCAGCGACAACCGCGTCGAGACCTTTGTGCTTCCGCATAACTACGCGGATACGGTCGATCACTTCAAGAACTTCTTCCACTCGGTGAGGACGGGGACGCCGCCGGTCGAAGATGCGGTGTTCGGCTTCCGCGCGGCTGGGGCTGCGTTGCTGAGCAATGTCAGCATGGAACGAGGTTCGGTGGTGCGTTGGGATCCCGAGGTGATGAAGATTGGATAAAGCGGCTGCAATGCGAATCCCATCCGCACTGATACTGGCGGCCTTGATGTTCATGGCTGCGCCCGCGCGAGCGGCCACTCCGGCGCGCGTGCTGATCGTCGGCCTGGTTCACGGACACGTGAAGGGCTTCCTGCACACTTTGCCGCAGAGCAAGGATGCGACGCTCGTCGGGATCGTGGAGCAGAACACTGTTCTAGCGGCTCAGTACGAGAAGGACTATGCGCTGGATCATAAGCTCTTCCATACGGACCTGAAGGAGGCGCTGCGCTCTACGCACCCCGACGCTGTGCTCGTGTACACCACGATCCTTGATCATCGCCGGGTGATTGAGGCGGCCGCTGAGCAGGGCATCTCATCGATGGTTGAGAAGCCCCTTTCGACGACCATGGACGACGCGATCGCGATCCGGAAGGCTGCACAGCTTCATCATGTGCATGTGCTTGTGAACTATGAGACCACCTGGTATGCCTCCAATGCGGAGGCACTGCACATGGCTGCGCAAGGCGAGCTTGGCGACGTTCGCAAGGTTGTTGTGCATGACGGACACGAGGGGCCTGCGGAAATTGGTGTGGGGCCGGAGTGGCTTCCGTGGCTGACGGACGCGACGCGCAATGGTGCGGGCGCGCTGTTCGACTTTGGATGCTACGGGGCAGACCTGATCACCGTGCTCAGGCATGGGGAGACGCCTCTGAGTGTCACGGCCGTGTCCCAGACAGACAAGCCCAAGCTGTATCCGAACGTCGAGGATGATTCGACGGTGATTGTGCGCTACCCGGGGATGCAGGCTGTGCTGATGCCGTCGTGGAACTGGAGCTTTGCGCGCAAGGACATGGAACTGTACGGCACAAAGGGTTCTGTTACGACTGTGGGCGCGGCCGGTGTGCGCGTGCGGCGTCGTGGAGACCAGGAGGAGAAGCTTTCTCCTGCCCCTACTTTGGCGGCCGACCAGGCGACCTCGCTCGCGTATCTCGCGGCGGTGTTGCATGGCGAGATCAAGGACCAGGGCGACTTGTCCGCGCTCGACACGAATGTGATCGTGATGCAGATACTGAATGCTGCGCGGACATCTGCAGCGACGGGCCGCACGGTTACGCTGCATCCGCTGACGCAATAAACACACGGAGGAACTTCGCTTATGCGCCGCATGTTGGTTCTACCTGCGCTACTGGTTAGCGGAGTGCTGCTTGCTCAGCATGAGACCCGCAAGCAGCACGCGGGCGCCGGGGTAAATGGCGGACCTGGCGAGAGCAGCTTTCTGGTGCATCGTCTGGGTAATGATCATGCGGAGGGGATTACTACGCTGGACATGAATGGGGATGGCTACCTCGATCTGGTCAGCGGGGCGTACTGGTACGAGAATCCGGGGGCAAACGGGGGTGACTGGAAGCGGCACCAGTGGCGCACGGTGAGTATGACGGGAGAGTTTGTCTCCGACTGCGGCGAATGGACCGTGGACGTAAACCACGATGGCGCGCCTGACATTATCACGGCAGGGTGGATCACCAACGGACTGTGGTGGTATGAGAATCCGAAGCAGCCGGGCGTGATGTGGAAGCGGCATCTGATTGCCGACAGCTTCGACACGGAAGGTGGCGTCTTCTCGGATATCAACGGCGACGGGAAACCGGATCTTGCGCTGGCGCACTATAACCACTCGGGCATTGTGTGGGCCGACTTCAGCGGGGCTACGCCGCGGGTCCATCACGTGCTTCCTGCATCGGCGGATGGACACGGCATCGGCGTTGCGGATATTGATGGTGACGGTAAAGCGGACATCCTTACGCCGTCGGGTTGGTTTCGCCAGGTGAACGCGGACGCCGACCAATGGGAGTGGCATCCGGATTGGGATCTAGGGGACACGGGCTTTCCGATCATCGGATTTGACGTGAACCATGATGGGCGCATGGATCTGATCGTCGGGCAGGGCCATGGCTATGGGCTGTATTGGTGGGAGCAGGGTGGGCCGAAGGGGCATCCCACGTGGACGAAGCACATCATTGACGAGTCATTCTCGCAGTCGCACGCTCTGCTGTTGACCGAGATCGACGGACAGATGCAACTGATCACGGGCAAGCGATATCGGGGACACAATGGAGGCGATCCGGGCAGCTACGATCCCGTGGTGGTATATGCGTACACGCTGGATTCGAAGACAGTCACGTGGATGCGCCATACGCTGGCGATGAATGGAACGGCCAGTGCGGGAACGCAGTTTATTGCCGCCGATCTGGATAAGGACGGCGATATTGACCTGGCATCGGCGGGCAAGCTCGGCGTGCACTACTTCGAGAATCTGCGGATCGACACCGTGGCGAAGACAGTGCGGGAGCAGCAGATTCCGCTGGAGAAGAGCTGGCCGTTCGAAGGTGAAGGGCAGATGGAGCAGCAGGAAAACAGCCCGGCTGATCTGGTGAAGAACAAGGACGCGAATCGGCAGTAGAGCCGGTGCGATTACGGTCTACTTCGTCTCGGTCCAGAGGAAGGCCATCTCGTCGGCGTAGTCCTCGGTGAGCTGGGTTTGACTGATGCCTGCACTGTGGCCTCCTTTGAGGGAGTAGTGGAGGAGGATCGGGCGGCCTGAGGCGGACGAGGTTTGCATAAGCGGAGTCATCTTGCGGGCATTCATGGGGTCTACGCGTGTATCGCCGTCGCCCGTGAAGAACATGATCGCGGGGTAGCGAGTTCCAGCGGTGACGTGATGGTAGGGGGAGTAGCGGTAGATGTAGGGAAAGTCGGTGGCGTTTTCGGCGTTGCCGTACTCGGTGGTCCAGGTGCGGCCGACGAGGAACTTCTGGTAGCGGAGCATATCGAGCAAGGGGTAGCCGCACCAGACGGCGCCGAAGAGCTCGGGGCGCTGCGTTATGGAGGCGCCCATGAGGAGGCCGCCGTTAGAGCGGCCGCGGATGGCGAAGTGCTGGGGCGAGGTGTACTTCTCCTGTATGAGGTATTCGGCGGCGGCGAACCAGTCGTCGAAGACATTCTGCTTGTGCTCGAACATGGCTTGCTTGTGCCAGGCTTCGCCGTACTCATTTCCGCCGCGGAGATTGGGGAGGGCGAAGTAGCCGCCGTGCTGCATCCACCAGGCGTACTCAGGGTTCCAGGTGGGGAGTTCCGAGAGGGCAAAGCCGCCGTAGCCGGTCATGAGGAGGCGCGCGGAGCCATCGCGCGGCAGGCCCTTTTTGCCGGCGATGAACATGGGAATGGGCGTGCCGTCTTTGGAGTGGAAGAAGACCTGGTGGAGCTCGAAGGCGGCAGAGTCGAACGGGACCTTTGTGCGATCGAAGATTTCGGACTTGCCGGTCTCGATGTCGTAATGGAAGGTGGTGGGTGGAAGGATGATGGATTGGAAGGTGTAGAAACCTTCTTTATCGTTCGCGTGTCCGAAGAGGCCGGAGCCCGCGCCGATTCCGGGGAATTCGATGTGACCGCTTTGTTTTGGCTCGGCGTTGCCGGTGGACAGGGTGTAGATGGAGAGGTCACTTTTGACGTCGTGGAGGCGGAGGAGAAACAGCTTACCGCCGACGATGCTGGCTTGCTCGAGGACGTCCTTGCCCTCAGGGATGACCGTGGGCCACTGGTCCGGGGATTGGCCGAGGACGGCTTTGAGGATGCGGTGATTGGATGCGTTAAGGTCGGTGTCGACGTAAAGGTCATCGTTGTTGACCAGGAGTTCGAAGCGGCTGTCGATACCGTAGACGAGGGGGGTAAGCGGGGAGTCGGGGATGCGGAGGTCTTTGAGGAGGATGTCGACCCGTTTGGCGGGGACGCCGCGATCGATGGAGAGGATGAGGAAGTGGCCGTTTTCAGTGATGCTGGCGCCGATGTAATCGATCTCGTTGAGCGCTTCGTTTTTGTAGGACTTCCCGAGGAGCATGGTGTCCGCGGCTACTTTGGTGCCGAAGGCGTGGTAGAAGACGCGGGGGCCTTCATGGGGGAAGTACTGCGAGTAATAGACGCCTTTGCCGTCGGGCGTAACGGCGACGCCGCTGTAGCGGGCGCTGGGGAGGATGTCGGGGGTGTCGGCGCGGGTCTGGAGGTTGAAGAAGTGGACTTCGGATTCGTCGGCGCCGCCGACGCGGACTCCATACAGGAGGAGGCGGCCATCTTTGGTGATGCTCATGAGGTTGACGCTGGTGTTGCCGTCGGCGGAGCGGGCGTTGCCGTCGATGAGCTTGATGTCTGCGGAGTGTAGGGATTCGCGCATGTAGATGGAGGCCTGGTTCTCGTCGGCGAGACGCCTGGAGAAGTAGTAGTGGCCCGCGCGGAGCTCGGGGACGCTCTTCTGATCGACCCTGAGGAGCGCGGCGATCTCGGTACGGGTTTCGGGGAGGGTTTTGAGCTGGTCGAGATACTGCTGGGTGTAGGCGTTCTGGGCGTCGATGTAGGCGCGGGTCTCTGGGGATTTGGCGTCCTCGAGCCAGCGGTACGGGTCGGTGAGGGTGACGGGTGCGCCTGCGGCGGAGGGGTAGGTGTCGGTGACGGGGCGGGTGGCTGTGGGGGGAGGCGCGGGCAGGGTGATGCCGTCCTTGCCATGGATCTCCTGTGCCGCGGAGGCGAGGGCGAGCGACAGGGTCAGGGAGACGAGGGCGAGGCGCGGCGGGGTGTTCATTGAGGGGAACTCCTGGGTGCGTGGATGGTGTTGATGATATGCGAGATGCGGTGGGGGTGTCTGAGTTTTCTGCGGGTGAGCGTCGGGGTGAAGTTGGAGCTTGTGAGCGGTGCCGGTGAGTTAGTCTGTAGCGCAGGCGGCCTATGCAGCGAAGTCTTTTTCTGAAGAATGCGCACGTCGTCACGATGGATGCAGAGCGGCGTGAACTGCGGGGCGCTCATGTTCATGTCGTGGACGGCAAGATCCACGGCGTGGGGGTTGATCTTCCTGCGCCGGCGCAGGTGGATGAGACCATCGACCTGTCGGGGTTTCTGCTGATTCCGGGACTTGTTAATACGCATCACCATATGTATCAAAGCCTGACGCGGGCGGTTCCATTGGCGCAGGACGCGAGCCTGTTTGATTGGCTGAGGGTGCTGTATCCGATCTGGTCCCGCGTGACCCCTGAGATGATCCGGGTATCCACTCAAACGGCTATGGCGGAGCTGCTGCTGAGTGGCTGCACTACATCGTCCGATCACCTCTATCTTTATCCGAATGGTTCGCGGCTCGACGACAGTATTGAAGCAGCGGCGGAGATAGGGATGCGCTTCCATGCGGCGCGGGGCAGCATGAGCATCGGCGAGAGCGAAGGAGGGCTGCCGCCGGATTACCTGGTTGAGAGCGAAGCCGCGATTCTGAAGGACACGCAGAGACTGATTGAGACGTACCACGATTCATCGCCTGGGTCGATGCTGCGGATCGTGGCGGCGCCGTGTTCGCCTTTCTCGGTGAGTGAAGGGCTGATGCGTGACTCGGCTGCTTTGGCGCGGGCGTATGGGGTGTCGCTGCATACTCACCTGGCGGAGAACACGGAAGATGTGCGGTACAGCCTGGAGCGCTTCGGTGCCACACCGGCGCAGTACGCGGAGAGTCTGGGATGGATTGGCGCCGACGTGTGGCACGCGCATTGTGTGCAGCTGGATGCGCAAGGGATTGAGCTCTTCGGCCGGACGGCGACGGGCGTGGCGCACTGCCCCAGTTCCAATATGCGGCTGGGCTCGGGGATCGCGCCGGTTCGCGAGATGCTGCGGGCAGGAGTTCCGATGGGGCTTGGGGTAGATGGGTCGGCGTCCAACGACGGCGGAAATCTGATGGCGGAAGTGAGGCAGGCGATGTTGCTGCAGCGAGTGCTGGGCGGGCCGGCGGCGCTTACCGCGCGTGCCTCGCTGGAGATGGGGACACGGGGCGGGGCGCGGGTGCTGCAGCGCGAGGACATTGGGGAGATTGCGGAAGGAAGAGTGGCTGACCTTGCAGCCTTTGATCTCGATCAGGTTGCATATGCGGGTGCCGGGCACGATCCCGTGGCGGCGCTGGTCTTCTGCCAGTCCGTTCCGGCGGCGTATACGATCGTCGACGGCAAGGTCGTGGTGCGAGAGGGAATGCTCACCACGGTTGACCTGCCTGAGTTGATCGCGCGGCATACTCGATTGGCTCGCGACCTTATGAACTCGGCATAGCGGGGGCGGTCGGGAGCGTGTGCGGTCTGTTCGGTGTGTGTGCGAATAAGGTTTGGAGCCGGAGGGTGCGAGTGATTTCGATGGGAGACACAACAGATCCGCGGTGCGCTGCCTCCCGCCACGCGTGCGAAAGAGTCGAAGACGTGGGTCAAGCTGACCGCGCTAATGTTTGGAGTGATTGCGTATCAGCTGAATGCATCGATGGTGGCTCCCGCGGTACCGGAGATCGCGCGCAGGCTGCACTCGACGGCGGCAGAGGTGGCGATCTCGCAGACTTTGTTTTTCCTTGTGGGGGGGATCAGCGGAGTGGTGCTGGCGCGCTACAGCGATTACGCGGGCAGGCGCAAGGTGCTTCTTTACTCGCTGATTACGATGTCGATCGGAACACTCATCGCGATGCTTGCCCCCAGTGTTCTCGTTCTTATGTTGGGGCGGCTACTGCAAGGCGCGTGTGGAGCGACATTTCAAATTACGTATCTGATCATGCGGGAGATCCTGACGCCAGGGCAGTTTGGTCCCGCGCTCGGTCTTGTGACGGCGATCAGCGGTGGGGTGGGCGGAGCGGATCAGTTTCTGGGTGGCCTGTTCAGCGACCATTGGGGCTTTCGGTCCATCTTTCTCTTCATCCTGATTGTGGGGATTGCAGCGATCATCTTGTCTGTTGCTTATGTGCCGGAGTCCGCGGCAGCTACGCCGGGGAGAATGGATTGGCGCGGAGCAGCGGCTCTTTCTGCGGGATTGATCTGCGTCAACATTGGGGTAAACCGGGGCGGGTCGGTTGGCTGGGCGGATAGCGGGGCTCTGTCTCTGTTGGCCGGGGCTGCGGCGTGCTTCGTTCTGTTCTGGATAGCCGAAAAACACTGCCGCCATCCGCTCATCAGTGCAGAGCACCTGAAGTCTCGGCGAGTGTGGCCGATCGTCACCACGACGCTCGCGACACTAACCGGGATCTTCGCGGCCATCAATTTCACAGTGATTGTGTTCAGCCAGGACCACCACGTCGGGTACGGAATGTCTGCGACCACGTCGTCGCTGATGTTTCTCTCGCCGGCTGCTTTCATTGGACTTGCGTCCGCACCGTTGAGCGGATGGCTGGCGCCTCGGATCGGGTGGCGCGTGCTGATGTGGAGCGGGCTGGTCTTGTGTGTTGTAACCCTTGCGTCGGCTACGCTGCTGCTGGCCAATTCGTGGGCTGTGGCCGCATGCTTCGCTCTGCTTGGGATCTTCTATAACGGAATAACGCTGACGGCGATCAACGGCCTGGGTGTGATCCTTTCGCCTCGAGAGAGTCCGGGCTCGCTGCCGGGTCTGAATGGTGCGTGCTTCGGAATCGGTGCGGGACTCGGCATCGCCATCGTTGCTCCTATTGCGGCTGCGGGAAGGTTCGCCAGCTACCGGTTGGCTATGTGGGTCTCCGTCGGCATAACCCTGGTGGCGCTGCTGGCGTCGCTTTGGGTGAAGGGCTCGATGGACGATGCGCTGGAGAAGATTTGAGGTACTGTTCGAGGAGGAGAGTACGCGCATGAGTGATCCAACCGTTGGTGCCGTCGACAAGAACAGCGTCGGTGTGGGAGTTCGGCAGTTCCACATTGGAATTGCGCCCGGGGAGGTGTCTACCGTGGCCCTGCTTCCCGGCGACCCATTCCGTGTGCCGCTGATCGCCGAGTTCTTGACCGACGTCACTGAAGTGGCTCACAACCGGGAACACCGGACGATGACGGGCATGTACAAGGGCAAGAAGATCACTGCCACGTCCACGGGCATGGGCTGTCCGTCCACTGCCATTGCGGTTGAAGAGCTTGCGCGCGTGGGGGTGCGTTCGTTTATACGGGTTGGCAGTTCGGCGGGTCTGCAGCCTCACATCAAGCCGGGCGACCTGCTAGTGAGTGAGGCCTCGCTCCGCAACGATGGAACGACTGCGGCATATGTTCTGCCGGGCTACCCCGCGGTTCCGGACCTGCGGATCACGCTGGAGTTGGAGCGGTGCGCGCGCGAGCTTGCGGCGAAGCAGGGAGAGTTTTCGGTGTACTCCGGCATCTCCGTCTCGGATGATGCCTTCTACGCCGAAACACCTGCATGGATCGCGCAACTGAATGCGCTGGGCATCCTGAACGTAGAGATGGAGGCGTCTGCCCTGTATGTTGTGGCTCGGCTTCGTGGGCTGCGTGCGGGGATGATCTGCTCCTGCTCCAGTAATCTTGTTGCCGGCGCGAGCCTCTACGACGGCGTGCATACAGCACTGAAGGCCGGCTGGAGGAACAGTATCGAAGCCGCACTCGAGACCGCGGTGAATCTGGACCTCTGATGAATCTGAATCTCCATTCTCACCTTGAAGGGCGCTTGCGGCCGTCCACCGCAGCAGAGCTTGCGGCCGCGGCGGGTGTTCCAGCGCCGGCTGGTGGATGGGAGCGTGCGCTGCAACTGGAAGGTCCTTCCAACCTGACCGTCTATCTCGTCAAGGTAGCGGCCACGTACCCGTTCTTTCGGTCGCCGCAGCATGTGGCTAGGGTTACGTGTGAGGCAGTGGAAGACGCCGCGGCGGACGGAGCCGATTATCTGGAGCTGCGGTTCGGCCCCGCAACCCACGTTCACATGGGTTTTGAGATGGATTCAGTGGTAGCCGCCGCTTGCGACGGCCTGAACGAGGGAATGCGGCGGAGCGGGATCGTCGCGGGGCTGGTGCTTGCCGCTCTGCGGCACCATGACGGGGAGACGAACATCGAGGTAGCTCGCGCGGCCGCGCGGTCCGCAGGGAAGGGAGTCGTAGGCTTTGATCTCGCGGGCGACGAGTCGCGGTTCCCTGATCTCGCGCCGTATGAGAAGCCTTTCGCGATAGCACGTGCGGCGGGACTGGGGCTCACCTGCCACGCGGCCGAGGCAGCGCCCGGGCAGGCTGCGCGAGATGCGGTGGAGCGGTTTGGGGTGAGCCGTATTGGTCACGGCGCCCATCTGGCGGAAGACCAGGACGCGCTCGCGTGGGTGCGGGACCATGGCGTTGTTGTGGAGTGTTGCCCGACCTCGAACTGGTACACAGGCGCGATCGGCCGCCGCTCGGATCATCCTGCCAGATACTTTCGCGAACAGAACCTTAAAGATCGTGCTGGGCGACGACAATCCCGTGCAGACGAAGTCATTGTTTTCGAGCGAGCGGCGCGTGCTCGTTGAGGAGCTCGGATTCAGGGAAGATGATCTGCAGAGCCTGGATGAGGTCAGTGTGGAGTCGGCGTTTCTGGACGAAGGAACTCGGCAGGCTTTTATCTCCAAGTTGCGTCGCGCAGGCAAATGAACAGAGGCAGTTCAACGGGAGCTCGCAGCCTGCAAAGAAACGATGGAATAGAGATTGCTTTCGTGGTACTTTCCCTCTAAGCCAATCGACCTGTGAATGCGCCGCCGCGGAACACATCTTCCGAACCGGCGTGAAACGCTCGTTTGTCGGGGCCCCTCCGGGGTTTGCAGGTATCACAACGGGCCAGGTTTCAGCGGATGTGCAACTGTCTGTACGCAGCTCGCGTAAGGCAGGAATGTGCCACCAGATCTGGTACGAGGAGAACGTATGGCGACTCTTGCGAGAAAAATCTGCACACTTGTAATCCTTCTGTTTGGGATCGTCTCGTATACCTCGTATGGGCAGGTGCAGGCGACAAACGGAAGCATCCAGGGCGAGGTAACCGACTCGGGGGGAGCCGTGATTCGCGGTGCCATGGTGGAAGCCGACGAAATTGACACGTCCACTACGCACAAGGAGACGACTGACGGCTCCGGTCACTTCAGCTTTCCCTCGCTGCAGCCCGGCAGATATTCGGTCAAAGTGTCGATGGCGGGTTTTGCCACTACGATCCAGGAGAACCTCACGCTGACGGTTGGCCTTACCACTACGCTGAGGCTTGCACTGAAGGTTGCTGGGACGACCGAATCGGTGATCGTGACCGCGGCGCCGCAGGTGGACGTGGTCAGCGACTCCTCGACCTCTACGCTCAACGAGCAGACCATTGCGACGACGCCTGTGCTGGGCCGCAAATTCGAAGACCTGCTTACATTGACGCCGGGCGTGAGCATCGTGCAGGGTCCGGATGGAGACGAGATCAACATCAACGGGCAGCGTGGCGTCTTCAACAATATCTCGCTCGATGGCGGCGACTACAACAACGGGTTCTTCGGCGAGCAGTCCGGCGGCCAGCGCGCCGCAGTGGATATTACGCTCGAGGCGGTGAAGGAGTTCCAGGTCGTCGCAAGCGGCGCAAATGCTGAATTCGGCCGTACGGGCGGCGGTGTCGTCAACGTGATTACAAAGTCGGGCACGAACGACTTCCACGGCAGCCTCTTTCACTATCAGCGACTCGAGGCGCTGACGGGAGCCACGTCCGATGGAACGCCGCTCACTAACTTCCACCGTGAACAGTTCGGCGGCAGCGTCGGCGGCCACATCATCAAAGACAAGCTCTTCTACTTCGGTGCCGCGGAAGGCATCGACGAAAACCTGCTTCGCGCCAACCTGAGCGCGTATAACGCCTCGGCGCTCGCCTCGTCTCCGTGTCCGGTAGTGAATCCTGTCTTCCGATCGAACATCACGGACGCGCAGATCAACGCGAACGGGGATTGCCAGCGCCAGGTGTTGATCAACTTCTACAAGAGCAACTACAACGAGGATGAGGGCCAGCCCGTCGACCATGTGCTCCACAACGGCGCCTTCTTCGGACGGGTGGACTACAACCTTAACCCGAAGAATCAGTTCTTCGTCTCGTACAACTTCGACTACTCGCGCAATCCGAACCAGACCTTCGATGTTGCAACTTATGGAACAAGCGCGAACGGTACCGAAGGGCCGGCCCACGTCCAAACCCTGAACTTCAACCTGGTCTCCACACTGAGCGATCGCACGCTGAACGAAGCGCACGTGACGTACGGACACGAGACCCGCCCGCGCTCGGCCATCAATGGGTCGGCGGTGCCAGACACGGGTATCGGATTCTTCCCATCGTTCCGCTTCGGCCAGCCGTTCTTCCTTGGGCCGGGATCTACCGAGAGCTTTTACCACATCGACTTGAAGGACAACTTCTCGATCACGCACGGCAAGCATGCCTTCAAGTTCGGCGGCGAATTGCTCTACAGCCATAACGTCCAGATCTTCGACGGGTTCGCGCTGGGCCGCTATATCTTCGGAGACACTGCGGGCTTCCTGCATTACGCCACCGCAGCGACCGCGGGTAACGGCTTTGGTCCGAATACGGTGGAGTGCTCGAACGGTAGCTTCGTTTCGACAAGCACCTGTCCCGTCGGGAGCACGAACAATGGGAGCCCCCTGCTGCTTTATCTTCAGGACGCCGGCACTAAAGCGGGCGAAACGGTCCAGCAGGCTGGTTACTCCAGTATCGCCAACAAGGAGCCTGCGTTCTACGCGCAGGACACCTGGCAGGCTTCCTCTCGCCTGACGATCAACTATGGGCTGCGCTGGGAGGCGCAGATCTTTCCCAAGATGACCATCGCGCCTTCGGCTACGCTTTACGGGCAATACCTGACGAACCCGGCATTCCCATCGACCGGTTATCTGCCGAACCAGACCAAACAATTCCAGCCGCGTGTCGGGTTCGCATTCAACGTTCTCGGCAACGGCAGGTCCGTTCTGCGGGGCAGCGCGGGCATCTTCAACGCTCACCAGAACATGCTCACCGAGGTTGGTGCCATCACCACGAATGGTGTCCAGCAGCAGACGCTTACGGAGTTCTCGGGCTCCGGCAACCCCGCCTATGCGGGCATCCTGCCAGTCTCGAATTGCCCCAACACCGGTTGCCCGGGCGCGGGTGTCACGGTGTTCGACAAGAACTACCACAACCCGCGGATCTACACCTATAACGTCGGCTATGACCAGCAGGTCTTCTCTGACTTTGTGGCCTTTGCGGACTTCACCATCTCCAAGGGCGTGTATTTGACGACCTTCCTTAACCCGAATGTTTCGGGACCGGTGGCCCTTCCGGGCAAGGCGTGCCCGGGCGGCACTGCGACCCCAGCGAACTCGGACACCGTGACTTACTGCGGCCCGTCGCCCTTCCCCAACCTGGGCGCGATCACCGATACAACGAGCGCGGCGAAGAGCCTCTACCGCGGCCTCACGTTCGGCATGCGGAAACACATGTCGCACCACTATCTGTTTGAGGCCGAATACACCTACTCCGTCGATAAGGATTCGGACTCGAACGAACGCGATCCGTTCACGTTCCGCTACTCGAACTTCTTCAATCTTGCTGGGGAGTACTCCAACTCCGACCGCGACGAACGGCACAAGTTCAATGCCTACGCCGTGGGCGATCTGCCATTCGGCTTCAAAGGAAACCTTCGTGTCCAGCAGCACTCGGCCGAGCCCGCGACGGACAACTCGGGCGGCAACGGCACGGGTGCTCCGTGCAGCATCAATAACTCGGCGACGCGCTGGGTCAACGGAGTCGACTGCGGCCGCAATCACCTGCGGAAAGACAATGCCTTCTTTGTTCTCGACTTTGGCGTCGCGCGGCCTTTCCACTTCCACGACGGCGCGTGGGCGCTTGAGCCGCGCGTCGAGGTCTTCAACACGTTCAACAACACAAACAACCTGAACCCGCTCAGTTCACCGGCGCTGTTCGACTTCAACGGATTCCTGCGTGTTGGTGTGGGCGATCCGCGGCAAGCGCAACTCGCCCTGCGATTCACGTTCTAAGTGAAACGGCGAAACTCCTGAAGACGAGTAGAGGGGCTGGTGCTTTGAGCGGCGGCCCCGTTTGATCCTGGTCCATGCAGACAACAACGGGGCGATGGGCGCGGTGTGGGCATCCTTTCGGGAACGGTCTCCGAGGCTAACGCCTCCGGCTGTATAGTTTGCACTATGGCGATTCGCATGAAAGACATTGCCAACGACCTCGGGCTCTCTATTGTCACGATCTCCAAGGTACTGCGAGATCACCCGGACATCGGAGACGAGACGCGCGAGCGTGTGTTGCGGCGCGTCAAAGAGTTGAACTACCAGCCCAATATCCTGGCGCGCAGCCTGGTGACCGGCAGAAGCTACCTTGTGGGCCTGATTGTGCCTGATCTCCTTCACCCGTTCTTTGCGGAGATTGCAAAGGCGCTGGCAAGTGCGATTCGCGGCAAAGGATATTCGCTGATCGTTTCGTCTTCGGAGGAGGACGGCGCGCTCGAGGAGCGAGAGATTCGGCAGCTTCGAGCTCGGCGGCTCGACGCGCTGGTTATTGCATCGACCCGACCCCACCTTCCTGAACTTGAGAGCGAGCCGAACGATGCGGTATTTGTGCTGATCGACCGCGACATTCCAGGCGCGCCTGCACACTTCATCGGCATCGACGATAAAGCGGCGGGACGGATCGCGACGGAGCACCTGATCGACGTGGGCTGCCGCACGATTGCCCATATACGCGGGCGGGACACCAGCACCGGGCTGCAACGCTTTGAGGGATACCGGGAGGCTCTGCTGGCGCGGGGCCTTGGCTACGACGAACGTCTGGTCGTCAGCCGCACACACAACGATACGGAGAGTACGTACCAGGGCGCGCAGGCGATGCAGATTCTGCTGGATCGGAACGTGCGTCCGGATGGTGTGTTCTGCTTCAATGACCCCTGTGCGGTGGGGGCCATGAAGACTATCCACGCGGCAGGGTTGAAGATTCCGGAGGACATTGCAGTGATCGGCTGCGGAAATCTTCTTTACGACGAATGGCTGCGGGTTGAGTTGTCGAGCGTGGATCAGCACAGCCGACAGATCGGGCAGCAGGCTGGAGAGCTGGTGCTGTCCCTGCTTGAGGCCAAGCAGAAGGCTCGTCCGAGAAGCCACATCCTCACGCCTGCACTGGTGATCCGGGCTTCGACGCAGCGGAGTTGAGCCAGCTACGACGTTGACGACGAATGCGGTCAGAAGGAAACTGGTCCTCATGCTCCGTGCTTCGCAATCTGCACTACTCCGGTCCACATGCTTTACGGCCACTGTGTTGTTGGTCCTTACAGGTGGCGCACGCGCCCAGACCAACGGCGTGCCTCCCGCTCAGGCTGCGCCTCCGGCGGGCGCGCAAGTTGCCGCCGTGCCAAGAACGCAACCGGCGGCTGTCACTCTGACGCAGCCTGCACCGGGCATCTACACCATCGCGAACGGCATCGTCACGATGACCCTGGACGGGCCTCGTGTAGCGGTCACCTCCATCGTCTACAACGGCGTCGAGATGGTGTCTCAGCATGGCAGCCATAACCGCATTTACTGGTCGATGGACGGGCCGCCGAACTACCAGGTTGCGGCGGACGCGGTTTGCACGGTCAAGGCGAACACGCCTGAGATGGCGGATGTCGGCTGCAAGCATACGTACAGTACAGGCACGCATGCGGACGCTCACGCCGTGGACATCGACATTCACTACGTGGTGCGGCGAAACAAGCCCGGGGTGTATGCGTATGCGATCCTTTCGCATCCTGCTTCGTATCCGGCAACGAGCATTGGCGAGTGGCGCATGGTCTGGCCGACGAACTCGAACGATGGGGAACGACGTGCTCGATCGCATCTACGTGGACGACAAGCGCCACTGGGCGATGCCTTCGGTGGCTGACGCCGCGCAGGCCCAGACCATGCCCATCAAGGAGATCTCGCTCTTCAAGACGGGCGCGTGGGCGGGGAAGATGGAGTCGAAGTACACCTACGCGGCCAACTATGAGGAGAACGGCGCGTTCGGTTTTGCCAGCGACACCCGCCAGCTCGGCGCGTGGACGGTGCTGGGCAACTACGAGTACTACAACGACGGCCCGCACAAACAGGACCTTACCGCGCTCTCGGGCACCATGACGCACCACTTCGGCCGCAACCACTACAACGGGACACGGCTTCGAAGATCGCCGCGGGAGAGCAGTGGTCGAAGATCTTCGGGCCGTTTCTGCTGTTCTTCAACTCCGGCCTGCCTGCGGACGCGCTGTGGTCGGATGCGCGCGCGCAGTCGGCGCTCGAGCATACGCAGTGGCCGTACGCCTGGCTGACCGGCGTGCCGGAGTACCCAGCGGGCGCGATGCGCGGCGCGGTGACCGGGCAAGCTGCTGATCGCGGACAGCCTCAACCCGCGGCAGACGGCGCCTACGCGCATGTCGGTCTGGCGCAGCCGCCCGCCGGCCTGGACTTTCAATCGGAAGCCAAGAACTATCAGTACTGGGTTGAGGCCAAGGCCGATGGCACCTTCACCCTGCGCGGCGTGCGCCCCGGCACGTACACCCTGTATGCGTACGTGGACGGCGAGGTGGGGCAGTTCTCCCGCGAGAATGTGACTGTGACGGCGGCGCACAACGAGACTCTGAACAACCTGGTCTGGACCGTTCCTCGGACGGGCACACACCTCGCCTGGGAGATCGGCCATCCTGATCGTGATTCCGTTGAGTTCCGCCACGGCGACGATTTCTTCACGCCGTATCTGTACAAGACATTTTCGCGCGATTTCGCCAACCCGCTCGTCTACGACGCGGACAAGGGCGACCCGCGCAAGGAGTGGAACTACGCGCAATCGGTGTACGTGACTCCGGACGGGCGCGACGAGCCGTGGAAGTGGACCATACGCTTCAACCTGGCGAGTGTGCCGAAGACCGGCGACGGCGCGCTGATCCTGGCGATCGCGGGCTCGAACCAGGCGCACCTGAAGATCGATCTGAATGGCAAGACGCTAGACCAGTTCCAGCCGAAGCTGGATGGCGGCAACGGATTGCTTCGGCAGAGCTCCTACTCGAAGTACTCTAACTATTCAATCCCGGTCGCGATGTCGCGGTTGCATGTGGGCGAGAACACAATTGATCTGCAGTTGACGGACACGCGCGGAGAAGGCAGCGTGATCTTCTACGACTACCTTGCGCTCGAGATGCCGTAAAGCTTACGGCTGCGGCGTTTGTTCCGGCAGGAACGTGAGACTCGGCTCGATGGGCGCGCCTGCGGGTATGGAGGTTGCGGACTCACCGCGACCTGCGCCTCGGGCTGGCCGGCGCTGCTGCGGTTGGCAGCGGCTCCGGTGCGTGCTGTTACTGCGTCTGCGGACGCCGTGTAGTAGGCCTTCCACTCCGGGCTTGCTTCTGCATCCTTGGCATGGTCCGTGAGGTAGGTCCGCAGCTTCGCAAGCTCGGCCTTGGCTTCGGCCTTTGCGAGCGGCGAGGCGGCAGGGCTAGACGACAGGTCCACGAGGTGGGTCAGCACGGCGCCGTCGATCGTCATCTGCGATGCGCCCACTAGGCCCTTCTGCGGCTGCTGGAACCAGGAGGCCTTCAGCGTCTGCTCGATGACCTCATCGAGGCCGGGGATGGATGCATCGCGGGCGTGCTGCTCGACGAGGCGTGTAGCTCGGGTGGGCTCGAAGATGCCGTCGAGGGTGATGTCTGCTGCCGCGAGCACGGGAGCTTCGGGGTCGAACGAGACGCCCGCGTAGCCCTGGAAGGACTCTTGCGAGCGGCTGTAGCCCGGCGGCCGCGGCGGGAATTTTACGAGCAGCGCTTCGGACAGCGTAAGCGCGGACGGATCGAGCGTTTTGAGCGCCGCAGTGAGGGCAGTCTTCTGCGCCTCCGCGGGGACCATCTTTGTAGCTGTCTGGCCGTCACCGCGGACGGCGTAGCGGTAGTCTTCGCCGCCGATCGATTGCACCACGGCTTCCGTCTGGTAACGGTGCAGCAGGAAGACGGGCACCAGCACATCTTCCAGCGTTGCAAGCGGCTGGCCGTACCGGATGGCGTACTCCGAGAAGTTCTTCATTGCGAGGCCGCGCACCTTCATCAGGCGGTCGAGTTCTGCGGGCGCGTCGGGTCCGTTATCCCACTGCGAAGAGTGCTGGCTTGCGCTGGTGATCCCAAAATCAGTGATGAAGTACATGCCCTTCTTGTTAGCGTCATCCAGGATCTTGTTCAGGGCGACCTTCTCCTGCTCGGCCGTCGTCGCGGGCGGGAACTCTTTGTAGCCGTAGGTTATGGTGACCTTGTCCCAGTCGCCGATGCCGGTCGGATACGCGTGGCTCAGGTCGATCCTGCCGTTCTTGTCGACCGTGAGCTTGGGGAACGGGTAGTCGTCGACGGAGCCGTTCTCGCTGAAGGAGCTTGCTGCGTGATTGTGGCCCAGACCCAGGGTGTGGCCGGTCTCGTGCGCGGAGAGTTGGCGGATGCGCTGCTTGACCAGTTCAACCTGTTGCGGGTCGGGCGTGTCGCTGGTCTTGTAGGGGGAGAGCAGGGCATCGGTGATCATGTAGTCCTGCCGCTCGCGGCCGGAGGTAAGGGTGACCTCGCCCTTGATGATCTCGCCCGTTCGCGGATCGATGATGCTGGCGCCATTCGAGTACCCCCGCGTCTGCTCTTCAACCCAAAGAATCATGTTGTAGCGGATGTCGTACGGGTCGGCGCCGGGCGGCAGCAGCTCCACTTTGAAGGCGTTTGAGAAGCCTGCAGCGAGGAAGGCTTCGGACCACCAGCGGGCGCCTTCGAGCAGTGCGGTGCGAATCGGTTCCGGAGCTCCGGGGTCAACGTAGTACACGATCGGCTCGACGGGATCGCTCACCGGCGCGTTCGGATTTTTCTTGATGAGTCTGTGACGGGTCAGGAAACGGGTGTCGCGGGGTTCGCCCAGGGGCTTCGACCAGTCTGCGTAGGTAACGCTCTGAAGGAAGCCGGCGCGCGGATCCCAGAGACGTGGCTTGTATCCCGGGCCGGGGAGTTCAACGAAGGAGTGGCGAGCACGAATGGTTACATTCTTCTCGTCGGGAGCGACGCCGGCCAGCGGACCTGGCATGCGAAAGCCCCCCGTGCCTGGAAGTCCGGGAGTAAGCATTGCGCGCGTGCCTTCGCTGGTGAAGGTGAGCATCGTCTCCACCTCGGTGTTCTTCGGGAACGCCTTCGTGTTCTCCGGAACGATGGCGCTGCGCGCAGCGTCCAGGTGGTAGGACGCGCCCATCTGGTCGGCATAGTCCTGGTTGTCGCGCAGCAAAAAGTCTGTGGCATCCACCAGAACGTGGTCCGCCGAATCTTCTGCCGCTACAGTGAAGCCGCCGAGGACGCTTTCGGGAAAGCTTTCCTTCACCGCCTGCTGCACAAACGGATCGCTCGAACCCGCGCGCCACGCGTAGTTCTGCGCCGTCAGCAGGACCTTGGGTCCGATGCGTGAGAATTTTACAACGTAGGGCCGGCTGATCGCGCCGCGATTGATGCCTGCGCCTGTACCGGCTGCGGTGTGAACCTCGTACAGGAACTCGCTGCCAAAGCGGTCGACCTCGAGGAAGAGGTGACCCGAGCGCGCGTCGTAGAAGAGAGGGAAGTAGCCGTCGATCTTCTTCATGCTCGCCGTGCGTTGCGCGATGCTTTGCATCACCGCAGGAGCCAGATTGACCCGTGTTGCGCCAGCACTGTCTGTCTGTGCGCGGAGGTTTGCCGGGAGCGTGAAAGCTGCGGCTGCCAGCAGCGATGCGAATACGGTCCAGGTGGTGGCGGGCTTCTTCATGGGGCTGGTCCTTAATTATTACGTTGCGGTTCTCGCGTTGGGGTTTTCAACGATGCGGGGAGATGAGCGTTTTGAGCTGCGGGCGCTGTATGGACGGTCCGGGCACGGAGCGTGTGCGGCCTTGGCGTTTGATCTGACGGAGAGACCTTAAGGTAACAGAATGTCCGGCTGGCGGAGGTCTTTTTCGGTTGGCGGCGCCGCGGGCGTCCGCTCCTCCCCGCGAGCCGCTACACTGGAATCATGCTGGATGAAGCACAGTTCCGCCGCGACTCGGACGAGGCACTTGAAGCTCTAAAGCAGGCACTGATCGCGGCCGAAGACGGCTCCGGCGGATTTGAATTCGAAGACAACAACGGCGTGATGAACATCATCTTCGAGGACGGCTCGAGCAAGTTCGTAGTGACGCCCAACACACCCGTGCGGCAGATCTGGATCTCTGCGCAGGCGACCAGCTACAAGCTGGAATGGTCTCCGGCCGCAGGGGCCTTTGTGCTGCCGAAGACAAGCGAAGCGCTAGTTCCGCTTACAGAGCGCCTGCTTCGTGAACACCTGCAGGACCCTACGATCCGTCTCGGCTGAGCTTCAGCATCCGGCACAGCGGGAGATTTGTCGTATACCTGGCTCCATTCGTCCGTTAGTATCAACGTACTGTCTTAAAACACTGTCAGGTGTGCTCTAACCGTCCGCAGGCGCGTGTCCTGGACGAGGCCGAGCTGAACCTTTCCTCGCGAGTTCGCGAACATCGTTAACAGGGAGAGCCGCACGGCTCCCCCACATGAAACGCCCGCCGGGCTCGCGGGCAAGGTCTGACCCTATGCCTCCGCTGCTCTCCGTTGCAATCATCACGAAGAACGAGGAAGCAAACCTCGGACGAACGCTCGCGAGCGTCCAGTTCGCCGACGAGATCGTTGTTCTGGACACTGCGTCGACGGACAGGACCGTCGAGATCGCGCGCTCCTTCAACGCAAAGGTCTACGACGAGCCGTGGCAGGGCTTTGCGGGCTCCAAGAACTCGGCAATCGCGAAGTGCACGGGCACATGGATCCTGTCGCTCGACGCCGATGAGGAGCTTTCGCCTGAGCTGCAGAATCAGATCCAGTTTCTGCTGCCGACAAATCCCCCGACTGACGCCTTCTACATCCGCCGCCGGAATCTGTTCCTCGGCCGCTGGATCAAGCATGGCGGGTTCTATCCAGACCCAAAGCTGCGCCTATTCCGGCGCACGGCCGCGAGCTTCGCGTCCACCCCGAAGTTCGAAGATCGGCCTGTGCATGAGACCGTCACGTTTGATGGCGATGCTTCCACGCTGGATTACGACCTGATCCACCACGCGTATCCCACGCTCGAAACGTACATCGAGCACATGGACCGCTACAGCACTCTGGGGTGCGATCTGCTGGTCGCTGCAGGGAAGACCAGCCGCTCCTGGCCTGCCTTCCTGGCCAACATCCTTATCGCGCCCGAGGCCACGTTTATCTGGAACTACATCTTCCGGCTGGGCTTCCTGGATGGGCGTGAAGGCCTTCTGCTGCACCTCTACCACGCGACGTATACCAGCTGGAAGTATGCGAAGGCCTGGCAGACCACCCGAACACCAAAGCGCTAGGCCGCTGGCGCATAATGAGGGGAAAGGAGACTGCGATGGCCGCAACATCATCCGCGCCGCTCGTCGCTTCACCGGTGCCGCGATCGGGAGCAACCATGTCGCTCGAGCAATATCTCGCGACCAGCTACCGCCCCGACTGCGACTTTGTGGAAGGGCATCTCGAGGAACGCAATATGGGTGGAACGAAGCACGGGCTCCTGCAGGTAGAGATTGGCTTCTGGTTCCGCTCGCGTCGGGACGAGTGGAAGATCCGCGCGGTGAGCGAACTGCGAACGCGGACCGCACCAGACCGGGTGCGGCTGCCGGACGTCTGCGTCGTGATGCAGGATCAGGCTTTGCAGGAGGACCTGCGGGTCACACCGCCGCTCATTGCAATCGAAATCCTGTCTCCCGATGACCACATCAATCGCGTCATGGTGCGCCTCAAAGAGTTCCTGGCCATGGGCGTTCCCCATGTGTGGCTGCTCGACCCCAACGAGCGCGTCGGATACACGCTGACGCGCGAAGGGCTACGCCTGGTTGAAGGCCCACGGCTCAGTGTCCCTGAGTCGCCAATCTACCTCGATCTACCCGAGATCTTCGCCGCTCTGGACTAGATCCCGCCCTCCGTCAATCGCGGGAGCTACCAGGGCAGTGCGTCGCCCATATGGAAGAACCCGCCGCTCGGCCCATCGTTGCCCAGCAGCGCGAGGCGAACCGAGGTCTTGGCCCCGTCCACAAGCTCCATGGGAGCTGCATCGGTCCCCATATCTGTCTTCACCCACCCGGGGTGCGCCGAGTTTACCTTGATCTTCGTAGCGGCCAGCTCGTGCGCCAGGTGGATCGTAAAGGAGTTCAAGGCTGCCTTCGACGCATCGTAGGCCAAGCCCTTGGAGTCGTAAATCGGCGAGCCTGGCTTGGCGTGCAGACTCAGCGAGCCAAGGATGCTCGACAGGTTCACGATCCGACCGGCAGGGCTCTTCTTGAGCAGCGGAATCATAGCCCGTGTCACCGCAATGGTGCCGAAGAAGTTCGTGTCAAAGGTGGCGCGCAGGTCGGCCTCGCTCACTGAGAGTGTGCTGTTGCTGCGCAGATCTTCGAAGTTGACGCCCGCGTTGTTGATCAGTATGTCCAGCCGGCCATACTTTTTGCCGATCGCGTCCGCGGCGGTCTGGATGTCTTCAGCCTTGACGACATCCAGCTTGATGGCAAGAACCTCTACTCCCATCCCGCGAAGCACCTCCGCCGCCTGCTCCCCGCGCGCCAGATCACGCGCCGCCAGGATGACGGTAGCCCCCGCCTTACCGAGCTGCTTCGCTGTCTCGAGTCCCAGGCCCTTGTTCGCGCCCGTGATGAGGGCGATCTTGCCTTCTGCTGCCTGTTCCGTTCCAGCTGTGCTCATGGTTTTGCGTCTCCTCGGCGGATTGCGTCACGCCTTGCTATCTGATGCGGCCCCGCCGAGAAGTTCCGCATATTTCCGGGGCATGGGTGCCCGCTTCATGTCGCGCCCGACGACCACGTGGGTCGTCGCGCCTTCGCAGAGCAGGGCGTTATCTTCCACGCGAACGATCTGGTACGCGAACCGAATGACGGACCTGCGGACCAGCACAACCCGTGTCTGGATGATCAATTCGTCGTCGTAGCGGGCCGGCGCCTTGTAACGGACGCTAGCCTCTACGACCGCGATGCCGGCCTTCTCCTGTGCCTCCATCTCCTTGTACGCCAGCCCGCGCTGCCGCATCAACTCCACACGTCCAACCTCGAACCAGACCAGGTAATTCGCGTGATACACGACGCCCATCTGATCGGTTTCGGCGTACCGAACCCGAACCCGTGTTTCCCCTGAAATTTGTTCCATCCCTTGAGTTTACTGAATACCGCAGACCACATCTGCAGAAGAGACTCACGCCGGCTTGCCACGACGAGCCTCCCAGGCCCGCCGGAGGTCTGCCGTTGCGTTCAGGAAGAAGACCACCGCGACCACAAAGTCGAGGAGGCAGAGGATCTGGATCTTCGTCGGCTGCCGCGGCAGCCAGATGGCGCACGGCAGCTCGACCTGGTGTGTGCCGGTAGTCACCATCACGGTCGACGAATAGCCCTTTTCCCCGGCCAGGAAGTGCGCGCACTCGTCCTGGTGCTGGACGTTCCAGCGCTCGATTCCAACCCCCAGCATCAGCGCAAAGAGCAGGGAAAAGACCGTCACCTTCGAGACCACGCGTCCACCTCCGCTCCGCACTGGCCTTTATCCTACCCTCGCGATACCGTAGGAGCAGATGCGCATCCAACCGACCGACGCCCTGCTCGTCATCGACATGCAGCCCGACTTCTGCCCCCCGGCGAACGGCATGGGCGGCGCGTTGGCGGTGGCGGGCGGCAACGAGATCATCCCTGCCATCAACCGCATGGCGCGTCGGTTTGATCACGTGGTCCTCACGCAGGACTGGCACCCCCCGGGCCACATCTCGTTCGCCTCCAGCCACCGGGGTGCGCAGGCGTATCAGCAGATTAAGGTGAACTACGGACCGCAGACTCTCTGGCCCGATCACTGCCTGCAGCACTCCCCGGGCGCCGCGCTGCACCCTGCGCTCGAGATTCCCCACGCCGAACTCATCCTGCGCAAGGGCTTCCGCCGCGACATCGATTCCTACTCCGCCTTTCTCGAAAACGACCACCACACGCCGACGGGGCTCGCTGGTTACCTCCGCGAACGTGGGCTTACGCGACTCTTCTTGTGCGGATTGGCGTATGACTTTTGCGTCCGCTTCTCCGCCGTCGACGGCAAGCACCTCGGCTTCGACACGATTGTGCTCGAGGCACTCACCCGCGCGGTAGCTCTACCCGGGAGTGTCGCGGCTACGCACGAGGCCTTTCGCGAACTCGCGATACCCGAAGTGGCAGGGGAGACATTGGAACGCTAACGATAATGGGGGAAGAGGCTCGGCCTATGTCGCGTAACGATCAACAGCGTGGAAGATGCTTTCCAGATATGAAGTGTTGAATATCGGAGGGGTTCCGTTAGCCAATTGAAAGCGCTTCACTGTTCCAGCTTTATACATTGCGAGCGTCGAGTAGGAAAAGCTAGACATATTTCCACGTATTTTCTGCAGACCGCCTTGTCATGAGCACACCTCCTATCCATCCCGAAGCCCGCGTCGGCCACGTGCATCTGAAGGTTGCTGACCTCGACCGGGCGCTCGGTTTCTACCACGGCGTGCTCGGCTTCGAAGTCACCCTGCGATTCGGTGCCCAGGCCGCCTTTCTTTCGGCAGGGGGATACCATCATCACATTGGCCTCAACACGTGGGAGAGTCAGGGCGGGGTTCCGCCTCCGCCCGGCAGCACCGGTCTGTACCACCTGGCCCTGCTCTATCCCACTCGCGCTGCGCTCGCCGACGCGCTGCGGCGGCTGATGAAGGCCGGTGTTCTGCTCGACGGTGCCGCCGACCACGGCGTCAGCGAAGCGTTGTATCTTCGAGACCCCGACAACAACGGGGTCGAACTCTACTGGGACCGGCCGCGCCATCAATGGCCGATCACCCCTGACGGGGGCATCGCTATGTACACCCGGCCGCTCGACCTTGAGCAACTGCTCAAAGCGGCCGAGCCACAGCAGTGACCCCGCAGACTCCTGCCGGCTGGATCCCCACGGAGGCGACCGTCACCTCCTGCGTGTACCAATCCCGCGCTCTGAGTGCTCTCTCCTTCGGCTTCCAACGAGGTGAGCGGTTTCGCATCACGTTCAGGTATTCGGTACGCGGTCAGGGCTACTCCGGCGAGTTCCAGTCAGCGCAACCAGTTCCGCAGAACCAACGCATCGGGCTCGCCTATGACCCACTCCGGCCTGAGCGGAACACACGCGACTGCGGCTCTGGAGCCTCCCCGGCGACCCGTACCCCGCTCCTGGCGGTAGGAGTCGCGGGCTCCGTGATCCTCTCCCTCCTCTGGTTCTCACTCATCCACGGGTGTTCCTCTCTCTGATCCGCTCTCTTGATTCGGTGCAGTGAGTGACGTCGGAGCCCGCCGCAGCAAGGGCAATGGGAGCGCTGACCATGAGGCCGCAAACCCGCGCCGTCGAACCGCTACGGCTGAGCGTTTGGGGTATTGACGTACTCCGGCGGCACTGGCAGCGCATAGTTCTAATCATTCCGTGAACTTGGAATTCGTCGCGCGCGGGTACGTCGCTGTTCAGCCCTCAGCAGCAGGAGCAGGTTGCCCGGCCAGCCCGAGTTCTTCCGCGCGCGCCTGCATCGCCCGCAGGCAGTTGCCGACATGCTCATCCACGCTCAACCCCAGCAGTTCCGCGCCGTCCGTGATGTCTTCGCGCTTCACCGCGCGCGCGAACGCCTTGTCCTTCATCTTCTTCTTCACGCCCGCGACCTCAACATCCGCGATTGCTTTGCTGGGTTTCACCAGGGCACACGCGGTCAGAAAGCCGGCCAGCTCGTCACATGCAAACAGAGCCTTGTCCAGATGCGACTCGCGCGGTGTGCCCGAATAGTCCGCATGCGCCAGGATGGCGTGCAGGATCTCCTCGGGCCACCCCTGCTCACGCAGTGCGGTCACCCCCACAAACGGATGCTCCTCAAGCGATGGATGCCGCTCGTAGTCCATGTCATGCAGCAGCCCCGCGCTGCGGTACCGGCCCACGAACTCGGCCGCTGCATCCCCCGCAAGCCCGAGACGGCCCGCTTCTACCACTCCGTACGCCTCGGTACACGCCGCCACCGCGAGCGCATGCTTTCGCAGGCTCTCGCCTTCGGTCCACTCATATAGAACGTCCAACGCCCGCTCCGGCGTATGCTCCACACTCATCGATCTCTCCTTTGTCCCGCCTTGGCCATCTTCGGCATACCCACTTGATTCTGCCACTTGGCGACCCCACGTGATTCCGCCGCAGCGACTCCCAAACACACGCGGCACTCCAAAAACAAGCTCCCACCTGCGAGGTATTTACTTCCTTGGTTCCAACTTCGGTTATTTCAGGTTTTCTTCGGCAATTTGCAGGGCTTCACTCTTGACTCGACGATACCCGGTGTCACTCTAGGCACATCACAACGCTCCGTTATCGGACGTGTGCTGCGGTCCTTGCTCTGGGCCCGCCCGCATGAAAAAACCTATGGCAACCATGATGGCGCCTGTCGAACAGCGGGAGGTACTCCGTTGCGACCACTGCAGCCTGGTGCAATTTCGCACAGCCAACGCAATGTGCCGCCGCTGCCACAAAGGCCTGGAGATTGAACTCCCGGAGCCTGAACCGGCTCCGCTCGAGCTGGTTCCCCAACAGCAGGAGAAAGAAGGCGGCCTTCAGATCGCACACGCGGTCCGCGAGTTGCGCCACGTTCGCAACCTGTCGCAGCGTCAGCTCGCCGCTGCGCATGGGCGTGCCGCGCACCTACATCTCCAAGATCGAAAACGGGAAGGCCATGCCAACGCTGTCCTCACTCGATCGCCTGGCCCGCGCATTGAAGGTGGATATTGCCAGCCTGCTGCGCGACGCAACCACACGCCAGCGCGACGAGACCGCGGTGCTGACCTCGGATCCCTTCCTCGCAGAGATCGCAGCCTACGTCTCTCAGCTCGACGGACTCCAGCGCTCGATCTTCCTTAATCACGTGCGCGAGCTGGCCGCCGGTCATCGTCGAACGGCCTGAGGCTTTCTCCTCAGGCCGTCAGGTACACCACGGGAAAGTGCTCTCCGCATCTCGCAGAGTCGCGGGCGTTACCAGCCCGGCCTATAGTAGCGCGCCGGGTAACCATAGGGTGGAGGGTAGCCATACGCCACCGGAGCAGGGTAGGGGTACATCACGGGTGCCTGCTGCTGCACCACCACAGGTGGGGCCTGCTGGATGTACGTAGGCGCTGGCTGTTGAATCACCGTCGGCGAAGGAGCCTGAACCACAATCACCGTGCGGGCTCGGCTGCTGCGCATACGCCTGCTGGATAGGAGCCGGCGGCTGCTGCTGGATCGGCGCGTAGGCCTGCTGTTGAGGCTGTGGACGCTCGATAGGCGCCTGCTGCTGTAGCAACCGGGGTTGGGTCTGAATAGTTGAAGCGGGATACAAGCTCCGGCTGGTGCTGCACCTCCTGCTTGGTCGGCAGTCCCAGGTCGTCCATAAGCTTCAGCGTCAGCCTGGTCTCCGGCTTGAGCACTGGAGTCGGACCACGTCGCGGAAGGTTGATCAGGTCAATCGGCCAAAGCACAGGGATCAGCCATTCCACGGTGTCGCGCACCGGGTGTCCGGTGCCGTGAATCCGGCCATCCCGGTCCACAGGGTATTTTTCTGAAGTCGCAATCACCCGCGCGGACAGCGGAACCTCCGTGTCGTTGCCCATCACCATGCGATCGAATTTCAGCTCCATCCAGCCCCGGCCGACGAAATGGCCCGGGTCTTTATACTCGGCGAAATGACCCACCAGGTAGCTGCCGTACGGAAACACGGACCGTCCGTACACCTCCGAGTGGCTCACCATGCAGAGCACTGGATCGCCCACGTTGGTGGTCTTTGACGATACCTTATCGGAGATCATGCACTGCATCACCGAACCGGCGGGAACCAGTTGCTCCCCGCTCAGAGCGAGCGGGGCAGGTAGAACAAACAGCAGGGTAGCGATAATGCTCTTCACGTAGGCCTCCGAAACACGCGCGTGGAACTGGAAATCGCGCTGGTTGATGTCCGCTATAGCCTTATGGCTCTTGCCGAACTCGGGAGGCACGTCTTATAGAGCGCGTGCTTGGTGGCGAAAGTCTAGCGCAAAGCAGCCGTTTCCGCACCAGGTCTCTGCGGCCGTGGTCAACTTACTCATTCCACACGGCCGAACGGGCCAATTAACCGCTTTTTCCACAGGGAAAGAGACATACAGCGTACGCCGCCGGCAAGACCATCTGGATTCGCAAGCGATCAATTTGCTTTCTCGCGGGCGCGCCTCCGCAGCCAAGGATGTTGGCAGTTGCGAAAACTCAAGCGATACCTCATACTTAGAAGAGTGCCTCCGCCCGCGGAACACAAGTCACATACACCACGGCCCGAACGGCCCATCCAGCCAGCAGTTTGAATAGAAGCAACTCCGGGATGGGTTCAGCGCGCAACGAGCGCTGCAAGGTTCGAGCGGTGGGAGACAAGGAATATAGATGGCACGGAAGCTTTCCAAGAATCTTGTAGCTGCGCGCGCGCTCGTCGAGCCCCGCCCCTACACATTGATCGACGCGGTCCCCCTTCTTCAAAGAGCCAAGTACGCAAAGTTCGACGAGACCGTCGATCTGACCATGCGTCTGGGCGTCGACCCCAAGCACGCCGACCAGATGGTGCGCGGCACCGTCGTTCTGCCCCACGGGCTGGGCAAGTCCAAGATCGTTGCGGTCATCGCCTCGGGCGACAAGATCGCGGATGCGAAGGCTGCAGGCGCCGAGTTTGCGGGCGGCGAAGAGCTGGTCGAGAAGATCCAGAAGGAAAACTGGACGGCATTCGATGCCCTGATCGCCACGCCCGACATGATGCGTTCCGTCGGCCGTCTCGGCAAGGTGCTCGGACCCAAGGGCCTTATGCCCAACCCCAAGACCGGCACCGTAACCACCGATGTCGCCGCGGCCATCCGCGAGATCAAGGCCGGTAAAGTCGAGTTCCGCACCGACAAGACGGCGCTCGTGCACGTTCCGGTTGGCAAGCTCTCGTTTGACCCGCAGAAGCTGGTGGATAACGCCATGACCGTGATCACTTCCGTGATGAAGGCAAAGCCTTCCGCGGCAAAGGGCAAGTACGTCAAGGGAATCACCCTCAGCTCCACGATGGGCCCCGGCATCGAGCTCGACTCAGCCGTAACGGACCTCGCCGGCAAGGCATAAATAGCAGCGCGTGGCGTAAGCCTTGGGCTTTCACTACCGCGCGGCAGGATTCGGATCGTCCCTCTCCCGAGAGCGTCACGTTCCGGGCGAGAACATACAAGCTAGCGGCCTAAAGCTAGCAGTCAAAGGTCAGGTTTCCATGGCAATCAGCAAGGCAAAGAAGGCGGAGAAGGTTTCGGCGCTCGCTACCGAACTCGAGCACTCCACATCTGCAATCATCGGCACCTTCAAGGCGCTCACTGCAGCGAAGGACTCCGACCTGCGCAAGACCGTGCGCGAGGCGGGCGGAAGCTACCACGTCGTCAAAAACAAGCTGGCGGCCCGCTCGGCCCAGGGCACCAAGGTCGAAGCTGCGCTCCAGGGACTCAAGGGCGTCTCGTCCGTGGCCTACACCTCGGGCGACCCCGTCGCGCTCGCGAAGGCTCTCTCCGCCTGGGTCAAGGACAACGCCGAGTTCACCTTCAAGCTGGGCATCGTCGACGGCAAGGTCATCACGGTTGAAGAGATCGGCGCCCTGGCTACGATGCCGGGCAAGGAAGAGCTCTTCTCGAAGCTTCTCTTCCTCATTCAGTCACCCGCGCAGCGCCTGGCGACCGTGATCAACGCCACCGGCCGCAACCTCGCCGTCGTCATCAACCAGGCTGTCGAGCAGGGGAAGTTCAGCGGAGCAGCCTCCGCTCCTGCGGCGGTGCGGCGACTGCCGTTGCCGAAACGACAGCAGCGCCGGCCGACGAAGCGGCGGCACCCGTGGCAGAAGCACCTGCCGTGGAAGCACCCGCGGCGGAAACCCCCGCAGCGTCGGAAGCTGTACCCGTAGCCGAGGCGGCCCACACAGAAGAGGCCTCCGCAGGCGAGCAGCCCTCCGGCGCCGCGCAGCCCGAGAACTCAACCGCGTCGCAGGGTGGGGAAGCGGCTTCGACCGATCCGGTCGAGGGAGCGTAAAACGACTTTCGCCCGACTCTGCCGGGTGCGACTTTCTGAATGCTTGTCTGGGCATTCGGTGGCGCATCGGAAACCCGGCAAGGTCGAGGCAGCCGAAGAGCGCAAGGTCTTCGGAGACGCAAATCGGCAGCACAGATTCTGAATTTTGAAACATCGAGGAGAAACAAAATGGCAGACATTCAGCAGTTGGAAGATCAGATCGTAAGCCTCAGCCTGCTCGAGGCATCCGAGCTCGTGAAGAAGCTTGAGTCCCGTCTGGGCGTCTCGGCGGCAGCAGCAGTTGCAGCGGCAGCCCCTGCGGGCGGCGGTGCGGCAGCAGCAGCACCGGTGCGAAGAGAAGACCGAGTTCACCGTCATCCTGAAGGATGCCGGCGCGAACAAGATCGCGACCATCAAGGCCGTGCGCGAAGTCACCAACCTGGGCCTCAAGGAAGCCAAGGATCTGGTCGACGGCGCTCCCAAGCCGCTCAAGGAGAACATCTCCAAGGACGACGCGGCAGCCATCGCCAAGAAGTTCGAGGGCGTCGCGGCTGTAGAAATCAAGTAGTTACCTGTCCCACTTGCACCCCGAGGCAGAAAGCGGTATCCTTCTCTTTGGAGAACCGCCTCTGCCTTGGTGTGCTGGTAGGCAGACAGCGCTTCCGGATATCGATCTCTACCACTTATCTCTGAGGGCTCTATTCCGGTCCATCCCTGCGCGGGCTATGGGGCCGGCCATCATGACACCTGGCGGCGGGTGAACATGGTGAAACAGGCACCAATAGCGGCAGCAAAACCTTGAGGCGGGCAAGCCTCAAAGGGTGGCAGGCATTCATTCAGCAGCGGAACAGTGCACAAGTCGGATTTTGCGCTCAAGGGACATCCTGTCCCCTAGGGCGTCTTGTCGCGTCGGCGACAGGTTCCCGCTGCCTCTTTCAGTACGTTTCGTTGCCGTTTAGACGCACCTTTGCCTTTCCACCCGCAGGATAACGCCGCAACTCCTGCCCGCCGACGTTATAGCAGTTTCCGCCTTCGGTTGAAAGAGAAATGTTCACCGAACGGACAGTTGATCGATTCATAAGATTCAGCGCACCGGACCAAACCGCATCGAGGGCGGCAAAGTCCAACGAAGCAGCGCACTGCAAGCAAACCCGGAGCGACCCAACCAGGCCGCTCCACCCAGCCCGACCTCCAGCGGCCCGCGCCCAGGCCGCCAGGAAGAACAGGGAAGGGCCTCGAACAAGTAAGTTCAGGAGAACCTACGCATGTCCAGCGAAACGCGTGCCATCCGCAGCCGCCTCGATTTTTCCAAGATCCCCACCTCCATCCAGATCCCCAACCTGATCGAAGTGCAGCGCCGCTCCTACGAGCGCTTCCTGCAGATGGACAAGCTGCCCCAGGAGCGCGAAGACAACGGCCTGCAGTCCGTCTTCACCTCGGTCTTCCCGATCACCGACTTCCGCAACGTCTCCGAACTCGAGTTCGTCGACTTCTCGATCGGCAACTGGGAGTGCAAGTGCGGCTACCTCAAGGGTCTCAACCACCTGCGCACCGCCTGCGTCAACTGCGGCCACATGGTCATCACCGACCCCTTCCACCCGGGCGACGTCCTCTGCGGCTTCTGCGGAACCTATAACAAGAACACCCCTGACTTCTGCACCAAGTGCGGCGACCCCGTCGGCCTGCAGCTGAAGTACGACCAGGCAGAGTGCGAAGAGCGCGGTATGACCTACTCCGCCCCGCTCAAGGTCACCATCCGCCTCAAGATCTACGACAAGGACCCCGAGACCGGCGTCAAGAGCCTGCGCGACATGAAGGAGCAGGAAGTCTTCTTCGGCGACATTCCGCTGATGTCGCCAGAACGGCACCTTCATCGTCAACGGCACCGAGCGCGTCATCGTCTCGCAGCTCCACCGCTCGCCCGGCGTCTTCTTCGAGACCGCCAACAACCGCACCTACTTCCTCGGCAAGATCATCCCGTACCGCGGCAGCTGGGTCGAGTTCGAGTACGACCAGAAGAACACCCTCTACGTCCGCATCGACCGCAAGCGCAAGTTCCTCGGCACCATCTTCCTGCGCGCGCTCGGCCTGCGTACCGATGAAGAGATCCTCAAGACCTTCTACACCGTCGACACCATCCAGGTCGCCGGCGGCAAGCTCGCCTGGAACGTCACCGCCGAAGGCACCCCGACCCACCTCCTCGGCACGCGTCCCGCGCACGCCGTCACCGTCAAGGGCGAGGAGCTCGCGCCTGCGACTCGCAAGATCTCCGGCCACACCCTCAAGCTGCTGCGCAACGACAAGATCGAGTCCGTCGAGGTCGAAACCAGCGAGTTCGACGGCGCGATGACCGCCTCCGACGTGGTCGACCTCACCACCGGCGAGCTTCTGTACGAGGCCAACCAGGAGCTCACCGCCGACAAGCTGCACAAGATCCTCCAGTCCGGCGTCACCTCGCTTCGAGGTCTTCTTCCCCGAGCGCGACGACGTCGGCAACATCATCACCAACACCCTGCGCCGCGACTCCGTGCGCAAGCCCGAAGAAGCCCTGATCGAGATCTACCGCAAGCTGCGTCCGGGCGACCCGCCGACGCTCGACACCGCGTCTGCGCTCTTCGAAGGCATGTTCTTCGATCCGCGCAAGTACGACTTCTCGCGCGTCGGCCGTCTCAAGTTCAACATCAAGCTGTACGAGAACCAGGACGCGACCAAGCTCGACAACCGCACCCTCACGCCCGAGGACTTCTACGGCACCATCCGCTACCTCCTGAAGCTGCGCAAGAACATCGGCAACGTCGACGACATCGATCACCTTGGCAACCGCCGCGTCCGCGCGGTCGGCGAGCTGATGGAGAACCAGTTCCGCATCGGCCTGGTCCGCATGGAGCGCGCCATCAAGGAAAAGATGTCGGTCTATCAGGAGATGTCGACGGCCATGCCGCACGACCTCATCAACGCCAAGCCCGTCATGGCCGCGATCCGCGAGTTCTTCGGCTCCTCGCAGCTCTCGCAGTTCATGGACCAGACCAACCCGCTCTCCGAGATCACGCACAAGCGCCGCCTCTCGGCCCTTGGGCCCGGTGGTCTGTCGCGTGAGCGCGCCGGCTTCGAAGTCCGCGACGTCCACCCCACCCACTACGGACGCATCTGCCCGATCGAGACGCCGGAAGGCCCGAACATCGGCCTCATCTCCTCGCTCTCCTGCTTTGCGCGCATCAACGAGTACGGCTTCATCGAGTCGCCCGTACCGCCGCGTCAAGGACGGCCGCGTGCTCGACTACGTCGCCGTCGCCAACGCCGGCGAGTCCGGTCTGCGTCAGGGCGACCACCTCGAGGTCACCGAGGCCGCGCAAGCAGAACGAGCAGCTCCGCAAGGACAAGAAGCGCACCATGGAGCTCGAGCCCTTCTCCTTCTATCTCTCCGCGTGGGAGGAAGATCGCCACACCATCGCGCAGGCCAACATCGAGCTCGACCCGCACGGCGAACATCGTGCAGGACATCGTCGATGCCCGCCGCCAGGGCAACTTCGTCCTCGTCAACAAGGCCGAAGTGGACTACGTCGACGTCTCGCCCAAGCAGCTCGTCTCGGTCGCCGCCTCGCTCGTTCCGTTCCTCGAGCATGACGACGCCAACCGCGCGCTGATGGGCGCCAACATGCAGCGGCAGTCCGTGCCTCTGCTCGTCTCCGAAGCCCCGTTCGTCGGCACCGGCATGGAAGGCGTCACCGCCCGCGACTCCGGCGCCGTCATCCTGGCCAAGCGCAACGGCATCGTGGACTCGGTCGACTCCGAGCGCATCATCGTGCGCGTCGAAGGCGAGCACCACCCCACGCAGCTCTCGCGTGAGGTCGGCTCGGACATCTACCAGCTCACGAAGTTCAAGCGCTCCAACCAGAACACCTGCATCAACCAGAAGCCGATCGTCCGCCACGGCGACCGCGTCCTCAAGGGCCAGGTCATCGCCGACGGTCCGTGCACGGAGCAGGGCGAGCTCGGCCTCGGCCGCAACGTGCTCGTCGCCTTCATGCCCTGGCGCGGTTACAACTTCGAGGACGCGATCCTGATCTCGGAAAAGCTGGTCCGCGAGGACTACTACACCTCGATCCACATCGAGGAGTTCGAGATCGAGGCGCGCGACACCAAGCTCGGGCCGGAAGAGATCACGCGCGATATCCCCAACGTCAGCGAGCACGCCCTGCGCGATCTCGACGAGTCGGGCATCATCCGCATCGGCGCCAAGGTTGGCCACAACGACATCCTCGTCGGCAAGGTCACGCCCAAGGGCGAAACCCAGCTCACGCCCGAAGAGAAGCTCCTCCGCGCCATCTTCGGCGAGAAGGCCGGCGACGTTCGCGACGCCTCGCTCACCTGCCCTCCGGGCATCGAAGGCACCGTGGTCGACGTCCGCATCTTCTCCCGCAAGGGTCAGGAGAAGGACGAGCGCGCCAAGCAGATCGAGCAGGAGCAGATCGAGAAGCTCGAGCGCAACCTCGCCGACGAGATCCGCATTCTCACCGACGAGCGGCTCAAGCGTCTCGAAGGCATCCTCGGCGCCAAGGAAGTCCTCGCCGACCTGCACGACGAGCGCACCAACAAGAAGCTGCTCAACAAGGGCGACATCCTCGACCGCGACACCATCGAGCTGATCTCCACCCGTAACCTCAAGCGCATCCGCTACGCCGACAAGGATCCCCGCGTCAACGAGCAGATCGATGAGATCGAGGAGATGACCTCGCGCCAGATCGACGTTCTGCGCAAGATCACCAACGAGAAGATCGGCAAGATGTCAGAAGGGCGACGAGCTCTCCCCCGGCGTCATCAAGATGGTCAAGGTCTACATCGCGATGAAGCGCAAGCTCTCGGTCGGCGACAAGATGGCCGGACGCCACGGTAACAAGGGCGTCATCGCGCGCATCCTGCCGGAAGAGGACATGCCGTACCTTCCCGATGGAACGCCGGTCGAGATCGTCCTCAACCCGCTCGGCGTGCCTTCCCGTATGAACGTCGGGCAGATCCTCGAGACGCACCTCGGCTGGGCCGCGCACACTCTGGGCGCGCAGATCGCCGAGGCCGCTGCGAAGATGACCGAGGCCTCCGAAGTCCGCGAGCTCTTCAAGGCGCGCTTCGAAGGCACCGCCGCTCTCAACCAGCTTCTTGACCTCGACGACGAGCAGACCATGCGCGTCGCCGCCGGCATGAAGCGCGGCATCTGGTTCGGCACCGCGGTCTTCGACGGCGCACGCGAGACGGAGATCAAGGCTCTGCTCAAGGCCGCCGGCCTGCCCAGCTCGGGCAAGACCCCGCTCTTCGACGGCATGCTCGGCGAACAGTTCGAGCAGCCCGCAACGGTCGGCTACATCTACATGCTCAAGCTCTCCCACCTGGTCGACGACAAGATCCACGCTCGCTCGATCGGACCGTACTCCCTCATCACCCAGCAGCCGCTCGGTGGTAAGGCCCAGTTCGGCGGACAGCGCTTCGGCGAGATGGAGGTCTGGGCGCTCGAAGCCTACGGCGCCGCCTACATCCTGCAGGAGCTGCTCACCGCCAAGTCCGACGACGTCTTCGGCCGTACCAAGATCTACGAGGCCATCGTCAAGGGCGAGGCGGCGATCGAGCCCGGCGTGCCGGAGTCGTTCAACGTGCTCATCCGCGAGCTGCAGTCGCTCTGCCTGGACGTCGAGCTCATCAAGCTGTCCGACCAGAAGAAGGTACCGCTGCCGTCACATCGCCGCAGCCGACTAAGCGCAACATCGCCCCGAGCAGTGGGCGTCGGCTCCTGACTCCAGCGAGGAAGAGTGCTTCGGCTCCCAGACCGACGCCCGACACGAGGCCGCAACACCACAATCGAAGACAAGCACCGGCACCAGAACCACCGGCATCGCGATGCGCCGAAAGTCACCGCGAGACACGCAAGCAACCGCAGCCAACCCGCTGCACACACGGAGACGCAAACTATGTTCCGCTCCAGCCCCTTCGAACTGACCGGCCCCATCGCCGACTTCGACGCAATCCAGATTCAGCTCGCCAGCCCCGAAAAGATCCGCTCCTGGTCGCACGGCGAGGTCACCAAGCCCGAGACCATCAACTACCGCACCTTCAAGCCCGAACGCGACGGCCTCTTCTGCGCCCGCATCTTCGGACCCATCACCGACTGGGAGTGCCTCTGCGGCAAGTACAAGCGCATGAAGCACCGCGGCGTCATCTGCGACAAGTGCGGCGTCGAAGTCACCCTCTCGAAGGTCCGCCGCGAGCGCCTCGGCCACATCGAGCTCGCCATCCCCCTGCTCGCACGTCTGGTTCTTCAAGGGCCTGCCCTCGCGCATCGGCCACCTGCTCGACATCTCCCTGCGTGAGCTCGAAGCCGTCCTCTACTTCGAGTCCTACGTCGTCGTCGATCCAGGCGACGCGCCCGTCAAGGAGCGCGAGGTCATCAAGGACGAGACCCGCTTCCGCGAGCTCGACACCCAGTACCGCCCCTCCGGCTTCAAGGCCATGATGGGCGCCGAGGCGATCAAGGAACTCCTCAAGCGCGTCGAGATTCAGGAGCTCTCGATCGAACTGCGCGAGCGCATGAAGACCGAAACCTCGCTGCAGAAGAAGCTCAAGTACTCCAAGCGCCTCAAGATCGTCGAGGCCTTCCGCAAGTCCGACAACAAGCCGCAGTGGATGATCCTCGACGTGATCCCCGTGATCCCGCCCGAGCTTCGCCCGCTCGTGCCGCTCGACGGCGGCCGCTTCGCCACGTCCGATCTCAACGACCTCTACCGTCGCGTGATCAACCGCAACAACCGCCTCAAGAAGCTGATGGACCTCCACGCGCCCGAAGTCATCGTGCGCAACGAGAAGCGCATGCTGCAGGAAGCCGTCGACGCGCTGTTCGACAACGGCCGCCGTGGCCGCGTGCTTCGCGGCGCCAACAACCGTCCGCTCAAGTCGCTCTCCGACACCCTCAAGGGCAAGCAGGGCCGCTTCCGTCAGAACCTCCTCGGCAAGCGCGTCGACTACTCCGGCCGCTCCGTCATCGTCGTCGGCCCCGAACTGAAGCTGCACCAGTGCGGCCTGCCCAAGAAGATGGCGCTCGAGCTCTTCAAGCCCTTCATCTACCACCGCCTCGAGCAGACCGGCCACTGCACCACCATCAAGCAGGCCAAAGAGATGGTCGAAATGCAGGAGCCCATCGTCTGGGACATCCTCGAAGAGGTCATCAAGGATCACCCGATCCTGCTCAACCGCGCTCCGACGCTCCACCGCCTCGGCATCCAGGCGTTTGAGCCGGTGCTCGTCGAAGGCAAGGCCATCAAGATTCACCCGCTGGTCTGCACCGCCTTCAACGCCGACTTCGACGGCGACCAGATGGCCGTGCACATCCCGCTCTCGCCCGAAGCCCAGATCGAAGCCTCGGTCCTGATGCTGGCCTCGCACAACATCCTCTCGCCCGCGTCCGGTCAGCCGATCACCGTCCCCACGCAGGATCTCGTCCTCGGCATCTACTACCTCACCAAGGCCAAGGTCAACGCCAAGGGTGAAGGCCGCGTCTTCGCCAACATCGAAGAGGTCTTCATGGCCCTCGAAGCCGGACAGGTCGAGACCCTCACGCCCATCCGTCTGCGCTACACCGGCCAGGTGCTCGACATGACCACCGCCTACGACGATCAGGACCTCAACCACACCGAGCCGGTCGAGTTCGAACAAGCAGTTCATCTCCACCACCGTCGGTCGCGCCATCCTGAACGACGCTCTTCCCGAAGGCATGCCCTACGTCAACGGCCTGCTCAAGAAGAAGGGCATGGGCCAGCTCATCAACTACATCTACCTCAACCTCGGCCTCGAGGTCACCGTCAAGACCCTCGACCGCATCAAGGACCTCGGCTTCCGCTACGCCACCAAGTCCGGCCTCTCCGTCGGCCTCGACGACATGGTCATCCCGGACTCCAAGTACACCCTGGTCGGCGACGCCGAAAAGACCGTCCTCACCATGCAGCAGCAGTACCTCGATGGCGCCATCACCAACGGCGAGCGCTCCAACAAGGTCATCCAGATGTGGTCGGGAGTCACCGAGCGCGTCGCCGACGAGATGTTCAACAACATGAAGCGCGCGGACAAGGAAGGAGCCATGAACCCGATCTACATCATGGCCGACTCCGGCGCCCGAGGCTCCAAGCAGCAGATCCGTCAGCTCTCCGGCATGCGCGGCCTCATGGCCAAGCCCTCCGGCGAAATCATCGAGACCCCCATCACGGCGAACTTCCGTGAAGGCCTCACCGTGCTGCAGTACTTCATCTCCACCCACGGCGCACGTAAGGGTCTCGCCGATACCGCACTCAAGACCGCCGACTCCGGATACCTCACCCGCCGGCTCGTCGACGTCGCGCAGGACGTCATCATCTCCCAGGATGACTGCGGCACCGTCGAAGGCATCTACGTCACCCCGATCATCGAAGCCGGCGAAACCATCGAGCCCCTGCGCGACCGCATCATCGGCCGCGTCTCGCTCGAAAAGCTCAAGGACTTCGAAGGCAAGACCATCGTCGAGATCAACCAGGAGATCGACGAAGACCTCGCCTCCGCCGTTCAGGCCGCAGGTATCGAGAAGGTCAAAATTCGCTCGGTGCTCACCTGCGAGTCCAAGCGCGGCGTCTGCATCCTCTGCTACGGCCGTAACCTCGGCTCCGGCAAGATGGTCGAGATGGGCGAAGCCGTCGGCGTCATCGCGGCCCAGTCCATCGGCGAGCCCGGCACGCAGCTCACCATGCGTACCTTCCACATCGGCGGCACCGCCTCCCGCGTCTCGGACGCCTCGCACCTCGAGGCCAAGAACGCCGGCACCGTGCGCTTCATCAACCTCGTCACCGTCCGCTCCAAGTCCGGCGACCTGGTTGCCATGAACCGCAACGGCTCCATCGCCGTCATCGACGACAAGGGTCGCGAAAAAGAGCGCTACGCCATCGTCTACGGCGCCAAGCTGAAGGTCGAAGAAGGCGCTCACGTCACCCAGGGTTCGCTCCTCGGCGAGTGGGATCCGTACACCTTCTCCATCCTCACCGAGATCGCCGGAACCGTGCAGTTCAAGGACCTGCAGGAAGGCGTCACCCTCAACGAAGAAGTGGACGAGGTCACCGGCCTCTCCCGCCTCGTCGTCGGCGACTCCCCCGACGAGAAGCGCCAGCCCGCAATCCTGATCAAGGGATCCGCAGGCAACAAGCGCTACCTCATGCCCTCGCGCGCCCACCTCATGGTCGCCGATGGAGATGAGCTCTTCCCCGGAGACATCCTCGCCAAGATCCCGCGTGAGACCACCCGCACCAAGGACATCACCGGCGGTCTCCCCCGCGTGGTCGAGCTCTTCGAGGCCCGCAAGCCCCGCGACCCGGCAATCATCTCCAAGATCGACGGCGTCGTACGCTTCGGCGAGGTCTCCAAGGGCCAGCGCAAGGTCTACGTCACCGCGGACAACGGTCAGGAAGAGGAGTACACCGTACCGCGCGGCGTCTACGTCAACGTGCAGGAAGGCGAGCGCCTGCGCGCCGGCGATGCACTCATCGACGGCCCCCGCAACCCGCACGACATCCTGGAAGTCCTCGGCGAGCGTGCGCTGCAGATGTACCTCGTCAACGAGATCCAGGAAGTCTACCGCCTGCAGGGCGTCGCCATCTCCGACAAGCACATCGAGACCATCGTTCGCCAGATGCTCCGCTGGGTCAAGATCGAAGAGGTCGGCGACTCCAACTTCCTGCTCGAGCAGCAGACGGACCGCTTCCGCTTCAACGAGGAAAACAACCGCGTCCTTATCAGCGGCGGCCGTCCTGCCATCGGGCGCTCGCTCCTGCTCGGCATCACCAAGGCGTCGCTCTCCACCGATAGCTTCATCTCGGCGGCGAGCTTCCAGGAGACCACCCGCGTGCTCACCGAAGCCAGCATCAACGGCTCCATCGACACGCTCCGCGGCCTCAAGGAAAACGTCATCGTCGGCCGCCTCATCCCCGCCGGCACCGGCATGGAGTACTACCGCAACGTCCAGCTCTCCCCGGAACTCGAAGAGGCAGCCGCCCAGGTCCAGAACGAAGTGGCCGCCGCAATCGAAGCCGAGGAGCGCGAACTCGAAGCCATGCGCATGGAAGGCGAACAGGAAGAAATGGCCGCCGAATAAGGCCGCCAGTTCTCCTCCTATTGTCATCCTTTCGCGAAGCGAAAGACCTGCTTCTCTAAGACACAACGGCGAGCTCCCAAAGAGCTCGCCGTCGCGTTTTGCCTTACCCCATTTCACGCGCTGCGCGGGGCCACGAATCGAAGAGGCTACTCCTGGTCCGCGCCCTCTGCGGAGCAGCCATTCCGTCCATGATCCTCATCGCGCTCCTCGTCCGCGCTCGTTACAAATGCCAGGCCATGCGGGTTTTTCAGCCCGGTGACTACCGGCGTAAGTACGCCGAAGTCCAGATCCAATCGGCCCACAAACCCCGGTGCCGAGGAGGTGCCCGCGACCGCAGCAGTGTACGGGACCCCCGGCGCGAACTCCGCTTTGGTCAGCTTGTACGTAATGTTCGCCGCCGTATCCGTGATCAGAAGAAAACCATCGCTGGACGGCGTGAAGAGGGTATCGTCAACCTGGGGCTGCCCGTATGGGGAGCTTAGAGGAATAAGCACAGCGTCCTGCGTTTTCTTCCCGGGCTGCCGCACCAGTACCAACTCGGAGTCGCTCTGGCTGTCCAGCAGAATGTTACCGCTAGGTGTCCGCGTCATCGAGTCGGGATCCTGTAGATTCAGCCTCGTTGTAGCACCCGTCAGAATGTTCGTCGCGGACGCATCTCCTTCGAGCAACGGAGTGACCAGCACCGACGAGCCTTGCAATTCCGCCTGCACGATCGCCGGCGCGTTATTCACTGCCGCCTGCGGGTTAGACGCACTCAGGTAGGCCTTACCGTTCAGGAAGACGATGTCGTCGTAGCCGCCACCGTTTGCTGGAGGCTGGGGGAAGCCATAAACGTGCTTGCTGCGTGTCTCGGGATCGAACACAACGAGGCTGGGATTGGCGTCCTCATTCTGCAGAACCCACAACGTGTGGGTATAAGGATTTACCTTCATCCCGTCGTTGTGGCCCTTCACAGTAAAGCTGTAGACCACATCTCCGCTACGGTCGTACTCAAAGATGGTATTGCTCTTGCCGTCCGACCCATCCGGCAGGTTGCCGTTGCCGTAACCTATGAAGATATGGCCTTGGTAGACTGCGATGGAGTCCGGAGCCGAATTCCCCGTCGGACTCACGGCAAAGACACTCAGCGCATAACCTTTCTCAGCCTGCGGGCTAGCGGCCTGACTCCGTGCGGGTACCGCACATAGCGCAACGCTCACCGCGAAGGCGAGCCCACGTCCCAAATCTCGTGTCGTCATTTGTATCCTCCAGGCGGGACAAGGACGCCTTCACGGTTGCCCATAGCCGCACTTGCCCCTCGTGTGAAGATGCTTTCGCCCGTTACCGCCGAGTAAATCCTGCGTGAATAAAGAAGCGGCCATACGAAGTTGGATTTCCACAAGGAGGGAACCTCCTGGTGATGCCTCCGACTTGGAGTCCTGCCTCCGCACCCGGCGACCCTTCGACCGCCTGTCCCTGCGCACACATCCGATTGCGATCCCAGAAGAACTGGAGAACACCAAGTCCGCTCTCCAGCACGGCGGCGCTGTTAGCTGAAGGCCCGCTCGATGGCATGAAATCCGCCATTGCCGAAAAGACCCGCAGCGTCAGACCGCCTACCTGTACACTTGCGCCCTGCCTGGAAGTCCCGCGCGCGCGAACCCAGCAGCGGCTCAATCCTATAAGGAGACAATCCATGAAATTCATGTCGGTGTGGAGTGTTTTACCCGGTGCCCGAAAAGAGGCGATCGAGCGTTTCATGGCAGGGCTGGGAAACCCGCCTGAGGGCGTCACCCTGCTAGGGCGCTGGCATAAGGTCGACTCCAGCGGCGGCTATAGCCTCTTCGAAAGCGAGAACCCCCAGGCCGTCTACGAATCATCGGCCGTCTGGGCCGACGTTCTCCAACTCAACAACACCGTAGTTATCGAAGACCCAGAAGCCGCGGCCGTCGTAACGCGGATCAACAAGCAATAAGGTTGCCGAGCCGGTTGACCGTATCGAGCACAGCTTCGCCGGTATGCCTGTTCAGCCATGTCTGAAAAGTGCCTTGTCATGACGCGCACGTGACTGGCCAAACCTGTCGGGCCATTTACCCTGAAGGCACTCCCCACAGGTAAGTCCTTTCCCTGCAACGCACGGTACCTACCACAGGGGGAGGGGGGAGTTATGAGCGAATTACTAAACTATCGAGCGAAAACGAAACGCCAGAGACCCTCAGATCTCTGGCGTTTGCTGGTGCAGATCTCCCGGCGAGTCTGCAATTACCGACCTCGGCTTAGTTAGTAGGCGAAAGCACCGCGTAGACGTTAGCCGTCCCAATCGCCGTCCCCGCCGGAATCTGTGTCCCGAACAGGGCACTCAGGGTTGTGGCAGCGGGAGCAGCAAGACTTAAGCCCAGGTTGTTGACCTGCAGAACACCGGCCTGCGGCACAAGAGGCAGCGCAAAACCCGCTGGCGGAGCGACCGCGAACAAAGCAATTCTGCCCACAAAGTGATCGTTGTAGATCACTTGGGCCGTAATTGCGGGAGCAGCCGCATTGGTGGTGTCCAGTGTCAGGTTCTCGATGCGGGCAGTCACGCCCGCCGCATTGATCAGCAATCCCCCGGTGTGTTCCACCTCGCCGACCGAGGTCGTCAGGTCAAACGCGCCCGCCACAGCGCGCAACGTGAAGCTGTTGTTCTGCAGCGGATTGCCCTGCAGATCGGTAAGTACCGCACCAGTCGACTGGATAAACGAGGCGAATGACCCGCTGAGCTGGACGGTCGTGCGCCCGAAATCAATGCTGGGAGTCTTGGAGGTTTGTGCTCCGGCCAGCAGCGGAACTCCGGCCAGAACAAGGGAAAGAGAGGTGGTGCGCAAAAGCTTCAGCATGAGGTGCCCTCGGGACGGACTCATCACGGTCCATCCTGCTAGGTCCTGCTGACACTGGCCGAGGAGTGCGCCGCAGGAGTGAAGTGCCGGAAAGCGTGTCGCAAGAACTCCGGCTGCGTAGCTCGGCCAAGTAGAGCGAAGAGACTGCTCGGCGGATACCTCTTCATCGCATCAGTATGCGACCGACCAGCCGATTTGTCTCCAGGCATTTGCGCGGCGCCGCAGGAAAGACGTCAGACGGCACAGATCGCCGGGTGCCTCCGCCGAAGAATGCATCCAAACACGCATGGCACATCCGCGCGAACACCACACCGGACCGGCAAACCGCAGCAGCAGGATCATGCTGCTCGTCATGCTCGGCATCATCATCGCCGCATTTGCCGCGTTTCTGATCCTCCGCCCAAGCTCCCCTGGAGGCGGCTCGATGTCCCCCGCAAGCCAGCACGAAGGCTCGAACCGGCGCTAGGGAGCGCCACACTCGCGCTACTATAGCCAGAGCAGCGCCGCCGCCTGCGAAGCCCACAGCTTCCGGCAGTCGCGGGCGAAAGGGAATCCTCAAACATTGAAGCGGATCTTCACCGTCATGGTTGGTGCACTCGCGATGCTTACTGTCGCGCTGCTTTCCGCTTTCATCGCCATGCGCCTGGCAATCCACGGACGGGAGGTCGACGTCCCAGCCCTCACTGGACTTAGCGTCTCAGACGCCGCTCGCCTCGCGTCGCACGACGGACTGAATCTGACGCTCGAAAACCGGTTCTACTCGCCAGACGTGCCCGCAGGGCGTGTACTCGCGCAGTCGCCCTCGCCTGGCTCGCGAGTGCGCCGGGACTGGGCCGTCCGCGTCACGGAATCCCTAGGCGCTCAACACGTCTCCATCCCGGACCTTATCGGTCAGTCTGAGCGTGCCGCGACAATCTCCATTCGGCGCCTCTCGCTTGACCAGGGAGTGGTTGCACACCTGCCGATCGCTGGGGATCCCGACGTGGTTCTGGCGCAGACCCCCACCCCGAACGCCGGCGGAGTCGCGGGTCCGCGCGTCAGCCTGCTCGTCAGCGCTCCGGAAGACTCCGGCCCCGCGCAAGCCTATGTAATGCCGTCCCTGATTGGGCTCACGTTGGGGAATGCGTCGGTGCAAGCGGCCTCTATGGGCCTCCGGCTCGCGGCGGTCACGCCCGACCCTGCCACCGACCCTGATGATTCCTCGCTAACGCCAGACGCGCCCGGTATGTCAGCCACCACACCTGTATCTGTTCCACGGACAACGGGCGTTATCGCCGCGCAGACTCCCGCGCCGGGACGCCGCGTAGCAAAGGGAGACACAGTTCACGTCGCGTTCGTGTCATCCGGCGGCTCACCCTCACTCACGCCCACCGCACCTGCGTCTAATCCAATTCCCTAAAGGGTTTTTGCAACGCGAGCCTTGCCTCTCCCGTTTCGCCCGACTAGACTCGGCAGCATGCGCAGACTAGCCTCGTTCGCCCTCTTTTCCGTTCTTGTGTCTACCGCCTCGGTGCAGGCGCAGGATTGGTCCAAAGCTGCGCTTGAGAAATCGTCTCGTCACCGGGAGTACGTACCCATCAAGCACGGTGATCGGACCGTGCAAGCGTTTGTCGTGTACCCGGAAGTCAAGCAGAAGGCGCCCGTCATCCTGCTGATCCACGAGATCTTCGGCCTGAGCGATTGGGCCAAGGAGATGTCCGACGAACTGGCCGCGCAAGGATACATCGTCATCACGCCAGATCTGCTTACCGGAGCCGGCCCGAACGGCGGGGGCACCGATTCGCTCGGCGGGCAGGACAATGTGACGAAGGCCATTGCTACTCTGCCGGCGGACCAGGTCACTGCGGACCTCGACGCCGCCGCCGACTATGGAAGGAAACTTCCCGCCGCGAACGGTAAACTCTTCGTTGCCGGATTCTGCTGGGGCGGAAGCAAGAGCTTTGCCTACGCTACACATCGGCATGACCTCGCAGCGGCCTTCGTCTTCTACGGCACTGGACCGTCCGATGTGTCCGCGATTACCACGCCCATCTACGGCTTCTACGCAGCCAACGATGCGCGCGTGGGAGCCACCGTTCCTGCCACGACTGAGGCCATGAAGGCGGCCGGCAAACTGTACGATCCCGTCACGTACGAGGGTGCAGGGCACGGCTTCATGCGGGCCGGCGAGGCGCCCGACGCGAGCCCCGAAAACAAGGCTGCCCGAGATCAGGCATTCCAGCGGCTCACCAGCCTGATCGATAAAGCGAACAGTGGACCCGCAGCGAGGGCGGGAGCAGGGAAGGGCCACGTCCCCGCCCCGGCCGTGAAACCAGTCGCTGCTGAGCCGGCGTGCCACGACATGAAACCCTCTCCTTCGACGCCTCTAGAGATCGCTGCAATACTGTAAAGGTGGACACGCTCAACGGCACTCCCCTGCAGGACGCGCTTGACCGCATCACGGAAAACACGCGCGCCCTAGTGCAGCCTGAACGACTCGCGCTTTCGGAGCAAGCGACGGCCGAACTCTTCGCCTCGGGTATTGAAGACCTCATCCTTCGGCCGGAACGGCGTGCACCCGAGTTCGCCCTCATGGACGCTGCCACGGGTCGGCTCGTCCGCTCGGCTGATCTGCTGGCACTCGGACCACTTCTCGTGAAGTTCTTCCGTGGACGATGGTGCCCGTACTGCGTCACCGAACTCGAAACGTGGCGTGATCTCTACGCGGAGGTTCGCCGCCGCGGCGCGCTGCTGGTCGCAATCTCCCCCCAGAGCAGACGCCAGAACGACTTCACCGTTCAGCAGCACGGGTTGCCCTTCCCGCTTCTCTCGGACCCCGGTGCGGAGGTCGCAGAGCAATTCGGCGTTGCCTACAGCGTTCCCGTTCGGCAAAGGTTATATTTTCAATCGATCCTGGTGAACATCCCCTTTGTGAATGCGGGTCTCAATTACCAGACCGCAACCGAGGATAGTTGGCGACTCCCACTCCCTGCGAGCTTTGTGGTGCGGCGTGATGGAACCATCGCATACTCTCAGGCGCACGCCGATTTCCGCGTCCGGCCCGAACCCGCAGACGTTCTTACGGCGTTGGCTCGACTCTAAGTGGCAGGCTTCAGATGAACCGGCAGGTTATGGATCTCTGCCGGCGCATCATGGGATTCGCCACATTCTGGCCCACCGGACGGTCGCGCTACCTGGCTGCTCGGTACCGGCGTATGAGTGCGGACGTCGACGAGTCGTGTGTCATCTCGGGCTCGTCACGCGCTTCCAATTCGCCCAAAATCTTGGTGGCGAGCACCTTCCCTAACTCCACTCCCCACTGATCAAAGGCGTCGATGTTCCAGATGGCCGCCTGAGTAAACACAGAGTGCTCGTAGAGAGCAATCAACGTCCCCAGCAGCTTCGGAGTCAGTTCTTTCGCAAGGATTGTATTGGACGGTCGGTTGCCTTCGAAGACGCGATGGGGCACGAGCCAATCGGCCGTGCCTTCGCTTTTCACCTCCTCGGCAGTCTTGCCGAACGCCAAGGCTTCGGCCTGGGCAAAGACATTCGCCATCAGTATGTCGTGATGGCGGCCAAGCGGGTTCAAAGTCTTCGAGAAGCCGATGAAATCGCACGGTATGAGCCGAGTTCCCTGGTGAATGAGCTGATAGAACGAATGCTGCCCGTTCGTACCCGGTTCGCCCCAGTATACCGGTCCAGTCTCGACTGACACGTTCGTTCCATCGAGGGTTACATGCTTGCCGTTGGACTCCATCGTGAGCTGCTGCAGGTATGCCGGAAAGCGCTTGAGATACTGCTCGTACGGCAATACCGCGACGCTCTGGACATCGAAGAAGTCCGCATACCAGACGGTAAGCAGACCCATGAGCACCGGCAGATTTTCCGCGAAGTCAGCTGTCCGGAAGTGCTCGTCCATTGCATGGAATCCCGCCAACATCGCCCGGAAGTTCTCTGGTCCGACGGCCACCATCGTCGACAGCCCGATTGCGGAATCCATCGAGTACCTGCCGCCCACCCAATCCCAGAAGCCAAACATGTTTTCGGTGTCGATCCCAAACTTCGCCACCTCCTTTGCGTTGGTAGAGATAGCCACAAAATGCTTTGCCACAGCGCTCTCATCCCTCAAAGAACCCAGCAGCCACTCTCGGGCGGAGTGAGCGTTGGTCATCGTTTCCAGCGTGGTAAAGGTCTTCGAGGCCACCAGGAAGAGGGTCTCGTCGGCCGCGAGATCCTGGACTGCTTCGGCAAAATCCGTGCCGTCGACATTCGAGACGAACCGGAACGTCAGGTCACGCTGCGAGTAGTGCTTCAGAGCCTCGTAGGCCATCACAGGACCTAGGTCTGACCCGCCGATTCCGATATTGACGATGTTGCGGATCCGCTTGCCAGTTGCGCCCTTCCACACGCCTGAGCGCACACGATCCGCGAAGTCCGACATCTTGTCGAGTACCTGATGCACGTCTGGTACGACGTCTACGCCGTCGACTAGAATCTTCTCCCCTTGGGTCGCGCGCAGAGCGACGTGCAGGACAGCGCGGTTCTCCGTAAGGTTGATCTTGTCGCCCCGGAACATCGCGTCGATTTTCTGCCGCAATCCCGCCTCCTCCGCTACCCGAAGCAGGAGCTGCTAGTGTCTCCGCCGTCATGCGGTTCTTGGAGTAATCGAGAAAGATCCCCGCGGCCTCAGCCGTGAACCGCTCTCCGCGCGAGGAGTCCTGCGCGAACAACTCGCGCATGGTCTGCCCTGCAATCCGCTGCGCATGCGCAGCCAAGGCCTTCCACGACGGGCGTTCAGTAAGAGCGGGCGAGTTCGATACGGTGCTCATAGGTGTGTACTCTCCGCTCCCATCTTGCCACGTCGCGGCCTGTGCGTTTATCGTATATATAGTTCGGCTATCGCGCACATTCGGGACAGGCTCTCTGCTGCCAGGTCGCCCGCGAACTGCCTCGACGCACCAACTTGCACGCGCATCTCGCCCACAGGTCAGCTAGCTGAAGGAGAAATCTTGAACTCCACCTCCCGTCGACTCACCGCGTTTACACCATCGGCCTCTGCTGTGGCGACGCTCGAACTGCCTGCGGCGCCAACCGAGAGCGCTGCTCCTGCGGCCAAGCCATCGCCTGCCTCAACACTGGACCAATTTGCCGGGGACCCAAACTTCATGACGTCCCTCGCGCGCGGCCTGCTGGTTATCCAGTCGTTCTCCCCGCAGCACCCGCAGATGACGATCTCGCAGCTTTCAGTAAAGACAGGGCTGTCCCGCGCTGCCGTCCGCCGCTGTTTGTACACACTCAGCAAGCTGGGGTTTGCCGGAGCCGAAGATGGCTCCCGGTACGCCTTGCGACCCCGGATGCTCACGCTATCCAACACCTATTCGGCCTCCAGTTCACTTTCGACCGCCGCGCAACCGATCATCGAGCGGATGTCTGCCTCCCTGCGCGAGAGTTTCTCCGTCGCTACGCTCGATGGCGACGATATCGTCTACATCGCGCGCACGCAGGTGCATCGGGTGCTCGCAGTGGATCTGCATATCGGCTCTCGTCTCCCCGCCTATTGCACCAGCATGGGCAGGGTTCTTCTCGCCTACCTGCCTACCGAACAGTTGGAGCAGTACTTGGCCCGCGTGGTGCTAACGCCACACACCACGCGCACAGTCACCACCGTGGAGAAATTGCGCCTCGCCCTAAGGAACGTTCGCCGCAATGGATACGCGCTTGTGGATCAGGAGCTCGAAGTGGGCCTCCGCTCGATGGCGGTGCCGGTCTACTCCCCCACCGGACGAGTGGTAGCGACTGTCAATCTGTCCGGCCATGCTCCGCGTATGCCCGTCTTCGATATGCAGACGCGCTTTCTGTCACACCTGCGAAACGCGGCGGCAGAGTTGGGCTCCTTCTTGAGGTAGTGGTCCGGACAAGGAGCAGTTGCTATGGCGGGTCTCCATGCTCTATACCCGTAGAGGAGATTCCACTACGTGTCCGATATCCAAACGCTTCTATCCGGCTTCCAACGCTTTCGTGAGAAGTACGTCGAGGGCGAGTCCAGCTTGTTCTCCCGTCTGCGCCAGGGCCAAAACCCAAGTACGCTGGTCATCTCCTGCTGTGATTCCCGCGTTGATCCGGCCATTCTTACGGGCGCCGATCCCGGCGAGCTCTTCGTTGTCCGCAACGTTGCCAACCTCGTTCCTCCCTACAGAGATGGCGCGGAGATGCCCGGCATTCGAGCTGACATCGAGTTCGCGATCAAAGGTCTCAACGTAGATCGCATCATCATCCTGGGTCACCGGTCGTGCGGCGGAATTCAGGCCCTGATGAATGGGGAGGGTGTCACGGAGCACCACTTCGAATTTATCGGCACATGGGTAGGAATCGCCCTGGCTGCACGTGAGCGCACCTTACGCGAGCTCTCACACGCCCCACCGCAGGAACAGGCAAGGGCGTGCGAGCAGTACGCGATTGAGCTCTCACTCTCGAATCTCATGACGTTCCCATGGATACGCGAGCGCGTCGATGCAGGCAATCTAGCCCTGCACGGATGGTACTTCGACATCGAAAACGGGACGCTGTTCGGCTACTCCTCTGAGACCAAGGCCTTCGCTCCGCTGGTTGCAGACGCGGGTTGAAAGCGGACGTGAGACCGCCAGCGAGGAGGCAGAGCCGAGGCCACCAGAAGGCCAAGGCCGACAAGACTGAAGATCTCGCCAAGCTTCTGGTCTGGTAAGCGCGTGTACTGAAGATTCATGATCGACACGCCTGCGGGAAGGGGCAGCGCGATCAATCCGTCATCGCGGTTCAGACGCTGCAGGTCAGGCTCGCCATCCAGGATGACCGTCCACGCCGGGTACGCGCGGAGGTTGAGTATCAGGTCCGCAGGGTGCGGCAGGCGCAACTCCAGACTCGCGGGTGCAGGCCCGGACGTCGCGCCCGCTGGAGGCGCGGCCTCGGGAGTGTCGGCCAGCCAATACGGCGGATTCGACTGGGCGAGTGCATCATTATCTGCGGTAACCGGCGTGTATTCGTCCGTAGGATCAGTCCCGTGGCTGGACTCGAACGCACTGAGCAGCGCACTGGGGGCGACTGTGGCATCACAGCCCTGCCGGAAGATCCCCGAAGCAGGAAGCACAAGCAAGATGCCGGCGATGAGCGCCACTGCGCTCCCCGCGAAAGGCTTCCACTGAACGCGTGTGAGCACGCCCGCGGCCGCGACAGAAACCAAGATTCCCACGATCGACAGTGCTCGCCAGGGGAACTGCAGGAAAGCAGCTTCAGGGGCCTGATTCCAGATCGGCAGACTCCACGGCGTCAGCAGAAAACAAATAACGCCAAGGAGCACGGCAAAAGCGCGTACCGGCACCGCTGCAGCGTTTGTTGTTCCCTCAGGGATCCTGCTCAGGTGATAGTTCGCGCCAAGCAGCACTGCTGCGACAGCTTCGAGCAGTACTGCGATCGTAGATGCGGTGTGCAGCACCTGGTTATGAAAGACAGCCTCGGGACCGATGAAGTGGTGAAAGATGAAGTTGTCCTGGACGCGCAGGTGTGGGATCACCGCCATCGCGATCTGAACATACTGGCGCTCGTACGCCGCAGGCACGATATAGAACGCGGCCAGCAGCAATCCGAGGCCCGTGCCTGCAAGCACAGTGAGCGCAAAATGCAGGCGGGGTCGAAGATAAGGAATCACTCCCTCTGAAGCGAACAGCCTGATCGGAACCCGCTGTCTGGGTTGTGCTGCACGAACCCGCAATTCTGACGCGCGATGCCGCCGAACGGCAGCCAATGAGCTCGCAATGAGCCGCAGTAAGGCGAGCAGCGCCAGGCTGTACGACCCGATCACGGCGGCTGGAGCATTCGTCAGCCAGAGCAGCGCAAGTGGGATCGCAATGCCCCGCAGCGAGGGCCGGGGCCGGATGACTGCATGGACCAGTAATGGCAGCCAGGCCGCCGCCAGAAGTTCAGCGAATGCGGTCCTCTCGTATGCGGTAAACAGCATGTACGGGTTCGTCATGTACAGCGCAACAGCAATCAGCGCTGCCCCGCTGCTGGCAAAGTGCCGCGCCAGTCTGTACATCGTCCAGCCTGAAAGTGTCAGCACCAACCACGTGTAGACGACGGGTGCAGCATTCCACGCAGCGTTCTCGGTGATGCCCGGCAACGTGCGTAGCAGCAGGCCGATTGAAGCACCCAACGACCAGGAGAGCGGCGGATAAAACACGAATCGCGGCTCTCCCGCATTGTACGCAGGCGAGAAAGCCCACTGAGGATGCAGGTCGCCGTGACGGAACTGGCGTGCGGCGTCGAACCAGCTCATCAGATGGAAACTGAAGTCATGTCCGCAGGAGCAGCCATGCAGAATGAGCGGAAAGATTGCGATCAGCGCAATCACGGGAATCAGGGCCTTATGCAGACTGTTCTGATCCCTCTGTGTGGACATTAAACTTAGGGTATCCCAAGGTGCGCCTTACTCAGCGGGGAACCAAGGTCAACGTGTGACTGACGGTCGGTTGCGTTGCCTGCCAAGTGTACGGGAGGGAAAGTGTCGTGCCGTGCAGCCATGCCGGAAACTGGTCGATGTACCAGGGACTCGCAACGTTTCCGGACTGCCCGAGCAGCAGGTTCAAGGTCGTATGGTCCAGATCGCTTAGATCCACCGTGAGGCGCTCGGACGGGCCGAAGGTTCGGCCGACCTGGGTGATCGTCGTTAAATCCCCGCGCTGCGGCACCGTGCCTGGTCCATTGGGCCGTCCAATCAGGTTGGCCAGCAGGGCAGAGCGCGAGAAGATCGGGTGAACGAGTACAAGAGGATACGCCTTGCCTTCGGTCCACTTGGACAGGTCGCGTGGAGCATGCGCGTCGTGCAGACCAATGTGAACCACGGCCGTCAGAAAATCGTCCCAGGACGCATAGCCGGGCGGCAGCCAGCGTGTCGGCTGATGCATCAGGAGTTGCTCTTCCACAGCCGGGCACTCACCCCAGGTATAACTTTTCGCGAGCGCGGCGGTCTGCGCTACTGACGGCGACATGCTGCCGGGGAGTTCAGTGCCCTTCAACATGGCCGGCGCAAGCTCAGGTACAAGACGAGGCACGAGCAGGAGAGTCCACAGTGCACCTCGGGTAGCGTTTACGATCGCTGCCGCGGGTGACGCGGGTGTAACCTCGCCATCCCAACGCCGCAGAATGTCCGCGGCCTGGTGAACACCTGTGTCGTCTTTCAGAGGTCCCGCAGTGTGGTCGATCGCGTACGCAAGTTTCTGCGCGTAGATCAGGTCTAGTTCGGAGTGCACGTCCGTCTGAACTGCGAGCAAATCGGCTGCCGTTAGATCGACCCGCCTCTGCGAAGGCTTTCCCGGCACCGTCTCCAACAGTTTGTAGATCCGTTCCGTCCGATAAGGGGCCATCCAATCGAGTGTGATCGGGAAAGCATAGCCACTCGGAACAACGCTCCCGTTTGCCGTCGCGAGGATTCCATCCGCCGGATCGGCCGCCTGGGGCATCTGCTCAAACGGGATATAGCCGGCCCACTCGTGGGTCCCCGCGTCCGCCGCCTGGGTATCGGTGGGTACGGCGGACAACGGAGAGGGCCGCGCCAGATCACCGCGGATGGGAATTCGCCCCACTGCGTGATATCCGATATGACCCGCGTCGTCAGCGTACATCAGGTTCTGCGTGGGTCCGCCAAAGCCCGAAAAGGCCGCCACCATGGAGGTCCAGTTGGAAGCCGAATTAACCGCGAAAAAGGGATCCGTGACGCTGGTTGGATCGTAGACCGTCCACCGCAGACTGAGAGTGCGGGTCTCCCCGGGAAAAATACTGGAGATCACCGGGGTATCGACATCTCCGTGACGTGTGACTGGGACGTCGAGGGTAACGTTTGCGCGCCCGCGAACGCGGATGATCTCGTGCTGATACCGGATCGGCTGCCATGTGCCAGCCGCACGTCCTGAGCCGGATCCAGCTAGATACTCAGCTCCACCCGGCGTTCCGCGTGTCCTCTCGATGTACACGTCCTGCACATCTCCGCCCAGGTTTGTGAAGCCCCAGGCGACGTGGTCATTGTGTCCGGCAATCACAAAAGGTGTTCCAGGAAGAGTGAGTCCGGCTGCATGAAACGCCACACTCGCGGCACTGGCCGCCGCCTGCAGGTCGGCTTCATACCAGAGACCCGGCACCGTCGCGGTCAGATGCATGTCGTCGGACAGCAGCGGTTTGCCCGAAGCGGTACGGGATCCGGCGACCGCCCAGGAGTTTGATCCCGCGACGCACTCCGCGCACACCGCGTGAAACAGCGAGATAGTACGCTGAAGAGCATCGAGGTCCACAGCGGGCATGTGTCTCAACCTCGGCTGGTGCAGGGAAGACTGTGACTCGTCCAACGGTATCTCTTCGAAGTCTGGCTGAACGGTTGTGAGGTCAGGAACAGGTTGACCCGGATAATGATCACGCCATGAGCCGATCGGGTACAGATCCCCCACAAGCTCAGGCGGCAAGTGCGCTGCAAGTGCTTCGCGGCTCAGCTTGGTGGGAAAGCCTGTGCTCAGATCCTGAAACATCACAAGCGCAATCAGAAGCGAGTCTCGCGGAGACCACGCGCCGGGTGTGAACTGCAGCACGCGGAACTCAAGCGGAAGGTGATCCCGCTGAGCGATCATGTAAGCGTTGACGCCGCGCGCGTACAACTCTAGAAAATGCCTTTGATCAGTTGGAAGCACCTCCAGAGCCCGGTCCGCAGACTCCCTCATCTGCAGGGTGCGTTGCAGGCGGTCGTGCTCGAGCAGCGCAGGCCCAAGGATCTCCGCAAGATCGCCCGCAGCGAGGCGGCGTAGGAGTTCCATCTGCCAAAGGCGGTCCTGCGCGGTTACGTAGCCTTGCGCATACACAAGGTCGTCCACGGAAGATGCCCGAATATGCGGGACGCCGTGAGCGTCACGGCCTACGATCGCCGGCTCAAGCAGGCCCGACTGCGGAGCACCGGCACGGGGGACTTCGACAGTTCCGTCCAGCACCGGCAGAGCCTCACGCATCGCCCGCTGGACATAGAGCCGCGCTGCCACGTAAGCGATCAAACTCAAGACAAGCAGTGCCGGTAGGATCCACGCCACGACTCGCAGCCCGAGACTCAACGGCGAGCGTCTGATCAGCGCCGCAGACGCTGTCGCCTGCGGCAGCGACGAAGAATCTTCGGGGTGACGGTCTTCCGTGGTTGGGTCTTCGCGTTCGGCGCTGGGGCTGAAGTCGTCGCGGCGCATGTCTTGGCCCAAGTCTACATTGCGCCGATGTCTGCCACAGTGGTCCCTCTCCCCTCTCGAGGCAAGGTGAGGATGATGACCACGGCCGCGATCACAAGCACCGGCAGCACCCACACGCTGCCTTCAGGCCCAGTCAGTCCTCCCGAGAGCAAAGCCGACCCCTGAGCATGAGTTGCGAAGAGATGACCTTCCATCACGTTGCCGCTGTCCGGAACGCCATAAAGGTACGATTCGGCCCAATCCCACGTCGCGTGAAACCCGATTGCCCACCAGAGCGAGCCCGTACGCCAAAGGCTGAGGCAGAACACCAATCCCGCCACTCCTGCAGCAAAGAGGCCAACCGGCGACTCGCCCGGATTTGACTTGTGAACAAGGCCAAACCCGAACGACAGAATGACAGCCGAGGTCCAGAACCCAAAGGCATCCGAGGATGCGGCACCCAACCGCCGATACACCGCGGCTATCCCCCGGGATAGGGTCAACAGAAGATACCCTCGGAAGAAAACTTCCTCAAAGCACCCGACGCCTAGGAAGGCGACGAGCCACAGAACCCCAAAGCGCGTTGCGGTTCCGCCGAAGAGCAGGCGCCCATCGAACACAAGCAAACCTTGCGCCTGCAACGCGAACACCAGCGCTGAAAGGAAGACGAGACCCCAGAGGAAGCCGCCGCCGAAGAGCCTCAGTCCGCGCTTTGTGTCGAACCCAAAGGCCGCAAATCGCCTTCTCTCCACCGTGGCCATCACCAGGGTAGCGAGCGCCACTGCTCCGGCCTGCAACCATTCGTTGATCAGGGCGGCTCGAACCGTGATAGTTTTCTGAGCGGGAGGCGTAGCCGCCGCAGTATGCGCGTGAGGATGCAGGTTCCCCGCGACCGCCTCTGCCGCCGCCAACAGCAGCGCGAGCAGAACGAAGTACACCAGCAGACTCCAACCGGCGCGCAGCCCGTCGGCTCCGACAAAGATTCTTTGCACAAGAAGACGCGTGGGGCTCGGCCGCTCCTCAGGCTCGGTCGCGCCGAGCGTGTGGGAAGGTTCATCAGTGCTAGGGAATGGATCGATAGGCAATCAGAAGTCCTCAGTACCTCAGTCTACGCAGATGGCCCGGGTGAGGTTCCACGCGGCAGAACCCCTTAACACCGCCTAACGAAATCTTTGGCAACGGAACCGGTAAACTGGTCGGGTCTTCTCAGTTCTTATTCGGTTTACATTGGAGGTTTCTCCCTTGAAGTGCAGGGTGTTTTACCACGATCATTGCTTCGACGGCGCTTGCTCGGCCTCGCTCTTCACCCGATTCCATCGCGAGTGCGTGTCCCCGGATGGGGAGTACTCCTACTTCGGGCTGATGCACCGTGCAGGAGCTCTCTTCGACGAGACCGCTTTTGTGGATGGCGACAATGCGATCGTAGATTTCAAGTATTCTGGCTCCCCCAAGGTCACGTGGTGGTTTGATCATCATCAGAGCGCGTTTGCTACGCCCGCAGAGCTCCTCGAATTTCGAGCGCTTGAGGCACGTAGCCAGGTTCGGCAATCCCACGGCACACCCGCGTGCGGCAAGTTTTACGATCCAGATTACGTCTCATGCACCAGTCTGATCGCCGACGTCGGGCGCGAGCGGTTTGGATTCAACACTGGACCCTTCGCGGAACTGATCCACTGGGCCAACATCGTCGACGGAGCGAAATACGAAAGCGCGGAAGCCGCGGTCGAGATGAACGCGCCGGCGATGAAACTCACCATGGTCATAGAAAGCGTTCCCGGTGATGATTTCGTACCCCGTGTCATCCCCTTGCTGACGGAGATGAGCCTGCAAGAGGTTCTTGATCAGCCCTTCGTCCAGGCTGAGCTTGGACCTCTGCTAGAACGGCACCTCGCCGGCATCGCTCTGCTGCGCGAACGTGCGGTGGTAGAAGGCGCTGTACTCACCTTCGACATCACGGATCGCCTCACCGAGGGATACAACAAGTTCATCCCCTACTACCTCCATCCGGAGGCGAACTATACCGTAGGGCTCAGCCGCTCGAGCTTCCGGACCAAGGTGTCCGTAGGAACCAATCCATGGACCAGTCTGCCCCCGCACAAGCTGGCTAATATCGCGGCGATTTGCGGGCGCTACGGCGGCGGCGGGCATGCACGTGTAGGTGCCATAAGCTTTCGCCCAGATCAGCAAGACATGGCCCGGCATGCCGCAGGTGTGATCGCAGCAGAACTCCGCGGAGCAGCCTAAAAACCTCCTTCCACCCACGGCAGAATTCTCTTGCCTCATATTACACATTGCGATACAATTATTGCAATCTGCGATAGAGGCAGCGAGCTGATGAACCTGGCCGACAAAATTCGCTATCTCCGCGAGGTGGAAGGATCACTGCGCGGCCTCGGCCGTGCCATGACCCAGCAGGAGCTCATGCGCGCCATCGCCGAGGAGACCGGCGGCAAGGGTATCTCCCAGTCCTATCTCTCGCAGCTCGAGTCGGGTGCGCGGCCCCACCTCACGAACACGACCCGTCTGCTCCTGGCGAACTTCTTCAAGGTGCATCCCGGATATCTGGTGGAAGACCCACCCAACTTTCAGGCAGAGTTGCGAACGCTGGACGTCATGGAAGATCAACTCGATCTTTGGCTGGTGGCTGGAGCGGAGCGATTTGGGCGGCGCGATCCTGAGCTCTGCCGAGCTCTGCTGGCATTGGCCCACCATACCGACTCGCGCGGTTGCCTCCTTCTGATGGAAGAGGTGCTCAAGACTCCAGGCCTTGTCCCGCGTCTGCGAGCCGCTCTGGCCTCAAGCGAACGTAGCGCACAGGCCGAAACCCATTCCCCCAAGAAGGCGAGAAAGAGGGCCTCGCGATGACCGCCGTATATCTCACATGCTTCGTACTCGGCTTTTTGCTCAGTGTCCTTTCCGCCTTCAGCGGGCTGGGACGCCTCCACTTCGGACATTTCCGTGTGGGCCACGTTCATCTGCACCCACCCTCCGGATCAGCCCCCCACTTCTCCGCGCTGAATGGCTTCACCTTGCCTGCGTTTCTCTGCTGGTTCGGGGGCGCTGGTTATCTGCTACAGCGGTACAGTCCGGTCATCGGAGCTCTGGTGCTCGTCCTGGCTGTCAGCGCGGGTTTAATCGGCGCGGGCATCCTGTACGCCGCGCTCTTCAAGCTCCTGCTGCCGCGTGAGCGTGTTTTGACGGACGAAGAAACTCGCATGGACGGCGTAGTCGCGCGAGTCTCCGATGAGATACGCGCCGGCGGCGCAGTCGGAGAGATCCTCTTCTCACAAGCGGAGGGGCGTCGCGGCGCCGCCGCCCGCAGTGAGTCCGGCGAGTCCATCGCCCGCGGCACGGAGGTGGTTGTACTCAGGTATGTGCGCGGTATTGCATACGTCAGCCCGCTTGAGGAACTCGTAACCAAACAAGAACCGTCGTAGTTCAACCTTCACCCTAACCGTGCGCTCCAAAAGGAAGATTATGCAGAGCCCGTTGGCCATCATTGCTGGACTCGTCGTCGTCGCCACCCTCGCCTTGTTTGTTGGTCTAGCAAGAATGTTCCGTAAAGCCGCCCCCAACCAGGCAATCATCGTGTACGGCTTCCGTAAAGCCCGCGTGATCAAGTCTGGCGCGGCAGTCATCTTTCCCGTCTTCGAAACCTACCGTGAGCTGACGCTTGAACTGATGAGTTTCGACGTGGCGCCCCAGCAGGATCTATATACAAAGCAGGGCGTAGCGGTAACTGTGGAAGCCGTTGCTCAGATCAAGGTCCGCTCTGACAACGAATCCATCCTCACCGCGGCTGAGCAGTTCCTCTCGAAGACGCCAGACCAGCGCGAAAGTCTGATTCGCCTCGTGATGGAAGGCCACCTCCGCGGCATCATCGGTCAGCTAACGGTCGAGCAGATCGTCAAAGAGCCCGAGATGGTAGCCGAGCGCATGCGCGCCACATGCATGGACGATATGTCCAAGATGGGTCTTGAAGTAGTGAGCTTCACGATCCGCGAGGTCCGCGACAAGAACGAGTACATCACCAACATGGGTCGTCCGGATGTGGCCCGCATCAAGCGCGACGCGGAAATCGCCTCTGCGGAAGCAGAGCGGGATACCGCCATCCGCCGCGCCAACGCCTTGCGGGAGGCGGCCATCGCCAAGGCAGCATCCGATCAGGACCGTGTCATCGCAGAAACGGCGTCGCTCGGTAAGCAGGCCGAGGCACAGCGCGATCTCGCAATCCAAAAGGCGCAATACACTGAACAGTCGCGGAGGCAGGAAGCCACCGCCGACAAAGCATACGAGCTACAGACCAACGTGATGCAGCAGCAAGTGGTCGCCGAACAAGTAAAGGTGCAGCAGGTTGAGAAAGAACAACAGGTCAAGGTGCAGGAAGCGGAGATCCTGCGGCACGAGAAGGAACTGATCGCGACCGTCCTGAAAGGCTCGGAGATCGAAGCGAGACGTATTCAGAACATAGCCACCGCAGAGAAAGCACGCATCACCACAGAAGCAGAAGGCCGCGCCGCCGCTGCGCGCGCTCAAGGCGAGGCGCAGGCAGCGATCACTAAGCTACAAGGTACAGCCGAGGCGGAAATTATCTTTTCCAAGGGAGAAGCCGAAGCCAAGGCAATGAACGTGAAAGCCGAAGCGTACCAGCAGTGGACGCAGGCCGCGGTGGTCGACAAGCTGATCACCAATATGGCTGACGTTGTGCGTGCCATGGCCGAGCCTCTTGCGAAGGTGGACAAAATCACAATTGTGTCCACCGGCAACGATGCCCAGACTGGAGCCAACAAGCTCACCGGAGACATGACCAAGATTGCAGCCCAGGTCCCCGCCCTCTTCGAAGCGTTGAGTGGCATGAAGATGTCGGACCTGATGTCCAACGTGAAGCAGTTCGGTCCGCGGGACACCACCGGTGACGACAAACTGAACTAGAACCAAGCATCGAGGCGGGTGTTTGCCTGGTACTTCCACCCGGCGATCACCTTGAGAGTGGCGAATTCAACCGTAAGAGCGTGAGAGAAGGGATCATGATTTTGCATCTGCTATTTGTACCGGTCGTGTTGGTTGTTGTTCTGTTCGCAATTATTCTGCGCGTAGTCACCGCGCCGTTCCGCATGGGTCGGTGGCACCGCCGCCACTATGGCTGCGGCGGCGGATGGGGTGGGTACGGTCGGCGGTACCCCTACGGCGGCGGAGGCCTGATGACCGTGCTGGCGCTCGTAGCGCTTGAGCGGCTGTTCGGACGCAGGTACTACTGAGTACGACAGGACGCTCCTGCTCATCGGCGTCAAGCTACTAATCGTCACAGTCGTTAGCAAGCCGAGGAGGAACCCATATGGCACTTCTTGAACGCGTCTCTACGTTGCTCCGCGCCAACGTCAACGATCTTCTGACCAAAGCGGAAGATCCCGAGAAGCTCGCACGCCAACTGGTGCTGGACATGGAGAACCAGCTTGTGCAGGTTAAGACCCAGGTGGCGATCGCAATTGCCGATCAGCATCTGCTTACGAAGAAGAAAGCCGAGCAGGAGTCTTTGCAAGCGCAGTGGATGCGCAAAGCGGAACTCGCCATTGCGAAGCAGCAGGACGACCTCGCGCGGGCCGCTCTCGAGCGCGCACTCTCCCACCAACGCATGGCCGAAGGTCTCGCCCAGCAGCATGCGGATCAAACCGAGGAGACCGAGGGTCTGCGCTCCGCATACTCGCGGCTGCAGCAGAAATTAGCCGAGACACAGTCGAGAGTGGAGCTGCTCATCTCGCAACTGCGGCGCAGCAGAACAGCCGAGAAGGCCCGCGTGGCTCAAGGCCTGCTCGCTAGCGGAAGTTCTCACACGAAGCTTGCGAAGCTCTCCGCATCCGTCGCGGCGGCAGAGTCTCGCAAGTACGCGACGCAGACGATGATGGCAATCGCGACCGCGGAAACGTTGGACGATCGCATGGCCAGCCTTGAGCAGAATGAGGAAGTCGAAGCTCTTCTGCTCGAGCTGAAGCAACGGCAGCCACGGCTTGCAGACCATTCCTGACTTGGGCACGCCTTGTGCCCTACACATCAATGCGGTTGCAAGCGGGACCAGTGGAAGTCGATGCCACCTTGTGCCACCCGAGGCGAGCCAAGGCTCAGGATTGGCGTTCGCGCGACGTCAGGCCGCTCGTCGAGCAAGTTCTGCACGCTTACTGAAGCACTCCAGTGTGCACCGAAGTCATGACGCGCGAAAAAGTCGAGCTGGAAGAAGCGCCGAAGAACATAGGTATTTGCGCTGTCATCGTAGGCGTGCCCGCTCGCTCGTGTCGCAATCGTGATCTCCCCAATGGCGGGTTGCTGCGCCCGTACTTGGGCTGTGAAGCTGTGACGAGGCACCTGCGGAATCCACCGATCGACGAGGGCCGGCTGCGCTGAAAAGCGGGTGACAATCGCATGAGCGTACTGGTAGCCGATCGATGCCGACACAAATCTCCGCGGACGCAACTCCGCATGCAACTCAGTTCCTTGACTAACAATCTGTCCCAGGTTCTCCCGCTTATCCAGAATTGAGGTTGGGGTGCTCGAGATCAGCACGGCCGAAACGCCGCGGTTGATCTCCGTCCAGAAGTACGTCGCCTGCAACCCCACGCCGCCACCCGGTGAGTCGTACTTCGCTCCGGTTTCGGCTCCTGTTGCGCGCTCCGACTCAAGCTGCGGGTTTGCCTGCGTGATCTCCTGTCCCACCTGACCGGTTCGGTACAGCTCATTCATGGTCGGCGTACGGAACGCGCGGAAGACCGAAGCATGCATGTTTACAGAAGAGCCCAACTGGCGAACGATGCCGATACGCGGGCTCGCAATAAACTCACTCCGGTTCGGAGTGACGGCTGGCTGAACAACCGAACTCGGCTCAGTAAGCGTCCGCGTCGCAAGATTCCATGCACCGTCCAGGCGCAACGAGGCTGCGCCGGACCAGCGACCGCGGCTGCCCACGACCTCGCCGAAGCCGCCGATGAACCGTTGGCGTGCGGAGTTGTTGGCGATGCCGCTTGGTGCTCCTGAAGTGATCGGGGTCTCATCGTCCGTCGCTCGGAGATCCCGCACGTCGAAGCCCGTGACCACAGCAGCTGGCGCAAAGGAGAACGACGCATCTGTCGAACCTCCAAGCTCCTGTGTCCGCACATGTTGCAAGCGCGTCAGGCTCTCGGTCGTCCGCGCTCCGTTGATTGCGGAGAAGCTCTGTCGGTACGCCTCGTTGCTGCCAAACACTCGTGCTCGTCCAGTCGCGCGTTGCCTCGCCGCCCAGTCTTCGCCCGCTGCATACCGCCATAGCCGGGTGCCGTTCGTCTGCAGCCGGGTGCCGTTGCTGCGCGCTTCATTCAGAAGGGTGCCCACAAGGAAAGCACTGTTGTTGGCTCCAATAACGTGGTCGGTCTCGGTTCGGCCGTTCTCATAATGCAGGTGCGCCGGCATATCGATCGGCCCCATCGCCGCAGGTGCAGTAGGGATGTAGCCACCGTTGCGGAACTCGTCCGTTGCAACCAGTTGCCGCCACCGGGCAGACCCGAAATCCCCGCGCATACTCACGAGGGATGTATCCTGCCCGCCTCCGAAAGCACGCACCTGCAACTCCCCCGTAGTCGGTTTAGCGGGAACTATGTCGATGACCCCCCCCAGCGCACTCGAGCCATACAGGTCGGAGCCGCCGCCGGTCGCCAGATCCACTGCGTCGATCACCTTCTCCGGAATCGCATCCCAGTGAATCCAGCCCCCGAACGGATCGTTCATGGGCACGCCCCTCTCGAGCACAAGCGTCCGACTCACCGCTGTTGACCCTAGGCCACGCAGCGAGATGCCCTGTGTCGTTGGATTGGAAACATTGGAACTCGCCCGGCGGAACAACTCGAAGCCGGCCTGTTGTCGCAACCTGTCGTCGAGTGCAGTGGCGGGATAATCCTGCAGCGCCTCGGACCCAAGCGCGTACAGTGTTACCCCGGTGGCGGGAAGGTCGAGCGAGGACCGCGTTGCCGTAACCGTAGTCTCTTCCCGTACAGGGGTCGGATGGAGCGTAAGCACGAGATCCGCAGGTAGGCTCTGCGGTGTGAGTTGAATCTCGTCTGACGTAAGCCCCGCCTCGCTCGCACGGATGGACGCCGAAGTCCAGCCCGCCGGATAGTTGATACGGAATGTGCCTGTTTTATCGGTCCCGAAGACAGCCTCGCCTGCCGGTCCTTCCATCACGACGCGCGCCCCGGGGAGCGGGCGGCCCACACTATCCACCACCGTACCGTGCAAACCCTCCTGCTCTTGCGATCGAATGGGCAAGGTAGAGGCAAGCGTCAGCAGGCCGATGCTCCCATAATGCAGTAAGGCGTGAACGGTAGGGTAACGTCGCATAGAAGACTTGGGGTTCCCAACATGTTTCAGGCTAATTTCGTTCTCTATGCAGATGCAATCGCCCTGCTGCGTGGAGGCTTTATAATCAGAAGGATATGGTTCGGGACGGTTACTTCTACGCGTTAGGCCTGGCAGTTGTTGCGGCCCTGTTGTGGCTCCTCACTCAAACCAAGCCGCTGGTCGCCATTCCCATCCTGCTGGCGTTCTTCTTTCTGTGGTTTTTTCGCGACCCGAACCGCACCATCCCGAGTGCCCCTGGCACGATTGTCTCCCCCGCGGATGGCGTCGTCACTGCCTCCGAATGGATCGAGACAGCCGCCGGCAGCCGACTGCGCCTCAGCATCTTCCTCAACGTGTTTGATGTGCATGTGAACCGGGCTCCCGTCGCGGGTGTAGTCAGGGCTGTCGAATACCGGAAGGGCGGCTTCCTCAACGCGATGAAGCCCGAATCTGTTCTGACGAATGAACAGACCCTGGTCGTCATTGATGCCGGCGGGTACGAGGTCAGCTACAAACAGATCGCCGGACTTCTGGCGCGCCGGATCGTCTGCGCCGTCAATGTAGGCGACACGATTGCCCTTGGACAGCGTGTCGGCATGATCAAGTTCGGTTCGCGGGTAGACGTTCTCATGCCGGCCGAGGCCCTACCCCAAGTCAAGCCCGGCGCACGCGTAAAAGGCGGCACGAGCGTATTGGCCGTGTTGCCCCAACTTGCAGGGAGCGCCTCAAAGGCTCCGGCTGCAAGGGTGTCCTAAGTGTCCGATCAGGAGACGGGCGTTACGCGAACTCGAGTTGATCTGAGCAGTACAAAGCGCCGCCCCAGCCGCGGCATGTACGTGCTGCCCTCGTTGTTTACGGCCGGCAACATCGGCGCCGGTTACTACGCGATCACCCAGAGTATCCAGGGGTCTTCGGCCGATCCCAGCTACTTCGATCGCGCCGCGCTTGCCATCGGATTCGCTATTCTCTTCGACAGCGTCGATGGCTTCATTGCCCGAATGACGAACACAGCGAGCGACTTCGGCAGGGAACTTGACTCTCTCGCGGACGTGATTACCTTCGGAGTCGCCCCAAGCCTGCTCGCGTACATCTGGGGCTTTCGCATGCTTCCGGCGAGCCTGCATCCTCACCTTCGGCAGAACGTCCTGCACGCGGGCGTACTGGCCTGTTTCCTGTTCGTCATCTGCGGGGCCAGCCGCCTCGCACGTTTCAACATCAGCGTGAATCCGCAGCCCAGGAATCCGGGCCGCCCGGGAAGAAAGTATTTTGTCGGCATGCCGATCCCCGCTGGCGCGGGCGTAATCGCTGCCGTCATTCACTGCTTCGATGGCTCCCCCATCTACGACCCGCGCATCGCGATCGTCTGGACCGCCCTGCTCCTTTGCACCGGCTTCCTGATGGTCAGCCAGTGGAGGTTCTGGAGCGGCAAAGAACTGATGATGGGCAAGCGGCACCCATTCCAGTGGATTGCCATGATCGCCCTGGTCGGTGCGCTCGTCGCGTGGAACTCTGAAATTTTGCTTATCGTGATTGCACTCGGCTACCTTGTCTCCGGCGTCATTGCGCGCCTCGCCTATGCATGGGGCCGGCAGAGACGACACTCGCAAGCCGCGGGCGAGCCCACCGAACTGTAACGGACGGTGATGGGCGCACCCCGCCCCCGCCATCCTGTTAGAATCACGCCTGAGCCGGGATGGCGGAACTGGCAGACGCAGCGGACTCAAAATCCGCCGAGGGCAACCTCGTGGGGGTTCGACCCCCCCTCCCGGCACCATCAACAACCCAAAAGCCTTACCCCCACTCCCTCCCAGTGTGTCCTTTCTCACGTCACTGCATCGAATGGTGCAGAGAGGCATACTGGCCTGATGCGTCCGCCCGCGGCATTGACGAGTGTTCTGACAGCGATACTGCTAATGCTCTCGACGTTCCCGTCCGCCTGCCAGATGCTATGCGATCTGGGGCGCCCAGCCGCACACCCTCGGACCCAGCTCATAGACAGCAACAGCATGGCCGCGGACGGCAACTGCTGCAGTGCCTCGACAACGGCATCTGCGCCCCACTCCTGCGGCCACCAGTCTCTCCCGAAGCAGCCAGCGCTGGCCGCGGAGCAAATCAGCGTGCCGCATCATTCACGCTCGACCTGGGCCACCCTTGCCCGGGGCCCATTCTCCACCGCCCCTGGAGCCGTTAGCCCTTCCATTCCCGCCCGTGCTCCACCGCACCGCCAAACCGCCTCCCCTATCTCGCTTCACACGATCTCCCGCGTCTAGCACAGCGACCTCGCACCCAACGGCATACCTTGTGTCGCGGCCCGAGTGCCTTGCTTCACCGCAGTCAGCAAAGCCTGGCAGCAGGAACCCTCGGCAGCCGTCGGCTTCAGAATCCCGCCCACAGCAGACGGAGCGTTCCCATGGCGAATCGCCGTTCTTTTCTTCAAAGTGTCTTTGGTGCCGGTGCAGGCGTATTTGCCCGTCGGTCTGTTGCGCAACCAACCCATACGGCTGCCCCTCCCACCAGCCAGGTAGCCGTTCGCGGAGGCTATCAGGGAGTGAGCAGTGGATCTCTTTCAAAGGTCGATCATCGCAGCGGCCCCCTCAACAACACCCCCGTAGTAACTACCGACGTCGGAGACCTTCCCTTCGAGATGGACGAAGACGTAAAGGTGTTCCGCCTGACGGCTCACGTCATGAAGCGTCAGATCGCTCCGAACAAGACCATCGATGTCTGGGGGTACAACGGCTCTGCACCCGGACCCACCATCCAGGTCACGCAGGGAGACAAAGTGCGCGTCATCCTAAAGAACGAATTACCCGAACCGACCTCTATGCATTGGCATGGCTTCGAGGATCAGATCGGCTACGATGGCATGCCCGGTATCAGCCAGGAGCCGATCCGCCCTGGCCAAAGCTTCACCTACAACTTCACCATCAGGCAGGAAGGCACCTACTTCTACCACTCGCATATGGCCATGCAGGAGATGGCGGGAATGCTGGGCGCATTCATCATGCATCCAAAGGTCCCCTATCGCCCGCAGTGCGACAAGGACTTCGCCATCCACCTGCAGGAGTACGCCGTCCTCCCAAACGCCACGACACCGAACACAATGATGATGGAGTTCAACTGGTTGCTGCTCAACGGAAAGGCAGGCCCCGCCTCCACGCCCCTCATCGTCCGCCAGGGAGACCGCGTCCGCATCCGCTTCGTCAACCTCGGCATGGACCACCATCCCATGCACCTGCACGGGCACACCTTCTACGTCACCGGAACGGAAGGCGGCCGCATCGCGGAGTCCGCGTGGTGGCCCGGCAACACCGTTCTCGTCGGCGTTGCTCAGAGCCGCAACATCGAGTTCGTCGCAGACAATCCCGGCGACTGGATGCTGCATTGCCATCTGCCTCACCACATGATGAACCAGATGTCCTCGCAAGTTGGCCCGATGACCCGCATGGCAGGTGTCTCGAACGCGCGGGGGTCTTCGTGGAGACGACAGCCACGGCCGCGTAACTCCACCGGGCAAGAACGGCCAAGACGGGCAGGCCACATCGATGAGCAACATGCCCGGCATGAACCCGGCACCGGCCCTCCTCACCAGCCCGCAAACAGCCCCTCCCGACGGACCTCTATCCAACACGCAACTGGACGCAGGCATGATGGGCATCATGAACGAGCAGATGAAGAAGGGGCCAAAGTTAAGTGAGGAGCAGCAACGCGATCTGGACGCATTCAACATGAGTGACGACAGCATGAAAGCTCAGGAAGCGGAAACGTCCCCCACTGCAAACAACACCCCCAACTTCCCGCAAGACGCCTACATGGAAGGTCCAATGATGAACATGGAACACCTTGTCGCCAAGCCTGAAAACCTCGGCCTGCGTCCCGATTGGAGCCGGTTCATGCAGGGAATGATGACCTTCGTCCGCGTTCTCCCGCCTGAGCAATACCAGCAGGTCGTCGCGGCGATGCGCGATGCAAAACGCTCCAACGATCCGTATGCCTCCATCTACAACAAATCCGCAGAAGGCGTGCGTAGCTGATCGCCTACCGTCCACGGCGGGTACATCACACACCGAAACTCCGTCTCAGAAGTTGATACACACCTGTACGGCCACAGTCAGGAGAACAGATGAACCTCAAGCACATGGCGATGAGTTTCGCCCTTGGTCTTGCCGCCAGCACCTTGCAGGCACAGCAATCCATGCCAGACATGCCGGGCATGAACGCGGAGCCCCCGAAGCCGAGACCGAAGCAACCCGCCGCGACCCCCCGGCCAAACCCCCTGCACCAGCTCAATCAACCCACGCCTTGCCATTCGAAAGATATCGACCGCGACACCGGCAATGCCAAAGCACAAGCCGAGGCCGCCAATGCGGAGAATTCAGCAAGCCAGCAGTCCGCCCCGTCGCCCGACAAGCCGGCTCTGAACAGCGACCAGCAATCACTCAAGCTCCCCATCCAGGAACTCCAGGAGCCCGAAGCGGTAGGCTTCCGAACGGGCACCGACCTTCCAGCGCCAGAGCTGTTACGCGAGGTGCTCACGCAGAAGCCCTTGATGCTCGAATACTTCATGGACCTCGCCGACAACGCCAACCCCACCTTGGCGCAGGCGCAGCACAACGTCCACCGATCGCAGCAGCAGGCGCGTCAGGTGGGCCTGCCGCCAAATCCAACCATCGGCTATTCGGGAGATCACATCCGGGGCGGGGAATACGGGGGCGGGGAACAAGGCGCGTTCGTCTCGCAGGAGTTTGTGCTCGGCCATAAGCTCGCTCTCCGGCGAGATGTCTTCCGCGCGGAAGGCCGGTCGAACCAGGTCGCCGTCGACATCCAGCGCGCTCGAATACACGCCGACGTGGCAAGAGCCTTCATCGATGCCCTCGCTACCCAGCAAGCCGTCATCATCCACGGCAGGCTCCTCGCGGTGGCGCTCGACTCCGAGACGAATTCACACGAGCTCGAGCGCGTCGGGCAGGCCGACGCATCCGACGTCTTGAACGCCGAGATCGCCGCGGAGCAAGCCAAGGTTGAGTACGTCAACGCGCAACGTATGTTTCTTGCGGCCTTCACGCAGCTCGCCACCTTCGCCGGGCAGACCTCACTCGTGCCTCATCCGCTCGCCGGAAACCTGCTCGAGCCCCCGCAGCTCAATCCCGAGGCCATCGTCCAAACCGACATGCAGGAAAGCCCCGCTGTTAAGCAGGCGGAGGCGAATGTTGTTCTCGCGGAGGCACGTATCAAATCCGCAAAGCGTGAGTCCGTGCCCAACTTCAACCTCAAGGCCGGGGAGTGGTACTCAGGCGAGCACCTCGGAGCGACAGCCATCCCCGCAGGCCCGGAGAGCTTCGTCGAGGCAAGCGTCCAGCTGCCGCTGTGGAATCGTAACCAGGGCAACGTCGAGACCTCAAAGTTCGAGCTCGACCGCGCTCGTCAAGAGATCACGCGCACCCAGCTCTACATACGCGATCGAGCGGAGCAGTACGCACAGCAGTACCAGACCGCCCGCTACACAGCCGACAAATATCGCACGGAGATGCTCCCCAGAGCCCGCCGCGCGTATGAGTTGGAAGTAACCAAATATCAGCAAATGGCGCAGAGCTATCCGCACGTGCTTTCGGCGCAACGGACACTCTTCGTGCTGCAACTCACGTACATTCAGGCGCTCAATCAGGAGTGGCAGGCGGCAACTGCACTCCAGAACTACACGTTGATGAATGGCCTCGACGAACCGATGACCGTCGGTCAGGACTCCACAACAATGAACCTCCCGACCGTGCCGGGAGCGAGCAATTAGCCTGCCGAAACTCGCTCCTACATCCAAGCGCTTAACCAGAATTGCAGCTGCTCTAAATGACTACGAAACGATCGGAGCCACAATGAAGGATCCTGTCTGCGGAATGACTGTACTGCCGGACAAAGCCGCCGGGTCGAGCGAGTTCAAAGGGGAGACACAGTACTTTTGTTCCGTCGGGTGTAAGCGCAAGTTTGACGCATCTCCGGAGCAGTTCCGTGTGCACGAACAAGCAGCCGTCCTTCCGCCCGCGTCTCCCACACCAGCTGCCATCGATCCCGTCTGCGGCATGAAGGTTGATCCCGCAAAGGCTGCCGCCACCCTCGAACAGGATGGCACCCGGTACTTCTTCTGCGGCCAGGGATGCGCCGCCAAATTCCGCGCGGATCCGCAGAAATATCTGGACACCCGCGGCCTCAGCCACCGCACCCGTCACTGCGGCAGAGCGGAACACCGAGTACATCTGCCCGATGGACCCCGAGGTTCACAAGATGGGTCCGGGCGCCTGCCCGAAGTGCGGCATGGCGCTTGAACCGGCGACCATCACCGCGCCAGCCACGCGCACCGATTTCACCTGTCCCATGCACCCGCAGATCAGCCGCGCAGGAGCCGGGCAACTGCCCCATCTGCGGCATGGCGCTGGAGCCGCGCGAGACCACCGTCGAGGAGGTCGAACCCCGAGCTGGACAGACATGACCCGGCGCCTCTGGATCAGCGTCGCGCTTGCCGCTGCCGCTGCTTGCGCTCATGGTCTCTGACCTCTTCCCTCCATGCCGCTGCAGCACCTGCTCTCCGCACGGACCTGGGCCTGGATCGAGTTTGCGCTGGCATCGCCCGTCGTGCTCTGGTGCGGCTGGCCATTCTTCGTGCGCGGCTGGCAATCGGTCGTCAACCGCAGCCTCAATATGTTCACGCTCATCGCGCTGGGAACAGGAGCGGCCTACCTCTACAGCGTCGTGGCGACGTTCGCTCCCGAGATCTTTCCTCCTTCCTTCCGAGCCGGACGGGGCGAGATCGCGCTCTACTTCGAGCCTGCGGTCGTCATCATCGCCCTGGTCCTGCTTGGGACAGGTGATGGAGCTACGCGCCCGCAGTCAGACCGGCAGTGCCATCCGTGCGCTGCTCGGCCTCGCTCCCAAGACGGCACGACGGCTCGACGCTCAGGGCGGCGAAGCCGATGTGCCGCTCGATCAGGTTCAGGTAGGCGACCGGCTGCGGGTCCGGCCGGGCGAAAAGGTCCCCGTCGATGGCGTCGTGCTCGAGGGCCACAGTTCCGTCGACGAGTCCATGGTCAGCGGCGAGCCCATTCCCGTCGAGAAGGATGTCGCAGCGCAAAGTCACCGGCGGAACCGTCAACGGCACCGGCGGCTTCGTCATGCGGGCCGAGCGCGTCGGCGCGGACACCCTGCTCTCCCAGATCGTCAAGATGGTCAGCCAGGCGCAGCGCTCCCGCGCGCCCATCCAGCGGCTCGCCGACCGGGTCGCATCCTACTTCGTTCCCGCCGTCATCCTCGCCGCCGCCGCCACCTTCGTCGTCTGGTACCTGTGTCGGCCCGCAGCCCCGCTTCGCGCACGCCCTCGTGAACGCGGTCGCGGTCCTGATCGTCGCTTGCCCGTGCGCCCTCGGCCTCGCTACCCCCATGGCAATCATGGTCGGCACAGGCCGCGGCGCCGGAGCCGGCATCCTCATCCGCAACGCCGAGGCCCTGGAGACCTTCGGCAAGGTCGAACACGCTGATCGTCGACAAGACCGGCACCCTCACCGAGGGCAAGCCGACGCTTGACTTCGGTCCTTCCGCAGCCCGGCATCAGCGAGTCGGACCTCCTGCAGCTCGTCGCCAGCCTGGAGCGTTCCAGCGAACATCCCCTCGCCGCCGCCATCGTGAAGGCCGCCGAAGCGCAGAAAGCTCACTCTGACGCGATGTCAGAGGACTTCAGCTCCATCACCGGAAAGGGCGTGACAGGAACCGTCTCCGGAAGGCACGTCGCCATCGGCAACGCCGAGCTGTTTCGGGAGCTTGGGCATCGACCCGGCACCGCTTGCTCAACCAGGCCGAAGCGCTTCGACAAGAAGGCCAGACCGTCATGATGATTGCCGTCGACGGCAAAGCCGGCAGGCCTGGTCAGCGTCTCCGACCCGATCAAGCCATCCACCCCCGATGCAATCCGCGAACTCAAGGCGGCAGGCCTCAGAGTCATCATGGTCACAGGCGACAACGCAGACCACCGCCGCCGCCGTTGCTGACAAACTCGGCATCGAGTTCGAGGCCGACGTTCTTCCTCAGCAGAAGGCCGAAGTGGTCAAGCAGTCACCAGGCAGCAGGGCGCGATCGTCGCCATGGCCGGCGACGGGGTGAACGACGCCCCCGCGCTCGCCCAGGCCAACGTCGGCATCGCCATGGGCACCGGCACCGACGTCGCCATGGAAGCGGGCGGCATCACGCTCCTCACCGGCGATCTGCGCGGCATCCTCCGAGCGCGCCGCCTCAGCCAGTCCACCATGCGCAACATCCGGCAGAATCTCTTCTTCGCCTTCATCTACAACGCGATCGGAGTGCCGCTGGCCGCCGGCGTGCTCTTCCCGGCCTTCGGCGTACTGCTCAACCCCATGATCGCCGCCGCAGCCATGAGCTTCAGCTCCGTCTCAGTGATCGCAAACTCACTCCGCCTCCGAACCTCAAAGCTCTAGCGCGTAGTCGAGCGAAAGGCTCTAGCCACTCACGCGCACGCAGAGGCCTCCCGGGAGAACAACGGACGTGCCACGGTGCACACTAATGAGTCAAGGGGAGTCAAACGATCTGCGCAACCGGAGCTCAAGCCATGCAAAGGCGAGCACCACCATAACGCAATCACAAAAACGAGCCGAATCCCGCTCACACTTACATATATTGAGAAATTGGTTGCGGGGGCAGGATTTGAACCTGCGACCTTTGGGTTATGAGCCCAACGAGCTACCGGGCTGCTCCACCCCGCATTCAAAGTATATCGCCGTTGATACAGCTGGTCAATCACCCTCACCTCGAATCTCAATCGACGACCAAGCTCCGTCTGCCATCTGAACTCCCGAAGTCGACCCCCGTCCCGAATGCAGCCAGCAAGCACTCACCCGCAACATTCCAAAGCCCCAAACCGTAACTTTTTCCAGGATTTCACGTCTGCTACAGTACAGGCCCAGGGTCACCAACCCGGGCCGCCATGTTGGAGGACAGCATGTCCCAGAGCACCTCGTTTCACATCGCCGCTGCCCCCGCTTTACTCTTCATCGCGTACGCCGCCGCGGCTTCGGCCCAGACGCCCGCACCCGCAGCTCCGCTGAAGACCCCCGACGCCCAGGTAGAAGCAAACGTCCTTCGAGCCCTGGCCGCGGCGCCCGAAATCGCCAATCAGGCAATTACCACGACTACCGTCTACGGTGTCGTCACCCTCACCGGCTCCGTGGAAACCGAAGCACAGCGCACGCAGGCCGAGACCATCGCCTCGCGCACCGCGGGTGTGCAAAAGGTGGTAGATGAACTCACCCTCGGACCCGCGAACGCCGCCCAAGCCGCAACCCAGTCTCAGAACGGCTCCCAGCTTCCTGCAAACGCGCAGGAGACCAACCCTAACCTCCAATCCGACGGCACAGTGGCGCCCAATCAGCCTCAGCAAAGCGCCGCCGAGTCCGCCTCCGCAGCTCCCCGCCCAGCGTATGCGCCGGGAGCCCCTGAATACCGCCAGCCGCCCGCTGGACCCCAGCAGCCGCAATATCCGCCACAAAGCTACCCCCAACAGCAGCAGCCGGCGTACGGTCCGCCGCCGCAACCCCAAGGCTACCCGCAGCCGCAGGGCTACCCTCAGGCCCAGCAGGGCTATCCACAACCCAATAATGGCTACCCACAACAGAATCAAGCCTACGGACAGCCCCCGCAGCAACCCGGCTACCCGCAGCCCAATCGTGGCTACTATCCGGCGCCCAGTCAGAACTACGGCGGCCAGCAGGCCGGTGAAACCGTCACCATCGCCCCCGGCGCCTTGCTTCGCATCCGCATCAACCAGACCCTCGACAGTGGTCGCACGCAGCCGGGAACAACGTTCGACGGCGTTGTCGTCAACGATGTAGTCGCCGGCGGCGCGGTCGCCATCCCGCGCGGCGCACAGGTGCAGGGCACCGTCGTCGACGCCAAGCGCTCCGGCGTGCTGGCTGGTCGTGGGGAGATGTCCCTGCAACTCACCCAGGTCACCCTCGGCGGCAGAGCCTACCCCATTACCTCCGACCTTTGGAGCCACAACGGCGGTGATAAAACCATTCAGACCGTCAACAGTACCGCCGTGGGCACAGGCATCGGCGCCCTCTTCGGAGCAGCCGCAGGCGGGGGAGTTGGCGCTGCGATCGGCGCCGGAGTAGGTGGCGCCCTCGGCCTCGGATCTTCCGCAGCCTCCGGCTCCGGGCAGGTCTATATACCCAGCGAAGGCATGCTCACCTTCCACCTCGCCCAGCCGGCAACTGTCGCCACCGTCTCGCAGGAAGAAATGAACCGCCTCGCCCAGGGCGCCGGACCGGGTGCCGAACGGCCCCAGATGCGCCGCCGCTATTACGCCTACCCCGCGCCCTACCCGTACTACGGGCCGATGTACTACCCACCCTACAACCCGTACCGCTACTAACCAAAGCTGAATCTGCAAAAGGAGAGGGGGCCCACGTGGCCCCTTCGCTTTGCGCCGCAGCGGCAGCCCACTGATTTATAGTTAAGGCTTGCCCCGGAACCTACGGCGAATCGCATGTGTCTCTCGCGTCGTCCAGGCGGTTCCGACCAGAGCAGAAGTGTTGCAAATACCCGAAATGACGCAGGACAAGCAATGATTCGGTTTCTCCAGCAGGACAGCAAGCTCACCAAGATCCTCTTTAGCGTAATCATCGGCGCCGCCATTATCGCGATGGTGGTCTACCTCGTCCCCGGATTGCTCGACAATCAGGGCACCTCGAACGCCGCTGTCTTCGCCACCGTTCATGAGCCAGGCGTCCTTGGCCGGTTCTTCGGCGAAAGCACAGAAATCAAGACGCAGGACGTCCAGCGCCTCGCCGCCCGCCAGCTGCAGCAGCAGAAGCTCCCCGACTTCCTTCTGCCCTACATGATGAACCGCGCCGGCCAGGTTCTCGTCCAGCGCACCATCCTCAAGCAGGAGGCCGACCGCATGCACCTCCAGGTCTCCGACGAAGACCTCCGCCGCGAGCTCCAGACCGGCCCCTTCGCCCAGTACCTCTTTCCCAACGGCGAGTACATCGGCGACGACAAGTACATGAACTTCGTCCACACCGCCTTCGGCACCAATCGCACCGACTTCGAATCCCAGGTCAAGGAGGACATGGAGCTGAACCGGCTGCAGGCCCTCATCACCGGCGGCGTCACCGTCTCCGACCAGGCTGTCCGCGAAGCCTACCGGAAGCAGGGCACCAAGGTGAAGTTCGACTACGCCGTCATCTCGGCCGACGATCTCAAGAAGACCATCAATCCCACGCGACGCCGAACTCCAGGAATTCTTCAAGCAGAACGCCGCCAAGTACGCCCAGGCCATCCCCGAGACGCGCAAGATCGAGTACGTCGCCTTCGACGCCTCCAAACTGCCCGGCGGCAAGCCCGCAGATCACCGATGCCGACGTTCAGTCCTACTACAACGCCCACCAGGCGCAATACAAGACCGAAGAGCAGGTCAAGACCCGCCACATCCTTATCGCCTCCAAGGCCGGCGGCCGATGCACAGACCGACGCCGCCGCGAAGAGCCAAGGCGCAGGACGTCCTCAAGCAGCTGCAGGGCGGCGGCAACTTCGCCGAACTCGCCAAAAAGTTCTCCGAAGACCCCGGCTCCAAGGACCAGGGCGGCGAGCTTCCGCTGCGTCCCCACCGCTGGGCTCGACCCCGCATACGCCAAGGCCGCCATGGCCCTCAACCCCGGCCAGACCTCCGGCCTCGTCAAGTCCTCGTTCGGTTACCACATCATCCAGACCGAGCACAAGCAGGCGGCCGGAACCAAGCCCCTCGCCGAGGTCAAGGACTCCATCGTTCAAGTCCTCCAGCAGCAGAAGCAGGGCCAGGCCGAGCAGCAGTTCGCCCAGCAGCTTGCCGCCGACGCCAAGAAGGAAGGCCTCGAAAAGGCAGCCGAATCGCACGGCCTCAAGGCCGTCACCACGGACTACCTGCCCAAGGACGGCGTCATCGGCGGCCTCTCCGACTCCGCCGCACTCATGACCCAGGCCTTCTCCACCGACAAGAACGCAGCTCCAGGCACCGCCTCCACTGGCGACGGTTTCGCGGTCTTCCAGGTGCTCGACGTCAAGGCGGCTCACGCACCCGAGTTCGCCTCCTACAAGACCCAGATCCTCAACGACTATCCGCGAGCAGAAGGTCCCTGTACTCCTCGCCGGAGAAGCACAGAAGCTCGACGAGCGTGCCAGGCTTCTGAACGACCTCAGGAAGGCCGCCGCCGAGTTCAAGGTCCCTGTGAAGACCAGCGACCTCGTCGGCCAACAAGCCCAGGTTCCTGACCTCGGCTCCATGAGCGGCCCCGGAGCCGTTGCGTTCACCATGCCTAAGGGCGCCATCTCCGGACCGATCAACACCGGTCCAGCGGCGGTGATCCTGACCGTCACCGACAAGCAGGAGCCCACCGCAGACGAGATTGCCAAGAACGTGGAGCAGACCCGCGAGCAGCTTCTCAGCCAACAGCGTGAGCAGATCTTCCGTGTCTACCTCGGCACACTCTCCGAGAAGTACGAGAAAGGCGGCGGCGTCCGCCTCGCCAAAGGCGCGCAGGACGCAACCACAACCCCCAAGGGATCACCTGCCGGCCTCTAAAACGCTGTCAAGCCCCACTTTGGGCTAAGTAACTGAAACGAAACAAAATATAGTTGGCAGTTTAGTTATGGCTGTTCCGGTAGAATAGAAGTAGATTGATCTGAAACAGAAACGCCCCGCCCAAGAGCGGGGCGTTTCGCATGATGGGGACTGTCCGGACGGGCGACGTCAGCGGCTCGGCTCCCGAAAACCTTTTAACGAGGTAACTTTAGGACCTAAGTACGGCGGGTGGAACACTACTTTCGACCATCAAGAATGGACTGGCGGCCCGTCTCCCGGCCTGCGCCAGAGCGGGAGCACCGACGGACCCTGCGGCAGCAACCCCTGTAGACGAAGTACTTTAGGACTTAGGTACAGGGGGTGGCCCCCCATGTGGACCGCACACCAGGGAATCCGGAGAATGGAGCAAGCTGGCAATTTGGATGTCACGCGAAGCTCTTTGCGCCGCATACGACACAAGCCTTGATAACGGTCTTCAGGCTCGTTTCTCCAGCCCGGAGTTTGCTAGCGTAAATAAATGGATCAGGCCCGTACCTCTGGTGTTTTGCTGCACGTTACCTCCTTGCCTTCCTACGGCGGCGTCGGTGATTTCGGCCCCGCAGCCTACGGCTTCGTCGACTTCCTCGCCGCCGGCAAACAGCGCCTCTGGCAGGTTCTGCCGCTCAGCCCTACCGGCTACGGCAGTTCGCCCTACTCGGCGCTCTCCGCATTCGCTGGCAACCCGCTCCTCATCAGCCTCGAGAGGCTGGTGGACGCTGGCTGGATCACCCGCGACCGCATCGCCGGTCTGCCCGGCCACGAAGGCCCGGCCGACTTCGGCGCAGCCGTCGCGACAGAAGCTGCCCGCTCATCGAAGAGGCCGCAGGCAAACTTCCTCGATCAACGCCGAGCGACGAAGATCGCGCCCGCTTCCAGAAGTTCTGCGAGGACAACGCCTCACTGGCTTCACCGACTACGCCATGTACACCGTCCTGCGGCGGCGGTTCAACTACGCGAGCTGGCACGAGTGGCCGGAAGAGTTACTGCCCGCCGCAAGCAGGAGACGATGACCGGAGTCCTCAACGAGTACGGCCGCGAACTCGCGATCGAACAGGCGATGCAGTTCTTCTTCGACGAGCAGTGGTGTGCGCTTCGCAACCTACTGCAAGGCGCAGGACGTCAAGCGTGCTGGGCGATGTCGCCATCTTCGTCAGCTATGACAGCGCCGACGTCTGGACGCACCCCGAGGTCTTCGAACTCGACGAGCAACCGCCGCATGATGCGCGTCTCCGGTGTTCCGCCAGACTACTTCTCCGCCACCGGCCAGCGTTGGGGCAATCCGCTGTACAAGTGGGACGATCAGCGCAACCGCGGCTTCGACTGGTGGGTCGCCCGCATGCGCCGCACCCTCGCGCTGTATGACATGGTCCGGCTCGACCACTTCCGCGGCTTCGAGGCCTACTGGTCCATCGCGCGCCGACGAGGAGACCGCCGTCAACGGCCACTGGGTCAAGGCGCCGGGCCACGAGCTCTTCCAGCGCCTCAAAGAGGTCTTCGGCGACCTGCCGTTCATCGCCGAAGACCTCGGCCTCATCACCCCCGAGGTCGACGACCTGCGCGAGCACTTCGGCATGCCCGGCATGCGCATCCTGCAGTTCGGCTTCGCGGACCGCGGCGGGCACTCTACCTCCCGCACAAGTATGTGCCCAACACCGTCGCCTACACCGGCACGCACGACAACAACACCACCCTCGGCTGGTGGATCGACGGAGCCACCACGCGTCGAGCGCGCCAACGTGCAGACCTACCTCGGGCCCATCCACGCCGATGAGGAATCGTCTGGGCGATGATGCGCGCCGCCGCCGCTTCCGTCGCCAACCTCTGCATCTTTCCGCTGCAGGACGTCCTCGGCCTGGGCAGCGAAGCGCGCATGAACACGCCCGCCGCCGGTGCAGGGAACTGGACATGGCGCTACCGCCGCGACGCGCTTGACTCCACGATCGCAGCCGAGCTGGCTGCGCTGATGGAGATGACCGACCGCGACCGCTACACGCCTCCCGATGCCGTCCGCCTGAACAGAAGCGCTGCTGCACCGTCGCTCACCATCCGCGACCGCGCTAAACTGAAACAGACAACTCAACTCAGGAGAACAATGCCTCTCTCCGGCGAAGCCATCCGCACCATGAACTATGTTGACGATATCTCCGTCACTCTCCGCCGCATCCTGACCGTGCTGCCGTCGCTGACCGACGAGGAACGCAGCGCGTCGCCGACCACATCAAGACTGCGGACCCCAGCTACGATTCCGTAGTCAAGGCTGTTCAGAGCGCCAAGTGACCTGTTCCAACCGGGATGCGAACCGCCGCAACCACCGGTAGCGCGACCATCCACAACGTCGCCGTGATCGGCGCGGGGACGGCGGGCCGCGACTTCGCGCTGCTCTGTGCGGCGCCGGCCACAACGTCATTCTTGAAGACGTGATGCCGGCAAAGCTCCGGCACGCAGAAGCAGGACTTACACGACCCTTCCGCAGCAGGGCACCGCCGGCTCCTGGCGTCTCGCACTCACCGTGGAAGATGCGGTCCGCGAGGCCGATCTCGCAATCGATTTTGTCCCGGACGAACTCGAGTCCAAGCTCGAAATCTTCAGCATGATCGATCGCATGGCCCCGCCGCAGACGATCCTTCTCACGCCCACCGAGGCCCTGAGCATCACAGACCTTGCCTCCTGCACGTACCGCCCGGACGTTGTGTTGCCCTTCGCGGTGCCTTCACGGAGAACTCCGGTCGCGCCGCACGCCTCATCGCCCCGAGAAGACGATTGATGCTGCCGCGTGCTTGCAGCGACCGACAGTCCTTGCCTACGCCGTCGCTTCATCTCGACGCAGTACTCTCGAGAACCGACGCCGATGCACCGATGCTGGTCCGCAACTACTTGTAGCCCATACCCGCCAGCACACCGCGCATATACGCGAAACTCTCCGTACGCCGGGCATGGGATTATCGCCGTTGATCTCGTATTCCAGGTCCACAGTGCCTTTGTACTTCGATCTGCGATCAGTGCTTCAAAAACTGCCCTCACCGGCATCATGCCCCTCGCCCACCGCCACCTGGCTTTCCTGGCTGGTGGCATCGGCAAGATCCTTGATGTGAATGGCATGCAGCCGCGCCCCCGCCGCATGAACCGCCGCAACCACATCCGCGCCCGCACGCAGCGCGTGGCCCAGGTCCATGCAGAGCCCGATCCGCTGATCCAAATTCTTGACAGCCTTGAGAACATCGAACGGCGAAGGGAAGTTCTTGTCCTCCGGACCATGGTTGTGGATCGCCAGCCTGATGTTATATTCCTTTACAAACTTCTCCAGCCGCGGCAGATTCTCATGCGTGGGTGCACAGACCAGCAACGAGATTCCCGCGGCCTTACAGTATTCGAACTTCTCGCGGATGTCGGCATCATCGTCCTTGGCGAACGTGATGTTCCCCGCAGCCGTAAGCGTGAATCCCGCGGCTCGATACGCCGCCGCCTGCGCTGCCACCTGGTCCAAAGGACCCATCGGAAGATGCATTTCTTTCAGGTTCAGATACGGCGTGCGCAACTGATGCATGAAGTCAATCAGGTGCGCCGAATCGAACTGGCGAAACGTATAGCTCGCAATGCCAAGCCGGATCGGCAGATCGCTCGCGGGCGAGGGTGCCTTGAGACCTGCGACCTTGGAACCGCTTTGTGTCTGAGCAGGAGAGGGAGGGACAAACGCGGCCGCGGCACCAGTCAGCGCAGCCCCACGTACAAAAGCACGACGATTCAAGAAGCTTTCCATGAGTCGCAATACTAGTAGTCCAGGCAGCCGGTCGTCTACCCAGGCTTACTGACCATTCTTGAGCGCGACGATCTGCGGGTGGATCAGCTTCGCCGTCAGGCTTTTGGTAAGTGCCTCAAGCGCCGCTTGCTGCGTGGGTGTCAACTGTGCACTGGCCGCCAGCTTACCCAGGGCCCGAGCTACCTCAGCCTGACGGATGGCCTCTGCCTGCTCCTGCAGTGTCCGGATCGCGGGCACGGCCTGTCGCGATCGCATCTGCTGCTGGTAGAGCTGAACCTCTTCGGCGACGATGCTCTCCGCAGCCTCAGCCTCGCGTCCACGATCGGTTCGGTTTGCCTGTGCCACCTGCTGCAGATCGTCGATGTCGTAGACGAAGCAGCCTTCCACATCGTTCATTCGGGGATCGACGTCGCGCGGGACAGCAATATCGATGAAAAACATTGGCCGGTTGCGACGTTGTTCCAGGAAGTGCCGTGCGTGCGAGCGCCCGAAGAGATGCTGCGGCGCGCCGGTCGAGGTGATCACGATGTCTGCACGTGCAGCCTCGGCATACAGGTGGTCGAACGGGAGAACCTGGACAAGGATCTCCTCGTTCGTCTCCGTTCCGGCGGCGATGCTGTTCGCAATTTTGCGGGCCCGCTCTTCTGTTCGGTTGGCCACGAGGATGGAGGTGGCGCCGTGCCGAATCAGGTGACGAGCCGCCAGTTCCGACATCTTGCCGGCGCCGACCAGCAGCACAGTCTTGCCCTTCAGGTTGCCGAAGATCTTCCGTCCCAGGTCCACCGCGACAGAAGCGATGGAAACAGAGGAGCTACCAATCAGGGTCTCGGTTCGCACGCGCTTTGCCACTGAGAACGCCCGCTGGAAGAGAGGGTCAAGGATGGCTCCAACCGCTCCAGCCTCTCGCGCGACCGCCCATGCTTCTTTCACCTGCCCGAGGATCTGCGGCTCGCCGACCACCATGGAATCCAGCGAGCTTGCGACGCGGAAGAGATGGCGAACTGCCTGTTCCCCGCGGAGCTCGTACAGGTGAGGCTCGACCGTTCCCGGCGGCAACATGAAGTACTCGCGCAGGAACTCTTTGAGTCTCACCTCGTCAGCATCGCCGTGCTCTTCCAGAGCAAGGAACTCCACGCGATTGCAGGTTGAGACGATCAAAGCCTCGCGGACACCTGGTCGTGCTGCAAGCGTACGGGTCGCCTCGGCGAGCCCGGCCGCGGGTATTGCGAGCCGCTCTCTGATCTCGATGGGGGCAGTGACGTGGTTCAACCCGAGGAGCACCAGGCGCGACCCGCGTGAAGACGAATCGTCGACGAGCTCCGGTTCTGCCGTGCCACGATCCTCGGCCGCAGCCACTTGCGCGACTTGGATGGCGCTCTTCATGGTGTCGGGAACCTGTGTACAACGGAGAACTGGTTTGCTGCCCAAACCGCAAGCACGACGAGGAAGACGAAGCTCGAAAGGTAGACCGCGCGCCTGCCACGTAGCCCGGAGATGCGGCGGATATGGATCATTGCGATATAGGCGACCCACATGGCAAACGCAAGCAGAATCTTCGGATCCCGGAAGTATGCGGCTCCGAAGTCATGCTGCGCCATCACGGTGCCGATCAGCAGTCCTGCCGTCATGCAGGGCAACCCGAAGAGCAGTGCGCGTTGCGCGATTTGATCGATCGTCTCAAGCGGTGCATCAAGCGGAGTTAACCAACGCGGTGCAGCCCGTCGTGTGCGGACCTTCAGCCGTCGCTCCTGCAGGAGGTAAAGCAGGGAAGCCCCCATCGAAACGACGAGCGCCGCGTACGCGATGAGCAAGAGCAGGATATGAAGGAGGATCCACCCGGTGCGTACAGGAGCCGAAAACGTCTCTTCACCCGGACGAAATGCGCTAAGCATGGCGAGCAGCGTCGTGAGCGGCAGCACGACGACACCGAGCGACACGGTGCGATAGATGGCGTAGACCGCAAGAAAGGCGAGCGCCAGGATCAGCGCCAGCACGGACTGCAACTCGTGCGTCTCGACCGGCAGGCGATGGTGGGCCGCGTTCAGCGTCTCTGCAAGCGACACGATGTGGAACAGCACGGCTGCTACCACAGCCGGTATAACGATGTGACGCCACCACGGGCGTCCATACAGGGCCGCGGGTAGCACCGCCAGCGCGGCAATGCCGTACAACAACATCGCGATTCGGTGCCAGAACAAGGCCATGCGTTACGTTGCGCGGGCACAAACACCGCGAACCTCCAGTATATGTGGTTTGCGCTACCTTCCGCCTCTGACCACGGAACCGCCTTTCACCACAACCGGGATCTGCTCGAGCACTTCGACGCGCTGCAACGGGTCCGCGGGAACCGCAACCAGATCCGCGAAGTGCCCGGGAGAAAGAGATCCGATGTCCGCCGACCGGCCCAGCAGGTCTGCCGCCGACGTTGTGGCCGCTCGGATCGCCTCCGCAGGAGTCATACCGTATTGCACCATATAGTGAAACTGCTTCGCGTTGTCGCCGTGTGGATACACCCCGGCGTCGGTGCCGAACGCCATCTTTACCCCGGCTGCATGTGCCTTGCGGAAGTTGTCGCGCTGGATCTGGCCTACGCCGCGTTCCTTGGTAAGAAGTTCCTGGGTCATACCGATCTTGGGACCGACTTGCAGGATGTAGTCGTCGTCGTAAATATCCATGACAAAGTACGTGCCGTGGCTTTTCGCCAGCGCGATGCCCTCATCGTCCACCAGGGAGGCATGTTCTACAGAGTCGATGCCGGCCTCGATGGCCCACTTGATGGACTGAGCGCCATGAGCATGGGCGGCGATCTTCCGTCCTGCCTGGTGTGCTGTATCCGCCGCGACCTTCAGTTCTTCCAACGTAAACTGTGGCGCACCCGGCTGATCGCCTTTGGAAAGAACACCGCCCGACGCGTGGATCTTGATGACATCGACACCATACTTCACCTGGGCACGAACTGTTTTGCGCACCTCTTCCGGTCCGTCCGCAATCTCGAACTCGCGATCTGCGGGAAACAGGGCGACGCGCGTCTCTGGGGAGTAGTTGTTGAGGTCGCCGTGGCCGCCGGTGATCGAGATGCCCGGCCCGGACGCTACGATCCGTGGGCCCACGATGTATCCAGAGTCGATGTTCTTCCGCAGATCGACTGCCAAAAACGGAAGAGATCCCACGTCGCGAACGGTCGTGAAGCCGGCCTCGAGTGTCTTCTTCGCGTTCACCACACCCGCGATCGCATGGTCGAACGGAGACACTGTGAACGCGTCGATCTCGTTGTAGCTGTCCGCCCGGTGCGTCAGGTGCGTATGGCAATCGATCAGCCCCGGGAGAACGTAGTCGGCTGACAGGTCAATCAGCTGCGCTCCGGCCGGAGGATGGAAGCCTGCCGGTTCAATGGTCTGGACGCGCTGGTTCGCGATCACGAGGGTCACGTTGTCCTGGTAGTGCCCGTTGGCTGGATCCAACAGGTGACCGGCCCGGATGTAGGTAAGCGGAGCTGCGGCGGGTGGGGCCTGTCCCGTGAGTTGGGTAACGGCGAGAAGGCAAAGTACAGCCGGGGTAGCAAAGACGAATCGCACGTGCAGGCATCCTCGATCGAAAACGTGTGTGTTCTTCATCGTATGCCCTGCAACCGCGTACGGGGAAAGCGCAGGGCCGGTGCGGTATTCTGGCGATTCGGATGCCGACTGACACGAGACACGACGCGGCCACGCAGACACCCGTAATGCGTCAGTACTTTGCCGCGAAGGCAGCGCATCCGGACTGCCTGATGTTCTGCCGTATCGGCGATTTCTACGAACTGTTCTACGAGGACGCGATTGTTGCGTCCCGGGAGCTGCAACTCACCCTGACCGCGCGGGACAAGGAAAAGAAGCAGCCTATGTGCGGGGTTCCTTACCACGCTGCCGAGCAGTACATCCAACGGCTGCTTCGTAAAGGCTACAAGATAGCGCTGTGCGAGCAGATGGAAGACCCGAAGCTGACCAAGAAGATCGTGCGCCGCGAGGTCACCCGGGTGCTTACGCCCGGGACGGTGGTCGATGCGGGGCTCGGTCCGGAGCAGAGCAACTGGCTCGCCAGCGTGGCCGTTCACGGATCAGGCGCTCAGAGCTGTGCGGGTCTCGCGTTGATCGATCTGTCTACCGGCGAGCTGCGGGCCACGGAGTTCAGTGGCCCGTCGGCGTGGCACCAGGTTGATGACGAACTCGGCCAGATGCGTCCGGCGGAGGTGCTGTTCGCGGAGGGAACTTCGCTGTCGGGTGCGGGGGCGAAGGCGCGGCTTCCGGGAATCAACCCGCCGGCGGCCGGGGGCGGAACTGAGTTCGACTCGAGCGCCGGATTCGATGCCGTGCGGACGCGAACCTCGCTGGAGGACTGGGTATTTACCCCGGACTATGCGCTGCCTTTGGTGCAGTCCCACTTCGGCGTACAGTCGCTGGACGGTCTGGGACTGGGCGGGCATGACACGGCCGCGATCGCTGCAGGCGCGCTGCTGCATTACATGAAGCAGACGATGCAGGGGAGCCTCGAACACGTGGACACGCTCCGCTTCTACGAGCGGATTGGATCTCTTGCGCTGGACGCGGTCAGTGTTCGGAATCTCGAGCTTGTTGAGCCACTCTTCTCCGGTGAGAGTATTCAGACGACGCTCTTCCACACGCTGGACGCCTGCTGTACGCCTATGGGCAAGAGATTGCTACGCGCCACGCTTCTGCGCCCGGCGAACGATCGTTCCGAGATCGAATCCCGACTTGATGCCGTCGGCGAGTCAGCGGCCGATCTGCGCCGCCGCGAAGGAGTCCGCCGTTCGATGGACGGCCTACTGGACCTGGAACGCCTGCTAGGTCGCATCGCTCTGGATTCCGCCGGCCCGCGAGAAGTGATGGCTCTCGCGGGGACGCTGAAGTGTCTTCCCGGGCTTCGCGACGCTGTCTCCCTGTTCGTCTCGGCCAGATGGCGGGAACTTGGCGGCAGTGCAAACGCTGAAGTGTCCGGAGGGGATGGGACGGCCTATTCGGTTCCTTCAGCCAAACCTTCCGGCACAGGCGGGCGGGAGGCCGCTTCCGACGTGCACCCGATCGGCAACGTGGGATTCGATGCTTTGGAGGATGTATTCGGTCGCATTCTGCATACCCTTGCGGAGGATCCCCCGATAACGCTGGCGGATGGCGGTGTTATCCGCGGGGGAGTCGACAGCGAACTTGACGAACTGCGGGAGCTCGGACACTCGGGTCGACAGGCACTCGCGGCCATCGAAGAGCGTGAGCGCCAAAGGACGGGCATAGGCAGCCTGAAGGTCCGCTTCAACTCCGTATTCGGCTACTACCTTGAAGTCACCCGGGCAAACGCGCGGTCTGTCCCTTCAGACTATGAGCGGAAGCAGACTCTGGTGAACGCAGAGCGATTTACGACGCCCGAACTGAAGGAGTACGAGACGCGCATCCTCACCGCGCAGGAGCGTTCGAGGGAGATTGAGCGCCGTATCTTTGCGGAGCTGCGACGCGATCTGCTTGCTGCCGCTCCGCGCATGCGGGCGACTGCGCGCCGCGTAGCGGAGATGGACCTGCTCACGTGCTTCGCGCACCTCGCTGCGCTTCGCGGGTGGACGCGCCCGCTGATCGAAGACTCCGGAGTGCTGGAATTCTCTGGCGCACGACATCCTGTCGTAGAGCGCCGGATGGAGGAATCAGGAGGCGGTCGCTTTGTTCCCAACTCGCTCTCCTTGCAGGCCAGCACCTCGGAGGAGGTTCCCGGCGCAACAATTGCGTTGATCACCGGGCCGAACATGGGCGGCAAGAGCACCTATCTGCGACAGGCGGCACTGCTTACCATCATGGCGCAGTGTGGCTGCTTTGTTCCCGCAGACCGAATGCGACTCGGGCTGGTCGATCGGATCTTCACCCGGATTGGTGCCAGTGACAACGTGGCGCGCGGACGTTCGACCTTTATGGTCGAGATGATCGAGACGGCCGCGATCCTGAATACCGCCACCGCCAATAGCCTTGTCTTGCTGGATGAGATGGGCCGTGGAACAGCGACATACGATGGGCTGTCCCTGGCCTGGGCCACGGTAGAGCACATGCATGACCGGATCGGAGCACGGACACTCTTCGCGACGCACTACCACGAGCTGACGCTGCTGGCGGATCGGCTGCCCCGTCTGAAGAACCTGCGCGTTACGGTGAAGGAGTCCGCCGCGGGCATCGTCTTCCTGCACACGGTCGAGGCTGGGCCGGCGAGCAAGAGCTACGGCATCGAGGTCGCCCGTCTCGCGGGTCTCCCCGCGGGCGTGGTGGCGCGGGCGCGCGAGGTTCTGCGTCTGCACGAGCGGGTCGAGACACAGCAGATCAGCGCTGCGCTTACGGACGCATCGGGAAAAGCGAATGCGCCGGCGTTGCAGATGACCATGTTCACGCCTCTTTCCCAGCGGATCTTGGACCGCATTGGTGAGGTGGACCTCGACGAGCTTACGCCGCGGCAGGCACTCAACCTGCTGGCCGAACTGCAGCGGGAACTGGGGGCTGCTTCTTGACCACGGTTGGTAAGGGGCGGGAGCTACAGAGAAGCATCACCGTGGCTGGCGTGATGAGTGGTACATCGGCCGATGGCGTGGATGTGGCGATATGCCGCATCGCGCCGGGGCCGGGCCTGGGAGCAACGCCGCGTGTCCGTATGCTGGGCCTGCTCAGTCGCACGTATCCCCGCAGTATGCGCGATGCGGTGCTCGGGGTGATGGAGGGTGCTGCGCTTCCAGCAGCGGAGATGAGCCGTCTCCACTGGCGGCTTGGGGAGTTCTACGGCGACTGCGTCTCCCGCGCTTCGGCTGAACTGCGCGCGGAGGTTGCGCTCGTAGGTTTGCACGGCCAGACGGTACACCACGAGACGACGCCGAGGCGGGTGCTGGGCGGCTCGGTTCGCTCGACGTGGCAGATCGGAGAGGCAGCCGCCGTGGCCGAGCGGATGCGGTGTCCGGTGATCAGCGACTTCCGCCCGGCGGACTTGGCGGCTGGAGGTCAGGGTGCGCCGCTGGTGCCGATGCTTGACTGGTGCCTCTTCCGGTCAGGACGGGTAAGCCGCGTGCTGCAGAACCTGGGTGGCATCGGCAACCTGACCGCAATTCCAGCGGATGCGGGCGTGGACAGTGTTCTGGCGTTTGATACGGGACCCGGGAACATGGTGATCGACTTCTGCATGGGCCAACTCTTCGGCAGGAAATTTGATCGTAACGGGGCGGTCGCGCGGCGGGGCAGCGTACTCAGGGGCGTCGTTGCGACGTCCCTGCGCGCGCCTTACTTTTGCTTGGGCGCGCCCAAGTCCTGCGGCAGAGAAGAGTTCGGTGGCATCTTCGGCAGCCGTTTCATTGCACTGTGCGGGAAAGCCGGTGGTTCGGATGCCGACATTATCGCTACTGCGACGGCGCTCACTGCCGAATCCGTCATCGATGCGTACCGGCGAATCGTGTGGGCGCACCTGGAGCGGGTTGCGCCGCTTGCGAAGGTGGAGTTCTGCGTAGCGGGGGCGGCGCGAAGAATCGCACGCTGATGGCTATGCTGCAGGAGAGCCTGGGCGCGCTGGGAGTTAAGGTGCGGCCTATGGACGAACTGGGCGTGCCGGCGCAGGCGAAGGAGGCGGTCGCCTTTGCTCTGCTGGCGTGGCTCACCTGGCATGGATTGCCCGGAAATGTGCCGAGTGCTACGGGTGCGGCGCGCGCGGCGGTGTTGGGGAAGATTTCTCATGGTTGAGCGGCGCAGGCTTGCTTCGCGCGGGAGAGCTTCAGCAATCCGGCGTGAGCCGGCAAGGACGCGGTCGCTGCAAGCTGCGCGGGGTGCGGCGTTGCTGCTCGTGTGCCTGTTGCTGGGCTCGTGCAGCGGAGCGAAGCCTCAGCTCGGTGAGGCGGTAGTTATTCTCGAAAGCTCACCGAACAATCTCGACCTGCGTCAGGGGACGGATGCGCAGTCAGAACGTGTGGGCGGCCTGATCTTCGATGCATTGGTAAAGAAGGACGAGCACTTCCAACTGCAGCCGTGGCTGGCGACGAGGTGGGAGCAGCCCGATGCGCTCACGTGGATCTTTCACCTGCGGCCCGGAGTGCGCTTCCAGAATGGTCGGCCGCTCGAAGCCGAGGACGTCGTCTGGACGATCGAGAGCCTAATTGATCCGAAGGTGACCGCATCCCTGCCGGGAGGGAGCCTGATCAGCGGCAAGAGCGGAAGCTTCGCCAGCGTCGAACGCGCCGAGACGCGCGATGCGGGCACGGTTGTGGTGCACCTGAAACGGCCGGACGCAGGCCTGCTCTTCAACATGAGCGACGGCCTCTTCGGCGTTGTGCCGCGTGGGTCGGGCCGTGAGTTCGGACTTGCGCCGGTGGGTTCAGGGCCCTTCCAGTTTGTGCGTCAGGTGCAGGATAAAGAGGTTGTGCTGGAACGGTTTCCCGGCTGCTGGTCGGACGCGCAGGGCTCGTTTCCGGCCGGCTCCGACATCAAACGGCTACGATTCGCAGTCGTGCCGGACACGATCACAAGCGCGCTTGAGATGCAGAAGGGCTCGGCGGACGTGGCGAGCAATGTGCTCACGCCTGACATGATCCATGCGCTGGAAGGTGCTCGCAATCTCCGTATCGAGAGCGGTCCAGGTTCGAGTGTCTGGTATCTCAACTTCAACGCGCAGGATCCGCTGCTTCGCGACAAACGCGTTCGGCAGGCGGTGGCGTTTTCACTGGATCGGCCCGCGATCATTGCGGCTCTTTGGCGTGGGCATGGGCGGCTGGCGCGTGGTCTCCTGCCCGACGGCCACTGGGCCGCGGCTGCTCCGGGCGAGACGGCTCAGTATGGGTATGATCCCGCACGCGCTGGGCAGTTGCTGGATGCTGCGGGCTTTCATCCAGGCAAGGACGGTGTGCGCCTTACTCTCACCCTGAAGACCAGCACGGACGAGACGACGCGTTTGTTGGCGGCAGTGATGCAGCAGCAGATGCGCGCGTGCCGGGATCGCCCTCAACATCCGCTCGGCTGAGTTCGGGACGTTCTACTCCGATGTGACCAAGGGCTGCGTTCCAGATGTATGTGTTGAAGTGGGTCGGCTCCAATGAAGACCCGGACATCTTCCGTTACATGTACTCCTCGGCGAGCTTTCCGCCCAAGGGAGCGAACCGCGGCCAGTACATCAATGCAAAGGTGGACGCACTGCTCGCCCAGGCCTGCGGCCGAGACAGGGACTGCGGAGGAGGTTGAGGCGCGGCGCCGGGCCGAATACGTCAGATCCAGAAGATCCTCGGCGGACGAGGTGCCTTCCGTGCCGCTCTGGTTTCCGGAGAACGAGAGTCATTCATTCCGAGCGCATCTCGGAGTCCACAACGAGCCGGACGGGAACTTCGACTACCTGCGCGAGGCGGGAGCGTCCGGTAGCGCGCTCGGACCATCCTACATCAGGTGAATCGCGTCGACATCGACGGCGAGGTTGCGCCGCGGGAATGGCCTGCTGCATCTGCGTGAGCGAGCATGGCTCGCAGGGTGCGGCTCAGGGCATCGCGCGCTTGGGCTTTGAGCAGGAGGTGGAAGCGGTAGATCCGCTTGATCCGCGCGATGGGCGCGGTCGCCGGACCCAGCACGCGGATGTTGTCGAGCCGGGTGCGATTGCAAACCAGCGGCCCAGCGTGGCGGCCCATGCCGGCGGTCTGCTTCAGCGTGTCGCCTGCGATGAGGACGTTGGCGAGTACGGCGAACGGCGGGTAGTGCATCCAGCGGCGGAAGTCCAGTCTCGCGCGCGACGAATCCGGGGTAGTCGTGCGCTGCGGCATACCGGATGGCGTAATGATCAGGGTGGTAGGTCTGCACGAGGACGCGTCCGGGCAGATCGCCGCGGCCGGCGCGGCCGGAGACCTGAGTGAGTAGCTGGAAGACGCGTTCGGCGGCGCGGAAGTCTGGAAGGCCGAGCGCCGAGTCTGCGCCCACGACGCCCACCAGCGTGACGCCGTGGATGTCGTGGCCTTTGGCGATCATCTGGGTGCCGACGAGCAGGTTGATCTCGCCCGAATGCAGGCGCGTGAGCAGACGCTCCATGTCGCCGCGGCCACGGACAGTGTCGCGGTCCATGCGACCGATGCGGGCGTTCGGGAAGAGTCCCTGCAGGCGCTCTTCGCCCTGCTGCGATCCCGCGCCGAGGTAGAAGAGGTGTTCGGACTGGCACTTGGGGCAGGTCTTCGGGACGGTGCGGCGGAAGCCGCAGTAGTGGCATTCGAGGCGGTCGCCGGCATGCGCGTGGAGGTCCTCGCTGAGGACGGGCTTGTGGTAGGTCATGGCGATGGCGCAGTTCTCGCACTCGATCTTCTCGCCGCAGGAGCGGCACATGACGGTAAAGGAATAGCCGCGGCGATTGAGCAGGATGATGACCTGCTCGCCGCGATCGAGCGTCGACTGGGTCTCGGCGATGAGTTGGCGGGAGAAGATCTCGTCGCGCGAGGTTTCGCGGAACTCGGTCCGCATGTCGACGAGCTCGACTGTCGGGAGCGGGCGGTTGGCGACGCGGGTGAGCATCTCGACGCGCTGGTAGCGGCCGCGTTCGGAGTTGGACCAGCTTTCGAGCGAGGGCGTCGCGGAGCCCAGCACGATCACGGCGGAGTTGAGCTTGGCGCGCATCACGGCGACGTCGCGACCGTGGTAGCGCGGCGTCTCGTCCTGCTTGTACGAGCTGTCGTGCTCCTCGTCGACCAGGATGAGGCCGAGGTTGGCGACGGGCGCGAAGACGGCGGAGCGAGTGCCGACGACGATGCGGGCATCGCCGGAACGGATGCGGCGCCACTGTTCGGCGCGCTCGTCCGGCGTTAGCTGGGAGTGCAGCAGAGCGACCTCCGTTCCGAAGGCCGCGAAGATCTGGCCCGCCATTGCAGGGGTGAGGCCGATCTCCGGTACGAGCAGGAGCGCGGTCTGGCCGGCGTCGAGCGCGCGCTGCATGGCGGCGAAGTAGACGGTGGTCTTGCCGGAGCCGGTGACGCCGTAGAGCAGCAGCGGGCGGAAGCCTGCCTTGACTCATTGCGGCGGCGATCTCTGCCAGCGCTTCGGTCTGGGACTCGTTCAGGGCGTGTTCGTGCGCGTGCTTCTTTGCCGGGCGCGCCAACTCCGCCCATGTGGAAGGCTTCGGGCGCATCTTCGAGCGCGACCAGGCCGCGCTTCACGAGGGTGGCAAGAGTGGACGCAGGGACTTCTTGTGCGCGCAGCGCGGCCGAGTCGCGCAGATCACGGACGCGGAGGCGTCCTCCAGCGGCGGCTAGCTCTGCGAGGATTGCGGTCTGGTTGTCGTTCAGCTTCGGGATGCGGGCTTCGGGGACGAGGACGGCGATCTTCTCGGTGCGTCGGGCGTCGCGCTCCTCGGCTAACGCCTCGCGTATGCAGCCACTTCTTGCGGACCATGCCGTCCAGAAGGGCCTTGTTGGCCTGGGTGGCCGAACGGATCGCGGATGGCTTTGCGGCGTGGCCGTCTTCCAGATAGTTCAGGACGGCGTATTCGCGGTTCTGCTCTTCGGGGGAGAGGCGGGAGCGGCGTGAGGAGCCCTTTTCGGCGCCTTCGTAGAGGATGCGGCGTCCTGCGTCTGCGATGCGGTACGTGAACTGGCGTCTGACTTCGGCGCTGAGCGGAAGCATGCGTGCGAAGAACTTCGCCGAGCGGCGCGACGTAGTACTGAGCGATCCAGCGGCCGAGTTCCATCAGCTCCTTCGGAAGCAGCGGCTCGGGATCGAGCACCTGCTGGATGGGCTTGACCTCGATGCCTTCGGCGGGCGGCTCGTCGTGAAGGCGGGTGACGAGGCCCATCAGTTTCTGGCCGGCGAATGGGACGAGTACACGCGCGCCTACGCTGGGAATCGTGCCATTCACCGCGTAGGTGAAGGACTGGTCGAGCGGCACAGGAAGAGCTACATCGGCGTAGGCGGGCACATCTTCCAGAGTACCGCTCGCGCCGCCGGTTGGATCGGGTCTCGACAGCGCAGACGAACTCGGCTTAGGCTGGTCGGCATGGAAATCGGGATGAATCGAAGACAGTTCGCGCGACTTTCGGGCATGACGTTGGCGGCCGCGCAGATGCCTGCTTACGGCCAGAACGCTATGGCAGGGCAGAAGCCTGTGGGTTATGCGGCCATTGGGCTCGGCACGATCTCGGACATCTTTATGCGAGCGTGTGCGCGCTCGCAGAAGGCAAAGATTACGGCGCTCGTGACGGGCCATCCGGAGACGAAGGGGAAGCGGTATGCGGCGATGTACGGTATCCCGGAGAGCTCGGTGTATACGTATGAGACGTTTGACCGGATCCGCGATAACAAGGCTGTGGATGCGGTGTATGTGGGGCTGCCGAACAGCATGCATCGCGAGTACACGGTGCGCGCGGCGGCAGCAGGGAAGCATGTGCTGTGCGAGAAGCCGATGGCGATCTCTTCCGCTGAATGCGAACAGATGATCGCGGCGTGCAAGCGCGCGGGCGTGAAGCTGATGATCGGCTACCGCGTGCACTATGAGCCGACGCACGGTGAGGCTCGGCGCATTGCGCAGTCTGGCGAGCTTGGGCCGCTGGTGGCGTTTGAAGGCGCGTTTGGCTTCGATGCGAAGCCGAACCAGTGGAGGCTGACGCGGCAGTTTGGCGGCGGCGGCCCGTTGATGGACGTTGGGATCTACCCGATGAACGAGATCCGCTGGATCCTGGGCGAGGAGCCTACGGGCTTCACCGCGGTCCCGTCCACGTTAGACCGGACGAGCGGGCGGTTTGCTGAGATGGAGCAGACGATGGACTGGACGCTGAAGTTCCCGTCGGGCGTGATTGCGTCGCTGGGCTGCACGTATGGATGCGACATGCCGGGATTTCTGCGCATTCACGGCTCGAAGGGCTCGCTTGAGCTCACGAATGCGTTCTCTTATACGAACGTTCGGCTGCGCGGCATTGGTGGCGGGCAGCACGTTGATATGACGTCGAGCAGCGAGGAGACCGCACATTTCCTGCTGGAGGCGGATCACTTCGCGGACTGTGTTCGGACCGGGGCTGAGCCGAACACCCCTGGGGAAGAGGGGCTACACGATCTTCAGGCCATGGAGGCGGTGTACCGGGCGGCCGGCACTCCAATCGCATAGTGGGGGGGGAACCCCCCCCGGACTGTAATCTCCTAAAGTATCCGAAACATTGGACTTAGTCGCGGAGTACGGATGTAAAGTGTTGATTCTTATGGGCGCCTTCTGCAAAGTACCTGTTCTAAAGGGCTTAGCTGGATGACGTGAAGAGAACTGTGCCGTTGATCAGCCCACCCAGGCTTTCCGTCCGGCGTATGTTCTCAAGTTCTATTTTACCGGATTGAGTAAAACTAAACGGCCAACTATTTTGAAGTTTGATCTCTTCTGTTTCGTATGGTTTAGCGGAATTCAGACGCGTTTGGGGGCTTGACAGGTTCCCATCCGGAAGCAGCGAAATGCACTTCGCACAAACGGCTGCAATATTGTCCCGGGGGCGGGAAATTCGGCCGTTGTGGGGGCTTCTGCGTTATGGCATCGAGGGCGCGGACGGCGGGGGCGAAACGAAAGCCGCACCCCTCCTCTTGATTGGGAGGAGTGCGGCGCCACGGAAGCGGCAGTCAACGTGAGGCTTCGCCGTTTACAGGCTGGCCGGTGGTTTCGTCGAGCAGGTAGAGGTTGTGCTGGTCGTCGCGGTCGCGGAAGTCGAACATGCCGGTGATGGATCCCGCAATGGAATCGAAGGAGCCGCGGCCGATTCGCTGGCCTCCCAGCCAGTTGTCTTCAATGAAGCGGAGGATGGAGCTCTGATCGGTGAGCGTGTGATCGACGAAGTTGTTTCGGGCGAAGGGTGAGATGACCATGAGGGGAAGCCGCGGGCCGTAGCCGCAGCGGCCCTGGGCGTGGGCGGTTTGCGCGCCGGGGAGTGCGCCTACTCCGGTGCCGCACTTGCCGGGGCCGGTGAGGGCGTCGGCTGGGGTTGTGGACTGATTCATGATCTGCCCCAGCTGGTGGTCGTACCAGCCGTCCGAGTCGTCGTAGTTGACGATGATGGCGGTGTGGGCCCACTCGGGACGGCTTTGGAGGAAGTTGGTGACATGGACGAGAATGGTCTGCTCGTCGAGCGGATCGGAGTAGCCGGCGTGCCCGTCCTGGAAGCCGGGAGCTTTGAGGAAGCTGACGGCGGGCATGTTGCCGGCTCGAACGGCGGCGTAGAAGTCCTCGAGGTCGTACTGGTGATTGGCGGGGTCACCTTCGAAGCCGATCGCGCGGACCGAGGCGGGACGGAGGTGCTTAGGGTTAGAGGTGGAGGCGTAGTACTGGAAGGGCTGGTGGTGGGGGATGTAGTCGGCGGTTTTCGCCTTGGTGTAGGCGGAGTAGTTGTCGCGACTGCAGCCGGTGGACCCGTCGGAGTTCTTTGCGGAGAGATCGAATCCGCCTTCGAACCAGCCCCAGGTGATGCCGCGTGCGTTGAGCAGGTCGCCGATGTTGGAGCCGCTGAACTGCGCCTGGCGGGTGGGGCTGGAGCAGAGATCGCCGAGTGGGTCGACGTCCCCGATCAGGGTGAGGCTTCCGTTGCCGCCGTCCACGATGGCGCTGCCGCCGTTGATCTGCTGGGATATGCCGTTCGTCTGGCCGGAGATGAGGTTGATGGCTCCGGGGGTGGAGGGGCCGAAGGTGGTGCCGTAGGAGTTATCGCTCATGGCGAAGCGCTGGGCGTAGTTCCAAAGTGCGGTGACGGTATTGCCGTCGTAGTAGCCCATGGTGAGTGCGTTCGTTCCTGAGCTGCCGCCATTACCGGTGAAGGCCGGGAAGGCGTCCATGAGGCCGTTATCGAATGCGGACTGCTCGGCCGTGTAGTTGTGGTCCTGGTCTGCGGTAGCTGCCTGGGAGCGGTCGAGGCGGAACGGGTTAGAGGCTGCGGCGCCGTTTGCGGGGTTGAGCAGGTTGGGATTGTGGAAGAGCAATCCGTCGGTGTAGCCGTTGACGGTTGGGGTGTCGCGGAGAGGCCGGAAGGCGGGCTCGTGCGCTGGATTGAGAGCGTGGGGATAGGTGCCGAAGTAGTGGTCGAAGGAGACGTTCTCCTGGAAGATGATGACCACGTGCTGGATGGGGGTGGCGGTTGAGCCCCCCTGAGCCTGGGCCAGGGGCGTGGCAAGTGGGGTGATTGCCAACAGGGTGATGAGTGACGTGGCGGTAAAACGCTGCATCCTGATCCTCCGTGTGAAGCCGGTGTTTCCGGCCCCAGGTGCGAGGTATAGCTACAGCGCGTTAAGGGGAGGTCACAGGAGGGTTTCGTTTGTGCTTTGCGCGAGAACTCTGTGGAAAGCACCGCATGGAGGCTGCGCCCCGCTCGGGATTGCGGGCTAAAGCTCGATCGCGAATTGGGCGGTGGCCAACTGAGTGGGGTGGGTGGGTTCGGTGGCGAGGGAGAGGATGAGGCGCTCCAGGAGGAGGCGCTTGTCGGGCGGGGAGGAGCGAAGGTCGAGGTCGGCGCGGGCGATGAGGCGGAGGGCGCGGGTCAGGTCGGCGCGGGATTTATAGCGGCGCGCCTGGCGGATGAGGTCTTCGGCGGCGAAGGGAGGCATGCGGAAGCCCTGCCACAGGACGGCCCAGATGGCGCGCTGATCGCGGACGTTCTTCTCGTGGATGATGAGCATCTGCCGGAAGGTGCGGGCGAGCATGTAGAGGTGGCCGATGGCGGAGTCTTCGCCGCCGTCGGAGGCGTTGAGGAGGCCCTGGAGGAGGAGGAGCGCGCGGGTGCGGTCGCGGAGGGAGATGGCGTCGGTGAGCTCGTAGAGGGAGCGCTGCTTGGCGGCGAGGACCATGGTTTCCACGTCGCCGAGGGTGATGTGGTTGCGGGCGAGGGTGGGAGATGGGGGTGGGATGGTGGAGGAAAGCAGGTCCTTCGCTTCGCTCAGGAGGACACTGCTTTCGGCGGGCGGTGCCTGGGGCGAGATGCGGGGGGCTCTCCACTGCGCATCGCGGTGAAGCTGCGACGCTTCGGTCGAGATGACGGCTTTTTCAGCTTGATTGACGAGCGGGCGGGTAGCGGATGCGGATGGGGCGGAGACGAAGAGGGCGAGCTTTTCGAATTCGCTCGCGACGCACATCATGTCGGCGCCGAGGGCGTCGACGAGTTCGCGGGCGGCGTCGGGGTCGAAGCGGATGGCGCGGGATTCGGCCTCGGCGAGGAGCCAGCGGACGGCGTCGGCTTCGTCGACGCGGGCGAGTTCGACGAAGCCGCACCAGTCGCCGAGGGTTTCGCGGATGCGGTCGTAGCGCTCTTTGTCCTGGAAGTCCATCTTGCGGAGGTCGGTGGGGATGCGGAGGTGGTCGGCGACGAAGAGGAGGACGGCCTGCGGGTTGGGGCGGCGGAAGTAGGCGTCGATGGCGTCGAACTCATCCTTCTTGCTGCCGCGGGTGTAGAGGCTCTTGAGGCCGCGGACGAAGAGGACCTGGAAGGGCGCCATGAGGGAGGGGGTCTGGGCGCGGTCGAGGATGTCGAAGATGGGGGTGTCGGCGAGGTCGAGGTCGTGGAGGGAGAAGTCGCGCGAGTCTGGCGGGGTGAGGGCTGGCGAGGACGCCCTGGCGGCAGCGCTGGTAGAGGAACGCCTCGTCGCCGATGAGGACGTAGCCGGGGCGGATGGAAGGGGAGGCGATCTCGGCGAGGAAGCGGTCGGTGGATGCGAAAGACTCTGAGCGGAGCGGCTGGCGGTCCTGAGGCCATCAGAAGGACTCCAGCATATCGCTTACGAGGGCCTGGGCGAAGTCGCGGGAGAGGCGCTGGACGGCGGGGGAGTCTTCGCGGATGAAGCCGGAGAGGTCCTGGGTGGACTGGTACTGCTCGCGGTAGGAGAGGGCGTCGTTCTCGTAGAGAACGCGGCCGTCGCGGGCGGTGAGGACGGCCTTGACGGTGATGGTGAGGAGGTAACTGGAGGTTTCGCCGGTGGAGGAGTCGTAGGTGAGGGGGACGGCGGTCTGGGTGAGGACGGTGCCGGAGAGGGTGGCGTCGGCGGTGGTGTCCTGCGCGGCGATGCGGTAGCGGGTGCGGGTGTTGAGCTCGCGGACGACGGCCTGGGTGAGGGTCATCTCGGTGCGGTAGGCCTGGGTGTGCGTGGCGAAGACGGGTACGGCGAGGGTGTGGACGCCGGCAGGGATGCGCGATGGCGGAGCCCACGGCGTGATAGCCGCAGCCGGTGAGCAGGTGAGAATGGCGCCGAAGCTGAGGGCACGGCTGGCGATAGAGAGGTGCGAGGCGTGCGGGGGACGAGGTGCGGATGCATGCGCTTCCTCTCCATCTTCGCATTGCCTGGATGTGCTTCCAAGGCGGTATTCGGGTGGGGGAATCTGCATCGAGGGAGGGTACGCGATGAGGCAATCCCACAGAGCACAAGGATTCGAGAGGCGGAGCAATGTATCACCACATTAAGAAGTTGATGTACACCGTGAATATCGGAGAGCCGGACGTGCGGTTCGGGAACATGCTGCTGGAGCAGTTTGGCGGCGCGAACGGCGAACTGGCCGCGGCGATGCAGTACACCATTCAGGGCTGGAACTGCCTGGATGATATTGGACGGCGGGATCTGCTGCTGGATATCGGGACGGAGGAGCTGAGCCACCTTGAGGTGGTGGGGGCGCTGATCCGGATGCATCTGAAGCCGCTGAAGACGAACCGGGAGGCTGCGGAGGCCGACCCGCTGGTGACGATTGCGGGGGGCGGTGGGGTGGCGCTGTTCGATTCGATGGGGAATCCATGGACGGCGACTTACCTGAAGATTACAGGCGAGATGGATGTGGATCTGCGGAGCAACATTGCTGCGGAGGCGCGGGCGAAGATCGTGTATGAGCGGCTGATCGACCATACGCAGGACCCGGGGACGATCGACGCGCTGCAGTTCCTGATGACGCGCGAGATCACGCACATGAAGGCGTTCTCGGCGGCGCTTGAGAGCCTGGAGAAGCCGCCGTTCTCAATCGGCATGCTGAAGCCGACGCCGGGGATCGTGGACGAGTACTTCAATGCGTCGACCGGGGATGGAAACGAGGGCGACAAAGATATGCGTGGACCGTGGACGACGGCGCACGGGCTGCATGTCGTGGAGTCGCAGATGGCCGGCGGGAAGGGACTCTCGGTTGGCGACATCAACGGGAAGATTCCGGGAGAGGCTCGCGGCAAGCAGGACGAGGCTCAGAAGACGACGACTTCTCCGGGGCTCGAGGCACTGCAGCATCGGTCGACTGCGGCCGGTGCGGTGAGCGGTGTAGTGGGAGCGGTGAAGGAGACGGTAAAGAAGGTCACCAGCTGAGTGCAGTTGCCAATGGATATACAGAGAGAGGGGCAGCCTGGTGGCTGCCCCTCTCTTATTGGAGATGCGATCCGGTTATGCGGGTGAAGGCTGGCCTTCGCCGAAGCCGGGCTTGCGGCCGGGCTCGGGCTTGATTACCTTCTGGCCATCGTCGCCGTTGCCGGGATCGGCAAAGGCGAGGGGCGACTTGAAGGGCGGGAGTTCCTTGCCTTCGATGATGCAGGTCGATCTCGACCTTGTCCAGGGTCTCGCGCTCGAGCAGGGCTGCGGCCATGCGGTGCATGATGTCGGCGTTCTCCTCGAGGATCTGGTAGGCCGAGCGGTAGCCCGCGTCGACGAATCCGCGGACGGCTTCGTCGATCTGCTTGGCGGTCTCGTCGGAGTAGTCGCGGGCCTGAGCGAGGTCGCGGCCGAGGAATACTTCCTGCTCCTTCTTGCCGTAGGTCAGGGGGCCGAGGGTGCTCATGCCGTACTCGCAGACCATCTTGCGAGCGAGTTCGGTGGCGCGGACGATGTCGTTGCCTGCTCCGGTGGTCTTGCGGTGCATGAAGATCTCTTCGGCACAGCGTCCGCCCATCAGGATGGCAAGCTGCGTCTCGAGGTAGTCGCTGGTGACGGTGTGCTTGTCTTCTTCGGGCAGGTGCATGGTGACGCCGAGGGCCATGCCGCGCGGGATGATCGTGACCTTGTGCAGCGGGTCGGAGTGGTTGCGCTTGGCGGCGACCAGCACGTGGCCGGCCTCGTGGTAGGCGGTGTCGCGCTTGTCGTCTTCGGAGAGCAGCATGGACTTGCGCTCCGCGCCCATGAGGACCTTGTCCTTGGCGACTTCGAAGTCGAACATGTGGACTGACTTGCGGTTGTAGCGCGCGGCGGTGAGGGCGGCCTCGTTGACCATGTTGGCGAGGTCGGCGCCGGAGAAGCCGGGGGTGCCGCGAGCGAGGATGTTGAGGTTGACATCCTCGGCCATGGGGACCTTCTTGGAGTGGACGCGGAGGACCTCTTCGCGGCCACGGATGTCGGGACGATCGACGATGACGCGGCGATCGAAGCGGCCGGGACGAAGCAGGGCGGGATCGAGGACGTCGGGGCGGTTGGTCGCGGCGATGAGGATGACGCCGTCGTTGGATTCGAAGCCGTCCATCTCGACCAGGAGCTGGTTGAGGGTCTGCTCGCGCTCGTCGTGTCCGCCGCCGAGGCCTGCGCCGCGATGACGTCCGACTGCGTCGATCTCGTCGATGAAGATGATGCAGGGGGCGTTCTTCTTGCCCTGCTCGAACAGGTCGCGAACGCGCGAGGCGCCGACGCCGACGAACATTTCGACGAAGTCCGAACCGGAGATGGAGAAGAAGGGGACGTTGGCTTCGCCGGCGACTGCGCGGGCGAGGAGGGTCTTGCCGGTTCCCGGAGGTCCGACGAGCAGGACGCCCTTGGGGATGCGGCCGCCGAGGCGCTGGAACTTCTGCGCCTCGCGGAGGAACTCGATGATCTCCTTGAGCTCTTCCTTGGCCTCATCGACGCCGGCGACATCCTTGAAGGTGATCTTCTTCTGCTGCATGGAGAGCAGGCGGGCGCGGCTCTTGCCGAAGCTCATGGCCTTGTTGCCGCCGGACTGCATCTGGCGCAGGAGGAAGAACCAGAGGCCGAAGAGCAGCGCGAAGGGCGCGATCGAGATCAGGGTCGAGACCCAGAAGTTGGAGCTCTGGTCCTTGATGCGTGATGTTGACGCCGTGATCGCGCAGCGTCTTGTACATGTCCGGGTAGTTGACCGGGATGGTCGTGTGGAAGCCGATCGTTGTTGGCGTAGTGGCCGACGAGTGTGCTGCCGTCGATCGTTACTTCCTTGACTTTGCCTTCATCGGCCTTCTGGAGCACGTCGGAGAAGCTGACGTTGGCGTCATGCGTGCCGCCCATGTTTTTCCCGACAAAGGTCCACAGGCAGAAGACGCCGGTGATGAGTAGCACCCAGATGAGAAGTTGTTTGACAGTCGAGTTCAATCGCGTTTCCTCATTTTCCGGCCCTGTGCGCCCAGGAAGCTGGGGTGGCCGAGGGGACCCGGCAGACGGGGCGAAAACGCTCCGCCTGCGATATTAGACGCCTTACCGAGCTGAAGGTTCCAAGAGTTGCGCCCGTTCGGCGCGGGGGCTGATACAGCACACTTGATTCTACTCCCTGAGTTGTGCGCGGGGGAGAAAAGGAGAGGGTGTTTGCTGCGTCGAAAGAGGGATGCGGGCAATTACAGAGATTCTGGAGCTTCGCTCCGGAATGACGGCGAGGAGGCGGTTCTTGTTTTGAAGTTTTGCTCCAGGGTGACGGCGGGGGGAGCCGGTCGGGAGGGTGGGTGGCGGCGCGGGAGGGCAGGGCGGACCGTTTGCCGTTAGTCAACGGGCGGGGTCTGCTGGGAATGCGGGTCAGATTCGGCGGGAGATGCGGAGTTCTCGGGGGGAGCGTTCGGCCAGGAGGCCGGGGGCGACATCGAGGCGGGATGGGGTGCGGGGTGGAGGGGAGAGGGGAGTTGTCGGTGAGAGGCCAGCGAAGGCCAGCAGACGGGTGGTTTCTTCGAAGTTGAGGGACGCCCCGATGCTGTGGGCGGCGGCGCGGAGGACGCGGCGGCGCAGGGCGGCGTCCATGGGGCGGAGGTGCTGCAACTCGATGGCTACGGCGGGGGGGTGGGAGGATGTGGTGGCGACGGCGCGACCGCCTCCGCGGACGGGCTTGCCCGGGAGGAGGAGGTGGGGGAGGATGCGGGTCAGTTCGGTGTTCCAGCGGGTTTCGTCTTCGCGGGCGAGGGTGGCGAGTTGGCTTAGGGTGCGGTCGATCGAGGGGTTTTCCTGGCGCAGAAGGGGGAGGACCGTGTGGCGGATGCGATTGCGGGTGTGCGATTCGTCGGTGTTGGTGGAGTCTTCGCGCCAGGGCTGGGCGCGAAGTTCAAGGAAGTCGCGGAGTGCGGCCCGGGTGGTTTGAAGGAGCGGGCGGACGATTCTGCCGGCGGGCCGGGAGGCGTTGGCGGAGGGGTCGATCGGGAGAACGGGGTGGATGCCGCCGAGGCCTTCGGTCCAGGCGCCGCGGAGGAGCTTCATGAGGACGGTTTCGGCCTGGTCGTCGAGAGTGTGGGCGGTGAGGACGGAATCGGCGTGGCGGGTGGCGATAAGGCTGCGGAAGAAATCGTAGCGGAGGTTGCGGGCGGCCTCTTCGGTGGTTTCGGGGCGGCCCTGTGCGCGGGTCTGGGCGAGGCGGTCGGGGACGCTGGTGCGGTGGATGTGGAGCGGGACTTCAAGGCGTGCGCAGAGGGTCTGGACGAACTGCGAGGTCGGCGTCGGCTTCGGCGCCGCGCAGGCCGTGATGGACGTGTGCGGCGGAGAGGCCGATGCCGAGGGCGTTACGGGGCGTGGCGTTTTCGGCGTGGAGGAGGAGAAGGAGCGCGACGGAGTCGGCACCGCCTGAGACGGCGGCGCAGACACGATCTCCGGGGTGGAGGTGCTCGCGGTCGAGGGCGGGGGCAGTCGTTGGGCATGGACTTTGATGGTATCGCCGGGACGGCGGCGGAGGCGTTGTGCTTGTTATACTTCGGACTCCATGCGTGTGTTTTGTATTTTGACGGCGGCGGGAAGTGGGACGCGGATGTCCTCGGCCAGTGGAGGCGCGGCGACTCCGAAGCAGTTCCTTCGAATTGAGGGGAGTGCCAGTGCTGGTGCATTGCCTGCGGACGTTCCTGAAGGTGGAGCGGCTGGAGGCGGTGTACGTTGCGGTGCGGCCGCGGAGATCGAGCGGGTGCAGGCGTTGGTTGAGGAGTCTGGCCTGGGCGCACCGGGTACGGGCAAGGTCCGGGTGGTGGCGGGTGGCGAAAACCGGCAGCAATCGGTGAGCAACGCACTGCGCGGAGCTGACGGTGCGGCGGAGGTGTGCAGAGGACGACGTGGTGCTGGTGCACGATGCGGCGCGGCCTTTGATTGAGGCGGCGACGATCGAGCGGACGATTGATGCTGTGGTGCAGCATGGGGCGGCTATCGTAGGGCTGCCGGCGGTGGACACGATCAAGCAGGTGGAGCGCACGGCGCATGGCGCGATTGTGACGGCGACGATTCCGCAGGGAGCGGATCGTGCAGGCGCAGACGCCGCAGGGGGCTCGGTGCGGGCTGCTGGCGCGGGCGTTTGGGGAGGCTGAGGCGGACGGGTTCGCGGGCACGGATGAGGCCAGTCTGCTGGAGCGGGCGGGGATCGAGGTGGCGGTGGTGCAGGGTTCGGTGCGGAATTTCAAGATTACGCAGCCGGGGGATTTGGAGTTGGCGGAGTTTTACCTGGGCGGGTCGACCACGGATAAACGCGGATGAACACGGATTTAGAGACAAACGCGACACCCTTTGAGGGTAAACACGCGGAGCACAACCGCAAGCGTGTTGCGTGTGTTCTACGAGGTGTACAACGAGTTAGGCAACGGATTTCTGGAGAGTGTCTACCATTCGGCTCTTGACCTGGCGCTTAGAGAGTCGGGAATCCAGGTTGCGAGTCAGGTTGCGATCCCGGTTTACTTTCGGGGGCGCACCGTAGGTGACTTTCGTGCGGATCTCATCGTGAATGAGGCAGTTCTTCTGGAATTGAAAGCGATTCAGTCTTTGGACCGCACCCACGAGTCTCAGGTGTTGAATTATCTATATGCAACTCCACTCGAGGTGGCTTTGCTGCTCAACTTCGGTCCGAAGCCAGAGTTCAAGAGGTTTGTCCTGGACAATCGCAGAAAGAACATCCGTGTTCATCCGCGTCAATCCGTGGCCGGTGCCTCTCAGGAGGTGATGGGATGAGTATGCGGATTGGTTATGGGTTTGACTCGCATGCGTTCAAGGCGGGGGTGCCGCTGATTATCGGCGGGCTGCCGATTGAGCACCCGGAGGGACTGGCAGGGCATTCAGATGGGGATGTGCTGCTGCATGCGATTACGGATGCGCTGCTGGGCGCGGTGTCTGCGGGGGATATCGGGACGTTTTTTCCTCCGAGCGACCCACGTTGGAAGGGGGCGGACTCGAGCGTGTTTTTGCAGACGGCGCTTGAAGAGGTCGCTACGGCGGGCTACCGGATCGTGAATATCGATACGGTGCTGGTGATGGCGCGGCCCAAGATCGTGCCGATTGCGGGTGAGTTGCGGGAGCGCGTGGCGGAGTTGCTGGGCGTGCAGCCGGGCGAGGTGGGCATCAAGGCCAAAACGCCTGAGGGGCTTGGGCTGGATCATGTGGCGGTGGCGCATTGCACGGTGCTGCTGGAGAGCTTGCCAGGGCCGGAGTCGCTGGCGACGCTGTCCGCGACGGCCGATGTGGATGACGAGATGGCGGCGGTGGTGGAGGGGCTGGTGGGCGGGCGGCGCGACATTTCGGCGCTGGGGCGCAAGCTGACGCCGTTCGATACGGACGATCTGACTTAGGATACTGGAAGCGCCAGGAGTTCGAATGATCACGACGGTACAGCAGCACATACTGCAGGAGCAGGCGAACATCAACGAGGCGAGCGGCCGGTTCAGCTGGCTGCTGAGCGGCATCACGCTGGCGACGAAGATGGTCGAAGCGAAGATCCGCTCGGCCGGTCTGAGCGACGTGCTGGGCGCGTACGGGCAGACGAATGTGCAGGGCGAGCAGCAGCAGAAGCTGGACGTCTACGCGAACCAGGCGCTGCTGCACTGCCTGGGGCTGCGCGATTCCGTCGCTGCGCTGGTGAGCGAAGAGGATGAAGAGCCGGTGACGTTCGACCGCAGCGTGGAGACGGGCAAGTACATCATTATCTTCGATCCGCTGGATGGGTCGTCGAACATCGACGTGAACGTGAATGTGGGGACGATCTTCAGCATTCTGCGGCGGCTGCCGACGGATCATAGCGCCGATCTGGCGGCGTCGGTGCTGCAGCACGGGATATCGAGCAGGTGGCGGCGGGGTACGTGGTGTATGGGCCGTCGACGGTGCTGGTGTACACGACGGGCAATGGGGTGCATGGGTTCACGCTGGACCCGACGATCGGCGCGTTTGTGCTGACGCAACGAGCACATGAAGATGCCGCAGCAGGGAAGCTACTACAGCGTGAACGAGGCGAATGCGGCGACGTGGCCGGAGCGATATCGCGAGTACGTGGCCGAGCTGCGGGATGGTGGCTTGGGGCGGCAGTACAGCTCGCGCTATATCGGCAGCCTGGTGGCGGACTTTCACCGCACGCTGCTGAAGGGCGGCGTGTTTCTGTATCCGCCGACGAAGGAGCAGCCGGGCGGCAAGCTGCGGCTGCTGTATGAGGCGAATCCGCTGGCGTTTATTGCGGAGCAGGCGGGCGGCATGGCTTCGAACGGAGCAGGGCGGATTCTGGAGATCAAGCCGGAGGGGATCCATCAGCGCACGCCGTTCATGGTGGGCAGCAGGCGCGAGATGGAGGCGCTGCTCGAGGTTGGGCAGGCGGTTTGAGCGGGTCGATGCGAGAGAGTTTGCGGCGGTGGTGACGGATATACGGCTTGAGTCGCGCGTGGGGGCGGCACGCGTGCTGGCGGATCGCGCTGGATCGTACGGAGTTCGCGCGAGGGGATGACGGGGGAGTTCGAGGCGACTGCGCGCTCGCGGTGCGCGCCTTCGGTGCCGGTGGTGCGAGGTGGTGCTGGATGGGCGATGGCGAGGTGTGGCATGTGGTGGAGAAGCCGCTGACGGAAGGGACGCAGGTCGGTCGCGCGGCGTGCTGTCGCGGAGCTGCATCTCTGGTACACTCAGGGAGTCGGTTTAGACGGTGTGGCGCCATGGGTGTGTGTCGCGATGCCAGTCAGGTTGGGGCTGTAGCTCAGTTGGGAGAGCGCCTCGTTCGCAACGAGGAGGTCAGCGGTTCGATCCCGCTCAGCTCCACCAATAACGACATATGTGTGGGTCAAATTACTCCTGAGTGGTTGATGGCTGAGGGGTCGCAGGGTGGCGGCTTCGCGTTGGCGTTGTCGGCGGGTAGACTTGCGAGATGACCCGTTCCCGCTTTTTGCCATTTTTGTGCTGTACCCTGTTTGCGCCTTTCGCGCTGTGTCAACGTGATGCTCAGCCGCTACCCAAGCCTGTGCCGATGCCGCCCGCGATTCCTTTTCCGGTGGATAAGCCCTACCCGGGTGCCATTTCGCTGACTGTGGATGTGAGCAATATCGCGGATCGGGTGGAGCGGGTTCACGAGGACATTCCGGTGGTTCCGGGATCGAAGGAGGTGGTGCTGCTTTATCCGGAGTGGCTGCCTGGCGACCATGAGCCGGGCGGGCCCATCAGTTCACTGGCCGGTATTGTGACGAAGGTGGACGGCGCGCGCGTGCAGTGGGTGCGGGACACGGTGGAGGTTTATGCGTTTCATGTAGCACTTCCTGCGGGGGCGAAGACGGTGGGGGTGGACTTCGATTACCTTTCAGCGATCAAGCCAACGGCTGGGCGCATCGAGATCTCAGACGCGATTGCAGACATTGAGTGGAACGAGGTGGTGATGTACCCGGCGGGCTATTTTTCGCGGGGGATCCCGGTGGACACGACGTTGAAGCTGCCTGCTGGGTGGAAGTACGCGTCGGCGCTCGAGACTGCAGCGCAGACCGGGGACAATGTTCATTTTGAGCGAACGCCGCTGAATACGTTGATCGACTCGCCGCTGTATGCCGGGCTGCACTTTGAGCGGATTGATCTTTCTCCGGCGCCCACGGATGTCGTTCACCTGGATATTTTTGCGGACACGGAAGCGGAGTTGGTGATGACTCCGGCGCAGTTGGAGGTTCACAAGAAGCTTGCTGTAGAAGCGGACAAGCTTTATGGGTCGCATCATTACAAGCATTATGACTTTCTACTTTTGTTAAGTGACAAGGTAGGCGGGGTTGGGCTTGAGCATCATCAGTCGAGCGAAGATGGGCACCCGGGCAACTATTTGACGGAGTGGGATAAGGGCATAGCGAACCGTGATTTGCTGGGGCATGAGTACACCCATTCCTGGAATGGCAAGTTTCGCCGGCCGGCGGAGTTGTGGACTCCGAACTACAACGTGCCGATGCGGGACAGTCTGCTTTGGGTTTACGAGGGTATGACGCAGTACTGGGGCAACGTGCTTACGGCGCGCGCGGGTATGCGTACTGCAGAGCAGACGCGGGATATTTTTGCGCGCGTTGCCGCGGGATTTGCGGTAAGTCCGGGACGCGAGTGGCGGCCGCTTGTGGATACGACGAATCAGCCAATCGTGTCGCAGCGGCGTGCGGTTAGCTGGGTGAGTTACCAGAGGCCGGAGGACTACTACACGGAAGGGCAGCTGATCTGGTTGGACGCGGACACGAAGATCCGTGAACTTACAAAAGACACTAAGTCGCTGGATGATTTTTGCAAGCTATTCTTTGGCGTTTACAACGGCAGCTTTATTACGGATCAGTACACGCTCGATGATGTCGTGAAGGATCTTAACCAGGTCGCTGCGTATGACTGGAGAAAGTTCCTGGACGAGCGCGTGTACCAGGTTCATGGAGAGGTTCCGATGAACGGCTTTACGCAGGGTGGATACAAGCTGGCCTATAGCGATCATCGGCCGGAGTGGATTGCGCAGCGTGAGCGGGAGTCTGGCTACCTGGATCTTTCGACGTCACTTGGTTTCTCCGTCGGTGAAGCGCGCGGTCGAGCCGCTGGTGCGGGGAGCAGAGTGTCCAACGTGTGGTGGGATAGCCCTGCTTACAAGGCGGGAATTACTCCCAACATGGAGATCATTGCGGTAAACGGTACCGCGTTTGAGGGCAAGGTGCTGAATGCTGCCATTCTGAAGGCGGAGAAGGAAAAGAAGCCTATCGAGTTGCAATTTCGGGACGGAGATACGTACAAGACCTTCTCGATGGCCTACTACGACGGGATGCGTTATCCGTCACTCGAGCGCGTGGACGGTACGCCGGACCGGCTGAACGATATTCTCCAACCGAGTAAGAGTCCCTTACCGGCTATGTGAGTTAGTTCAGTTACAAAAATGGAGAGGCGCCGACTGATTAGTCGGCGCCTTTTTTTTGGAAATGGGAAATTAGAAGTTATACCGCAGGGAGAGCTGCTGGACACGAGCCTGGCTGAGGGTGGAGCCGTACGCGCCGAGGTTGCCACGGCCTACGGAGTTAGCGAGTGAGGTGACGGGGTTGACGTCGAAGCGGACGGCGTTGGTGACGTTGAAGACCTCCCAGTCGAAGGTGACTCCCTGGGATTCGGCGACTTTCCAGGTCTTCATGAGACCGCTATCGATGTCGAAGTAGCCATCGCCGCGATATTTGTTGCGCTGCCCGACTTCGCCGGGGAGCGGATAGCGAAGCGGTGCAGAGGATGCGAGGCCGGAGATGCCGGCAACGAGGGCTGACGGGTTAGGAAATGCGTTGGCGACGCGAACACCGTTTGCCTTGCGTGGCTTGCGGAGCGAGGGCGCCCAGGGGGGCGGTCTGGATGGTCATGCTCTGCTTGGGCCAGGCTGTCATCCAGCCGCCGGCGATCTGCAGGCCGAAGGGAAGACCGCTCGTCCAGCGGCCAAGGCCATTGATCTGCCATCCGCCGAGCACTGAATTGACGAACTTGTTCGAGCTGTTGAGGAAGGTGGCGCCTTGTCCGAATGGCAGCTTGTAAACGGCGTCGGTGGTGATGATGTGTGTGGTGTCGAAGTCGGCTACTCCTTTATTCAGGCGAGGATTGAAGGAGTTGATGAGCACGCCGGTGGACGACTGTGCGGTGGTGCCGATCGCTCCGCAGCTGGTGCAGGTGCGCTCGGTGTCGGAGCCGATATCGATCGCGCGCGAGAAGGTGTAGCTGAAGTCACCTTGCAAGCCGTGAGAAGAAGGATGGCGAAGGATCAGCTGTGCGGAGTTATAGCTGCTGGTGCCGATCGTGCTGTCTGCATAGAGCGAGCTGAAGGCTCCGTTGTAGTAGCGGAAGAGCTGGCCGCCGCAGCCTGGGGAGCAGAGGGTATCCATAAGATTCAAGTCGTCGGTTGCGTTGAGTGGCTGGGCCGCGTACTGGTTGTAGATGTTCTGGGTGGCGGAGTTCCCGCTCTGGCAGACATTTTTCGGGCATGGGATTGAGGCGTTGGGTGAGCCGTGAGCGCCTGCGGCGTCGCCGAAGAGGTTCTCCCAGTAGGGTATTTTCTGGACGTTGGCGGTGGGGACTTTTCCGTAGGCCTGCACTTCGAGGAGAGAGGCGGCGGTGAAGTAGTCCATGCCGCTGGCGGGATCTACGAGGTTGAGTGGCATGCCCAGATCGCGTTGGACGATAAGGTGGCGTCCCATGCGGCCGACATAGGCTGTTTCGAGGATGAACCCCTTGGGCAGTTCGCGTTGAATATCGAGGTTCATGGTGTAGGAGTACGGGGTTTGCAACTTGTCATCGAGCGCCCAGGCGAACGCCTGTCCGGACGCGGGTGGCGAGTAGGGATATTTGAGGGTGGTTGCGGGGGAGGGTAGGAGGCTGGGCGGAAGAATTGCGGCAGAGTAGACGGGAAGCGCAGTGACGCTGGTGAAGCGGGGGGCGGTGTCGGGGCTGAAGAAGCCGGCGGGCGTAGATTCTTTTCCACCCAGGCCGTAGGAACCCAGCTCGGAGAAGTTACGCACGAGGCCTTCGCCGAAATGATCGAAGTAGAGGCCAAACCCGGTACGGATGGATGTCTTTGAGTTGAGTGCGAGGGCAAAGCCGAGACGCGGTGAGAAATTCTTCCAGCTCATGGGGAAAAACGGCTTACCGCCGTTGGCTTTTCCGGATGGTGAGAACGTGAAGTTGGGTTGGTCGACCACTCCTTTGGCGGCCTGGGCGACGCGGTTGTTGAAGAACTCATGGAGGCTGACACTTGGCTGCACCTGCTGGCCGTTTACCTCGTATGGGGTTTGCAGGACAGTCCAGCGAAGGCCGTAGGTGATGGTGAGCTTGGAGGTGGCGCGCCATTGATCCTGGGCATATGTTTCGAACTCGTTTGCTTTGAAGCTTCGATTTACGAGTGCGCCCTGGCCCAGGAGGCTGGCTGTCCCGTCCCCGTTGTAGTGGTATTGGTACGCAATGGATTCAGAGGCCTGAACGCCAGCCGTGCCCATGGCCAGAGTGCTGTAGGAGGAGCCGAAGGGCGTTGCGACGGGAGCGAATCCGGCCTGAATGCCCTCAGGAGAGAAGGGATCGAGGGTCTGGCCAGTGTTGGAGATGGCGTCGAACGTTTCACCGGAGTTGGCGGATGCGGAGCTGAAGGAGGCGGCGTCTGTACCGATGTTGTCCTTGACGATGCGATAGTTCACGCCGAACTGGAAGTTGTGGGTGTTGTGAGTCCAGTTTATGTCGTCGACCAGATCGTAGAAGGGCACCTTGATAATTTCGGTGCGCGCTGCCGAGAACGGAAGCCCGACGACGCTTGGGATGGTGTAGGCCGTCTTCCCGGGGCCTTGATCCGAGTAGCTCTGGCGCGTGTATCCGAAGCGAAGGTTGTTGATGAGCGAAGAAGATATGACCCAGGTCTCGCCGGTGGCGAAGCCTTTGCTCGTGTCGCTGTGCGTGTCTGCGGGAAGGTTCGGCGCGGTTGCAAATGCACCTGCGGCTCCGCTGGTCGGGTAGAGCGGGGGGCTGAGATTGCGATCCTGCTGCAGATTGCCGCGTACGAAGAGGCGATGCTTGTCGTTCAGGGTGTAGTCGAGCTTGAGCACGACGGTGTTCAGTGTGGTCGGGTTGGGGGCCGACCATGTGAAGCCGGACGTGTTGTAGCCATCGCCGACGACGGCGGAGTTGGGCAGCGGGAACTGGTTGGCGAGGGCCAGGACGTTAGGGTCTTCGCCACGTCCCCAGGGACAGCTCGAGGTGCAGTTCGGGTCTATGGCGGCGAACTGAGAAGGAGTCAGCTGGGCAAGGTAGGTCGAGGTGCTGCCGGGAGCGAGGCCTACGACGTTGGAGACGACGCCGCAGGTTCCACTCTGGTTGCAGTTGGTGGCGCCATTGTTCTTTGTGGTTGTGTATTGCAGGATCCCCTGGCGATAGAGGGCGGTTGGAACGGTGTCGATGATCTGCCGGTTCTCTGCGGTTCGCTGGCTCTCGTAGTTGCCGAAGAAGAAGACCTTGTCTTTGAGTACGGGACCGCCGACAGCTCCACCGAAGGTGTTGCGGATGAGTTTGCCGGTGCGGTTGGGGAGTTTGGCCTTGAACTGTGACTGCTTGTTGAACCAGTTGTTGGCGGACATATCTGTGTTGCGGTTGTACTCGTACAGGCTGCCCTTGAAGTTATTTGTGCCTGACTTGGTTACGACGTTGACCTGTGCTCCTGAGGAGCGGCCGGACTCCGCATTGGCGGCGGTGGTTGTTACGCGGAATTCCTCGACGGAATCGATGGTGGATCGAAGGACTCCGTTGAAGGCGTAGCCCTCAACCTGATCATTGTTGTCGAGACCATCGAGAGTTACGTTTCCCTGGTCAGCGCGGGCGCCCGCCACGACTCCGCTACGGCTGTCTTCGTTGACGTTGATGTTATGGCCGAGATAGAGCACGCCGGGCTGGAGACTCAGCAGATCGGGGACGTTGCGACCCTCCATGGGAAGCGAGGCGACTGTCTCCTGATTGACCGCGTTTCCTATGGTCGCGTCTGTGGTGTTGAGCGTGGCTTCCGCGGCGACCACGCTTACGGTGGTGCTCTCGGACAGGCCCATGGAGACGTTTACTGTGGCGGGCTGGGCAACCAGCAGTTCGACGAGCTTCTCCTGTTTTCCGAACCCTGGCATGGTGACTTCTATGTTGTAGTGGCCGGGTACGACCTGGGTGAACTGGTATTCGCCGCGTTGGTCGGTCTTTGTGGATTTGCTGAGGTTGGCTTCCGCTCCGATGAGATTGACCGCGGCTCCCTGGATGAGGGCTCCCTGCGTGTCAACGACGGTTCCGCGGACAGAGGTGGTTGTCTGCTGAGAACGCAATGCCGCGGGACTTAGCACCAACACTGCCAAAAGGACCGGTACGATGTTTCGCATGAGTTTCATAGGCCACCATTTCCAGAAGTTAGGGTGAGAACACTTCGGACCGCGTGGAGCGGTTCGGGCTGCCGGGGCGAAAGGGCGCTTCGTGCGTGCTCCGGGGCGCAGCTAAAGAAGCAAGTGCGCGGAACGTGGAATGTTCCGGAGCGGCTATGCGAGACGATTGTCAATTGAGCGTGGATTGATTAATACACGGTAGCCGGGGCGCGATGAGGCGAAAAGATGCGAAATCGCCCCGGAATAAGTGGAACGCTAGACCAGATGATCCATAAACGTTACAAATGCAACACTGCACAACGAGAAGTCGCATTTCGCGCTATTTCGCTTGCGTCCCGTGCAGGGCGGTAGGAGTCTTACAGCAGACTGACAACCATATTGCTTTTCGGGCCGCTTCAGGCATCCGCTTGAGGCCGTCTCTCGCTCGCGGAGTTCTGCGCGGCGCGGGGAGGTGGCACAGCTTCGCGACTGAGAGATTTGCGCCTACAACCGAGACATCTGTGTTGCTCATTCACATTTTGCGCCGCACTGCGTGGCGCTTTCCGCTACCCCAACCATCGACAAGGAGAAAGACTCACAATGGCAAATATGACGCGACGGGAGTTTAGTGTGATTGGCGCAGGAGCGCTGCTGGGGCCGAGCATCTTTGGCGGGGTACGCGGTGTGGCGCAGCAGGCCAGCGATACGGGCTCCGGCGACAAGCTCACGTCACTGAGTCTTACTGAAGTTTCCGCGATGATTCACGAGCGTAAGGTGACTTCGACACAGCTCACGAAGGCGCTCCTGGACCGCATCAATATCTATAACCCTAAGGTGAATTGCTACATCACCGTGATGGGTAAAGATGCGCTTGCACAGGCGGCGGAGATGGATGCGGAGCAGAAGGCGGGTAGGTTCCGCGGACCGCTGCATGGCATCCCGATCGCGCTCAAGGACAACATTGACACAGCCGGCGTGCGTACCACGGCGGCGAGCCCTATGTTCAAGGATCGAGTACCTACGGAAGATGCAGAGATTGTTCGCAAGCTGAAGGCGGGCGGCGCGGTAATCCTGGGCAAGCTAAACCTGCACGAGTTCGCGCTGGGATGTACGGGCGATGTGTCCTACTTTGGACCGACGCGAAATCCCTGGGCGCTTGATTATGTGACCGGCGGATCGTCGGCTGGATCGGGTGCGGCCCTGGCCTCTAATCTTGCATTCGGCGCATTGGGGACTGACACCGGCGGCAGCATTCGTGTGCCGGCGGCCTGGTGCGGCATTGTGGGATTGAAGCCGACGGTGGGGCTCGTATCTATCCGCGGGATCATTCCATGCACTGCGTCCCTTGATCACTGCGGGCCCATGGCGAGGACGGTTGAGGATGTTGCGCTGATGCTGGGGCAGATGGCGGGCTACGATCAATTGGATATCTTCAGCGTGCCGAGCACTTCGAAGGACTATGTGGCGGAGATGAAGCAGCCGGTCTCCGGCTTTCGGCTGGGTGCGCCACAATCCTTCTATGACCACATGGAGCCGGAGATTGAGACGGCGATGAACGCCGCGCTCGAGGTGCTGACGAAGCTGACAGCGGGAGTTACGTCGAAGGCGCCTCTCTGGGAGGGAATTCCTGGCGGGCGGAACCGGGGATGCCGAGTTCTACCATCACGACCTGATTGAGAAGTATGGACTGAACTACATGCCTCCGACGCGAGCGCGCTTTGAACGGATGGAGAATGCTCCGGCAGGAGCCAAGGTGGCTACGGCGGCCGATGCGGCGCGAGCGCACCAGAAGCTCGAGACGACGCGGCGGATGATCGATGCTTCGTTCAAGGATTTTGATCTTGTGGTCGTTCCGACGACGCGGGAGCTGCCTCCGAAGATCAATGACTCGCTCGCGAAGGAGATGGCGAACGCCGCGGCTGGCGGCGGTCCCGGAGGAGCCGGGAGGGCGAGTACGAAGGTGTACGACTTCTTTGAGTCGACGGGAGGCTGCGCCAACACGGCACCGTTCGACTCATATGGTGTGCCCGCAATTTCGCTGCCTTGCGGCTTTTCGAAGGCGGGGCTCCCAATCGGCCTGATGATCGCGGGTCCGCACTTCTCCGAGGGCAAGGTCCTGGCGCTGGCGCATGCCTATCAAAAGGCGACGACGTGGCATACGCAGTGTCCGCCGTTGACTGCACAGACAGTGGTGCCGCCAATCGTCGAAGGTAAGGCGCCGGTGCCCCCGAAACCTGAGTAGGAGTCAGCGCGCTGCGGTCGCGCTGGGTCTGTCCAGACAGGCGCGCCCGGGGCTCTCCATCGCCTCGGCGAGGAAGAGTACGGGGAGCTCTTTGGCTGTCATGTGGAAGCGCCACACAGCACAGACGCTGGCCAGCAGGATGGTGGCTCCGGCGAGTTGAAGTGGCGTGCACTGCTCGCCCAGGAGGCATACACCTGCAAGCAGAGCAACGACTGGGTTCACGTAAGAGGATGTCGCGACCAGGTGTGGCTCCTCGTGCTCGACGAGCCACTGGAAGGCTGTGAACGCCAGCAGGGAAGCGGCGAGGACGAGGTATGCCATGGAGAGTGCGACTGACCAGGAGAAGGCGCGGACCAAGGTTGCAAGCGGGTGTGTCTGGTGGGTGAGGAACGCAGAAGCGATGAGGAATAGACCCGCTGCGGTCAATTGTGACGACGATCGTTGCAGGGAATCGACCGGTAGAGGGACGCAGCGGATGATGAGAACGGAGGCGGACCACATCCACGCAGCAGCCAGCACAGCGATGATTGCGAGGGCTGAGCCGCTGGCGCGGTGAAACTCCGGCTTGAGGATGAGTGGGACGGCTGCAAGCCCGAGGAGAATGGCGATGAGAGTCTTAGGTGCGGGGCGCCTGCGCCGGAGGAGACATTCGCCGAGGTAGGTCCATAGGAAGCTGGTTGTGAGGAGTACGCCGACGATCCACGAAGGCAGACGGGTTTCTGCCCAGAAGACTGCACCGAACGCGACGCCGAGAGACATGATTCCCGTGAGAGCTGCGTTGCGGAGTTCGATTCGAGTGGGGACGGAACTACGACGAACACTGCTGATGGCCAGCAGGATGAGACCGGCGACGCTGTAGCGGATGCCCGCCGCGAGCAGAGGTGGGATTGCGACGACCACGCAGCGAATCGCAACGTACGACCCGCCCCAGAGGAGATAGATGGCGCTGTACGCAAGAAGCCGTTTGGTCTGCATAGGAGAGGGCAGCGGACAAGATTGGTGGCTTCGTTCTATTTGGCTTGCGGACCGGATGCTCGGGAGAGACAAGGAGGTGTAAACCACAAACGTATCAGGGAGAGTTACGAATGTCGATCAGCGGTCGGGAATTCGTAGTGCTGTCGTCCAGTGCCTCAGCACGCGTAAGACTCAGTGCGTCCAGCCCAGATGTGAGGAGGCAATGCGGCGAAAGGATGCGGAGTGACGTACGTTTGCGAAGCGGGGATCATCGTTCATGAAGATGGCTTTTACGTCGCGGGTCTCGCAGGCTCTGCTTACGTTTTGGAGCGCCTCCGCCTCCTGATGGAGAACCGCGTAGACACCGGAGATGTCGTAGGCGGGATATCGCGGGTCGCGCTCCATCTGCGCGAGAGCCGCAACCATTGTGTGTGCCTGTTCGATGTCGCCACCGCCGGCACAGGCATACGCGACCAGAGCGCGGGCGAAGGGCGCGTCGCCGGACTTCGATTCGACCTGGCGGAAGGCTGACAGGGCCTGGTCCCACTCGCCGCGCTGCGCCTGGACCCGTCCGAGCAGCGCGTAGCCCATGGTGTAGTCCGGCATTTGCGTAAGGGCGCGGCGGCTATAGGGAAGCGCCCTTTCGTAATCGCTCGCGTAGAAGTAGGAGAGGGAGACGAGGTTATTGGCGATGGCAGAGTCCGGCTCCAGCCGGTGCGCTTCAAGCGCGAGCGCGATGGATTCGGGGTGACGGCCTTGCGCGCTCAGCAGGCTGGCGTAGAGCTGGATGGTGCGCGTGTTCATGGAGCCGGAGTCGAACATCTGGCGGCATTGCTGCTCGGCTGCCTTCCAGTCCCAGGTGCAATTGGTGAGCACGTTGACCGCGGCGTTGCGGACTGTTGCGGACGCGGCGTCGAGTTCCATCGCCCGCTGAACTGCACGATGGGCTCTCACCGCTGCCTCGCGGGAGGAGATGAGGTGGTTATAGGAGAGGGAGACGTAGACGTTGGCCATGCCCGCGTAGGCGTCTGCGCAGTGAGGGTCAAGCTCGATGGCGTCTTTGAAGTAGCGGAGGGCGCGCGGGATGGTGTGCCGGGAGCGGATGTTCCAGAAGTGAAAGCCGATGGTGCAGGCATGGGCCGCCAGGCAGGTGTCCGCGGAGGAGCGGGGTTCATTCAGCCTGGGGATCGGTGGCGGATGATGTGTGTGCCGTTCTGGGCCGATGGGCCCCGCGGATTGCGCTCGATCAGGCTGCTCCGTGCCGCTCTGGGGCGAGTCGTCGAGCTTCGATCGGCTGAGACGCCAGCTTTCCAGTTCGGCGCGGTAGGCATAGATGCTGCCGAGCTTCTTGTGGTGCTGTCTGCGGACGGGAAGTCCTTCGTGCTTCTCCCAAAGTTGAACGGTGCGAACTTCTCTGCGGAAGAAGTTGGCGATCTCCTTCCAACTGTCGAGTCTCTCCGCCTGCCGAGTTTGAGAGGTGGCAGGGCGGCCATCCTGAAGGAATGGGTTCGGCATCGTGTTTCCTCTCGATTACGGCTATTGGTTGGTCGAACCAATGAGGAACAAGTGGGACTGAGTATTCGGTTGTTTGGGAGATGGTAATTACTGGGTTGACCGATAGGTCACCCATGAAGGACAGAGTAGCGTTGCCTTTGTCTACAGTCAAGCAGTTAGTTTGCAGTCAATTTGCTGACTTGCACTTGCTGTGCTTCGAGGCATGGAAGCGGGGCAATTGATTTTCGAACGGTGATGACGGACAATCGCGCGTGGCTTGTCGGACCACTTTGCCTGCAGCGTGGCGGCTGAGAGCACGCGGAAGGTGCAGAGACGACTTCGGGGGCAATTGATGCGGGCAGGCGAACGCGGCGCAGTGTGCGAGGGCATGTACCGGGCAGTGCTGTGGGCAATCCTGGTGTGCGGTATCAGCGAGCACGGGCAGGCACAGAATCCGCTCGAGCAAAAGGCCGGGACGGTCGCAGCGTCCAGTGAGCCGGGGCTGCTGTTCTATCTCTCCGGCGACCACGGGTTCCAGGCGGACTATGCGGCCGGCGGGGTGGCGGAGCCGAATTACCTGTCGGACGTGAAGATTGTGCCCGGCGGCGCGAAGGGGAGTTACCTGCAGTGCGGGGACGATCAACTGCTGTCCTACTGGGCTCCGGGAAATATCTATGCGCAGCGCGGAACGCTGTCGTTCTACTGGCGGTCGCGCGAGCCGGTGGACGAGACGGCGTTTCCGATCTTCCGCGTGGGATATGCGGACCACTCCAGCTGGGACATGGTGTGGCTGCGCATCGACTAGAACGGCCACGGCTTCGACGCGTTCGTGACGGATGTGAACCTGGGGCGCACGCGCGTGTCGTTCACGATGCCGAAGGCGTTCCGCAAGCCGGACGAGTGGGTGCACCTGGCGCTGGCGTGGGACGAGACGAGCGGCATTCGCTTCTACGTCAATGGCAAGATGGTGGGCGAGGCGGCGGCGACGGGTCGTTTCGATACGGGGCTGGACCAGTTCGGGCCGCACTCGCGGATCATCTCGCCGCAGGGCGTGGAGAGCACGTACAACTACGATCGCGGGCGGCGATCTGGACGAGCTGCGGATCTACGACCGCATGCTCTCGGATGAGAACGTGGCCAGGCCTGGCGAAGTTCGAGGTCGCCGAAGAAGATCCCGGCGATTGAGCGGACGCTCGCGGGTGGGGCGAAGCCGCAGGTGCGGCCGGTCGCCGGCATGCCGGTGCAGAGCTGGGAGCAGGAATGGTGGTTCCGCTATGGCTGGAACCGCGCGGACGATGTGCCGGCTGCGCTGCCGGCGGAGCAGACGACCGTGCGCAAGGTGGAGATCCACGATGCGTACGACCTGAAGCGCTGGTGGTGCAAGGGCACCGACGGGATTCGCGAGACGACCTGGCCGGGCGTGTACAACCGCTCGAGGCTGCCGGGCCGGTACGATTATTTCCAGCTGCCGGACTGGGACTGCTATTCGCTCTCGGGCAAGTCGGTGACGTTCTATATGCCGGACGAGCCGTGGAACCAGCTGGAGATCGAGGGCGGCGCGTGGGGCAATGTCGGTCTGCTGACGCCGGCAGTGACGGGCGAGCACGGGGCGGTGGCCGATCCGGACCAGTGGGACCCATCGCCGCAGCTGGCGACGCACGCTGTTCGAGCGGCCAAAGGGGCAGGAGCAGCACAAGCAATCAGCTTGCCGGAGCCGATCACGGGCAAGCGCGTGCGCTTCACCAACGTGGAGCAGGAGTGGCCGATCGGTGAGTTCGGGGCGTACTACGTGCATCCGGGCGCGGAGCCGCGAGGGCGATTGCCAAGCTGAGCTACACGCTTTCCGGCCGCGGATGATGGCGGGAATCCATCGGTCGCAGCCGTTGCGGGCGTTCATCGCGGGCCGGTATCCGGCGGATGAGCGCGACGATGATGGTCGCGCTGCCCGGGCGGTGCGGCGCCGGCGGCGTCGCGGGGCGCGGGCGAGCGCGGCGGCGGAGCTGCGGATGATGCGGCGGCCAGCCGGCGAGCATGCCGATTGTGCATATGGTGATCCCGGCGGACTTCCGCGGCGATGCAGAGCCCTGGCCACGGCAGCGCGTACGGCTGGGAGAACATGCACGCCGGGCTGGATGGCATCGCGATCGATCTGCCCGCGCTGAACGTGAAGCCGACGCACGGCGAAGTGATCCCGATGAACCTCCAGGTCAAGGATCCGATGTGGCCGATGCGCGACATGCTGGACGTCAACTTCTCGGTGAAGCCGGGCGAGCCGCACACGCTTTGGCTGGATACGCGCGACCGGATTCTGCCGGAAGGGAAGAGCCTTTACCTCACGATCGCTTCGGCCAGCCCGGAGTTCAGGCACGGCGGCGCTCGAAGGCGCGCAGGTGCGGCTGGTCTTCAAGCAGTATGAGGACGCGCTGCCGGAGCATATCGCCGACCGGCTGACGAGGTGCGCGACAACTACGCGAACATGACCGAGGAGTCGGTCAATTCGCGCAAGCTGAACCTTTGGAACCGGTTCGATGCGGACATCACGGACCTGCTGCGGGTGGACCCGACGAACGAGCTTGGGCCGCAAGTACTGGCATGAGAAGAATCCTGAGCAGCCCGCCCCGCCGTTCACGCTGCCCGCTGCCCCCGCGGGCGTGCCGGAGTGGGCGTATCTGCAGGTGAAGGATCTGGGGATGCTGAAGGACCAGATCGACTGGTATATCGATAACCGGCAGATCTCGGATGGCGAGTTCGGCGGGGGGCTGTCGGACGATACGGACTACCTGAACTGGTGGCCGGGGCTGGCTGCCATGGGCGCGGAGCCGGAGCGGCTGAAGGCGTCTCTGGAGCGAACGCTCGAGGCGACGTACGCGAACGGCATGTGGGAGAACGGGCTGGCGCGGGCGCAGTACGACGAGCTGCATTCCTATGAAGACGGCATCAACACGCTGGGGCAGGCGATGCAGATCGACTTCGGCAGCCCGAAGCAGCTGGAACGCGCGATGCTGACAGCGAAGCGGCTGGAGTGGCTGACGGGGATCAACTCAGCCGGGCAGCGGCAGATCCGCAGTTCCTACTACAGCGGCACGAAGATGGCTGAGGGTGGCGTCTGGGGATGGGGCAAGCAGCGGTCGTACTACGTCTTCCATCCCGCGCTGCAGCTTGTGCTCTTCAACGGCATGCCGCGCACGAAGCAGATGGTGCTCGAGACAGCGGACGGGTTCCTGGCGCACTACCATCCGGACCCGGGCACGAATGGTAAGCCGGTCATGCACCTCAACGTGAACTTCCACACGAACGAGGACCTGCCGAGCGGAAACGATGCGTGGTTCGTGCTGTGGGCGGCTTACAAGTGGACGGGCGACAAGAAGTACCTTGCTCCGTTTGAAGGTGATCCGGCGGCGTCGCTGCGCCAGATCAACGCGGATGCGTTGGACATGCTTGGCGTGCGCGACACGTGGGGCAAGGAACTGTTGAAGCCACAGGGTGCGGCCACGCGCAACGATGGCGCCGACTTCGACTGAGACGACAAATCAGCTTGCGCTGGCAGCTGACCGGCGACACGCAGTATCTGGACAAGGTGTACGGCGCGCAGATTGAGACCGCGACGAACCGGTAGTTCATCAACCGCGAAGGCAGCCTGTGGATCGATCGCGTCTACTTCAACAACGGTGAGCTGCAGCGGTCGCGGCTCGGCGGCGTGGCAGCTGATGCGGAACTACGATTATCCCGGCAACGTGGTGAGCTGGCAGTTCGCAGCGCCGGCGAATGAACAGAGCGTGGCCATTCTTGGTGCCGACCGGCACGCCGGACCACGTGAAGATCATCGCCTACAACCTCGAGGACAAGCCGGTGACCGCGACCATGACTGGATGGGAGGTCGACCCGGGCACGTGGGAGATGACGCAGGGCACGCAGCGGCGCCGACGAGAACGATGCCACTGCAGAACGTCGGCGACGCGAACGGTCGATTGGGAGCGGAGCAAAGAGCGTGGACGTGACGTTCGCGCCGCACACGACGACCGTGCTGGAGCTGAAGCTGAAGACCCGGGCGTGCCGTACTGGACGCGGCGCCGATCTGGGCATCGGCCGCGGAGGATGTGAAGGTCGATGGCGAGCAGGATGCGGGTGACCGTGCACAGCCTTGGCGGAGTGGATGCGCCGGCGGCCCAGGTGGTGCTGCGCGATAAGGCGGGCAAGGTAATCGCCAGCGCGAAGGCTGCTCCGCTTAAGGCGCCTGTGGATCTGGTGCCCAAGACGGAGGTTGTGTCGCTGAAGCTGCCTGCGGGCGCGGACTGGAAGGGCGGCAGCGTCAGCGTGGAGATGAGCGGGACCTGCGCCGGAGATCACGCATGATGAATAATCGGGTGCAGTTCTAGAGTAGTACTTTGACTTGTAAGCTCATGACTTACAGGAGAGATGATGGCAGAAGTGGAATGCCAGTGACGCATCTAACGATGAGGGGATGGGCACGCCCGAGCCGGGATTGAAGCGGCAGGTGATGTCCTACAGCCCGTCGATGATGCTTGTGCGGCACACGATGGTGAAGGGCTGGGTGGGCGCGAAGCATAGCCATCCGCATGAGCAGATGGTGTACATCGTGCGCGGACGGATTCGCTTTGAACATCCCGGGGGAACGTTTGAGGTTGGCCCGGGTGACAGCTTCCTGGTGCCGGGCGGCGTCGATCACCAGGCGTCGGCGATCGAAGACTCCGAGGTGCTGGATATCTTTACGCCGATGCGCGAGGATTACGCGGTCTGATTTTGGAAGCTAATTCGGCTGCGGCCAGGGGACGGGAACGATGAACGGAGTCTGGCCGCAGCCGTACACGCTGTTTGGATTGGGGCTCGGTGGTTCGGCGGTGGTGGCTGCCGTGCCGACCCTGGTCCTCCTGTATGTGCTCGCGGTCAGGCGCAAGCCTAGCTGGATAGCTGCGCTGGCGGGTCTCGCGGCGACGCTGGTGTTGGCCGTCGCGGCGTATCGCATGCCCGTGAATCTGGCCGCCAGCAGTGCGGGCCTGGGTGCGTGCTTCGGCGTATTCCCGATCTACATGGATTGTCTTCTGGGCGCTGGTGCTGTTTGAGATCACAGTAGTGACGGGGCGTTTCGACGTGATCAAGCAGATCGATCGGTTCGTTGACGTCGGACCGGCGAATGCAGGCGCTGCTGATCGCGTTTTGCTTCGGGGCATTCATCGAGGGCTGCGCGGGCTTCGGCACGCCAGTGGCGGTCGCGGCGGCCATGATGGCCGGCCTGGGCTTCGCCCCGCTGTATGCGGCGCATCCATCTGTCTGCTGGCGAATACCGCTCCCGTTGCGTTCGGCTCTATCGGCATCCCGGTGATCACGCTGGCCGCGATCACAGGCCTCCCGCTGCAGCGCCTGAGCGCGATGGTGGGGCGCTTGAGTGCGCCGATCTCGCTTTCTCTGCCGGCGTACCTAATCCTCGTCACGAGCGGTTGGAGTGCCACGTTTGAGGTCTGGCCGGCCGTGCTGTCTGCGGGGTTGTGTTTGCTTCGCTGCAGTTCTTCGTGTCGAACTTCATCGGCCCGCAGTTGACCGACATCCTCAGTTCGCTCGGTGCAATCGTGGCGTTGGTTGTTCTGCTGCGCTTCTGGCGCCCAGGCGGTAGAGTCGGCGCTCCTGCATCCAGCACGGGCGTACGGCCGTGCGTCCGCGCACACGGCGGCTACTGCCGGAGCTCTGGAAGGCATGGCTGCCGTACGCGCTGCTTGTGCTGTTCGTATTGGCCTGGGGATATGCGCCGATCGTGACGCAATCTGAACCGAGCTATCCGTTGCGTTCGCCGTGGCCCGGCTCTGCACAATCACGTGCTGCGGATGCCGCCCATGTCGCAGCCCTTCCGGCAGTATGCGGCTGATCTACAACTTCAACTGGCTCTCGGCGTCTGGCACTTCCTGCTATGGGTGCGTCCATCCTGGCAGCTCTGTTTTCGCCGGATTGGGCCTGCGGGAGTTCGTCGCGATTCTTGTCTCGGTGGCACGCAAGCTGGTGAAGCCTACCATGACGGTCGCAGCGATGCTGGCGATGGCATTTGCGATGAACTACAGCGGCGCCACGGGCACGCTGGGCATAGCGTTCGCGGCGAGCGGCCGGGCGTTCCCGTTCTTCAGCCCGCTGATGGGCTGGCTCGGCGTCTTCCTCACGGGTTCCGACACCTCTTCGAACGCGCTCTTCGGGTCGCTGCAGGTGGTGAGCGCGACGCGGCTTGGACTTGATCCCGTGCTGATCGCAGGCGCGAACTCTGTCGGCGGGGTGATGGGCAAGATGATCAGCCTGCAGACGATTGCGGTGGCGGCGGCGGCGACGGGGATGGGTGTTGCGGACCAGGCCAGCCTCTTCCGGTTTACGCTGAGGCACAGCATCTTTCTTGCGTGCCTGGTAGGTCTCGAGGTGCTGCTGTGGGCGCATGCGGGGAACCTCCGTTGAGCCGCCTGCGGGCGTAGGATGGAGGTCATGCTTCCGGCGAAGATGGTTGAGGCTCTGCGGGCTGCGGTGGGTGGAGGGCGTTGAGCTGCGCGGTACTCGCGGGACCGGCGGGCTGATCACCGCGCCGAACCAGATGCAGACGTACGAATGCGATGGCTTGACGAACTTCCGTGCTCTGCCGGGAGCGGTCGTGTTGCCACGCAATGCCGCGGAGGTTCAGGCGGTGGTTCGGGTCTGCGTGGAGTACGGCGTGCCATTCGTAGGCGCGGGGCTCCGGGACGGGGTTGAGCGGAGGTGCGCTGCCGACCGAGGGCGGCGTGGTGATTGGCTTCTCCCGCATGAACCGGATCCTGGCGGTAGACATCGCGAACGAGAGGGTAGTCGTCGAGCCCGGGGTGATCAACTCGCAGGTGACCGACGCGGTAGCTCCGTACGGCTACTTCTATGCGCCTGACCCGTCGTCGCAGACGGTCTGCACGATCGGCGGCAACGTGGCGGAGAACGCCGGGGGCGCGCATTGCCTGAAGTATGGCTTCACCACGACCCATGTGCTTGGGATGGACGTGGTGCTGCCATCGGGCGAACTGGTGACATTTGGTAGTGCAGCGCGCTGGATGCTCCCGGGTACGACCTGACGGGAGTCTTCGTGGGATCTGAGGGCACACTTGGGGTGGCGACCCGAATGATCGTACTGCGTGTGGTCAAGCGGCCGCAGACGGTAGAGGTGCTCCTGGCTGCGTTCGACTCGGTGGCGCAGGCCGCGCAGACGGTGTCCGATGTGATTGCTGCCGGGATGCTGCCGGCCGCGCTCGAGATGATGGACCGGCTATCGGCGAAGGCCAGCGAAGCGGCGGTGCATCCGAAGTATCCAGTCTGCGAGGCGCTGCTTCTGATCGAATTGGACGGGTCGGAGTCGGAGGTGCGCGCGGAGGCAGCGGAGGCAGCGGCTATCTGTAACCGGAACGGTGCGTGGGAGGTTCGACGGGCGCAGACCGCGGAGGAGCGCGGCCTGATCTGGAAGGGACGCAAGGCGGCGTTCGCGGCGATGGGTCGCATCTCGCCCAACTACATCGTGCAGGATGGGGTGATCCCACGGACGGCATTGCCACAGGTACTGGAGGCGATGCAGCGGATGTCCGATGAGGCGGGTCTCCGGGTGGCGAATGTATTCCACGCGGGTGACGGCAATCTTCATCCGATGGTGTTGTACGACCGCGCCATTTCCGGCCAGGAGGATCTCGCGATGGATCTTTCGTATCGCATCCTGCACCTGTGCGTGGATCATGGTGGATCGATTACGGGGGAGCATGGGGTAGGTAAGGAGAAGCAGGAGGCGATGGGCTACATGTTCTCTGAGCCGGATCTGGAGACGATGAAGCGTGTGCGAGCGGCCTTCGATCCGAGGGGGCTGGCTAATCCAGACAAGCTGTTTCCGCGGCCTCGTCTGTGTGGAGAGAAGACCGGCGTCTACGTGCCGCACCCGCTGGAGACGGCGGGGGTCGCGGAGTACTTTTGATGGTCGTGGCGCCACGGTTCGACGAGATACGGATGCAACTGGGTGGGACCGTCGCTGTGCGCGAGGAGCGAGGGCTTGCGGTCGTGTCGCCGCGGAACACGGAAGAGGTTGCGGCGTTGTTGCGGCGCTGCAACGCTGCCGGGTGGCGCGTAGAGGTTGCGGGTGCGGGAACGAAGCGGGGCTGGGCTGGATTGGTTGAGGCGGACGTGGTGCTCGAGGTCGGCGGCCTATCTGGCGTGCGGGAGCATAGCTGGCAGGATCTGACAGCAACCGTTGGCGCGGGCACAACGTGGGGAGAGATGCAGCGGGTGCTGCGTGCGCATGGGCAGATGGTGGCGCTTGACCCTTTGTGGCCGGAGCGGGCGACCGTGGGAGGCATTCTGGCGGCAAACGATTCGGGCGCCTGGCGGCTGCGGTATGGCAGCGCGCGCGACCTGGTGATCGGGATGACGATCGTGCTCGCGGATGGCACGATTGCGAAGTCAGGCGGCAAGGTGGTGAAGAACGTGGCCGGGTACGACCTGCACAAGCTGATGCTTGGCGCGTTCGGCACGCTTGGGGTGATCACAGAGGTGACGTTTCGCCTGCATCCCGTTCCAGTGGCCGCGGAGGTCTGGAGCTTTCGGTCAGAGAATCTGGACGCCTTAGGTTCGCTCATGATGCGTGTTTTGGGCTCGCTGCTTGGAGTGCATGCGATGCAGTTGCGTACGTTGGCGCGGAACTCCTCGCTCGATGTGGAGCTTACGGGGGGACGCGAGGTTCTCGCTGAGCATGTGGCCACGTTGAGGGGGCTCTCGGGCGGCGCTGCGAACTTTGCGCGGGGGGAGACAGATGCGTTTGGTGCGCGCGAGCGGCTGTTGCAGTACGCGAGTAGCTCCGTGTTGAAGATCACGATGCTCCCTTCGGCGATCGCTTCCATCTCGGCCGTGGTGGTGCGCGCGCGCGGAGAGGCTGTGGCTCAGGCATCGGGCATTATGATGGCCAGCCTTCCGGACAGCGTAGATAAGGAGATGCTCCAAGAGATTTGCTCGCTCGCGAAGTCGTCTGGCGGCGGGACGGTCTCAGTTCTGCGCGGCGACGGCGGGCCGACTCTGCCTGATGCCAGCGTCTTCACGTTGATGCGAGAGATCAAGCAGCGGTTCGATCCGGAGCGGATTCTGAATCGCCGGCTGATGGGAGGAGTTTGAGTGCAAAAGCTGGTTGAGGACGAGGTGCATGGCGCCCAGGGATTGAAACCGCCTGGCTCAGGCGCATCTGCCGTGGAGCACCTGAGCGTGGTGTCGAGCTTCGATGCTCATAATCCTCCGGAGAAGGGGCTGCTGGCAGACTGCGTGCACTGCGGGTTTTGTCTACCGGCCTGTCCCACCTACGCGTTGTGGGGAGAAGAGATGGATTCGCCGCGCGGGCGAATCTACATGATGGAGCGCGCGAGTGTGGGGAGGGCTCCGCTCGATCAGCAGTTCCGGATTCACATGGATAACTGCCTTGGTTGCATGGCGTGCATGACCGCTTGTCCTTCGGGCGTGCAGTACTCGAAGCTGATTGAAGACACCCGGGGGCAGGTGGAGCGAAACATTCCGCGGCCGGTGGGCGACTCGCTGTTCCGGCGGTTGCTGTTTGCGACGTTTCCGCATCCCCGCCGGTTGAAGCTGCTTGCGATTCCGATGTTCCTCTACCAGCGTTCGGGGCTGCAGTGGCTGGTCCGGCGTCTTGGCGTTGCGAAGCTGCTGCCGAAGCGCTTGCGCGCGATGGAGGAGCTGCTGCCTCCCGTACCGGCACGATTTGGACGGCGTGTCTCGGGGCAGCTTGCGGCTGGCAAGCCACGGCTGCGTGTGGGGATGCTGACCGGCTGCGTGCAGTCTGTGTTCTTCCCGCATGTGAACGAGGCCACGGTGCGTGTGCTCGCGGCGGAAGGATGCGAGGTCGTGGTACCTGAGGCGCAGGGTTGTTGCGGCGCGTTGATGGTGCATTCGGGTCTCGAGAAGCGTGCCGCGGAGATGGCGCGGCGAATGATCGCTGCGTTCGAACGGGCCGACGTGGATACGGTCGTAATTAACGCGGCGGGCTGCGGGTCCACGATGAAGGAGTACGCGCATCTGCTGCGCGACGACCCGGAGTGGGCTGTGCGGGCGCGGGCATTTTCTGCGAAGTGCAAGGACGTGGCGGAGGTGCTGGCCGAGCTCCCGCCTTTGGCGCTCCGCCAGCCGCTCCAGATGCGGGTCGCATACCATGATGCGTGCCACCTGCGGCATGCGCAGGGAGTGTTCCGGGAGCCGCGGCAGCTGCTGGCAAGTATTCCAGGAATCGATGTGCGCGAAGTAGCGGAGAGCAGTATGTGCTGCGGCTCGGCTGGAGTTTATAACTTGCTGCATCCGGAGCCCGCGGGTGAACTAGGGGATCGTAAGACCGGGCACTTGCTGGCTGCGGGAGCGGAGGCCGTGGTGTCTGCGAACCCGGGTTGTCTGCTGCAGTTGATGAGTGGGCTGCGCCGCCGTGGGGAAGCGACCATGCCTGCGTTCCACCTGGTAGAGCTGCTGGATGCGTCGATCCGCGGCATGCCAGCGGAAGATCTGCTGCGGCGCCGGTGAGGCGCAGTATTTTGACGAGGGCCGATAGGTTCGCGGTTTGCTTTCTCCCCGCTTGTGGATATACTGCCGTCTCTCTTCAGTTCCCGCTCCCCACGGGAGTGGAGCGTAGAGCGCTCGGAGGCATTGGACTGCTGTCATAACGGCTTGAACAAGCTTTCGAACCCTGGGCCCGCTAAGCCAATTCTGCAATCCAGGAGTGTAACGAATGCCTTCTTCATCCGAAAAAACTGCGACTTCGCTCAGCGTACGAAAGGTTCAACGGTATGGCTGGATTCCGGATCTCCCGGACCACCGCGACTTCATGTATGCGGCGCCAGCACCGTTCCAAACGAATATTCCGGCGAGCGTGGACCTGACTTCAAAGTGCCCGCCCGTCTATGACCAGGGAGCGCTGGGAAGCTGCACTGCCAATGCAATTGGCGGCGCGATCGAATTCGATCAGATCAAGCAGGGGGTGAAGGAGTTCACCCCGTCACGGCTGTTTATCTACTACAACGAGCGCGTAATCGAAGGCACGGTGGGCACCGATGCCGGCGCGCAGATTCGGGATGGCATCAAGACGGTAGCGCAGATTGGAGCGCCAGCGGAGACGGACTGGCCGTATGACATCAACCACTTTTTGGACAAGCCGCCCGATACCGCATTCACTGATGCCAAGCAACACTTGGTCGTTCTGTATCAGCGGCTCATTCAGGACCTGAACACGCTAAAAGGGTGCCTGGCTTCGGGCTATCCATTTGTCTTCGGCTTCACCTGCTACGAGGAGTTAGAAAGCAAGACGGTCGCAACGTCCGGGATTCTGCCACTTCCGGCATCCGGAGAGAAGGCGATTGGTGGACATGCTGTGATGTGCGTGGGGTACGACGATGGTTCACGGATGTTCACTGTCCGGAATTCATGGGGAACAGGCTGGGGACTGAAGGGCTACTTCAAGATGCCGTACTCCTACCTCACGGATAAGTCGCTCGCTTCGGACCTTTGGACCATCCGGAGCACGAAGTAGGAGGCTTAGGGAAGTACGTGGACCGGAAAGGAGAGCACCTTCCCGGTCTCGTTTGCGCCCCACGACCTTGCTGACAGGACGCGAAGCTCGCAGGAACCGGCGGCTTGCGCGCGGAAGACCCAGGCATGAGTGCCCGGCCCGCCCGGGCGCGCTTCCGAAGGAGCGGAGGCGTGATCGCTTTCGAGCGCCAGTATGGCGGGGCACGCATGGTCTAGCTTCCACTGATATCCAGTGGTTCTGGTCTCCGCCAGTGTGAGTTGGAGGCGATGGCCGATGCGGACGTTAACCGGATTGCCGGCGGAGGCCTCCGTCAGCTCAACATTGGTGGTTGATGCGGACGAAAAATCGGGCATGGTGGGGCTCCTGCTGCACGCGAGTAGCCCACCGATCGCGATGAGCAGCATGCAGTTGGTAAACGCGCGAAATGGATTCCGTTTACAAGCGAAGATCAGCACAGCACCTGATAGTAGACCTTCGAAGGTGCGGGCTGTGCGTCAGGGGAGAAGAGAGACGTGGGCGGCTACGATGCGCCACCCTTCGGGCAGGCGGACCCAGGTTTGGGACTGACGGCCCCGCACAATCCGGACCGGTGTATCGCGCTCGAACTCGAGGGTGACAGAGCCGAAGTCAGTTCCGAAGGTGACGATGTCCAGTCGAGTAATGCGGCGCGCGAGGCCCGCGGCAGGGCGCGTTTTGCGGAAGGCTTCGATCTCATCGGTGCCGTAGAGGTTTTCGGTGACCCCGAAGCGCATCGCATGGGCAGAGGTCCAGAAGAGGTGCGTCAGGGTAGGCACGTCGTTTTCGACCAGGGCTCGCTCGTAGGTGGGATAGAGGATGGAGAGTTCGGCGTGGGTGGCGGGGTCGTTGATCGTCATGGGTGCGCCTTTGGGTTGATTGGAACAGAAGCGGGTCCTTTGCCGCGCGACGGATCATGACGCAATGAGGAGCAAGTTCTCGGCTGCCGTTAGACACTGTTCCAAGTGGGGCTTTAGCTGCCGTCTAGAAGAGGGTGCGGGCCGGGAGGATGGACTTCGGAATAGCGGCGGAGACGGTGATCATGGGGCGATTGACGACCTGGGAAAGGCGGAGCTTCATGGCTACGGAGCAGAGGAGATAGGCATGTTCGGGCGTAAAGGCCCAGCGCTCGACAAGGAGATCGATCATGCGGGACGTGGCGATCTGGGCCGCGGTGAATGCGTCGGTGCCCGATTCGACGACGATCCATTCGGGGCCGACGTGGTCGTAGGGAGGTTCGATCCGGGATGGAGACTCGATGATGGGTCCGGAGATGGCCTGGTGTTTGTGGAGTGTGAAGCGCAGGGTGACGGCGGCGGGGCACTCCATCCCGTTGATGCAGACTTCACCGTCGCCTTGAGCAGCGTGGGCGTCGCCGCAGGAGAACAGCGCGCCGGGGTGGAAGACAGGGAGGTAGAGGGTCGCTCCGGTCGAGAGTTCGCGGACGTCCAGATTTCCGCCGAACGGGCCAGGAGGCCGTGTGCGGTGCGCGCCGGGTTGGGGCGGGGCGACGCCCATAACTCCGCAAAAAGGGCGAAGGGGGATGTTGGCGGGTTGGAGCGAATAGGTCGCGGTCTGCTCGAGCTTCCAGTGAAAGAGGAACGGCTCGGTGAAGCGCTGATCGAGGAAACCCAGGCCGGGGATGATGGAGCTCCAGGCCCAGCCTTGATGAGCTACTTCGAGGATATCGATCTGCAGGGTGTCGCCGGGGGCGGCGTCCTCGATGAAGATCGGGCCGGTAAGCGCGTGGATGCGGGTGCGGTCGATGACGAGGAAGTCGGCGAGCGTAGAGGTGGGGGTGACCTGGCCGCCGGACGCGTCCACGGTTTCGAGGTGGACGGTATCGCCGGAGACCATGTGGAGGCGTGGCGGAAGGGTGGAATCCCAGAGGGAATGTGTGGGGGCGGCAGTGAGGGTGTGGGTGGGCATGGTTTGAGTACAGCGAGCGAAACCGTAAGGCCGAGTACAGCGGCGCTTCTCCTACACGCCCGCGCCCTACCGACTGATCCGGTTAGGTCTCGTGAAAGACTCCACGCTTGCGGGTCCTAATGCCGCTACGGTCCGGCATCCCCGATTTCAACTGTCATTTGCAGTTCGACAAGCGCGTTGCGGGGCAGGGAAGAGACGCCGATCGCGGCGCGGACGTGCCGGCCAGCTTCGCCAAAAATTTCTACGAGAAGGTCTGAAGCTCCGTTGATGACCTGTGGCGACGAGGGAAATCCTCGGATGGCGTTGACATAACCGTTGACGCTGACGATCCCGCGGATACGGTCGAGCGTGCCGAGATGGGCGCGCAGAACCGCGAGCTGGGTGCATGCACAGGCACGCGCCGCGGCATGGGCTTCCTCGATGGTGCGGTCCGCGCCGGCAGTGCCGGTGATGGGGCCATCGGGTCCAGAGGAGATGACGCCCGCCAGAAAGACTAGCGAGCCGACTGTTTTCGCCGAGACGTAGTTGCCGCCTGCTGCCGGAGGGGCCGGCAATCTGAGGCCGAGCTCCCGCAGGCGCTGCTCCGGAGACGTGGTCTGGCTCATCTGGCAAAAGGCTATCACGGCCAACCCGAGCCGTGCCATGCGATCACGGCTCGAATTGCTCTGGCTTTAGCGGCTGATCCGGTTAGAGTGGCGGTATGCGTTCGAGACGGTTGGCGGAACTGTTGATGGGTGCGGCAGCTCTGTGGCTGGTGTGCTCTGCGCTTGCGCCACGTGTGGTTCAGGGCCGGAGCTCAGCAAAGCTTTCCCTTGCCGCGGCTCGAGAGAGTGCCGACGACCTGGAGATCTCGGGGCGTGTCGTGGGCCTGCCGGTGGGCCGCGTGGGGTACGTGTCCCGTGAGGAACTGCTTGGATTGCCGCAGGTAGCGGCCGTGGTCTCAGGTGATCCGGATCTAGGAGGCGGAACGGTGCATGTGAGCGGAGTTCGGCTAAGCATTCTGGAGCGTGCAGTGGGTGCGGAGGACGGCGTTGATGTTATTGATCTGCCCTGCAGCGACGGATATCGGAGCTACTACCCGGCAGAGATGGTCCGGGCGCACGAGCCGATCCTGGTATTGACGATCGAGGGAATGGCGCCTGGCACGTGGGCGGCGAAGACGAAGCAATATGATCCTGCCCCTTACCTTGTGGTGTATGACGCCTTTCGGCCAGCCTGGCGGGTGCTCGCGCATGAGGACCAGCCGCAGCTGCCCACGAATGTCGTGCGAGTCGATTTCGCGATGCAGGCCGAGACGTTTGCGCAGATCAAGCCGGTGGCGGAATCGGTCGCTGCGAAGCAGGGCTTTCAGATCGCGCGACAGAACTGTATTCGGTGTCATGCGGCGGGTGCCACAGGCGGGAGCAAGTCCGATAAGACCTGGCGGGAGTTGGCTCTGGACGCGCGGGAGAGGCCGAGGTGGTTTGGCCGCGTGGTGAAGAACCCGAAGGCGGTGAATGCCAAGGCCACGATGGCGGCCAATCCTGGGTACGACGCCGCGACGCTGCAGGCATTGACCGAGTACTTTCAATCCGAAGCGGCGGAGGAGACCCGATGATCGTTCGGCTGTCGAAGTGTGCTCTGCTGGCGGGGGTTGCGCTGTACTTCACGCTGGTGGTGCTGAACAACGTGACCGACTACGACTCGAACTATCAGTACGTGCGGCACGTGCTGATGATGGATACGACGTTTTCGGGCAATCACGGGATGTGGCGGGCGGTTTGGAGCCCTGTGGTGCACACCGTGTTCTATGTGGGGATCATCTGCTGGGAGGCGGCCACAATGGCGGTTTGCTGGGCGGGTGTGTGGGGATTGGCCCGGGGTATGCGCGCAGGGGTGGAGGATTTTGGGCCGGGGAAGCGAGTCGCGGTGGCGGGGCTTACGATGGGATGTCTGCTGTTTTTAGTGGCGTTCCTGGCGGTGGGCGGTGAGTGGTTTCTGATGTGGCAGTCCAAGGTGTGGGACGGGCGGGAGACGGCGTTCCGGATGTTTACAGTGATGGCTGTGGTGCTGGTCTACGTGGTGATGCCGTATGGGGAGTGAGACAGGGATGTTGCGTCATGTATCGCCGTTGGCGGAGTTGCAGGAAAAATTGCGGAGCGGGGCGGAGAGCCCCTCCAGTGTGGCGCGGGAGTTCATGGCGCGGGCCAACGGGAATGCCTCCCGCAACACGTACCTGTGGCTCGATGAGGCTGCGGTGGTGACCCAGGCAGCGGAACTGGAGCGGCGATTTGCGGGTGCGGCGGTACGTCCGCCGCTGTATGGAGTGTCCGTATCGCTGAAGGACTGCTTCGACCTTGCCGGGACGGTGACGACCGCGGGGACACGTTTCTATGCGGAGCGGAGCGGTGTGGCGCCGCGCGATTCTGCGGTGGCAGAGCGGCTTAGGATGGCGGGGATGCTGATCGTGGGGAAGACCCACATGCACGGGCTGGCGTATGGCATTACAGGCGAGAACCCCGACTTTGGGGACTGTGTGCAGCCGCGAGATGCGACGTTGTTGACGGGCGGCTCATCAAGCGGGGCAGCAGCGAGTGTGCAGGAAGGATCGGCGCTGGTGGCCATAGGAACGGATACCGGTGGGTCGGTGCGCGTGCCGGCCGCGCTGTGTGGCTTAGTGGGTTACAGGACCTCGCACAAGCTGGCGTTTGAAGGGGCAACGAATGGTCTGTGGGCTGGGGGCGTGCACCTGTCCGAGACGTTCGATACAGTCGGAATCTTTGTGCGCGACCCGCGGGACGCTGCCCCGGTTGCAGAGGGTCTGTTTGGAGTGGCCGCGACAAAGATTTCCGGCAAGGTGCGCGTGGGGTGCGTAGCGGGAGAATTTCTGGAGGACTGCGAGTCCGAGGTTATGGACTCACTTGGGCGGTGGCGTGAGCAAATGGTGGAAGCGGGAGCGGAGGTTGAGGACTTCGACGCGGCATGGTGGGAGGGGGCGCAGGAGGTGTTTGCGGGAGTCCAGGCCAGTGAGGCGGCGGTGCTGCATCGCGGGCACTACGATGCGTTCGAACCGCTGGTAGCGCAACGCCTGGAGTGGGGAGCGGGGCTGAGCCAGGAAGAGGTCGCGACCTTGCGGAGCCGTATGGCGGTCTTCGGTGAGCGGCTGCTGAGTCTGTTTGAACGCTACGATTTCGTAATGCTGCCCTGCGCGCCCGTGCGGCGGCTGCAGGCGGGCCAGGATCAGGGCGGGGCAAGAGGGAAGATCTTGAAGTACACGACACCGTTTTCGCTCGCTGGACTGCCCGCCTTGTCCTTGCCGGGCGAGATCATTGGCGGCGCGTTCGGGTCCGGGGTGCAGGTCGGGGCGAGGCCAGGGGACGATGCTCGCCTGCTTGCCTGGGGGCAAGCGTTGGGGGAGAGGCTTGCGCGTTGATGTCTGCACTGCGACTTGGACATGCAGCTATGCGGGGAGGTCTTGATGAGGGCTCGTCGGCATGGGACAGCGTTTCGTCCTGCGACACTGTTGGTTGCGAGTTCGCTTCTGTGGACGGCCGTGGCCTGCAAGGGGCGGCATGTTACTTCGGGTCTATTCCCAATAAAGTTACAGACTGATTGGTATCCGCAGCCGGAGATGGGCGGCTTCTATGAGGCTCAAAGGGAGGGCCTCTATCGTGCGCAGGGTTTAGATGTGACGATTGCGCCGGGTGGGCCTTTCGTGGTGGCTGAGCAACAGGTGGCGGCGGGAACGGCCCAATTCGCGATGGGCTCTTCTGACAAGGTGCTGGTCGATGTCGCTGCAGGTCTGCCGGTGGTGGCGGTGGGTGCGACGATGCAGCAGGATCCACAGGCGGTAATGGTGCACGCCGACTCTCCCGTCAAGGAGTTTCCGGATCTTGAGGGCCATACCATTGCGGCGAAGCCGGGATCGATATGGTTTCAATATCTGCTGAAGAAATACGGACTGAAGAATGTGAAGGAGATTCCGGCGACTTATAGCGTCGCAAATTTCATGCAGGATCCGAACTACATCCAGCAGTGCTTTGTAACTTCGGAACCTTACTTCGCTACAAAAGCCGGAGCGAAGGTGCGTACTCTTTTGATCAGTGCGACGGGGTATCAGCCGTACCGTGTGTTCTTCACTTCAAAGGAGTTCCTCCAGCAGCATGGCGACATCACCGCGAAGTTTGTAACGGCGTCCGTGCAGGGGTGGCATGACTACCTACAGGATCCGTCGCAGGTGAATGCGGAATTAGCCAGGCTTAATCCTGCGATGAGTGCGGAGCAGATGGCGTTCAGCGTAGCCACGCTGAAGAGCGGCCATTTCATTGATGGACAGGGAACGGCCGAATCGCACCTGGGGCACTTCACGTCAGATCGTTGGAATGCAACCTACCAGCAGTTGTTGGGCCTGGGCGTAATCAAGCAGCAGATTGACCCGTCGAGCGCGTACACAACGCAGCTGGTTCCTTAGTTCTGCAGACAAGCGCCTCCTGAATCTTAGCCGCCCTTGAAAGCTGACGATCTGCGACACGGAACGCTGCTATGAAGATGGTCTGAGTGCAGAATTCTGCAGGAAGTATTTACAGTTTTCGTAGGAAATAAGTGTCTTTAGATGGAAAGATTTACGTGTTTTTACACGCCATTCACTGATAACACTTTTGTTGCACCGGGCGAGCTACTCAGGACCGCAGACTGCATGTACTCTGGAGTTATTCCAAGAGACACGTTCTCTTCTGCACGACTCGTTTGACCTGCCCATTCCCCACAATTTAGCCAGTAACCCGCTCCGCGAGGTGTGTCTTGAAGCGTGCTGTCTGCACCACTGTGTCTCTTCGTCGTCTCCGTGTTTCGAACCGCAGAGGTATATCGTTCGATGCAAAAACTCTAGCCAGCGTTCTACTGTTGTGGCTTGCATTTTCGGTTTCTTTGCAAGCACAACAGAGCTGCTCTGCGGTAAGCACCGGGATCTTAGGGTCACTGAACGGTTGGGTGCCTTCTCCAGGCGATGCCTGGCACCAGGACATCATCATCTGCGCCCGTCGACCCCAACTCCGCCACAATTGTGAGCGCTCCTCAGGATCTGAATGGTGCGTATCTGCACCCTGACTTCAGCACGCCTGTGGATGGCGGCTATGGCATTCCGTACATCGTCGTCGACTCTGCCGCGACACCAACTCCCAAGGTAACGTTTTCCGCGTCCGACTCCGCGGATAGCGACACCACGCTGTTTCCATGGCCGGCCGATCCGGTGGAGGGATCCCAGGGCAGTGCTGGTCCGACTCGGGCGATCACCACGCGATTGTGATCGACAAGGGTACGTGCGTGGCCTACGAGGTGTACCAGGCCAACCTCTGCAACGGATCGTGGAGCTCTATGGAAACGTGATCTGGGACTTCACCACACGGAGCAGCGGCCGTATGGAATGAGCTCAGTGGATGCGGCCGGCCTTTCCGTGTTTGAAGGCCTTATACGCTACGACGAGATCGTCGCCGGGGCAATCAACCACGCCATCCGGTTTACGGCTTTGCATACCAAGAACGACAATGCCGAACGGATACTTCACGGCGCCTGCAGTGCATGCTGCCGGCAACCTTTATGGCACCGACAACATCATGGGCATGCGCATCCGGCTGAAGGCTAACTTCGACGTATCCAAGTTCTCAACCACGAACCAGATCATTCTGAATGCGATGAAGAAGTATGGGATGATCCTGGCCGACAACGGCAGCAACATGTTCTTCCAGGGCACGCCCGATCCGCGCTGGAATGACAACGACCTGCAGCGCGCTGAAGGCGGTTCGTGCGAGCGCGTTCGAAGTCGTGAAGATGGGTGCGGTGTACGACGCCGTACACGGCGCCGACAGGCCCCGCGCCGGTCATCAAAGCTTTACGGCATCGTCGTCCACTGTGACACCCGGAGCAAGCGTAACGCTGACACCCAACGTGACGGGTGGCTCGTATGAGTTCATCGACAATGCAGGCTTCACACGCGGGCCCATCACAGTGACGCCGACAGCAACGACCACCTACACGGTGACTGCGCGCAATGCATTCGGCAGCACCTCGGCAAGCACGACGGTAACGGTGTCGGCGAGCGGCACGCCTTCGCTCAACTTCTCGCTTATCGGCAGCCAGGTCTTCGGCGCATCTCCGTTCGCGGTTTCGGCTACATCAAGCTCCAGTGGAGCGGTGACGTATTCCGTGGTAAGCGGTCCCGCCACGATCGCAGGGAACGTGGTGACGCTTACCGGCGTTGGCACGGTTACGCTGAAGGCGACGCAGGCGGCGACGGGGCAGTACAGCTCGACGACGGCAACCACAAGTTTCGCGGTAACGGGCGCGACACCGTCGCTGAGCTTCGCTTCCGTTCCGGCGAAGGTGGCAGGCGATGCTCCATTCGTCGTATCGGCAACCTCGAACTCGCAGGGGGCGATCAGCTACTCGGTAGTAAGTGGTCCAGCGGCAATTTCGGGCAACACGGTTACGGTCACGGGAGCGGGCACGGTCACGCTGCTGGCGACCCAGGCTGCGAACGGGAACTTCACCACGGGCACCGCGACCTCCAGCTTCAGCGTGACGGCGGGAACGACGACAACGGCTCTGAGCTTGTCGCCGATTGCGCAGCAGACGGTGGGCGGTGGGTCGATTGTTGTTTCGGCAACTTCGAACTCTCCGGCGACGATCTCCTACAGCGTAATGAGCGGTCCGGCGACACTCTCCGGCAACCAGCTATTCACAAGCGGCGCAGGAACCGTGGCTGTTCAGGCCAGCCAGGCTGCCACCGGAAATTACACCGCTGCATCCACGACTACAAGCTTTACCGTGATTGCGGCTCCTACACCCGCGCCGACTCCCACTCCTACGCCCACTCCCACGCCGAGCCCTGATCCGGCACCGGCACCCAAGCCAACCCCAAACCCCACGCCTACACCGACTCCCACTACTACGTGCCGAGCGCCGGCACCCCCGCCCCGAGCTCCTGTCACCACTGGCACCGGCACCCAGAGCCAACTCCTAACCCCACGCCGACTCCTGCTCCGGCACCGACACCCAAGCCATCCCCTAACCCCACGCCGACTCCGACTCCGACCCCAACTCCGACTGTGACCTCGACGAGCCTTAAGGTTGCCGCCTCGCGGACCAAGAGCGGGTACACGTTTGTGGCCAGCACGAACTCGCCGGCACCGGTTGTTTACTCGGTGTTGAGTGGGCCGGGCACGCTTACTGGCAACGGCGTCCGCTTGACGGGGTACGGTACCGTAACGGTGCAAGCGACGCAGGCTGCGGTAAGCGGCTTCTCGGCTGCTTCTGCCACTCTGAGCGTTAATTCGGGACACTAAAACACTGGACTAACTATTGCGATGACTGCGGCCCACGAGACAATCGTGGGCCGCGTTGTCTTAGCAGGGAGCATGCACCTAACCCCTGATCAGCTGAGCCCCCAGCGCGAGCACGCCGCCCCGGCCGAGAAGTGTGAGCGGAAGTTCGCCGGTATGGATGGCGAGCAAGTGTTCAAAGAGCTCGGGGTGCCGGCTGAACGAGCGGAGCGAGGGCTTCCGCAGGGCAGGGTACCGGTCAAGCAGCAGCAGGGCTCGAGACATACGAGCAGGGCGCCGCATGATCTCGCGATGTGCCTTCTGATACGCATTCAAGTTGTTGTCTCGCAGTGCGGGTGCGAGTGCTACAGCTTGCGCGAAGGCGAGTCCAAGACCCTCGCCAGTAACGGCATCCACTGAACCGGAGGCGTCGCCGATGAGCGCGATCCGTTTCCCCGTGACACGGGCGAAACTTTGAGTGAAGGTCGCGGCTCCACGCTCCACGCTGGTCCGCGGAGCATGGCGCAGTCGCTCGGCGAGAGCGGGGAAGTAGTGCAGGGCCTGGTCCACGGAGCGGATGTGGCGGTGCCCGCGTGCGACGAAAGCCATGCCTATCTGCCGCGAACTGATGGGTGTGACGTAGGCTTGTCCTTCGTCGGCCCAGTGCACCTCTACGAATTCGTTCCACGGAGCAGTCTCAAGGTGGGCGCGGATTCCGATGCGCCTGGTCGCCGGCTGTCCGCGGTTCAGTCCTGACCAGAGGCGGATTCGGGAGTGAAGCCCATCGGCGCCGATCGTCCAGCGGCTCTCGACCGGGCCGGTCGCGGTTCCGACGATCGCGCATTCGTCGCGTAGTTCGAGGGAGAGTACCTGGGTGTTCCACAGAAAGGTGACACCAAGACCGCATGCTCTCTGGTGCAGCGCCTCGTGGAGAATCGTGCGGCGTACACCGCGAGCCACTCCCGTGGCGAAGCGGGCCTCTACCGACGTTCCAGCGTCGACGAATCGAATACCGCGGAACAGCCCAGTCTGCTCAGGGTCGAGCGTGACGCCGAGACTATGGAGCGCCGCCACCGCATCTGGCATCAGGCCTTCGCCACATGGTTTGTCGATGGGCGGTCGCCCGCAGTCCGCCACGACGACGTGGAACCCTTGAAGGCGGCAGGCGATCGCGGCCGCCAGGCCGGCGGGACCTCCTCCGACGATGAAGACTTCCGCGCTGCGCATGGTGCGCATTCCCTGATGCTACGCCGAATCGGCTACGGTGATGGTGAGGCGTTCGAGCTTTGCCGAGGAGAATCTGGTTGCGAGTTCCTGATTGCTTGCAAACGTTTTGCCGGGCACGTGTCTTGCTGCTACGTCAAAGTTGAGGTGCGGCTGATCGAACGGGTACGGTTCGAGGACGAAGCTTCGTGGAGCAATTGGCTGAACTCTGATGGGTGTGGCACATCCGTCCAGCTTTCGCAGGGGGTGGAGAAGAGTCGATGGCTGCATATAACCCACGCAGGAGAGAAGCGACAAATTGTCCGTGGCCTGGAGCAGGTGGAAGTTGTCCCTGATGGATTGCTCGCTAACGACGCGCGGCGAAAGAAGTGGGTTGCGGCGGACCGCGGTGCGGAGGCGTTCCAGCCGGCAGCGCTGCCGTTCGAGAAAGTCCTCGAGAAGCGGCAGTTGCGCCGGCGGGATCGTGGTGCGGTCGGCATGGGCGGTCAGGAGATTGTAGGTGTGCATGGAGACCAGAAGGGCAGCGTATGGGTCTGCCGTCTCCAGCTTTTCAACGGCCCGTTCGCGGACGGCGAGGTAGTCGGCGAGATCAATCTCCTCAAAGGCCGAGTACTTGCCGACGAGCTCGTGGGAGAAAGCCGAGGGCTTGCCTTCGCGCGTGACTACGGGCTGGAGGTCGCGCGCGGTCCAGCCGTCATCGTGGACGGAGATGCCATAGAGGACGTTCGCGCGCGGCTCCGGGGGCGCGAAGATAGCGTTGCCCCAGTGGGCGGCGAAATCACCTGCGAGGTGTGCATGGTCGGGGTGAGTGATCAGCCACCAACCCGTTTCGGTCTCTACTCGAAGCACGTTGTCCTCCTGCCGGCACCCGGATTCTATCGGGGATTACTCGAACTGCGGAGCACGAACTGACTCGTGCCATTGATGGAGGAAGTACCACTCAAGAAACATGGACGAAGAAGAAGAACGCGAAGCCCAGCAAGGTAGCGGCTGCGACCAGGGCAAACAGGTAGTCGGTCTCAAGCTGGGCACTGGCGTACTGGATCGCATAGCCGAGGCCACCCACACCCACCCGCGCCGAACCTGCAAAGAGTTCGCCGATGATGGCGCCGATCACGGCGATGCCGCTGGCGATGCGTATGCCCGCGAACAACGAGGGGAGAGCGTGGGGGAGGCGCAGCTTGAAGAGGATCTGCGTCGAGGAGGCCTTGTTCATAAGGAACAGATCGACCATGTTGCGATCGACGCTGATCAGGCCTTGCGTGGTGTTCGCGATGATGGGTGAGAGGCAGATGATGAACGCGATGAGACCGACGGAGAAGGTGCCGGTGCCGACCCACATAAGAATGAGCGGGCGATGGCGACGATGGGCACGGTTTGCAGCAGGATCGTGTAGGGGTAGAGCATGCGCCGGACCCAGCGGGACTGCGCGAAGATGAGCGCGATCACAGACGCCGACGACGATGCTGGCGGCGAGGCCTCCGGCGGCGGCTGCGGCGGTGATGCCGAGCGAGGTGAGCAGCATGGGAAGGCGGCGCGGTGGCGGCGTGAAAGACCGGCCAGGGCGTGGGAAGCATGTAGGGCTGGATGTGGAAGAGCGACGACAACGCCGAGCCAGAGGAGCAGGAAGGCCGCGAACACGGCCAGCGCGGAGAGCATGAGCCGAGACGGTGCTGCCTCATCGTGCGGCCTCCTGGTACTCGACCTCGCGGAGGGTGCGGGAGACCTGCGGCGACGATCCGGTCGAAGGATCGCTGAGTCGCGGGTGGCAGCGGTGCGCGGCCAGGGAAGAGAGATCGGCAAGATCGTGGGCGAGGCGGCCCGGATGGGGGGCGAGCAGGAGGATGCGGTCGGAGAGGAAGACGGCTTCCGCGACGGAGTGGGTGACGAAGAGGACGGTCCAGCCATGCTCCTGCGCGCAGGCGGAGGAGCTCTTCGTTCATGCGGTCGCGGGTGATCTCGTCGAGGGCGGCGAAGGGCTCGTCGAGCAGCAGGACGCGGGGGCTGTTGACGAGGGCGCGGGCGATGGAGACGCGCATCTTCATGCCACCGGAGAGCTGGCGCGGGTAGGCGTTCGCGACGCTGGTCAAGCCCCACCAGCGACGAGCATCTGGTCGACGCGTTCCGTCGCGGCGTTCGCGCGCCATGCCTTCGAGCTCCGGGCCGAGCGCGACGTTGGCGCCGACCGTGCGCCAGGGCAGCAGGGTAGGGTCCTGGAAGATGAAGCGAGACGGTCTCGCGCGCGCTGGCTGGGGTCATGCCGTCGATCAGGATGGAGCCAGAGGTGATCGGGCTCAGGCCAGCGACCAGGCGGAGAAGCGTGGATTTGCCGCAGCCGGATGGGCCGAGGATGCTCACGAACTCGCCAGGCGCGACGGTGAAGCTGATGTCATTGAGAATGTGCTGCGCGTCACCGAAGCGTTTGCAGACAGAATCCAGGCGGACGGCCGGGATGCGCATGTCGGTGACGGCCGCCGTGGACGCCATCATGCGCGCTGCTCCGCCAAAACCGGGAGCCGAATGCAGGACGGATGCCCCGGGTCGTGGAAGAGGAGCTGCGTCGATCGCTGCCAGTTCCACGAGTCCGCGAACCGCGGCGGAGTAGCGTTGGAAGAATTGCGATCGAAGAGCGGGTAGGCGGAGGAAGCAATCTCGATGCGGATGCGATCTTCGGCGGAGAAGAGGCACGAGGTGGGGGCGATGCGGAAGCGCCAGAGGTGCGGAGTGTCGGCCGTGTAATCGGGAAAGAGGAAGCTGCTGCGGGCGATCCCAATTGCCAGGAAGATGGCTTCGCCCGAGGGCCGAAGGAGGATGAGCTTAGCGGTAAGGTCAGCGCACGGCGCGGACGTTGCGCAGTGCAACTCGACTATGGGCGAGCCGAAGACGTGGGTGGCCACAGCCAGGGTTTCGGAGGTGTACACGAGGACGTTGTTGCCAAGCTCAAGCGCGGCCTGATTGGATGGCCCGGGGCCGTTGATGAGACCTCCCGGCGCGGGGACGGGAACCTCCGGATCGTAGACAAAGATGTCCGGCGGCTCCGGTTGGATGGGGGCGGCTGGCAAGAGTGTTCCATCACCCTTGCTGGAGTTCGCGCGCCCAGCACTGTGGAGGAACAGGGTAAGCGCGGGAGACTCGGGGCCGGGCCATCTCTCGGCAGAGTGCCACCGGCCTTTGCCCGTGCCGAAGTCGAGAGCAAAGTGGCGAATGCGGGGCTCGTCCGCGAACTCGCCAGAGTCCTTGCAGCCAGTGATTGAACCAGCGAAGGTGAAGCGCGTCGGTGTCAAGGTTGGCTTCGGGCCCGAGGCTGTACGCGCCCATGCGGTCGCCCCAGGGGATGTGAACCCAGGGGCCGGCGACGAGGTATTGGTGCTCGCGGGCGTGGGGCGTGGCCGCGCTGCTCCGTCAGGGCGACGAAGCCGTCGATGCTGCCGGTGAGGTAGGTGTCGTACCAGCCGGAGAGATGCAGGGCGGGGACATGGATGCGGTAGAGGCGTCTGGCTGACGTCCTGCGCGGCCCAGTAGTCATCGGGCCGATCATGTTCAAGCCAGTCGCGTACGTAGGTCGGCAGGCCTTCGCCGTGGATGGCGGGATGGCCGGCGTAGGGCGTCTCGAGGGACTGAGCCGGCAGGTTTGCCCACGCTCGTTCCAGCCGGTCGCTGGCTTCGCGGAGGCCCAGGCGCCGGGCATCGGCTTTGAGCATCTGCAGTCCCCAGCCCAGGGTGGAGGCGAGCCGCAGGGCTCCATTCTGATAGAACCAGCCCCGGTACAGGTCATGTGCCGTCTGCGCGGGCGCGATGCAAAGAAGGCCCTCGGGCGCTTCGGCCGCGGCGAGGAGCTGCGTCATTCCCTGGTAGGAGAAGCCGTACATCCCTACCTTGCCGTTGCGATTCGGGCCTGCGGCGAATAGCCGCGATGGTCTCGGCTCCGTCGCGAGCCTCGTGACGGAACGGGTAGAAGTCGCCTTCGGACTCGCCGCGTCCGCGCACATCCTGGATGACCACGTTGTAGCCATGGCGCGCGAAGTAGGCGGGGTGAGCATACACCACGGTCGAAGCGATATCGCGACCGTAGGGCTGGCGCATCAGCAGGGTAGGGCTGGGGCCGCGCTCAGCGGGGATAGTAGTGGTCGGCGTAGAGAATCGCGCCGTCCGACATGCGTGCAAGGCACTCGCGCGCTCGAGGCGCACACCCCCGCCAAGGTCGACCAGCGTGTCCGGGCACCCTAGCCGCGCTCCTCGAAGTTCAGCATGGCGGTGAGCGCGGCGGCGACCGACGTCGCCGCCTCTTCGACCCAGCGCGCCCCGTTCTCGGCTGTCGCCGGGGCTGGGGTCCCCCAGAACGCCCGAGGGTGCGATGTCACGGGTAAGCCAGGAGAAGGTGGCGGGTGCGAACTCGGGCAGCAGGAGATCCGGATTGTCGATGTGGGCGATGTAGTTGGCGGTGTAGGCGGAGGTATCCACAAGCTCGGGCGTGGAGTGGAGGAGGTATGCGGTCTCGAGTTCGCCTGCATGGAAGCCGTACTTGCGCTCCTGCGGGCTGAGACCGGACTGCGTGCGCGCCGCCCGACCCGAAGAGGCAGAACGTGCGGAGACCGAACTCGGCGCGGAGATCGCGGGCCATCACGTCCACCAGTGCGCTGTTACCGCCGTGTGTGTTGTAAAGGACCAGCTTGCGAAAGCCCGCTGAGGAGATGCTTCCGCCGATGTCTCGCAGGACCGCCATGAAGGTTGCCGCGGAGACGGAGATCGTCCCGGGGAAGCCGAGGTGCTCATTGCTCTTCCCATAGCAGACGGGCGGCAGCGCGTAGACGGGCGCTTCGGGCGGGAGCCGTGCAAGGGCGCGGCCAAGCAGAAGATTGTTGATGAGGGTGTCGGTGGCAAGCGGCAGATGGTGGCCGTGCTGCTCGATGGCGGCTGTGGGCAGGACGAGCAACGTGGTCGCCTTCGGAAGCGCCTCAACCTGCTTCCAGTTGAGGTAGGCAAAGTTTCGCTCGTCCGGAATCCAGGTCTTCATGGGCTATCGCGAGTTCAGCCGATTGTGGAGTGAAGCGGGTTGAAGGTGGCCATCTTGCCCGGATTGAGAAGGCCCCGGGGATCGTAGCGGTACTTCGTCAGCAACTGGATGTTGTCCTCGCGGTAGCGCCCTCCGCCTTCTACGTTATTGCTGTGCGGGTTGGCCACGGACACCCCGATGCTGCGGCAGAAGGCAATCATCTCGTTGAGCCGCTCCACCGTCGAGAAACGCACGACCGGGATGGAGCCGGGGATGACCTGACCGGTACCGATCTTCATAAACTCCAGGTGCAGCAGGAAGTCGTCGCCAAACTTCCCCTTGAGCTGGGCGAACTGGCTGCGTGCTTCGGTGGCGCTGAAGCCGCATTGGAGATAGGTGTAGGTTGCGTCCTGCTTCATGGCCCAAAGGGTCGTGTGGTTCCATGTGTAGTCAGACAGCAGCGGGACGGTACGAAGGCCGGAGTAGGGTGCGGCCAGTGTGATCTCACCTCCGGCTCGCTGGGCGGACGAGCAGAGACGGTCGAGTTGCGCGGCGGCGATCAGAAAAAAGATCAGCGCCTTGCCCTCGCGGGTGACGTCGATGATAGGGGTGAAGGCAGAAGGAATAGGCCACTCGAATAGCGTCACCAGACGCTTTGTCCAAGCCGGGTCGGCGGCAACTTGCTCGCACAAATCGAAGGCGCTCGCGAACGTGTCGAAGGCAACGACGCACTGCGCCCATTCCACGGCGGGTGTGAGGGCAAGCCAGATCTTTGTGATGACCCCGTTTGTTCCCCAGGCGTGGAGTACGTCGTGCACCGCCTCGCCTTCGTGGAGGACGATCCGAGGCACAGACTCCATGGTCACGACTTCAATCGCGCGTACCGTCCCAAAGTCACGGAGGCCACCGTGCGCCACCGAGCCGACGCCACCGGAGCCGCCCCCGAGGAACCCACCGACCGAGGCTTTGACGACTGTGCTGGGATAGCAACGAAGCTCCCATCCCGCGGCACGGGCAGTATTCTCGAGCGTCCCAAGGCGCGTTCCCGGGCCGCAGATCGCGATGCCCTCGGATGTGATCTCTTCGATCGCGTCCATTCCCGAGAGATCGAGAACAATCCCTCCCTTGAGCGGTACCGCCTGGCCATAGTTGCCCGTGCCTGCGCCCCGCGTCGTGACCGGTATCCGGCGCCCGTAGCAGCAGGAGAGTACTTTGACGACTTCATCCGTGGAGGTAGGCTGAACGACTGCTTCGGCTACCTTGTCATCCAGCAGGGCCTTCAGAACGGGGGAGTACCAGTAGAAGTCGCGGGAAAGGCGCTGGACCGTCTGGCTGTTCGTGAGGACGCGTTCGGGCGCGGACAGGCACGCGGCAAGCGCGGCCAGGTCGTCCGCGGTCATCCTCAAGCTTGCCCGCCCCTGTTCGCCATAGGCCGCCTGGCGCTGCCGGAGCTCTTCGGGTTCCACGTGGCGAAGACCTTGAGCATGTTGGGATGGGTAAACAGTTCGTAGCAGGCGCTGCGGAGCACAGGCCCTTCTACGATGCATTTCATATCGCTGCGGCTGGCGATCTCCGTCGCTGGAACGCGAATCTGCCGGCAGTGCCGGTTCGCGTCTTCGATCGTAGCGCCGAAGACCACGCGATCAAGGCCCGCCCAGAGTGCGCTCGCCATGCACATGGGACAGGGCTCGCACGTCGTGTACATCGTATAGCCACTCAGCGACGTTGACTTGAGCTTGCGCGTCGCTTTGCGGACGGTGCGGAGTTCGGCGTGACAGCTTGGATCGTTCTCCGCCCGAACACCGTTGACTGCCTGCATCAGCAGATCGCCTGTGTCCGAGTGAACGATGGACGCGCCGAACGGCACGGGGCTCGCTGTAGGAAGAGTGCGAGCCGTAAAGCGCACGAGTTCCATCATGCGCAGCTTATCGAGCACTTGTTGTGCTGGAGAAAACGATGCTTGTGCGCCCATGGAAAAAACCTACCATACGCCCGTGCAAGCGAAAAGCATTAAAAATGCGGCGCTTCAAACAGCAAGATAGTGACTCAGCCTTCGGCAGGCGCCCTAAGTCGGGGAGGCGACATCGGTGTAATCCCGTCTTTGACGACGACCGCCTTGGAAGCGATCTGGATCTGCGCCGGTTTCAGCCCGTCCCGCTTTGCCGCGACAAGGATCGATCCCGCCGTCAGGGTAGAACGGACCGCAACGCGGTTTATCCCCGCTTCGGTGTTAAGGTAAGGGTTGTTGGTCGAGTCCGTCTTGCCGCAGTTATAACCGCCCCGCCAGATTCCCGGACCCGTGCAGGTGAAGTCGACGCGAGCGTCGTCAGTAGGGCAGCGATTACCCTTCGCGTCCACGACTTCGACGTCGATCAGTGCAACATCGAGTGCATCCGCCTGAAGCCCCTGCGGGCCAACGATCGGCGTCAGTTTGATCGCCGCTGGCGCTCCCGCGGTGCTCAGCGTGTGTTCGGCTGCGCTCTTCTGCCCGTTGCGGCCAACGGCGTGAAGCGTGCCCGGCGCAAACTCGACGTCGGGAAATGAGAAGATCCAGCCGCTCTCGGGCTTGCTGTTCACGCCGACCGATTTGCCATTCACGATCAACTCGACCGACTGCGTATTGGCAATCACGTAGATCGTCTTCACCGTCTTGCGGTCCGCGCGGATAAGCTCCAGTGGCCGATAATGTGCAGGTCAGGCTGCTCGTTCTGGATCACGCGGTGCGCGAAGTAGATCTCCTTCGGCAGGCGCATGGCGTCCACCTTGCCGCTCACGCGCGCGACCTCGCTCGAATCCTGGCGGCCGTCGGCATCCTCATCGGTGAAGTAGATGGAACAGTAGCCCGACCACTTCGAGTGCGCCGGGTCACTATTTGAGATCCGATTCGACCAGTAGTCCCAGTAGCGCTTTACGCCGGCTACCGCGAAGCTCTCCGAAGTGTATTGATAGGTGTCGTTCGGGCCTTTCTTGAAGCCGAAGTAGGGCGGCGAATAGTCATCCCAGAAACGGCGGGCGCCTTCGTCGCGGAAGTCTTCGGTCTCAACAATCGGCGCGCGGTCGCGGCGTTCGGCAGAGTAGGCGCGGAACATGTCCGTAGGCCCTTTGAGTTCGTCAGTCTGCGGCGCCTGCCCGATCATCACGCCGTAGTACTCCTGCGACAGGCGTGTTCGCCGTATTCAGCGCGTTGTCACCGTTGCCGCGCGAGCCCATCACGCGTCCGCCTTCCGGATCCCACTGCTTGCGCAGCGCGACCATCTGCTGCATGTGCTCGACCGTCACCACAGTGTTCCCGGCCTCCCAGAAGAGGATGCTCGGGTTGTTGCGGAAGTAGATGATCGAGTTCCGCATCACCTCCATGCGCTGCTCCCACTGCCGCCCGGTCACGTCGCGCTCCTTGTCACCGGCGGGGCACACCTGGATGATGCCCCATCGCGCAAAGGAGTCAGCGTCGATCTTCTGCGGCGACACGTGCATCCACCGCATGTAGTTGCCGTGGCAGTCGCGGATAAGCTTGGCCGTGTAGTCGTGCATCCAGTCCGGATAGCCCGCTCCCACGCCCGCCCACTCATCCGCCGAGCGCTCCGCAAAACCCTTCAGGTAGACGAACTCTGTCGTTCAGGTGGACCCCGCCGGTGCCCACGCCGCCTTTGAACTCGGCCTTGCGGAAGCCAGTCTCAAGGCGATTCACATCAACTACTTTGCCTTCCACTTTGAGGATCGAGTAAACGTCATACAGATACGGATCCTCCACGCTCCAGAAGCGCCCGTTGCTGAGTGCGCCGGACGCCATCAGCACAGACTTTTCGTCCTTCACCATGTCCACTGGATCGCCCTCAAACTGCGCCGCGCACGTGCCCCGTGTGGTCGACGATAACAATCGACAGCCCTACCGTGGCGCGGTCTCCGGACCCGTTCTTTACCTCCGCCTCAACCGTAATATCCGCCGTCTTCTTCGCGATATCGAAGTTGTCCGCATGCACGTAAACGCCTTGGCTTTCGAGACCGTAGAAGAGCGGAAGCGTCTGGTGAATCGAGCCCAGTGACGTGCAGCCACACGTGGCGATTGATGCCGCCATGGTCCGGGTTGAAGTCGTTGGCATTCCACTCGAACGGAGGTGCTCGACCCGCGTTCTTTGTAGGTGGTGGTGTTATCCACCTTCACCGCCAGGACATTCTCGCTGTCCCCAAAACGCAGGCCTTCGGTAATATCGATCCCGTAAGCGTTGATGCCGTTTTCGTACAACCCAACCTGCTTCCCATTCAAGAAGATGTCGCCCGCCTGGCGCATGCCTTCGAACTCCACGAAGACGCGGCGACCCTTGAGATCGGCAGGTAGCTTAAAGTGTTTGCGGTACCACGACAGGCCTTTGTAAGTGCCGCGGTCGCCCCCTCCGTGCGAGATCAAAGTCCGGAACGAGTCCACATCGTTGAAGCTGTGCGGTGTCGAAACGGTAGACCACTTCGCATCATCGAAGGCGGCAGCTTCGGCGCCGGACGCGTCGTCGCGCAGGAACTTCCAATCCAGATTGAAGTTCAGCGTGGTGCGCGGGGAGGCGGGCGGCGCAAACGGTGCCGCTGTAGCTGCGCGCTGACCAGCGGCGAACGCGGGGTAACCCCGGCCAAGCACCACCGGCAGTCCAAGGCTGAGAAAGGTAGCTGCGCTGACAAACTCCCGGCGATTGATAGGTCTGGACGGCATGAGGTGTGGTCCCCTGGTTGGGTACTTGGTGTTGCAGAAACAATTTCAGGAAAGAATGTTTGGCACACCCAAGATAGGGGATTGAGCCGCGCAGCGTCCAATCTGCTGCCGCTACGTCCAGCGCGTCCAATCCGGTGCGGCGCATCGCCGCCAGCCCGGACACTTCGACACCGTCGCATCGCTCCGGGAGGCTATCGCCAGCGGCGATATACTCGGAGTGTGGCGAAGACCTTTTACATCGAGACCTTCGGCTGCCAGATGAACGCCCACGACTCCGAAAAGGTCGTCGGCACGCTGGAGCATGAGGGCTACGTCCAGGTGCCGGACGAAGCCGACGCCGGGCTGATCCTCTACAACACCTGCTCCATCCGCGACAAAGCCGAGCAGAAGGTCTTCCACCGCCTGAACGAGTACAAGCGGCTCCAGGGCGAGGGCAAGAAGTTCGCCGTGCTCGGCTGCGTCGCGCAGCAGGAAGGCGAAAAGATCTTCGAGCGCGCGCCGTACGTCTCGCTCGTCTCCGGCTCGGCCAGCTACCGCAACCTGCCCGCAGATGCTCGTGCGGCTGGAAGCCGGCGAGAAGCGCATCACCGGCCTCGACGACCGCCAGACCGACGAGACCTTCGACACCGAGTTCACCGCCCGCACCAACCCCCACCGCGGCTACATCACCATCATCGAAGGCTGCGACAAGTTCTGCGCCTACTGCGTCGTGCCCTACACGCGCGGCAAGGAGCGCTCGCGCACCTCGGAATCCGTGCTGGCCGAAGCGCGGCGCATCGCCGACGCCGGGTTCACCGAGATTCAGCTGCTCGGCCAGAACGTCAACTCCTACCGCGATCCCAGCGGCAGGATGACCTTTGCCGAACTGCTCGCGGCTGTCGGCGAGGTCCCCGGCATCCGCCGCGTTCGCTTCACCACCTCGCATCCGCGGGACTTCACCAAGGACATCGTCGAGGCCATCGACGCCGTCCCCACGCTCTGCGATCACGTCCATCTGCCCGTGCAGTCCGGCTCAACGCGCTGTCCTCAAGGCCATGTCCCGCGAGTACACGCGCGAGTGGTATCTCGAGCGCATCGCGTGGATCAAGGCAGCGAAGCGCGAGATATCGATGACCACCGACATCATCGTGGGCTTCCCTGGCGAGACGGAGCAGGACCTCGAAGACACGGCGACCATGCTCGAAGAGGTCGGCTACGACGCCGTGTTTGCCTTCAAGTACTCGCCGCGCCCGAACACGCCCGTCGTCAGCATGGCGGACTCGATCTCCGAAGAGGAGAAGGCCCGCCGCCTGCAGATCCTGCTCGACCGCCAGCGCGAGGTGCAGCGCAGCAACTACGGACGCCATCTCGGGCAGCAGATGGAAGTGATGGTGGAAAGCCACAACCACACTCCGCGGCCAGGTGGTGGGCCGCTCGTCCCAGAACAAGACCGTGAACTTCACGACGGGTCACGCCATCCTCCCCGCCGTCGGCAGCTACGTGACTGTCAAAGTCACGCAAACCTTTCCCAACAGCCTGGCAGGGGAGGCGTATGCTGGCGGGCAGGCGGTGCTGGGATGAAGGGCTGGTCAATCTCGGGGGGAACGCAGGAGCCCGCGCCAGGCGACGCGGAGGTGGAGATGCAGATCCGCGGCCTGATGATCGATCCTGTAACCAACATGCCGATCGTCGTGTTGAAAGACGTGGGTAGCGACGCGGTCCTGCCCATATGGGTCGGGATCTTTGAGGCCAATGCAATTGCACTCGAACTGGAAAAAACGGCCACGCCACGACCGATGACGCACGACCTCATGCGCAATCTCGCGCGCGGGCTGAACGCGGTGGTGCGGAAGGTCGTTGTGTCAGAGTTGAAAGACGACACCTTCTATGCGGTGATCTGGATGGAGCAAGACGGGGAGACAGTGGCGCTGGATTCGCGTCCATCCGATGCGATCGCTCTGGCCCTGCGTTGGGACTGTCCGATCTACGCGTCAAAGTCAGTCCTCGACAATGCGCGGCAGGTAAGCGACGGTGCGCAAACCACCACATCCGACGAAATGAAGCGTTGGCTCGAGGGCCTCGGCGACGACGAGATGGGCCGCTACAAGATGTAGCATGCTACTTTGGCCGCACGTGTGCAGCCAAACGCGTTTCGCAACGCGCTAAGTCGTTGACAAATATCAAATTGTTCCACGTGGAACAATTCACCCAGTCAGCGCTTCGACTACTTAGATCTCTTCCACATCGCGCGGCAATCCGGTTAGCCGGTGCAGCAGCTCATCCCACAACTCGCCGTAGTGATCCCACCCGCCAAGGTGACGGACCCGTGCAAGCGCCGCCGCAGACATGCGGGCGCGCAGGCCGGGATCATCTGCAAGCTGCTGAAGCCGCCGGGCGAGCGCGCCAGCGTCGCGGTCCGGGACGATAAACCCCTCGACTCCGTCGGTGAACAGGTCCTCCGCCCCGGTTGCAGTGGTTGCAAGGATAGGGCAACCACACGCCATCGCCTGCCCCTGCACCAGCGCGAGCCCTTCTTCTACGCTGGCCAGTGCAAGCACGTGGCTCTGCGCCATACGCGCGGCGAGCTCCGGCTGTGGAAGTATGCCTGCGAACGTTACATTCTCGGTAGGCAGCTCGGGCAGGATGGTGCGCAGGTCATCAAGCACGCCGCCGACGATCGTCAGGTGCTTGCGCGGATGGCTCAGCGCGGCGAACGCCTCGAGCAGATACGGAATGCCCTTGCGCAGACTGACCTGCCCCGCGAACAGGACCTCAAAGCTATCGGTCGGGGGCGGCTCCGCAGCTGGCTGAAAGCGATCGAGCCGCACCCCATAGGGGATAACGTGTACCTTTTCCGGCGGCAGGCCCATTTGGAGGAACGACCGGCGGGCGACGGCGGAGGGTACGGTGATGGCGTCCGCTGCGGCGTAGATCGCCTCTTCGCGAGCCAGGATGTGGTCCGCGGGTGCTGTGTAGGGAAGCTTCCAGCGGCGGTGCTCCTCGGCCATGACTTCATCCTGGAAGCGCTGGTGCGTCGAGCCTCGATCGCAGATAAATTTGCCGCCGCGTGCCTGCACGAGTGGACCGGTGGTGAGGCCCGCACCAGAGATGGCAATCAGCGCGTCACACGGCTCGATGTGTGTGCGCGTAAAGGCGTCGAACGAACGCGAGTTCCATTCGTTGAAGCGGCCGTCCAGCGCTGAGGAGTAGAGCTTCGTGCGCCGCAGCAGGTAGTCCGCCGTATGCACAAAGCGGAAAGGTCCGAACGAGTTCGCGCGCCAGACCTTCGCGGCGCAGGCGCGCCCATGGCCAGGTGGAATAGATGCGGCGCAGGTGTCCGCGGCGGTGGAGTTGGTGGGCGAGTTCGAAATGATGAAAGACGCCGTAAACGGCCTGAACGATCTTCATACTCACCCGACCCAATGGCAGAGCCGCGCCACCTGTTCCGCCCACTGATCCTCGGTGGGAATGGACGGTAGCGGGGCCGGGTGGTGTGCGCCGCGGAGTACGCCCTCGATGGCGGAACTGAGGGCTGGCGGGAGGGACTCTGGCCCTCCGGTGAGTACCGTAGCCCACGGTGTGTCGAGCAGGATGTCAGAGACGCCGGACTCGCGATGGAGCAGGACGGGAATGCCGCGCTGGAGGCTCTCAATGGCAGGAATGCCGTAGCCCTGAACTGCCGGCATGAGAAAAAGATGGGCTTGATCGTAGAGCGCCTGCAGCTGATCGATCTGGCACAAAGCCGTGGAACCGGACGCGGCTCGCCGAGTGCCGAGTGTCTGCGCGAGCGCGGTGAGTTCTTCGAGCATCGGTCCTTTGCCCGCGAGATCGAGCCGCCAGTCGGCGCGATCTGACAGCCGGGCGCTCGCGGCTTCCAGCGCCGCCAGCGAGCGCAAGAATCCAGTCGATCCGCTTGTTGGACTCAATGCGGCAGACCGAGAGCATGCGCAGCGTTTCGCCGGATGCAACAGGTCGAATTCGGAATAGGGTCGCGGGTTCGGCTGTGGCGAGTCCGCCCATGCGCACGATGTGGGCCTCGACGCCGAAGTCGCGGCCGGCACTCGGCCCGGAGGAACTCGCTGGTCACGATCGTGGCACCCCCGGAGCGCAAGCCCGTGCCCGACGATGCGGTTCGAGACTGCAAGGCGCAGACGAGTTCTTGAAGCTAGCGGTCGCTCGGGTCGAGGAAGAGCGAGGGCGTGTCGTGCATCAGGTCGTGAAAGCCGCGGAGGCCGGCAAGGGTGGCGTGCAGCGCGGGCTGGTAGCCGGAGAGCAGAGGTCTTGGGTGCCGTTTGCGAGCCGGGCTCTTGAAGTAGTGCCCCGAGGGCGGCGATGCGGCTGCGCGTGCCTGAGCTTTGAGCTGCGACCACAGGGAGGGCGATGCTTAGCGTATTGTGCGAGGTCGCAGCGGTCGGCGTACGTGACGATGTGGGCGGGCAAGATCGTGTTCGTAGAGCCAGCGGGCGAGCGCGAGGACGCTGCGTTCGGCGCCGCCGAACTGCTCGATCTCGGTGATGACGATGGGGCGGGAGTCGGAGGCGGGCTGTTGTTGGCGGTCATGATAGCGACTTCGGCGGAACCCTCCCAAGCGGATCTTGGAGGGGGCACCCTGCGTACCGTTGCTTCATCTCTGGGCGAGCGAGTCGAGCGACGTGAAGAACTCGGGGAAGGAGATGGAGGCGGCTTCGGCGCCATGGATCTGGGTGTCTCGCCGTCGGCGCGGAGGGCGGCGATGCAGAAAGCCATGGCGATGCGGTGATCGGTGCCGGAGTCGATCTCGGCGCCGTGGAGCGTCTGGTCGCCGGGGATCTCGAGGCCGTCGGGGTTCTCGGTGAGGGTCGGCGCCCATGGCGCGGAGGTTTCGGGCGACCAGCGCGATGCGGTCGGACTCCTTGACGCGAAGCTCCTGGGCGTCGCGGATGATGAGGCCGTTTGCGGTGAAGGGAGCGATGGCGGCGAGGACGGGAAGCTCGTCGATGACCTGCGCGGTGAGGGCTCCGGCGATGGTGAAGGGCGCGGCGGAGCGAGGGGTGGGTTCGCGGTTGACCTGGAGGGTGCCGATGAGTTCGCCGTGGTGCTCTTCGACGGTGAGGACCTTGATGCGGCCGCCGAGCGCGGTGATGACGTCGAGCAGCGCGGCGCGGGTTGGGTTCAGGCCGAGCGAGTCGAGGACGAGGTTGGAGTCCGGGAAGAGGAGCGCCGCGGCGAGGAAGAAGGCGGCGGAGGAGATGTCGCCGGGCACGGTGGCGTCGATGGCGTGGAGCTTCTGGCCGCCGGGGATGCTGAGTTGGCTGTCGAATCCTTGCCGCCGCGAGTCGGGTGAGGGTGGCGCCGAAGGCGTTGAGTGCGTGCTCGGAGTGGTCGCGGGTGCGGATGGATTCGGAGAGGCAGGTGGTGCCTTCGGCCTGGAGGCCGGCGAAGAGGACGGCGGTCTTGACCTGTGCGCACGGGATCGGGGTGGTGAAGTCGATGGCGTGGAGTCGCGTGCCGGTGATCGTGATGGGCGCGTGTCCGTCCTGACCAGGTCGAGTTTCGCGCCCATCTGGCTGAGCGGCTTGCGGATGCGTTCCATGGGGCGGAGGGTGAGCGAGTGGTCGCCGATCGAGCGTGAAGGTGCCCGGATGCGGGGCGATCAGGCCGGAGAGCATACGCATGGTGGAGCCGGAGTTGCCGCAGTCGAGCGGCGCGGTGGGCTGGCGAAAGGTGCCGGCGGTGCCGGTGACTTCGATGACGCGGGCGGGGCCTTCGCCGGTGTGCGCGACCTTGGCGCCGAGCGCTTCCATGCAGGCGAGCGAGGAGTGTGGGTCGGCGCCGGTGGAGAAGTTGGTGAGGCGGGAGGTGCCTTCGGCGAGGCCGGCGAGCATGGCGTAGCGGTGCGAGATGGACTTGTCGCCGGGAACGGTGAGGGAGCCCTGCAGCGTGCGGGCGGGGCGGATGATCTGCGTGGACATTCGTCTTTCAGTGTAGCGAATCCGCACTGGCCATGAGGCGTAGAGAGTTAGGTGACCGGGGAGCCTCACGGGCGTCGCGAAGGGGCTCCCTCTGGAAACCCAGCCCAGAACGGCGGTAGAGCTGCCAATCGGGGCTGGGTTGCACAACCATACTTGGTTGAAGAGAGGGCCGGGCTATTCGCCGGTGTGCTCATCCTCGTTGTCGTGGGTTGGGTAAGAGCCGGGCGTGAGGGAGATTCCGCGGAGGACTTCGGCGAAGGCCGCGGTGCGCAGCGTAACGAACTTCTCGTTGGCTGCCTGGGCGGCCGTGGTGTGGGACAGGCGATCGCGGACGGCTACGAGACGGTTGGGGTCTGCGCCCTGATCGCCTGAACCAGACACGGTGGAGGTGATGCCCCAGAGGACGATGGATCCATCCTGGGTAACGGCTCCGGTGATGTTGCGGAGGCCGTCGGTCGCCGGCGCCCAGGGCAGGTTCTTGTTGGCGGAATTGTTGCCGGTGGGGTAGCCGGCGACGGTGTAAGGAACTCCGAGTTCGAGGCCGGACTGGAGGGTGTACGCGAGGGACCACTTGTGGGCGGAGTCGTCGAAGATCCACTTCTGGAGACCGGCGGTGGTCTGGGCTGCGGCGTGGGTGTAGAGGGTCGAGTCCGAAGCGGAGCCATCGCCTTCATCCGCGACGTAGAGGGTGTGGTTGTCAGCGAACCAGAGGCCGAACGGATAGGAGACGACGGTACCCGCGGCAAGGGCGGTTGGGAAGCCGGCCAGGATGCACATGTTGCTGGGGAGTCCGGTGGTGTTGAGCTCGGCGGCAGTGTAGGGGAGCGGCGCTGTGGGGAGCTTGGCGCCTTTGACCGGAAGACCGACGCCGTTGGGACAGGCGGTGCCTGACGGTATCGACGAAGTAGACGGTGTTGACGCCGTTGCCTCCGCTGCCTTTGGTGTAGTAGAGGACGTTGTTGTGGATGGTCATGCCGCGGAAGTTATCGTCCTTGCCGACCTTGTCTGCGGGCTGGCCGAGCTCGGTGATGTTGAAGGAGGCGAGTGGGGTAGGAGTTCCGGGGTTCTGCTTGTACTCGGGCAGGGTGCTGGGGACGATGAGTTGCGCGCCGGCCGCGAGGAGGATTCCTGGCGGCTGGTTGCCTTTGCCGTTGCCTGCGTTACCAGCGGTGTAGAAGAGGTCCTCTCCATGGCGGTCGTTGAGGATAGCGCTGCGACCGTTATTGCCGGAGTAGGCATTGGTCTCGGTGAAGGTGAGGTTGGCGAAGCGATCGACCGTAGCGACGACACGGTAGTACGTGTTGCCTGCGGGGTTGGTGGGGTCGACTACGCCGGGGGTGTTGGAGTTCGAGACGTCCAGCGCATTGACGGGAGCGACGTATCCCATAAGGGTGAGGACTTTGCCGCTGGTGGAGAGGTGGAGGCCGAGCTCGGACTTGGAGGAGAAGCTGGTTACGAGCTGGTTTGTGGTCTTGGTGCGGCCCGGTGTGAGGCTATTGGGGAGCTCGAGCGTGTTGATGGTGTGTCCTGAGGGCGTGAGCTGGTCGAGATAGATGCGCGAGGTGATGCCAAAGCTGCCGTCATAGGCTGCATTGTTGAAGACGTAGGGGAATGTGCCGTCGTTGGTGGCGCCCGGTGCGCCGGGGCACTTGGCGGTAGCCGGACAGTTGGGCGGCAGCAACTGGCCTACGATGACGTTGGTCGCGAGGTTGTCGTAAACGCTGCGGGAGAGGACGAGGTTGTTGGGGAAGAAATGCAGATCGTCGCGGTCGTGGTCGCCGTCCTGCGCGACGGCAGAGAGAGCGAGCGAGAATGCGGCAAGGCTGAGTGCGGCCGCAATGCGGCCGAGGCGCGGAGTTGCTGGGGTCATCGTGGAGTTCTCCTACGTGGAGTAAGTTAACGGGCCCGGTTTGGCGGACGGACGCGCCGAGGAGCACGATATGCCGTTGAGATGATAGCCCGGTAAATACAGACGGGGCCCGTCGCTGGACGGGCCCCGTTTATGTGGCGGATGGATGAAGAGTTGCGCTAGGTGCGGATGCGGAAGGCGTAGGCGTAGGGGTTGGGTGGAGCGCCGGGGAGGGTCAGGGTTAGACCCGTCGGCGTCCTGGGTGTGGGGGATGGTGCCTCCGGTGAGCATTTCCACTCGCTGGATGGGGCGGGGGAAGGTGGCGGAGTCGCGGGCGAGGGTCTTGATGACGAGCTTGCCGTCCGTGGGCCAGACGAAGGCGAAGGCGTAGAGGGTGTCGCCTTTCTGGGTGAAGCGGATGTCTTCGCTGGTGTAGGGACGCTGGTTGCGCTCGTTGAAGTTGGCGTTGTTGGCGACGTCCGGTGGGCCTTCTCCGAAGACCTTGAAGGGACGGGTGCCGTAGATGGCTTCGCCGTGCTTGGGGATCCAGGTGGCGATGTCGGTCGAGGAACTGGCGCTCGTCGGAGTCGATGGTGCCGTCGCCCTTGAGGGGGATGTTGAGCATGAGGTTGCCGTTCTTCGAGACGATGTCGATGAGCGAGTGGATGACGGATTTGGGCGTCTTGTACTTGTGGTTGTTGAAGGTGGCGATGTTGTAGTGCCAGTCGCCGATGCAGGTGTCGGTCTGCCACGGGTCGGCGAGGATGCCGCTGGCTTTGCCGCGCTCGATGTCGAGGGTGACGGCGCCGACGTGTTCGGGCTGCAGGCCCTTGCCATTGACGACGACGTCGAGGTGGCCTTTGTCGCGGATGGAGGAGTTGTAGTAGTGGGCGGCGAAGGCGAGGCCGTACTGCTCGAAGGGAAGTTCGGTGTCGTCGAAGTAGATGAGGTCGGGCTTGTAGGTGTCGACCAGGTCCTGCACGCGGAGGAACCAGTTCTCGGCGAATTTGGGGTTGTTGGGCGGGATCTCCTCGTGCCAGTGGGCGTCGTTGGCCTTGTGCCAGGCATTGGCTTCGGCGATGGTCTTGATGCCGTCGGGCATGACCAGATTGCGGCCGGTGTAGAGCTCCTGTGGGTCGTAGCCCTCCCACCACTTGCCCTTGCCGTCGGCCTTGGTGAGGTTGTAGGCGTCGTAGCGGACGCCGGCCATCGGGCCTTCGGGATCGTAGGCATACGCGGACTGCAGCCAGTGCCAGGCGTGGGAGGCGTGGTTGGTGACGGCGACGCGGAGGCCACGCTCGCGGGCGAGCTTGGTGTAGGTGCCGACGATGTCCTTCTTCGGGCCGATGTTGACGGAGTTCCAGCGGTGGTACTTGGAGTTGTAGTTATCGAAGTTGTCGTGGTGGTTGGCGAGCGCGGTGAAGTACTTGGCGCCCGCGGCGACGTAGAGATCCATCAACTCGGCGGGGCGCCAGTTCTCGGCCTTCCAGAGGTTGTCGAACTCCATCCAGCCGAACTTGGACGGGTGGCCGTAGGTCTTCAGGTGGTGGTCGTAGTCCTTGTCGCCCTGGAGGTACATGCGGCGGGCATACCAGTCGCCCTGCTCGGGGACGCATTGCGCGGTCCAGTGGTTCCAGATGCCGAACTTGGCGTCGCGGAACCAGTCGGGGGCTTTGTAGCCGGCTTTGAGAGAGTCCCACGTGGGCTGGAAGGGACCGGGGGCGATGTGGAGGTTGGGTGGGAGGGCGCCGTTCGGCTGGGCGGCGAAGGCGTTGCGGGCGAAGGAGGGCGCGAGGGCTGCGGCGGGCGCGGCGGCCAGTGCGGACTGTAGCAGACGGCGACGGGAGAACCTGGTTGGCGGCATGGCGGACATGGTACAGGTTGAGGGGAACCTTAGTAAACGATAACTGTTTTAGGCGTGGGCGAAGGGGTGGGGCGCGGGGGAGCATTCGCTGCGCTCAGGATGACAAGGTGGGGGATACATCCGAGGGGGTACGAGAAGCAGGTCCTTCGCTGCGCTCAGGATGACACTGTGGGGAGGGCTTCAGAAGGGGCGGTAGAATCGGAAGCTGCTGCGATGGCGCCTCTCTCCAAAACCGCGAAGCCTTTGGATATCGAGACGGGCGATCCGTTCGAAGGGGACTACAGGCCTGCGGAGACGCGCGAAGGCTCGGGGCGGGATGTGGGTGGGTTGCCGGATGTTGATCCGGGAGTTGAAGGTTCGCGATCGATGGGGCGCGCCAGCGGTGAGACCGGATTCACGGCGGCTGGGGGCGACGAGCCGGGGAATGTAGGGGCGGGCGTTAAGGAGACGGTGTTGTTTCATCCGCATGCGGCGGTCCCGAATATACGGCTTGAGCCGTTGCAGATGGACTTCCTGATGCGGCTGGCGGATGCGCTGAACACGACGCTGGACTTGAATACGCTGATGCACCGGGTGGCGGACCTGGTGCGGGCTGTGATCGATTACCGCATCTTCGCGATTCTGCTGCTGAATGACCGGACGAACGAGCTAAGGATGCGCTTCCAGACGGGCCATACGCCGGAGATCGAGCGACTGCGGATCAAGCTGGGGCGCGGAGTGGTGGGGCAGGCGGCGGCGGCCCGCGAGTCGATCCTGATACGAGGATGTGCGGGAGGAGGAGAACTACATCGATGCAAATCCGAATGTGAGGAGTCGGAGCTTGCGGTGCCGCTGATTGTGAAGAATCGCGTGGTCGGCGTGATCGATCTGCAGTCGGAGCATGTGGGGTACTTCACGGAGGAGCACAGCGGCTGCTGGAGCTGACGGCGTCGCGGATGGCGATTGCGGTTGAGAATGCGCGGCTGTATACGCGGGTGTCGCGGCAGGCGCAGACGCTTGGCCGTGCTGAATGAGATTTCGCGGGAGATCACGAGCATCCTGGATCTGGACGACCTGCTGGAGCGGATCGGGCAGCTGCTGAAGCGCGTGATCGACTTCCAGATGTTTACGATTCTGCTGTGGAACGAGCGGACGCAGCAGTTGGAGCATCGGTTCAGCTCGCGGTTTGGGGAGCGGATACGAGCGCGAGCACAACGTGAAGCTGGGCGAGGGGATTATCGGCAATGCGGCGGAGATGCGCACGCCGATGCTGGTGCCGGATGTGCGCAAGGATCCGCGGTATGTGGTGGCGAATCCCGAGGTGCGGTCGCGAGCTTGCGGTGCCGCTGATCTACAAGGGGAAGGTGATCGGCGTGATCGACCTGGAGCATACGCGGGTGAATTATTACAACGAGGATCACCAGACGACGCTGTCGACGCTGGCGGCGCAGGTGGCGATCTCGATTGCGAATGCGCGGCTGTATCAGCGGATCCACGAGGAGGAGCAGCGGCTGGAGCGCGACCTGGATATGGCGCGGGAGGTGCAGCTGCGGCTGCTGCCGAGCTCTCCGCCGCAGCCGCGGCATGCGGAGATTGCGGCTGCGTTTCTGCCGGCGCGTTCGATCGGCGGGGACATGTACGACTTCCTGGACTATGGGCGCGCCGGGCAACCGGCTGTATAAGACGGCGCAGCCGAAGCGGATTGCGATCGTGCTGGGGGATGTGTCGGGCAAGGCGGCGCCGGCGGCGTTGTATGCGGCGCTGGTGTCGGGGATACTGCGGTCGCTGGCGGCGCGGCATCTGCCTCCTGCGGAGCTGCTGGCGGAGCTGAATGACGCAGCTGCAGGAGCGGAAGCTGGATGCGCAGTATGTGACGATGCTGATGAGCGTGTGGGACGACGAGACCCGGACGCTGCGGATGGCGAATGCGGGGTCGGTGCAGCCGCTGCTGGTGCGGCAGACGGAGAGCGGCGTGGCGGTGGAGACGATTGCGGCGGAGGGGTTTCCGCTGGGGCTGTTTCCGGCGGTGGAGTACGACGAGCTTGCGGTGAAGACGCTGCCGGGAGATATGGTGGTGTACTTCTCGGACGGGATTGTGGATGCGGCGAATGGCGAAGGCGAGATGTTCGGGTCGGAGCGGCTGGCGGACGTTTTGCGGGGGGAGCCCTCGAGTTGCGGGTCGGCGCAGCGGGCGGTGGCTGCGGTACTGAAGGCGGTGGAGGAGTTTCAGGATGGGGTGGCTCACTTTGATGATGAGACGCTGGTGATCTTGCGGGTGCTGTAGGGGTACGTGGTTGGGTTCTGTTTGGCGGGACGGGGGGATTGCATTTGAGCGGGATGACTCGGCGGCAGTGTTTGGCGGGTGGCGGGTTGATGCTCGCGGGGCTGGGATTGCGGCGGGGGCTGGCTGCGGGCGCGGATGCGTTTGGTGAGATCGAGAAAGAATGTGGAGGGCGGCTGGGAGTAGCGTATCTCGATACGGGTACGGGGCGGCGGGGCGGGTTTCGATCGGACGAGCGGTTTCCGATGTGCAGCACGTTCAAGCTGCTGCTGGCGGGGGCGGTGTTGCGGCGAGTGGATGAAGGGAAGGAACGGCTGGATCGGGTGGTGCGGTTTAGCAAGGGGGATCTGCTGAGCTATGCACCGGTGAGCTCCGCGCGGGTGGAGACAGGGATGACCGTGCGGGAGCTCTGCGACGCGGCCGTGACGTTGAGCGATAACACGGCGGCGAATGTGCTTCTGGGGTCGGTGGGTGGGCCGGCGGGGGTGACCGCGTATGTGCGGACGCTTGGGGATTCGAAAACGCGGCTGGATCGGACGGAGCCGGATCTGAATGAGTCCAAGGCCGGTGATCCGCGGGATACGACGACGCCGAGGGCGATGGTTGAGGATGTGCAGCGGCTCGCGTTGGGGAGTGGGCTGTCGGCCGGGTCGAAGGAAGTGCTCACGCGGTGGCTGGTCGGTTGCAAGACGGGGGACAATCGGATCCGGGCGGCTGTCCCGCCGGGGTGGCGAGTTGGGGATAAGACGGGCACGGGGCCAAAGGGGACGGCGGGGGATGTGGCGGTGATCTGGCCGGTGGGGCGGGCTCCGGTGGTGATGACGGTGTATGTGACGGGGGCGAATGTGGAGACGCCGAAGCTGGAGGAGGCGATTGCGGCTGCGGGGCGGGTGGCGTTGGCGGCTATGCGGTAGGGTGCGTGGGGGTGGCAGAAAAGCGGGTCCTTCGCTTCGCTCAGGATGACAATGCTTATAGCGGGTCCTTCGCTTCGCTCAGGATGACAATGCTTAGGCGGGGGCGGTTAGTGGGTCATCGCGTAGACGACGTAGTTGGTGCCCAGGCGGAGGGCGAGGTCGGCGTATTTCTCGGGGTAGCGGGCGTCGTCGGACCATTCCCATGCGTCGCCGAGATCGGAGTTGAGTGAGATGGCAACCATGATGCGGCCTTTGTCGTCGTAAATGCCTTCCCAGCGGGCGGTGCGGCCGTCTTTCTTGTACCCGCTCGCGAGGTGCTCGGCGCCGGGGACCTGAAAGCGGTCGGTGAGGTCAAAGACAGTGTGGAAGATGGGGTCTTCGTCGGGGATGTCCACGATCGGGCGCTCGGGGAAGACCTGCTTCATGGTGTGTTCGAAGAAGGCCTGCTCTTCGTGGCCGTGGAAGTCGTCGGCCATGAAGAAGCCTCCGCGGAGGAGGTAGTCGCGGAGCTTGGCGCACTGCTTGTCGTTGAGGCCCCATTCGCCGACCTGGACGGCGTAGAGCCAGGGGTAGTTGTAGAGGTCGTCGTCATCAATGCTGACGGGCTGCTCGGCGATGCGGGTGTCGATGCGGGTGAGGCGCTGGATGGCGGCGGCGAGTTTGCGGTCGGCCGCGGGGTAGTCCTGGGTCCAAAGGGAGAGCCCTTGCTGCCAGGGACCCTGGAAGCGCGGGTAGTAACCGTCCAGTGGGCCAGGGGGGTACATGAGCCGTGCAAAGGTCCACTCGGTCCGGGTTTTTGAGTCGGGAGGGACGGGCATTGTTTCGGAGTAGCCCTCGACGGAGGGATAGAGGCGGAAGGCGCGCTGGGCGTAGAGAAGCGTGGTGGCGGCGGCGAGCAGAATGGCGGCGGGACGGAGGAGGTTCATGGGTCGCCTGATGGGAGGGTATCAGGGGCGAGCGGGTGCGAGGTCGGCTGACGGTGGGACCAGGGCTGTATGACGGGCAGATCGGCGTGGGTTTGTGCGGGCGGCACAAATCGGCTTAGAGCTGGTTGCGGACGCCGGCCTCGTGCTCGACGTGCTGGAGTTGCTGGGAGAGAGGGCCTTCCAGGGACTCGCGGGCCGCACCACGGCGGAGGAGGGGGAGGACCGTGTGCTGGCCAACGTCCTCCATGAGGAAGGCGAGGCCACAGTAGAGGGAGAGCGGCGTGAGGATGAGTCCGCCCCACGCGACTCCCTTGAGGGCGGATGTGGCTCCGAGGTGGAAGGCAGCGAGGAAGCTGTCGCGGGCGGCGGCGATGACGAGGAGCATGGCGAGCAGGGGCTTAGCCTTCCAGGCGGTGATGGCGAGGCAGAGGATGGATGCCGTAAGCATTATCGCGAAGACGCCGAGGATGGGGCTCTGCAGGGGCCCGACGGTGAGCCAGAATGTGCCGAAGACGGCCCATGTGGCCGCAAAGATTCCCATGGAGGTACCGCCGGCCGCATCACGCGAGAGAAAGCTGAAGATGGAAGCGATCAGCTCGAGTGGCATAACGAAGGCGAGAAGAACGATGGCGGCGGGCTTGAACTCGGAGGTGGGGACCCAGTGCATATCCCAGATGGCGGTGATGAGTGCGCCGGCTCCGAAGCCGAAGAACCCCAGAGGCAAGGCGCTGCCGAGCGGCCGGAGAACGATGCGGGTACGGTCCAGGGCGGGTTGGGGCGCGTCGGGGGCTGGGGGCATCCTCTACTCCTGGGTATTCTCTAGTGCGGGGAAATCTCTACAGCGAGAACAGCGGAGCCAGGCCGCGGGCGATGTGCGAGGAAGGGCCTTGGGACCGAGGCGACTACGGTCCCTGCATGGATGAAGGGCGGCGTGGTGGTGTTGCTTGGAGACTAGTTAGTACGGGCTGGAAGGTGTGTTCTGTGACGGAGTGGGGGCGGTGGGCTGGCCGGAGGTGAGTTCAGCGAGGATTTTGACGCTGGCGGAGGCCCCGATGCGGGTGGCTCCTGCGTGGAGCATGGCGGACGCGTCGGCGAGAGTGCGGATGCCGCCGGAGGCTTTGACGCCAGCTCGCGTTCCGGCCACGGATCGCATGAGGGCGATATCGTCTACGGTGGCGCCACCTGAGGAGAAGCCGGTGGAGGTTTTGATGAAGTCGGCTCCAGCGGCGAGGGCCAGTTCGGAGGCCCGCAGTTTTTCTTCAAAGGTGAGCAGGCAGGTTTCCAGGATGACTTTGACGATGGCTCCGGAGGCGTGGGCGAGTTCGACGACGCCGCGGATGTCCTGCTTGACGGCGTCGTAGTCGGCCCGGGAGGCCGCGTCGGAATTGGGGTGGGCGGCGCCTGCGGTGGCGGATTTCAGCAGGCCGATGTTGAGGACCATGTCGACATCGTGGGCGCCGAGCTTGAGGACGCGGACGGTCTCGTCACGTTTGGAGGCGGAGAGGGTTGCGCCCAGCGGAAAGCCGATGACGACGCCGACGGGGATGCCGGTTCCGGCGAGGGTTTCGGCTGCGGTGGCGACCCAGGCCGGGTTGACCATGGCGCAGGCGAAGCGATGCTGGGCGGCCTCGTGGCAGAGTCGGACGACCTGGGCGCGAGTCGCTTCGGGCTTGAGGAGGGTGTGGTCGAGGACGGCTGCGAGGGCAGCGGGTGAGGAGAGGGCCTGGGCGGCGAATGCTGCGGAGTCGAATGCTGAGGCGGAGGGGACTGCGATGGTGTTCATTTGTTGCGGCTGCTCCTGCGGGCCGTGGCCGCGCGCTCTGAGTTTTATCATAGGCGCGTTGTATGTGGTTCGCTTGCAGCAGCACGAAGCCCCGACCTGGGCCGGGGCTTGGCGGGTAGACGGATAGTTTAGGCGAGGCGACGGCGGATTGCTCCGCCCAGACCTGCGAGGCCGGTGCCGAGCAGAGCCAAGGTGGACGGCTCGGGGACAGGGGCCGGAGAGCCCAGGGTGGCGGTGAAGGTGGAGACCTCGCCGGCGGAGGCGATGTTGAAGAGCCCCCCGGTCGTCGCGTACGAGAGGTCGGAGCGGTAGAACACCCCGCCGGATACGGGTCCGAGCGCAGTAGTCAGATCATACGTAGCGAAGGCTGCGTTGAACGTATCGAGAATGGATCCCATCGACGCCGACGCTCCGGCAGCCACAGCGGCTTGATTATCGAAACTGTACACCGGTTCTGTGAATGTGTATGTCCCGAGGCCGGCGATCATGACAGTAGCGGTGCCCACGCTATTTGTGTAGAACCCGGGCCCGCCGGTCACGTTTACCGTGTCACCTGTAAAGCTGACGGCAATTGCTTTGTTGGTGAAGGTGGAGGCGCCCACTGTTCCGGAGGCGGTGTCGGTGACGGTGTAGGTAATGGGCGCGGCGTGAGCCGCGATTGAGGCAGTCAGAAAGGCGAAACAGGCGAACAGGCGAAGGTGCATGGAGGCTCCCAAGAAAGTGGATTTGGGAGATGAAGGAGCAATTAGCGGGCCAACGTTGATACGCGAAAAGCGGCGTAAGATGCCACTACGCAACCAGCGACCGCTGGGGCGTGCAAAGACTTGCACAGGTATGGAAATATTTCGGTTCGGTAAGCGCCGGTGTTCAGCTGGCGTGTGCGGTTTCGTGGGCCAACTGGAGGTCCAGTTTGAGCAAGTGAAAGAGGTCGGCGGAGGCGTCCTGGTCCTGGGCGCGGAGGATGGCTGAGGGGTGATAGGTGGCCATAACCTTGTCAGCAAAGGGGGTGGAGATGATGCGACCGCGGCTCTGGGTGAGGGAGAAGCTGTTGCCGAGGAGGGACTTTGCGGCGGTGGCGCCGAGACAGAGGATGACACTGGGACGGACTGTCTGGATCTCGGCGAGGAGCCAAGGGCGGCAGGCGGTGACCTCGGAGATGCGCGGGGTCTGGTGGAGGCGGAGTTTGCCGCGTGGGGTGAACTTGAAATGCTTGACGGCATTGGTGACGTAGAGGGTGGCGGGATCGATGCCGAGTTCGCTGCAGGCGCGGTGGAGGACTTTGCCGGCGGGGCCGACGAAGGGTAGGCCCTGGAGGTCTTCCTGGTCGCCTGGCTGCTCTCCTACAAGAAGGATGGGAGAGTGCGCGGGGCCTGCGCCAGGGACTACCTGGGTGGCGTCCCGGTAGAGGTCACAGCCTTTGCAGCTGGGCAGGGCGGCGCGAATCGCTTTGAGGGTGTGCTCGGAGGGAACCCAAGGTTCGGCGGAGGTCTTGCCCTTGGGGGCTGCTGAGGGTTCGGGGGTGGACTCGAAGAGCGTGGGTCCGGTCGAGGGGGCGTGCTTCATAGGAGGTGAGAGTTGGAGGTTTGGGTGCGGGATGTCTGTGTTCAGGTTCGAGGAGGTGCGGCCGTTACCGCTGGATAGCGAGGGTTACCTATGTGTAGTTGACCGCGGGTCGGGTGGACCACATACTTCATCTCGTCAAACGAGAGAGGTATGTCATGAACAACAGCCGGGCTGCCAGCACGATGAAGGCGGCTTCCTGGATTCTGAGTGCCGGGATGGTGATGGGGTGCGTGGGGCAACAGGTTACGCCGGTACAAGGAATTTCGTACCGCCTGGCGGCAGCGGGAGCGGCCGATCCGCTGAGCAGCTACCCACTGACGGGGGATACGCACCCGGTGCTTGATCCGAGCATTATCAAGGTGGGAGGCACGTATTACCTCTTTTCGACCGATGTGAATGGACCGGGGCAGGGCGGCAATTTGGGGATTCGATGTTCGGCGGATGAGATGCGCTGGGCGGGGTGTGGGAGCGTGTTCCAGGATATTCCGGCGTGGGTGCGGCGCGCGGTGCCGGGCATTGCCGGGCTTTGGGCTCCTGATGTGACGTACTGGGGCGGGCTGTACCGGGTCTACTACTCGGGGTCGACGCTGGGCTCGCAGCGGTCGGTGATCGGTGTAGCGACGAATGTGACCCTGGACCGGTCGGATCCGAGGTATCGGTGGGTGGACCAGGGGCAGGTGCTGGGGTCCGTGCCCGGAGATGATTTCAATGCAATTGATCCCAATATTCTTGTGGATATAGACGGGCGCGTCTGGTTGAACTACGGCAGCTACTGGTCGGGGATCAAGCAGGTGGAACTGGATGCCACAACCGGCGGAGTAAAAGCCGACGCAGCGATGTATGAGTTGGCAACCCGGCCAGGGGTGGAGAATAACCCGATTGAAGGCGCTTCTATGGTGAGGCATAACGGGTTCTACTACCTGTTTGTGTCGGTGGATTATTGCTGCAGGGCGACGGCTGCACTGGACGACTACAAGGAGGCATTTGGCCGGTCTGCGAGTCCGCATGGGCCGTTTCTGGATGTAAACGGGATAGAGATGAACCGGGGCGGCGGGACGGTGATTCTGTACGAGCATGGGACGTGGAATGCGGCGGGGGGCGGGACTGCGTATGTAAGCCCCGAAACAGGGGAGAGTGTGCTGGCGTTCCACGCGTTGAAGATGAACGAAGGCGCGATGCAGTACGGCTGGGTGAAGCATCTTGGGTGGCAGGATGACTGGCCGGTGCTGGAGTAGACGGAGTCGCGGGGCCGGGCGGGGCATCTGAGTAGTGTGGCTATAGCGGCGCAGAGTGGGTTGAAGCTGGCGGTGTTGGACCAGTCTCCGGTGACGGCGGGAAGTACGCCGGGGGATGCGATTCAGCGGTCGATTGAGCTGGCGCGGACTGTCGACAGGCTGGGGTATACGCGCTTCTGGATGAGCGAGCACCATGCGATGGATCTGCTGGCGTGTACGGCGCCGGAGGTGCTGCTGGCGCGGATCGGGGCGGAGACGAAGCGGATACGGATCGGGTCGGGCGGGATCATGCTGCCGCATTACTCGGCGTTCAAGGTGGCGGAGGTGTTTCGGACGCTTTGGGCGATGTATCCGGGGCAGAGTGGACCTGGGGATCGGGCGGGCTCCTGGGGGCGGGCCGATCGAGGCGCTGGCGCTGAAGCGGGATCGCGGGACGAAGATGCAGGATGATTTTCCGGACCAGGTGAGTGAACTGCTGGCTTATTTCGATCACGGATTTCCGGCGGGGCATCCGTTTGGGAATTTGCGGGTGGCTCCGGAGATGCCGGGGGCTCCGGATGTGTGGATGCTGGGTTCGAGCATGTGGAGCTCGCAGGCCGCGGCGGAGTTTGGGCTGCCGTACGCGTTTGCTCATTTCTTTTTTGGGATGGGGACGCGACAGGCGATTCGCGAGTACCAGGAGTCGTTTGTGCCTTCGGCGCTGGAGGCAGAGGCCGGAGGCGATGGCGGCGGTGGGTGCGATCTGCGCGGATACGGACGAGGAGGCGGAGTTTCTGGCGTCAGGGGCGCGGCTGCTGCAGCGGCGCATTCGGATGAATGACCGGAGACCCGTCGCTGCGCCCGAGGAGGCGGTGCGGGAGCTTGCTGCGCTGGGTGGCGCGACGCCCGAAGAAGGTGAGTGGCCGCGCTACTTTGTGGGGACTCCGGGGAAGGTGCGGGCGGGGATGGAGGCTATGGCCGAGGAGTTGGGGATAGGCGAGATGGTGGTGAATACGATTATCTGGGATCCGGCCAAGCGGCTGCGCAGCTATGAGCTGTTGGCGCGGGAGTTCGGAATGGCGGCGAAGATCTAGATCAGCGGGAGTTCTACGGTGACCGTGGTGCCGTGGTCTTCTGGTTCGGTGGAGGTAGCCACCGCGATGGTTCCATTGTGTTTTTCGACGATGCCTTTGCTGACCCAAAGGCCGAGGCCGGTGCCCACGTCTTCCTTGGTGGTGAAGAAGGGTTCGAAGAGGCGGGCGAGGGTGGCGGCCCCAATGCCGGTTCCTGAGTCGGCTACCTGGATGGCTGCGGTGAGACCGGACTGGGCGACGCAGAGGTGGATGGTGCCGCCGTCGTCGGTGGCGTCTATCGCGTTCGATATGAGATTGGCGATGACCTGCTTGAGTTCCCCCGGGATGAGTCTGGCAAGCAGGCCGGGCTGGATGGATTCGGTGCAGGTAAGGCCGCGTGCCTGGATCCGCGAGCGGTAGACGTCGAGGATTTCGCGGACGATGGATCCGATGTCGCTGTCCTGGGGGTGGACGGACTCGCGATAGAAGCCGAGGGTTTGGCGTACGATCTGGGCGGTGCGGTCGAGTTCGCCTTCGGCGGTGGTGAGCAGGTCGGCGACCTCCGCGGGGAGACCGGGTGAATGCCTGGCGAGGTAGACAAGGTTCACGATGGAGGCCAGGGGATTGTTGATCTCGTGGGCGACGGTGGCTGCGAGGCGGCCGGCGGCGGCGAGCTTTTCAGTGCGGCGCAGGGTTTCCTCGGCGAGGCGACGTTCGGTGACGTCCATGGAGATGCCGAGGACGGAGCAGGCGCGCCCGGTGGCATCGCGCTCTATGCGGGCGCGGTGGTGGAGCCATACGTTGCGACCATCTGCAAGGATGGCGCGGTGTTCGAAGACGACAAGATTTTTGTCGGAGGTGATGGCTTCGGCCAGTTCCTTGAGAACCTGTTCGCGGTCGTCGGGGTGGATGAGTTTGCGTCCGAGTTCGTCGCTGGGGGCGGTATCGAGCGGCAGGCCGTGAAGGGTCTTCCACTCGTCTGACCAGGTGAGCTGGTTGCGGGCGAGATCCATTCCCCATGTACCCATGTGCGCCGCGGCGTGCGCCAGTCGGAGGCGGTTTTCTCCGTCGAGGACTTCGCGGTGGAGCTGTGCGTTTTCGATCGCGGCGGAGGCGCGGCGGGCGAGATCCTGGGCGAGTTGGAGGTCATCTTTGGTGAAGCCGCGACTTCCGGTGGCCAACATGCGGATCGCTCCAAGCGGCCTGTCATCGTGGCTGCGGAGGGGAACCAGGATGCTGCCGCTGAGTCGAAGCTCCCGCAACATGCTGAGGTGTTCTTCGTCGCGGGCCGCGGCGACTATCTGGGCCTCGGTGATGTGGGGGTAGAATTCGACCTGCCCGGTTCGCAGAACGAGTCCGAGGCCACGATCGGGGTCGATCTGCTCGGGGTACCTGTGGGAGTACTGTTCGGCGAGAACGAGCCGGGCAGGGTCCGCGTGGGCTACGACGAGTCGATTGGGGACGCCGTGTTCGACGATGTGAACGGTACACCAGTCGGCGACCTGCGGGACGGCGAGGTGGGCGACGCGTTCGAGGGTGGTTTCGTAGTCGAGAGAGGAGGCGAGTACGGCGGAAGCTTCGGCGAGAAACGCAAGGCGGTTTTTCTCACGCTCATTAAGTTGCTGGAGTTCGGCCAGGCTGAGGGCGGCGGAGGAGAGGTTGGCGAGGGCGGAGGCGTAGGCGATGTCGAGGTCGGAGAAGACGCGGGGTGTGCGCCAGTAGAAGGTGATAGTGCCGTCGTCGACTCCGTCGGGGAGCCAGTCGCGAAGTTGGAGCGGTACGACGAGCAGGCTGCGCACGCCGTGAGTCCTGTAGACTTCGCTGTCGTTGCAGGTGAGCGGGTCCGTGGTGACGTCGGGGATGGCCTGGAGGCGAGTCCGTACGCGTGTGGCGGCGTGGAACTCGGTGCGGTAGCCGTCACTGAGCCCGTGCGAGGAGAGGACGGTCCAATCGAGGCCGTTGTAGGTGCGCCAGACGGCGTATGCGTCCGCGGCTACGACGTTGCGGGCGACATCCAGGATTCCTGCGAGAACGCCGGGGAGGTCTGCGGTGGCCAGCAGGGTGGCCGACGCCTCAAGCAGGGCGCGAAGGGCGTCGGGGTTGGTGGCCTGGTCGGGCGCGGAAAGGGTGGAAGAATTCATGGGCCGGCGAGGGAACTGGTGGGGCAGACTTCATGGTACAAGGCAGGACAAGTTGCGGGAAGCTTCGTTTTCTCCGGCTGTCTGCTGGGTCAACAGAGGCGGCGACGGCCAGGCGGTGTGGTGTGGCGCAGCAGGCGATGTAGGGGCGGGTGGCGGTGCGTGCCGGGGGCGGCGGGGCAGGAGGGTGGAGCAAAGGTGGGCTGCTGGGTCTGGCTCTAAGGCGCAGTGAGTAGCACGAAGGTGATGACGAGTCGGAGCTTGCCACAACATGTTTCCACCTGGCCCACTCTTTCCTGGGTGGATATTGCGTCAGCTCCTTCTTAACTCAGGCACATTGAGGCAATCGTCCGTTCATCCAGCCGCGAGCATTGATCGTCTGATCGCCAATTTCTTTGTGTTCGGATCGTACAGAGTCTGCCAGTAACAGGTTGCTCCGGTCTGTTGGACCACGACTAGCCGAGTTCGGCTTGAGATGGCCGCCATGTACCGTGACGAGTGAGCGCGTGCGCCGCATCCGAGGACAAGAGCGCGTGTCGTTCCTCTTGCTGGTCTTACGAAGCAACAAAGAGAATCAGTGCAAGGGCTGCGACTAAGGTTCGCATCTGAATCCCACCATGCACAATCTTAGTGGCCGGCGTCGTTGGGGAAGAGGCGGATGTCGGGGACGTTGCGGTAGACCTCGGCGTAGTCCATGCCGTAGCCGATGACGAACTGGTTGGGGATCTTGAAGCCGACGTAGTCGGCCTCGATGGGGACGAGGCGGCGCTCGGGCTTGTCGAGGCAGGTGGCGATCTTGAGCGAGGCGGGCTTGTGCTGGAGCATGAGGCCGCGGAGGTAGGAGAGGGTGAGGCCGGTGTCGAGGATGTCTTCGACGAGGATGACGTGGCGGCCTTCGATGGGGTTGTCGATGTCCTTGATGAGCTTGACGGCGCCGGAGGAGACGCGGGCGCGGCCGTAGCTGGAGACGGCGACGAAGTCGAAGGTGTTGTCGATGGAGATGGCGCGGGCGAGGTCGGCGAGGAAGATGGCTGCGCCTTTGAGGACGCCGATGAGCACGATGGGCTGGCCGGCGGGGTAGGTCTGCGTAGTCGGCGGAGATCTGGTGGCCGATGTCGGTGACGCGCTGCGCGATCTGCTGCGGCGGAGAAGAGGATGTCCATGCCGGCGGCGGGCGGAAAGACGATGGAGGTGGGCTTCGTGCTGGATGGCATGGGGATTAGCGTAGCGTACCGACGGGGCGGATGGCGAGGCGCCGGTGAGGGAAAGCGGTCCGGAATTCCCGCGTTGGCGGAGGGGACCGGTCATGGGTGGCGATAGTCCGAGCCGATATACTTGAGGGGAAACGAGAGGCTATGTATCCCTATCTGAATCTTGGGTTCATTCATCCTGGTACGTTTGGGCTGTTGTTGTGGCTGGCGGCGGTGGCGGCGACGTTTGTGCTGCACCGGAACTTTGTGCGTAACGGCGTGGATGCCGATGCGCTGAACGTGGTGGCGGTGGTGGTGATCGCCGGCGTGATCGGTGCGAAGGCGTGGCATGAGCTGCAGGATCGTGCGCGAGCTGCGGTTTGCGCTGCATGCGATCTCAGGCGCCGGGATGGCATCATCCGTGGGAGGTGGTGATGCGGTTCCTGGTGTGGTTTCAGGCGGGATTTGCGTGGTTTGGCGGGATGCTGGCCGGGATTGCGTTGCTGATGCTGCAGGGGCGGGCGGCGCGGTTCAAAGGGCTGCTGTTGAAGGGCACGCTGGGGCAGCGCGTGGGGGCGGTGCGGATGCTGGATCTGGCGGCTCCGGCGGCGGCGCTTGGGTATGGGGTGGGGCGGATCGGCTGTCTGCTTTCGGGCGATGGCGATTATGGGATCAATACGACGCTGCCGTGGGGCGTGCACATGGCGAAGAATGCGCTGGTGCCGCCCGATTCCGCCGGACGCGCTGGTGCAGCCTACGCCGGTGTATGAGCTGCTGTTTTCGCTGGTGGTGTTCTGGGTGCTGTGGAAGCTGGGCAAGCGGGCGAAGCCGGTGGGCTGGCTGACGGGTGTGTACCTGGTGCTGAGCGGGGTTGGGCGGTTTCTGGTGGAGTTTGTGCGGATCAACCCGAAGCTTTACTTCCACCACACGATGAGCAATGCGCAGGTGGCGGCGGCGGGGAGCGTGGTTGTGGGGCTGGCGGTGGTGGGTCTGGCGCGGAGCAGGGGTGCGCACTGGGCACCGGATGTCGTCGCTGAATCGGTCTGAGTGGCGAAGCAGGCTGGAGAGAAGCGGGCCCTTCGCTGCGCTGAGGGTGACGATCTCTGCGGGGGCGCGTGACGGCATCTGTGTCCCGAAGGCGCTGCCAGGGGCGGGTGTCGGTGCTTACCGGGTAGGTGATTGCGTTGCGGGGATCTGTTCGGGGTGCAGGTAGTCGATACGGTAGAGAGTCTGGAGTCGGTAGGCGTGCTGCGTGTAAGCGTAGCTTGAGTACCAGGTGGGGTAGTCGATGCCTTCGGTGTGGATCTCCTGCAGGCGGAGTTTGGGGTTGTGGAGGAAGTGAAGTTGCACGCCGAAGCGCTCGGGATCTCCCGGTGCCGTCGTATTTTCCCTCTGGGCCGTTGTGGGCGAGGACGATGTAGTGGACGTCCCGCTCTTCGAGGTATTGCGGGACGCGGCCGGAGACGAGATAGGGCAGGTAGTTGCGGTCGACGAGGCCGCCGAGGTCGACGAGGTCGATGTGGCTGAAGTAGCCGATGGCTCCAATGTCGAAGACGCCCACCTTGGTGCCAGGCGGGTAGTTGGCGTTCAGGTAGTCGGCCATTTTGATGTGGCAGTTGTTGATGTTGTAGATGCTGTCGCGCAGGGCGACTTCCCACCGGGGCAGGGTGAGCGCCGTCAGAAGGCCTACGGCGGCGAGGGTGAGGTCGTGCGCGACGAGCACGGTGCGGCGGCGGCGTATGCGGGCGGCTTGGGCGATCAGCTCGATGAGGTGGAAGAGCGCGATGGTGATGAGGGACGGGAAGAGGACGAGGACGAAGGGCTGGTAGCGTCCGCCGTGGCCTGTGGCGGGCAGGGTGAAGCAATAACTGGCGTAGTGGAGAATGGCCCAGAGGACGAGAATCGCGGTGCGGTTGGGGAAGCGGCGGAGCAGGACGAAGCATCCGTAGAACGCGAGGGCGACGCCGATGAGGGCCCAGCGATGCGTGGTGTTGAAGAAGTTGTGCTGGACGACTTTGGCGTAGGTTTCCATGGTGAGACCGCGCACGGTGGAGCGGCCTACGTGGAGCTTGTCGGTGTTGCTGAAGAGAAAGCGACGGCCGCGGACGGTCATCGGCAGGAGCGCGCCGGAGGTCTTGAGGTTGATGAGGAACGAGGGTATCAGGAAGAGGACGGCGACAACGGCGGCGCGGAGGACGTCGAGGCGGGTTCGGCCGCACCACCGATAGAGGGCGAAGAGTAGAACGCTGAGGGCGAGGCCTTCGGGGCGGGTCATGCCGAGGGCGCCGAGCGCGAGGCCGGCAAGGAGTGCGGAGCGATGCGGGTGGGCGTCGATCGACGCCTGGCCGGGGCGGTGCGGGCGGTACCAGAGGAGGATGGCGGTGAGCGAGAACGTGACGAAGAGCACGTGCTCCATGCCGATGAAGGCCAGCCAGATGTAGTTGCCGGAGAGTGCGGGGAGTATGGCGAGGGCGAGGGACTCGAGCAGAGGAAGGCGGTCGAGTACGGCCATGCGCCAGAGCAGGAGACCTGACGTGGTGATCAGGATGCAGTTGAGGATGAGCGGGAAGAAGACGGGGGAATGAGTGGGGAAGAAGAGGTAATTGAGCGAGAGGATGAGCGTCCAGAGGGTGCTGGACGAGCCGGACGAGGTGACGCCGGGGGTGAAGCCGAAGCTATGGTGCTCGACAAGGTTGCGCGCGATCTCCTGGTGGATCCACGAGTCGTCGAGCGGGAAGCCGATGTTGTGGCGGAGAGCAACCGCGAGGTGGAGAAGCCCGATGAGATATGCCGCGACGACCAGCCCGTACCAGCGTGCGTTGGCGATAAGACGCGGGCGTTCCTCCATGAGTTGCGGGGTGTTCCTTTCCGCGGGCGGGGCCTGCGCGATTGGTTCGAGTTTAGCATTCGGGGGTGTCTGAATCGGTGGTGGGGGGGCTGTGCAGGTGGGCACTCGAGGTACGCAGTGAGTGCGGCATCTCACCGGAACGCGTCGATACTCTAACCTAGAGAGATGACGAAACTGCCCCACGGCCCTGTACTTGAGTTATTGCTCACAACCATGCGAAGGAGGATTAAGCGGCTGAACTGGTGCAGAAGTTTAGCGCAACTGGTGTTGTTCACAGGTGTGGTGTGGGGCCCGGCTGGGGTGGCTCGGGCGGATAACGCCCGCTTCGATCTTGCGGGGCCGAAGGTCGATCTCCGGGTGACCCGGGCAGGTATGACGCTTCCGATTGCGGCGGTTCCGAATCTACAGCCGGGGGATCGGCTGTGGCTGCACCCCGACCTGCCGGAGACGCAGTCGGTGCGGTACTTGATGGTGGTGGTGTTTCTGCGTGGGACCACAAACCCTCCGCCCGAAAACTGGTTTGTGCGGATCGAGACGTGGGATAAGAAGGTGCGCGCGGAGGGCGTAGAGGTGACGGTGCCGGATGAGGCACAGCAGGCGGTTCTGTTTCTGGCGCCGGTGACGGGGGGTGATTTTGCCACGCTGCGTTCGGCGGTGCAGGGTCGGCCAGGGTGTTTGTGCGGGCGACGCAGGATCTCAACCTGGCGGGGTTCGAGCAGGCACGGATCGAGAAGTACATCGCCTCGATGCGGCAGGTGCCACAGGTGGAGCTTTCTGATCCGAAGGCGCTGCAGGAGCACTCGAATTTGATTGCGGGGACACTGGCGCTGAAGCCGAATGGCGACTGCATTAAGCTGGCGCCGGATCAGCAGTACACCTGCCTGACGCAGTCGGGGAGCCAGACGTTGCTGGATGACGGACATGGTGAGTCGATCGTCTCGGCGATCAGCTCAGGGCCGGGCTCGGACTTTATCAATGCGGCTTCGGCGACTTCGCTGGCCGGGGGCGGCGTGTACTCGGCGTACGTGGGTGCGATCGTAGACCTGGTGCGGATCATGGGGTCGCTTCATACGGCGCACTACCAGTACATTCCGGCGATTGCGTTTCCGGATGGAGCGGCGCTGAATCTGCGATTGAATGCGGCGCCTTCGTTCCACAATCCGAAGTCCGTGATTGTAATTGGGCTTCCGTCAATTCAAGCTACTGCCGCGCCGCCGCTTCGGCCGACCGATCCGAAGCTGGTGTCGTGCCTGCGCGAAGCCGGGGTTGACGGTGCCAATGGAGGGGGCGCCGCTGGTCTTCTCCACCGCGTTTGCGCATGACCTTGTGCTGCACATTAACTATCCCGAGGGCGTGAATTCGGCGGAGGGTCGGCCGCAGGATATCCCGCTGGTTGCGGATGCGTACCAGGGTGGGTTGGTGGTCGGGAGTGCGTCTGCGCGGAAGCCGCTGCCGATTGCAAAGGTGACGCTGCCTACCGCGCCGGTCGCGGAGGGCGTCAAGCCGGCGGGTGCAGGTTCTGCGGGCAAGGCTGCGGCGATTTCGAGCGACGGGCTGACCGGCACGATTGAGGGGTTCTGGGGTTTCGATACATTCAAGGGCCCGACGGTGCTGCTGCAGAGTTCGCCGGCTAAAGACTGGAAGGTGGCGAGTCGCGACGCGCTGATTGCAGGCAAAGATGGCGAGGTGCTGGTGACTGCGGAGGGCACGGCGTGTATCGATACGATCACGCTCGAGTCGGCCCCGGGCAAGTCGGCCAAGGAGCGGTGGAAGCCGGGTACGCAGCCAAATAGTGTCGATGTAGCGGTGAAGCTTTCGGACGAGCCGGCTAACGATCCGCGCACGTTGAAGCTGGTGGTGCACCAGTTTGGGACCGCAGAGGCCGCGACATTGGATCTGGTGTCGTATGCGGAGCCGGCGAAGCTGAGTTCTGTTGTGTATCACGCGGGCGATACTTCCGCGGTGTTGACCGGTAGCAGTCTTACTCAGGTGAAGCAGGTGGAGCTGGGGCGGGGTTCGTTTGTTCCCATGCGCGGGAGCGGGTCGCAATCAGGGGCGGAACTGCGCCTTGGGCTGGCACCCGGCGCGTCCGCTCCTGCCGCTTCTGCGGGAGAGTCGATTGTTGCGAAGGTGACGCTCAATGATGGGCGCGTGCTGTCGCTGCCAGTGACTGTGCAGCGGGCGAGACCGGCTGTGGCGCTGATCAGCAAGGCGGCGTCCGGGGTGGACGCGCAGCAGGTGGCGGGGCTTGCGATCAAGCTGGGGAGTGCGGATGATCTGCCGCTGACGGAGAACCTGACGTTCTCCGTAAAGTCGGTGCAGCCGTTTCCGCGCGACGCCCGGCTGGAGGTTGCGAGCGTGGACGGGGGCTTCCATGTAGATCTGACGCTCGGGGCGGGAACGCTGGTTCTGCAGGATCAGCATACGGTGCTGGCGACGTTGAACCCGACGAGGACGTTCGGCGCGTCGGGATTTGGGCCGGTGCAGTTTCGCGTCGTTGAGGCGGACGGGTCGGCGGGGGATTGGATTCCGCTGGTGACGTTGGTTCGCCTGCCGACGATTACGGGTGTCGACTGTGGTGTTGCTCGCAGCGTGGGGGACTCTAGCGGAACGAAGCCAGATGCTTCCTCGGCGCCTCCGGGGTCGCCAGCGCGTGCGAGTGCTGGTACCGAGGCGGTCCGTCCGCAGGGGAAAGAACAGGTTTCGGCTGGGACCGGAGCAACAACATGCGTGCTGAACGGATCCAGTCTGTTCCTGATCGAGGCAATCGGACCCGATGCCTCCCTGGTGGGTGCGGCGCAGGTTCCTGAGGGCTTTGTGGGGAACACGCTGAAGGTTCCGGCTCCGTTTGGGGGGCAGTACTACCTTCGGTTGCGGGATGATCCCGCGGCGACGAATGTGATGACGCTGCCGCAACCGTAGCATCTGGGCGCCGGGCGTTCTAGACGGTGGTGTTCTCGAGGCCCTTTTGCACGCGGCTGTGATTGCGGCTGTAGAAGAAGTAGACGAAGAGGCCGATGATGAGCCAGCCGATGAGGCGCATCCAGTTGGCCAGCTCCGAGCTTGACATCATGTAGCCGTTGAAGAGGATGCCGAGGATCGGGACCACCGGAATGGGCCAGACCAGCGGCGTGCGGAAGGGCCGCTGGCGGTGCGGGTCCTTGTGGCGCAGGACCATGACGGCGATGCAGACGATGACGAAGGCGAAGCAGCGTGCCGATGTTGACCATCTTGCCGATGTCGTCGATGGGGGTGACGCTGCCGACGATCGCGGCGAGCAGGCCGGCGAGGATGGTGGCCTTCCAGGGGGTGCGGAAGCGTGGGTGGATGGCGCCGAAGAAGCCTTTGCGGCAGCAGGCCGTCCTTGGCCATGGCGTAGAGCACGCGGCTCTGGCCGAGCAGCATGACCAGCATGACGCGAGGTGAGCCCGGCGAGCGACCCGATGGTGATGATGTTGGCGGCCGAGCTGAGATTGTGTTCGAGGAAGGCGCGGGCGATGGGCGCTTCGATGTTGACATCGGGCCAGTAGACCATGCCGGTGAGGACGGCGGCGACGCCGATGTAGAGGATGGTGCAGATGGCGAGCGAGACGATGATGCCGATGGGCATGTCGCGCTGCGGGTTCTTGGCTTCCTGCGCGGTGGTGGAGACGGCGTCGAAGCCGATGTAGGAGAAGAAGACCAGGCCCGCGGCGAGGCCGATGCCGCCTATGCCGAAGGGCGCGAAGGTGTGCCAGTCCGATGCCCCAGTTGGCCTTGTTGACGTAGTGCGAGCCGAGGCCGAGGACGAAGAGCACGACTGCGATCTTCAAGCACGACGATGCCGCGCGTTGAAGTTGGCGCGACTCCTTGATGCCGATGACGAGGACCGCCGTGATGACGAGCGCGATGATGAATGCGGGCAGGTTGAAGCCGAACTCGTGGCCGAAGAGGATGGGCGCGTGCGAGGAGCGGCGTGCGCCTGCGCGGCGAGGTCGGCTGAGGGGTGCGCGATCAGCGCCGCGAGCGCTTCGCTGAAGGCGCTTGGTTCCGGGGACGAGTTCGGGGTGGGCGGCGTGGAGCGATCTGGCGGGCGACGATGTCGAAGGCCGTCTTGAGGCCGGTCCAGTGGTCGTAGGCGAGCCAGAGCGGGAACTTGAGGTGGAAGATGGCGAGGAATTCGACGAAGGTGTTGGACCAGCCGGAGCTTACGGTGCTGGCGCCCATCGCGTACTCGAGCGTGAGGTCCCAGCCGATGATCCAGGCGAAGATCTCGCCGAGGGTGGCGTAGGCGTAGGTGTAGGCGGAGCCGGCGAGGGGGATCATGGCGGCGAACTCCGCGTAGCAGAGGCCGGCGAAGGCGCAGCCGAGGCCGCGAGAGCACGAAGGCGAGCATCAGCGCCGGGCCCGGCGGTTTGTGCGCCGAGGCCGCTGAGCACGAAGATGCCGGCGCCGATGACGGCGCCGATGCCGAGCATGGTGAGCTGGAACGGGCCCGAGCGAGCGCTTCGAGCGTGTGCGACGCCGTGCTCGTCGGCCTCCGCCATCAGCGCGTTCCATCGACTTCTTTGCAAACAGATCTGCCATTCGTGCTTGTCTCCCTATGGTTCTGAGTTCTGTATCCGGGTCGCGTGCGCCGCATTCGCTTCCAGAGCAGATAGACCGGAACCCCAAGCAGCACCAGGATCAGTCCTGGCCATGTGTATTGGGGTTTGTAACGCAAGAGTACAACACAAATCCACGTGGCCATCACGATATAGAGCGCGGGCAGGACGGGGTAGCCGAAGGCGCGGTAGGGGCGCGGGGCGTCGGGCTGGGTGCGGCGCAGGACGAAGAGGCCGACGATGGTGAGGATGTAGAAGATGAGGACGGCGAAGATGACGTAGTCGAGCAGCTGGCCGTAGCAGCCGCGAGAGGCAGAGGAGGCAGGTCCAGGCCCACTGGACCCAGAGGCGAGTTCACGGGGACGCCGGTCTTCGGGTTGAGCTTGCCGACGGCCTGGAAGAAGAGGCCGTCGCGGCTCATGGCGTAGTAGACGCGCGCGCCGGCGAGGAGCATGCCGTTGACGCAGCCGAAGGTGGAGATCAGGATGGCGCCGGCCATGAGCTTGGCGCCGAGGCCGCCGAAGGCCTGCTCCATGACGGCGGTGGCGACGCGGTCCTGGGTGGCGTACTGGATGCCGCGGCCGATGGCGGTGGAGGCGTGTTCGTCGCCGGCCATGGGGAGGACGCTGAGGTAGACGAAGTTGCAGAGCGATGTACAGGAGCAGGACGACGCCGGTGCCGAGGGCGAGCGAGAGCGGCAGGTTGCGCTTGGGATTTTCGATCTCGCCGGCGGTGAAGGTGACGTTGTTCCAGGCGTCGGAGGAGAAGAGCGAGCCGACCTGCACGACGGCGACGACGGTGAGGATGCCGACGATGGCACGCCGTCGGTGCCGAAGAAGCGCCGATCTGGACCGGGTGGATGGTGTGCCAGCTCGCTCCGGCCCAGAAGTTGTGCCAGCCGGGGCCAAAGTTGGCGGCGAGCGCGGCGGCGTTCTGGGTGACGAGGCCGACCAGCGACGACTGCGGCGAGCGCGAGGACCTTGCGGAGGTGAAGATGTTCTGACGGCCGCGCCGAGCTTGACGCCGAGGGTGTTCGTGAACGTGAGCAGCGTGATGATGGCGATGGCGGCGAGGTTGGCGGTGTTGAGGCCGATGTTGCCCGAGCCGATGTGCGAGGATCCAGTTCGGTCTGGCTCGACTGACGGGAAGAAGACGCCGAGGAACTTTCCGAAGGCAACGCCGACGGCGGCGATGGTGCCGGTCTGGATGACGAGGAAGAGGGTCCAGCCGTAGAGGAAGCCCCAGATGGGCCCGAGCGCCTCGCGGAGGTAGACGTACTGGCCGCCGGCCTTGGGCATCATGGCGGCGAGTTCGCCGTAGCTGAGCGCGCCGATGATGGTCATGGCGGCGGTGACCAGCCAGGCGGCGATGAGCAGCGCGGGGGAGCCGACGGTGCGGGACATGTCCGCCGAGACGATGAAGATGCCGGAGCCGATCATGGAGCCCATGACGATGGCGGTCGCGGAGAACAGGCCCAAGCCGCGGACGAACTGGGGCGCTGCGGTGGCTGGTTCCTGCTGGGTTGGCGAGAGGTGTCACGTTCCGTCAATGTTCTATCGCAAAATGTCGAGAAAGTCGCGCGCGACGTTTTCGACGGATCTCGCCGGGTACAAACAGAGCGGAGATCACGGCGACGGCGTCCGCGCCGGCTTCGATGACGCTGCGGGCGTTCTGCGCGTGTGATGCCGCCGATGGCGACGAGGGGCTTCGAGGTGAGCGCACGGGCGCGGCGCACGCCTTCGAGGCCGACGATCGGGTCGAGCATCTGCTTTGGTGGCGGTTGCGAAGACTGGGCCGATGGCGATGTAGTCGGCCGTAGTGGCGTCGGCGGCGCGGACCTGATCGTCGGTGTGGGTCGAGACGCCCACGTAGCTGTCGGGGCCGACCACGATGCCGTGCAGTCGCCGGCGACGATGTCCGATTGCCCGACGTGGACGCCGTTGCACGTTGGCAAGCGTGGCGAGGTCGGCGCGATCGTTCAGGATGACACAAGCGGCCGTGACCCACGGAGTCGCGCAGAGGCCATGGCGGCGTTGAGGATCTGGTGCGGCGTACCCGTCTTGTCGCGGTACTGGATGAGCGTGACGCCGGCGGCGCGGAGAGCGACGCCGAACTGCGTCGATGCGTGATGTCGACTGCGCGGCGAGGGTCTCGCGCGTCGACGATGACGTACAGGCGTGAGGGCGAGTCTTTTGGCGGGACGGTGCGGCGGGGCTCATCGAGCCACCCTTCACGGGTGTGCATTTGCGTTCGAGGAAGCGCTCCATGAACTTGGTGTCGAACTTGCCGGCGCGGAACTCTTCATCCGCGAAGATCTTCTGGTGCAGCGGGATGGTGGTGTGGATGCCCTGGACGACGAACTGCCAGAGGGCGCGCTGCATCTTGTTCATGGCTTCTTCGCGGTCGGCGCCGTGGCAGATGAGCTTGGCGATCAGCGAGTCGTAGTAGGGCGGGACGACGCCCTCGGCGTATTGCGCGGTGTCGACGCGAACGCCGTTGCCGCCGGGGAGGTTGAAGGCGGTGATCTTGCCGGCGGAGGGCGTGAACTTTTCGGGGTGCTCGGCGTTGATGCGGCACTCGATGGCGTGGCCGGTGATGGCGACGGGCTTGGTGACGATGTCGGAGAGCTTTTCGCCGGCGGCGATGCGGAGCTGCGCCTTGACGAGGTCGATGCCGGTGACCATTTCGGTGACGCAATGCTCGACCTGGATGCGGGTATTCATCTCGATGAAGTAGATCTTGCCGTCCTCGTCCATGAGGAACTCGATGGTGCCGGCGTTCCAGTAGCCGATGTCTTCGAGGCGACTTGCTGGATGACCTGGCCGAGTTCGGCGCGCAGCTTGGGGGTGACTGCAGGCTGGGCGCTTCTTCGATGAGCTTCTGGTGGCGGCGCTGGATGGAGCACTCGCGCTCGCCGAGCGACATGCACGTTGCCGTGCTCGTCGGCGAGGACCTGGAACTCGATGTGGCGCGGCCGCTCGATGAACTTCTCCATGTAGAGGTCGCCGTTGCCGAAGGCGCCGGCGGCCTCGCTGGAGGCCTGCTGGAAGAGGCCGGGGAGCTCGTCGGGGGTGCGCACGATGCGCATGCCGCGGCCGCCGCCGCCGGCGACGGCTTTGAGGATGACGGGGTAGCCGACGGCCTTCGCCCACTCGAGCGCTTCGTCTTCGTAGGCGATGACGCCGTCGGAGCCGGGAAGGATGGGGACCTTGGCCTTCTTCATGGTCTGGCGCGCGGTGGACTTTTCGCCCATCATGCGCGTGACTTCAGGCGGCGGTCCGATGAACTTGATGTTGGAGGCGCGGCAGACTTCGGCGAAGTTGGCGTTCTCGCTCAGCAGGCCGTAGCCGGGATGGATGGCGTCGACGTCGGCGATCTCGGCGGCGGAGATGACGGCGGGGACGTTGAGGTAGCTGTCGGCCGAGCGCGGGCGGGCCGATGCAGATGGCTTCGTCGGCGAAACGGACGTGGAGGGAGTTGCGGTCGGCCTCGCTGTAGACGGCGACGGTGCGGATGCCCATCTCCTTGCAGGCGTTGATGACGCGCAGTGCGATCTCGCCGCGATTTGCAATCAGAACCTTACGAAACATTTCGTGCCTGAGCTTTCCTGTTGCTTGAGAGCTTTCGGAGTTACGAGCTAGCTGAGGCGAATGGCGAAGAGGGGCTGGCCGTACTCGACGGGCTGGCCGCTGCTGGCGATGCGCTTGACGACTTCGCCGGCGACGTCGCTCTCGATCTCGTTCATCAGCTTCATGGCTTCGACGATGCAGAGGACCTGCCCGACCTCGACTCTGTCGCCGACTTTGACGAACGGTGGAGCACCGGGGGAGGGCGACTCATAGAAGGTGCCGACGATGGGCGACTTGACCTCGTGCAGCTTCTCTTCGGGCTCGGATGTCGGTGGGGCTGGCGAGCGTGGGGGGCGCTGGTGCCGCTTGTGCCGGATCGCCTGCCGCTGCGAGGAGGCGGGCAAGTTGGGTTGAATCCATCGCGGCAGGTGTGCCGGCGCTCGTGCCGGCGAATTTGATACGCACCTTCAGGTCGGTGCGCTCCATCTCGAACTCCCCGATGCCGTTGGCTTTCAGGAACTCGATCAGATCGCGCAACTCGTCCATCTGTTTTCCGTCCATCATCACTCTTCCTGCGCCAAGGTGGCGCGTTGTTGCTGTGCTGCATCGGGCGAGTCGGCGGCGAGCAACTCCGTCAGTTTCCGCCTGGCGATCTGTACTCGCCTACCTACAATTCGATCCACGCCTTTGTGCTCGTGGTCAGGACGTCGCATGCTGCAGGTGTGACTGCGACCGTATCTTCGATGCGCACGCCGAATCTGCCGGGCAGATAAACGCCGGGTTCAATTGTAATCACCATTCCCGATTTGAGCGTTTCGGGGACCAGCTTTGCGTTGCGCGCAGGGGTGGTGTCGGGCTTACGACCGAGGCGCGGGCCTTCGTGGATCTCCAGCCCGACCCCATGGCCGGTGGAATGGGTGAACCATTGATCGAGCTTCGCGCGGCGAAGCAGGGAGCGGGCAGCCTCATCGACGTCGGTTGGCTTAACGCCTGCGCGGACGGCCGCGACTGCCGGCCTCCTGGGCTTCGAGGACGGCTTCGTATACCTGGCGTTCCTCCGGCGTTGCGCGCCCGAAATGCACAGTCCGGGTCATATCGGAGCAGTAGCCGTCGAGTACAACGCCGAAGTCCAGTGTGCAGAATCCGCTGCGCGGCAGTTTCGCGAGAGAGGCGCGGCCGTGGGGCAGGGCGGAGCGCTCGGCGCTGGCTACGATCGTTTCAAAGGACATGCCTTCCGCGCCAGCGAGGCGCGCACGGTATTCCAACTCGGCCGCTACCATTGCTTCCGTCATCCCGGGCTCCATAAAGCCAAGGATGTGGTCGAAGAGCTGGCAGCCCAAGGCCGCGGCAGCCCGCATGGTCTGGACCTCGCCTGCGTCCTTCACCTCGCGAAGACGGGACAGCAGCGGACCCGTGCCCCTGAAGAACTGTCTACGGGATGGGGCAGGGAGGCTGCGGCGCATGGCCTCGAACGTGGCGACTGAGGTCTGCATTTCGTCGAAGCCGCAGGTTACGGCGCCCGAGCTGCCCAGCCACTCGCATGCCGCGACAGAGGGCGGCTTCATCGTTATTGTGACTGCGGCGCCCGGCGCTTCCGACTTAGCCTGGGTGGCGTACCGACCGTCTGTGAAGAGACGTGCGCGGGCGGATCCTTTTCCCCACGATAGAACTACCGCACCACTCGAGCCGGTAAACCCTGACAGCCAGCGGACGTCGGCAGGATGCGTAATGAGCAGCGCGTCGACGCCAACCCTGCGCGCAGCCTCCACCGCGCGCCTCTTACGTCCGGCCCATGGATTCATAAGTCCTATTTTACCTGCGTGTACGGATCAGCTTCGGAGCTCAGTGCAGCCAGTTGGAACGGCTGAGCGCGAGGAGCCGCTATTATGGGAGTATGGCCCTAACGATGCCTGAACTCCGGGCAACGGAGCCACTTGCCAAGCTGACGCGCCGCGCGTTCCTGCTTGGCTCGGGGGCGGTCGTTGCGGGAGGGGGCTTTGCGCTGTACAGCACCGGCGTCGCAAGACACGAGATCAGTGTTGTCACGCAGACAATTGGGATTCGCCAGCTTCCGCCAGCGTTCACCGGTTTTCGGATTGTGCAGATCTCGGACATTCACTTTGACGAGTACACGGAACCGCATTTCGTCCGCGAAATCGTCCAGCGCGTCAACGAACTTGTCCCTGACCTGCTGCTGTTGACGGGCGACTTTGTTTCATACGGTCCGCTGCCGCTGAGCTTCGGCGCCGGCGCGGCATTTCGCTGCGCCGAGGTGCTGCGTGGTCTGACCTGCCCACAGCGGTTCGCCGTGATGGGAAATCACGATACCGCCGTCGGTGTGCCAATCGTGATCGAGGCGCTCTCGCAGGTCCATATACCCACTCTGCTGAACAATTATGTCCCGATCGAGCGGGAAGGGCAGCGGCTGTGGCTTTGCGGGGTTGCGGATCCGGCGTCGAGCAAGCCTGATCTCTATTATGCGATTCCTCCGCGGCCGGACGGCCCAGTCATTTTGATGTCCCACGCCCCGGACTTTGCGGATGAGGTGGTGTTCCACCCCCGCGGACACGTGGTCGACCTGATGATTTCGGGGCACACGCACGGGGGGCAGGTCAGGCTCCCGCTGATCGGAGCGACGGTGCTGCCTTCGGGGGGCAGGAAGTATGTGGAGGGACTATTCCGACTGCAGCGCATGCAGCTCTACGTGAACCGTGGGTTGGGTACCACGGGGCTGCCTTTCCGGCTGAATTGCCCGCCGGAGATCACGATCTTCACTTTGGTAGAGGGGTAGGGAACTACTTTGTCTACCGTGCTCGGCCCGCGGGTTTTTTCTGTCTGGGCATGACGGTAACGTTAGAAGTTTGTTTGGCGCCGCTCATCTGCACCATCCATGCATCCAGGAGGCTACGTTTGAATCGCCAGCGGTTTCCCAGCCGAAAGGCGGGAATGAAGCCTTCGGATGCGTACCGGTAGAGCGTGTCCCCGCTTATGCCCAGATATTCCGACGCCTGTCGGATATCCATGACTTCGCGAACCATCTGCTCGACTGCACCAGCCATCGGGAGCGCTCCTGTTGACCGCCTACCCTTTGTACCCCTAACCGCTGTTCGGGACAACAGTAATCTGGCGCCGGGGAGTTTGCGACATCAATGTGGACGATAACTGATTGATAAACAAGTCACGCATTAAAGTTCGGAGATGGGTGCGATGGGCGATACTCTCCTAGTGCATCACCTGCGCCCATCGCCGCCCGAAAACCTGAACCTGACGATGGCGGTGACTGGCGCCAGCGGGTCAGTTTTTGCTGTCGAGATGCTCCGCGCGCTCGCTGCGGATGCCCGCGTCGCGAAGGTCAACCTGGTTCTTTCGCAGGCGGCGTTGCGGGTATTTGCGGAGGAGTTGCAGGTCAGCGGGCGGACGAAGCTGTCCGAGAAGGTGCTGGGTGCCGAGAGCTGCGAAAAGATCGAGCAACTCGCCGAGGGGGATGTGGGGGCCAACATCGCGAGCGGAAGCTACCGCTCCGATGGGATGATCGTGCTGCCCTGCAGCATGGGGACGCTTTCGGGTATCGCGCACGGCACAGCGGGAAATCTCATAGAGCGTGCGGCCGATGTGTGCCTCAAGGAGCGTTGGCCGCTGGTTCTATGCGTGCGCGAGACACCTTTCAACCTGATCCATCTCCGCAACATGCAGCTTGCCGCGGAAGCGGGAGCGAGCATATTCCCCGTGATTCCCACGTTCTATAACAAGCCGCAGGATACGACCGAGATGGTGAGGCAGTTTGTCTTCCGGGTGCTCGCGCACGTGGGACTTCCTCAGGCGGGCGCGTATGAATGGAAGGCTGACTAACTCGAGGCGGACTCAGCGGCGGTCAGCGTATGGTCACCGACCCAGAGCCGGTGGATGCCCTGACGGTAGGGCCGCCGCCGTTCACAGACCCAATGACGTGATGCTTGTTGAGGGAGCCCTGCATAACGATGGGGCGGTCCACGGTAACGCTTCCGGATCCGGTTGAGGCATTTAGATTGAAGTGAGCGTTGCTGTCCGACTGCAGGTGGATGCTGCCGGAACCGCTGTCCAGTCGCCACTCCGCGGTGGGATTGCCCTGAACGTCGATAGAACCCGAGCCGGCTTCGGCACGAAGGCCGCCGGCGATGCCTTCAAGCCGCATGCCGCCGGAGCCGGTGTGAGCCTGGACGTCACCGGGCGCTGTGACGGTGAGGTCGATATGTCCGGAGCCTGTTTCGGCGTAGGAGGCTCCGTGCACATGAGTCGCGCGGATGGAGCCGGATCCGGTGCTGAAGCGTGAGTTGCCGCCCACGTTGTCGGCGGTGATGCCGCCGGAGCCGGTGTCTGCGGTCACAGTACCCTGGATGCCGCCGATCTCGATTGATCCTGAACCGGAGTGTGTCTTGAGGGTGGTGGAGGCTGGAGTGGTGACCTCGTAGGAGATCGACACGTTTCTGAGCATGTCGGACTCCGCGTTGTTCTGCCCGATCACGATGATGTTTCCGGATTGCACGATCGGCGGAGACGCTACGATCTGGCGGACGCGAGCGTCAGCGTCCCCCCCAAACCAACCAGGCCCGATATGCACGCGGCCGATGACATGGATCTGGTTGTCGGTTCCCGAGTAGACGTGGATATAGCCGCTGCCGGTCGCTAAGGATAAGCTTGGCGCACCGGAGAAGTTGAGGGTGCGGTCAAACGTGCCGTCGGCAGCGAGAGCGACTGGGGTAACGGCGAGGGCAAGCCCAGCCAGAAGGAATTGTGCGTACATTCATCTCTCCTTTGATGTGCGTTGCGTGGGGTGGGCGCGGGCCGGTATGCAAGTGTTTACGCAGGGGAAACGTTGTCTGGAGATGATACGGAAGAGTTGCCCTTACGGTTCTGTCATTTTCGGGGCCAGCACCGCCGAACCCATGCGATAGCGCGGACGGGGGATTTACCTTTGAAGAGCGGTACGGAGAGACTAGGTTGAGAGGAATTGGCTGACATGGCAAAGGTTCTGATTACAGGCGTATCGGGGTTTATCGGGTCCAGCATTGCTCGCGCACTGCTCGCAGAGGGAGCAAGCGTTCGCGGGATCGACAACCTGAGTACTGGAAAAATCGCTAACCTCGACGGAGATTCGTGACCGCGTCGACCTCCGGACGGAGGATATTCAGGATCGGCGAGCGATTGACAAGGCGTGTGCGGGCGTTGATTACGTGTTTCATGAGGCAGCGATTCCATCGGTCCCGGCTTCAGTGGCTGACCCGGTGGGGACGAATGGGCCAAACCTGGATGGGACGCTCGCCGTACTCGAAGCGGCGCGTGGAGCCGGCGTGAAGCGCGTGATCTATGCCGCGTCTTCGGCCGCATACGGGGATGATCCCGCACTGCCGAAGCGCGAGGATATGCTTCCGAGTCCGATCTCTCCGTACGCGGTGCAGAAGGTGGCCGGCGAACACTACTTGGCGTCTTACACGCGTGTTTACGGGCTTGAGACGGTCGCTTTGCGCTACTTTAACGTGTTTGGCCCACGGCAGGATCCGACGAGCCAATACTCCGGGGTGCTGGCGCGGTTTATCTCGCTGATGTTGAAGGGTGAGACGCCGACGATCTTCGGGGATGGTTCGACGAGCCGGGACTTCGTGTATATCGATAACGTTGTGAGCGCCAATCTGAAGGCGGCGATCGCTCCGAGGACCGCGGCCGGTAAGGTCTTCAACGTAGCCACCGGGGACAGAACGACACTTCTCGAGGCGTATGAAGCGGTGAAGGAGATCACGGGATATAGCGGAGGAATCAACTTCCAACCGGAGCGCGAAGGGGACATACGGCATTCACTCGCGGACATATCCCTGGCGCGCCGGGAGCTTGGCTACGAGGTTTTGGCCAGTTTCCGCGAGGGACTGGAGAAGACAATCGCCTGGTACAAACAGAGCGAGAAGGAACCCGCAGGGACGGCTGCCTAGGTAGGGACGCCTACCCTTGAGCAGTATTCAGGGCGGTGACAGAGAAGTGCCGTACCCATGTTGCCCGGGTACGGCATTTCCTCGTTATGGTGTGAAGGAATGAGCTAGGCGACAACCTTGTCGGCACCTACACGCAGCATGGTCTTCGGGGCAGCGCGCAGTCCGAGGACCTGGAAGTCTTTCAGCTTGTTCTTGAGGATGTACATCAGCAGGTTATTTCCCTCCGGATCGATCGGCGACATGTAGAAGCCGGGCTGCGTTACGTGCGGGCAGTGGTTGTCGACGAGGCCTTCGATGACCTCGCCGTCAATAAACGTCGCGCGTACCCAGAGGCAATCGGCTGCGGGCAGATGATCGTGGAAGCGGAGATCATCGTGCCATTTGCCTTCAAAGGACTTGACGAAGAAGATTGCCTTCACGCCGTCCAGTGGGATGCGTTCCGTCCTGCTCGAATCCAGCAGCCGGATGGGCGGGGTAAGCGTGAACGACGTCAGATCGTCTCCGTCCGGCCACTGTGATCGGTCTGCGTAGCCTTTGACAGTGCGCCCGCCGAACTGAAGGACGACCATGTCGGCTGCTGCGTCACTATGGTCCCGGGTCGTGTGTTCGGATTGAGGTCGTACTGCTTGATTTTGTAGAGCAGAGCTTTGTAGCTGATCTTGAGATCGGTCGCTGCGGCCTTGCGGTTCCATCCAGTCTCCTCGAGCACACCAGCAATGACGGACGACTCAGCCTCACCTTTGATTCCGCGAACGAGGCGCTTCAGGCCCCCGGCTTCGGTGTGAGTGGTTGTCGTTCCCCTATCGGTGACCGTCGGTACGCTGCGGGCCAGTCCGAGCTCGGCGATTACGGCCATCTCATCCTTCAGGATGAGAAAGCGGTTGATGACGTTTTCCAGCTCGCGGAGATTTCCCGGCCAATTGTACTGGGCGAGGGCATCGAGCAAGCTAGCGGAGAGCGGCAGCGGGTCCAGTTCGTACTTCTTTGCGCCCTTGCGCATGAAGTAGTTGGCCATGGCGGGGATCTCATCCAGACGCTCGCGCAGCGGAGGGAGGTTGAGGGACAGACCGTTCAGGCGGTAGTAGAGATCTTCGCGGAAGGTCTTGCGCGCCATCGCCTCCTTCATGTTGATATTGGTGGCGGCGATGATCCGAACGTCCGTGCGCGACGGGTCCGCGGCTTCCGAGCCGGGAGTAGGTGCCATCCTGCAGGACGTGGAGGAGCTTGGCCTGCAGGGTGGCGGGCATCTCTCCGATCTCGTCGAGGAAGATGGTGCCTCCGTCGCAGATCTCGAACTTGCCGGGCTTGCTCTTTACTGCTCCGGTGAAGGCGCCTTGCTCGTAGCCGAAGAGTTCGCTTTCGAGCAGGTCTGCGGGCATCGCCGCGCAATTGACCTTGAGGAACATCTTGCCGGCGCGGCGGGACATCTGGTGCGTGTACATGGCGATGATCTCTTTGCCGGTGCCGCTTTCGCCGAGGATAAGTACGGGGATGTCCGAGCGTGCGACTAGCTTTGCCTGGGCCTCCACCTCGCGCATGCGCTTGGAGGAACGAACGAACGAGTGGCCGCTTTCGAGCCGGATCTCCTTTGGCTCGTCGGTCTCGTCTCTGCCCACGAGGAGGTGCTTGGCAATGGCCACTTCGAGTGCATCGTCGACGAACGGCTTGAGAACGACACCGGCGGCGCCTAGCCGGGCGAAGACCTCGTAGTCGGCCATCTCGGCAGTGGTGGCGAGGATCAGCACCGGGATCTCAGGGTGGGTCCTGCGGAGGCGGGCAAACAGAGGCTGGGAGTGCGGCGATTCCGTCCCATGCCTGAACAACGAGGGATGGACGGCGGACTGTGTCGAGATCTCGGAGAAAGCTTTGTTCGTCCGAAAACAGGCGCAGGTCATATATGCCAGAAAAGGTGCGTTTCAGGTAATTCAGCACCTTAACGTTGGATTCGAAGACAAAGAGGCATGGGCTGATCGAAAGGGTTTTCCGTTCGGGTGCAACAGACGAGAGAACCGGCATTATGTACTACTCCAAGTTGCAGTTGGACCGGTCTCCGTCTAGGGGCGCGGCGATCCGGCGGTGTTGCGTTCGTCAGGTGTCCTGCTTTGGAAGCCCCACTAGCAGGAGTCTAACGGCTGTACGACTGGGCAAGTATCGACCGAAAGTGGTAATTACTTTCCTACACTGTGCAGGAAGTTTACATTAGCTCGGAAATATATTTGTGAAATCCGCTGCACGTTTTCCACTTCCAGCATCTAATGTCGCCCTTATCGGCTCGTTTCTGGGTTCTTTAGTAACCGATTGGTCTGTAGTCATGGTTACCTATTCGTTGGAAAGTGCCGAAAGGTGATTGGCAGCGTAATTGCAACTGAGAATTCATATTCGACACGACAGGAATGTATGACTAGCTTGCGGTACTCCGACCAAGAGACCAGGACCGATCTGCCCCCGCTCCACGTAGTCTTCGGTCGCACGGCGGAGATGCAGATCATCCGCCGAAAACTCGAGATGGTGGCGAAGACGAACGTCCCCGTGCTGATCCAGGGAGAGAGCGGCACGGGTAAGGAACTTTGCGCACTCCTGATCCATGGCAGTTCGCAGACTGCGAATGGCGAGTTGGTGAAGGTCAGTTGTCCCGCGATTCCGTCGGGGCTGATTGAGACGGAGCTCTTTGGTTATGAAAAGGGCGCGTTTACGGGCGCTCAAACGACCAAGCGAGGCCGAGTAGAGCAGGCGCACAACGGCACGCTGTTTTTAGATGAGGTCGGGGGTCTCGACCTTGGGGTGCAGGCTAAGCTGCTCCAGGTTCTGCAGGATGGGTCCTTTCTACGTGTTGGAGGCGATGACATACGGAGGATCCAGACGCGCATCGTGGCGGTTGCTAATCGTGATCTCCGGGAGCAGGTAGCCGAGGGAACGTTTCGCCTGGACTTCCTGTATCGCATCAATGCAGTGACGTTGAGCGTGCCCCCGTTACGTCGCCGGTCGGAGGATCTGCCCCAGCTCATCGAGTACTTCACCGCCGTTCATGGGAGGGCTTTTCAGACGACTGCTCCGCCGCTTTCTCGCGGTGTAATCCGGCTAATGCAAAAGTACGACTGGCCGGGCAACATACGGCAGTTGGACAACCTGGTGCGTTCGTATGTGGTGATGGGAAGCGAGGACGCGCTGGTTGCAGAGTTGATGGAGGAGCATAGCCCTGAACCGTCCAGTGTTATGGCTGGGCTGGATCTTGCCCAGCCCATCTCTCTCAAAGTAGTTACCAAGAAAGCTACACACGATCTTGAGCGCCAGATTATCGTCCAAGTACTCAAGGCGAATAACTGGAACCGTCAGAAGACCGCCAAGTGGTTGAAGATCAGCTACCGTTCGCTGCTTTACAAACTCAACGAGGTGGGGATGACGGGGGCTGAAGAGCTGCACAGGGCTTCGCCGCAGGGCAAGGGGGCGTCGACCAGATCAGATGGCGGCGTGGGTTCGGTGGTGAAGCGGACCCAGTTGATTCAGTAGCGGACGGCCACCCAGGGCTGTTATGTCCGCGAACCCCAAACCCATGGGGGTTCAGCGGTCGCACACGGTCCGAAGCACCCGATAGAGATCTTCCGCGACATTCTGCCAGCTCCGACTGTGGCGGGCGGAGATCGCTGCGGCATCCCAGCCCGACGCGAGTGTTTGATCAAGCGCGTCGGCAAGAGCATGGGTATCCTTTGGGGGCACGAGCTTTCCGCAGCTCTGGTCCATCAGCTCGGGGATGCCCCCCACGTTTGTCGCGACTACGGGCCGGCCCGAGGCCAGGGCTTCGATGACAACGTTGGGGCAGCCTTCTTTGTAACTAGGCAGCGTGACGAGGTCAGAAGCGGACATCCATTGCGCGACCCCTGCAGTGGGGCAGGAGGGAACGAGGGTGATGGAGGGGTCGGCGTGATTGCGGGCCATGGCATGCAGGAGGGCGGCGCGGTCGGGGCCGTCGCCAACGATGTAGCAGTGCAACTCGGGTCGCCTGGTGCGAAGATGGGCGACAGCCTCGATCAGTTCGATGAGCCCCTTGCGGAGGTCGAGCCTGCCTACATACACGATCGCCTGCGCCGTGGGGGGAACGCCTAAGCTGGTGCGGGCTGACGCGCGTGCGTGGGCGTCGGGGGATCCGGGGTGGAAGACAGAGGTATCGCACCCGTTGAGGATGGCTACTGTGTGGGCGGGATCGGCTCCCAGCGCGACGGCTGTCCCAGCCAGGTCGCGGCTGACGGTTGTGACGACGGACGCGTGCTTCAGTGCGCGTTCTGTCAGCCGCCTTACCAAGTTTCCGGGGATACGGTTGAGATCTGAACCGATGGCGGTTAGAACGACGGGAACGCGGAGCTCTCTGCCGATGTTTACTGCGGCCAGGCCATCGGGGTAGACGACGTAGTTAAGGATTACGTCAGGTTGAAAACGGCGAACGTGCGGAGCGAGCTTGGACGTGATTGCGAATCCATTCAGCGGACGTCCGACTACGGGGAGTGTTCGGTAGGGGATGTAGGTTGCTGCGACTCCTTCGGGAGCCCAACCCCGATCGATGGGTTTGCCGCGGCTGGCTTCGGGGGTGAGGAGTGAAGGGTACACGGCTTCCGGGTAGAAGACGTGCAGGTCACACATGGGTGCGAGCAGACGGAGGGTCTGGTAGGCTGAATGGCCGGCCCAGACTTGCCGCGAGGTAGGGAAGTACTGTGTGACGACGGCAACCTTCATACGGCTGCCCGTGCCGGGCGGGCTCCTAATCTGTGCTCTTCCAGGATTGCTTCAAAGTTCTGCGTCACGGCAGCCCAGGAGAGCTGGCTCTCAACTAGCCGCACTGCCTGTTCGGCGAGTGCGCGGCGGGCTGCCTCGTCCTGGAGCAAACGCACGCAGGCGGAGGCCATGGCCTGGGGCTTATCGGCGATCAGAATGTCGCTCCCGTCCTTGTAGAGAAGTCCCTCTGCCCCGATGGTGGTCGAGACCACTGGAAGGCCCGCGGCCATGCACTCGTAGATCTTCAGCCGCGTACCACCGCCGATACGGATGGGCACGACGGAGATCTTTGAGCCCCATAAGTACGGACGCATGTCGTCTACCTTTCCGGTCACCTGTACGCCCTTCACTCCTTCCACCGCTTTCATGACGCGAGCGTCGGGCGACCGTCCGGCGACCGTGAACGTCGCTTCCGGAAGTTTTTGCCGGATGAGCGGCAGTACCTCACCGATGAAGAACTCGACCGCGTCCACATTCGGGAGCCAGTCCATAGATCCCGAGAAGACCATGTCCGTCGAAACCGCTGCAGTGCCTGGGCGCCGAAAGTATTCCACGTCCACACCGGTGGGCACGCTGCTGACGCTTTTTATGCCGAACATGCTGCGCATCCTTTCGGCGTCTATGGCCGAAACCGCGATCACATGCCGGGCCTCTCGGCAGATCTTCTCTTCGTAGGCGCGCATCTTGGCAGCTTGCAGCGCAAAGTAGAGTTTTCGCATTCCCGTTGGGCTCTGGGCCGCATGGCGCTCCCAGATGGTCGTCTCCACGTTGTGCTGGAACAGCACGCTTTGGCTGATCTCTGGCACGTTGGGTGCGGAAGCGAGGAAGTCGCAGACGATCGAATCGTAGCCTTCTGTTGCAATCAGTTCGGCGATTTTCCTCCTCTGCTCGTTCGAGGCGTAGCGCGAGACAGCGAGGGGGACTTTGCTCAACGTACTGCGCAGCACCTGCGGCACGATTGCAAGAGAGCTCCGCGGAGGGGGAGCGTGCTCCGTCCAAACGGACCGGCTGGAGTACTCGCCGCTCATGCGGGGCCCTTCGGTGTTTGCGGGATCATTCAACGCGGCGAAGTGAACGTTATGCCGCTTGGCCAGTTCCTTCAAGGTTCCCAGCGTGCGGATCTGGGCTCCCCGATCGGTCGGGTGCAGGAAAAAAGGGCAAACCCAAAGTATCTTCATAAACAGGTCGTGTAGGCTTTTCCAAGGGGCTGCCGCGAACGAGCGGCGAATCACATTTACGCAGCCGTCCGGGCGCGAAAGTCGTATATGGTTTCCCGCAATTGTATGACACACTCCGTCGTATGAGGTCAGGTTTGAACAACAGCAGTTCGAAGAACGTTATCGTGATGGGTCTGGGCTACGTAGGATGCGTCAGTTCCGCCTGTCTTGCAGAGATAGGACATAACGTCCTTGGTGTAGACCGCGACGCGCACAAGGGCGCGATGATCAACAAAGGCGAGTCGCCGTTCTACGAGACCGGGCTCAGTGATCTGATATCCCGCAACGTCGCCGCTGGCCGCCTTAAGGCGGGACCCTTAGACGAGGGCGCATTGGCGGATGCGGACGTCGTACTCCTGTGCGTCGGCACGCCTTCGCAGGCGAACGGAAATATTGATCTTAGCCAACTCCGCCGGGTCTGTGTGGAAATTGCGGCGTTACTTGGGTCTCGCTCCAAGCGCCTTGCGATCACGGTCCGCAGTACTGTTTTTCCCGGGACCTGCGAGAGTCTCGCCGAGACGGCTTTTGCAGGCCGCAGCGATGTCGACATCGTCTCAAACCCCGAGTTCCTGCGCGAAGGGACGGCTGTGAAGGACTTCATGGAGCCTTCCCTCATCGTGGTTGGGGGAACTACCGAGAAGGCTGCTCAGATGGTAGCGGGCCTCTACTCCGGACTTAGTGGGGAGACCTCCCTCGTCAGCCTGCGCACAGCAGAGATGATCAAGTATGCCTGCAATGCCTTTCACGCGGTCAAGATCGGGTTCGCCAACGAGGTGGGGTCGCTTGCGGCTAGCCTTGGTGTTGACCCCGAACAGGTGATGGCCACCATGTGCCTCGACACCCGCCTGAACATCTCCAAGGCTTATCTGAAGCCGGGTTTTGCTTTCGGCGGCTCGTGCCTGCCGAAGGACCTGCGCGCGCTTACGTTTCGGGCCTCGCGTCTCGACCTGCGCCTGCCGATGCTTGAGTCTGTACTGCCATCAAACGATGAGCATTTGCGCCGGGCTATCCTCGATGTGGTCAGTCTTCCGGGGCGTCGGCTCGGGATCTTCGGACTCGCGTTCAAGGACGGTACGGACGATCTGCGCGAGAGCCCGGTTATCACGATCATTGAGCACCTTCTCGGCAAAGGCCGCGAGACCCGCATCTTCGACCCTCACATTCAAATCGAGGAGATTTATGGGGCTAACCTGAGCTTTGTGGTGTCTGCACTGCCCCACATCGGGCGTCTGCTAACGCGGTCCCTAGACGATCTGATCCAGTCCTCTGATGCAATTGTTATTGCTCAGAAGCCCGCCCCGGATGCTCTGAAGCGGATGCAAAGTAGCGGCCTGCCGACCATTGACCTTACTCGACTGACGCTTAGGGCGAGCTGACGCGCCGCGAAGGGCGTGAGGCACATCTGCTCCATTCTGCCTTGTCTAGGCGGATGCCTCAAAGGCGGTTGAGATAATGAACGGAGCTTAGGCGCTGTGTTGGGCCGGATAGCGGGTAATTCTGATATGGGTTTGCTTTTGCCACTCAAGATCCGGGTGGAAGAGAGTCTGAAGCGAAGCCGGGTACTTCGGGACGGCCTCGTCTGGTTCAAGATCCTGACTAGTCGATTTCGTCCTCCAGCGACAACGCGAGAGGCGGTACAACGTCTTCGCGGTCTCTGCCAAGCTGCCCGGGTGGCTACGACACCCCTAATGCTGGCTCGCTCGGAGGCAGGTATAGCGCGCCAAATGCGAGCCATCCGGGCTCCTGACATCGTGTGGCAGGACTTCCTGCCTGACTTTGGACAGGATCGAATCCACAAAGCTCTGGTTCTGAAGCCATGGGTCAGTTCGAAGGAAAAGGGCGTGATTTTTTTTTCCTTCGACAATCAGATGGCGCGCCTGCTTAAGGCGAGGAACCTCGCCGAATTGGCTGAGCGATATAGCGTGGTGCTTGCCCCTCAGTGGTCCCCGCCGCATTCGCCCACCGCGTACCTCTTCCCCCGGGTTTTCCCGGACGACATTATCTGTCTCATCAGCGGTCTTGGAGACCTACAGTCCTTCCCGCGAATGAACGAGCGGTATCGGATGGTCCCGCTTTACGCCTCGAGCTGGGTTGATTCCCGTCGATTCAGCCCAAAACCAGAGCGGACCAGAGATATTGATATCCTAATGGTGGCGAACTTCGCAAAATTCAAGCGTCACCATGCCTTATTTCAAGCCCTCAGAGACTTGCCACCGATGTACCGCGTGGTATTGATCGGACAGAACGAACAAGGGCGTACATCCCACACAATCTTGGCTGAGGCCAGTGCTTTCGGAGTGCGAAATCGGTTCACGTTGGAGCAAAACGTCGCCTACGATCAGATGCCCGAATTCTTTGGGCGCGCAAAGGTCAGCATCGTGCTCTCTGTGCGCGAAGGCTCGTGCGTCGTCGTGGCTGAATCCATGTTCGCGGATACGCCAGTCGGAATCTACCGCGACGCCGAACTCGGCTCGCGAGTCTTCGTCAACCCGCAGACTGGTATGTTTTTTGAGCACAGAGCGCTAGCGGGTCAGCTGCAGCGCTTCGTGGACAATGCGTCCAGCTATCATCCACGCCGGTGGATGTTGGACAATGGCGCCGACTGCACGGCCAGCTCACGCATCCTGAATAGCGCGCTGAAAAGAGAAGCGCTGGAGCACGGGCGTGAGTGGACGCAAGACATCGCCACTTTGTGCTGGGGCCCGGATCCGCGGTATTACGAGCCGCACGACGCCGATCGCATGAGGTCAGCGTACCAGGAATTGGAGAGTCGCTTCGACATACGGTTGTAACGCGAGACAAAGAATATGGGCCCGCTATGTACGTGTAACGAACAGTTTTCCGCTGATGAGATTAGAATGTGTGCCTACGATCTCATCGATTGCGCGCCACATTCCGAACGCGCTGACCCAGTGCACCTCCAGTCCTCGTTCCAGTGCCGCTTCGTGGATCCACTGGAACATCGGCCCCAGGGCTCCTGGCCTGCTCCCTGTACCTATAAGGGCGGCAGCGTTGTCCTCGCGTGCCGAGTGCCCGAAAAGCTTAAGGAAGATATCCTGTCCGAGTTGTGGAGCCAGGTCCAGCCACCGCTGAACGCGGTAAGGGGTTGGTGGATCGTAGTGCGCAAGTTCCCCCGTTTCGATTCGGCGCTCGCGCCAGCGAATTCCCAGCGGCCCTTCCACCATTAGCAGGTCGCCCTGTCGTCCGCCTCCCGGAACCGCCTCAATCCCGGAATCGAAGCCGCGGGGGGTGGTCGGATCCCCCGTCGTCCAGTAGATCCTGTTCACGATTCGGGACTGCGCAGGTGAGGGAACTGCGGGCATTGTGAAGTCAGCGTAGCAGCCCAAGTCGCGGAGTACCTGCAGCTCTCCCGTGACGCCGCAGTGGGAGCCGCTGGGCAGTGAATTATCGAGCGCCCAGTTACCGTGAATAAACCCGAAGACCAGCTGTCCATCGTGGCGATGGAGGAGTCCGTGGTCCTCCTCCAGCTGACGGCAGAACGTCCCGAGTTTTTCACGCAATCTCGCGGCGGTGTCGTGTTCGTGGTGAATATGCACCTCCACGTCTGTCAGTCCCGACCGAGAGAGATCCGCCAAGGTCTCTGCAATCTCCGGCACGTATTCATCCTGGGGATAGAAGAAGGTGAAGCATGGAGGCTTGCCGGTTACGTCTAAGGGCGCGCCGAGCGCGATGCCGGGCCAGAGGTCGCGCCAGGCTCCCACCCGTGCTCGTGCTATGTCGAGGGACACGCGACCGGCTGTTAGTGGCTCGTAGTGATCCGTCAACGCTACCCAAAGGCGCTTTGCGCGGGGGCGATCACTCCGCTGGAGTCTGTCCCCGAGATAGCCGGGGAGCCATAGATTTGCCTGTTTCGGAAGCTGCACTCGGGGTCCTGTGTGGTGGGCGACGGTAAACGTGTCTAACGTGTATTCTCGCCCATGCTTTGGGACGTTCGATATTCCACCCCTGTGGGAGTTCTGTGCTGATAGATCTCCAGATAGGCGCGGTACATCTGATCCAGTGTGAAGTGCTGGTGGTACGCGGCGAGTGCGTTCGCGGAGAGTCGTACTCGGAGAGGCTGATCTGAAGCCATGCGAAGGATGGCTTCTGCGTACGCGGTGTGATCGCGGACAGGGAACTAGCAGGCCGCAGTGCGCGAGAGTGAGCACTTCGGCCATGCCGCCTACGTGTGTGGTGATCGCCGGCATGCCACGAGACATTGCCTGGAGGAGGGACATCGGGAGGCCCTCCGACACCGACGACATTGCGAAGCAGTCTGCGGCGGAGAAGAACGCAGCCGTGTCCATCCGCTGGCCCCAGAAGCGAATTCGATCAGCTAGTCCAAGTTCCATGGAGAGCGTCTCGAGGCTCGAACGGACAGGGCCGTCCCCTACTATCCACAGCCGCAAGGCCGGAAGCTGTCGCGAGGCATCACCGAACGCGCGGATCATGGTCTCCAGATTCTTGACAGCGGCCAGGCGACCGACGAAAAGGAGTGTGAAAGTGGCGGGATCGGGAGATGAGGTTTGCAGTTGCAACGGGGTTTGATCGGCGACTTCGACGGGAACCACACCGTTATACACACGCACGATGTTGCTTCTTGGCGCGAGCGGAGTTCCGCGCAGATTTTCGCAGGTTGTCTCGCAGATGCCGACTACCCAGCTGGAGGCGAGGCGAGCAATACTGTTGAACTTCACCTCGGCACTTCGGTCGTACGGAGGCTCTACCAGCGAGTGCCGGGTCGCGACCACACAACCGGTTCCAGCGAGACGTGCAGGGAGGGCGGCTTGGAGGGTTGGCGCCGGGTTGTGGCAATGCACCACGTCGGGACGCAGCCGCCGGAAGTATTGCAGATAGCGAAGCATCGTACGAGCGGGGTGCGCCTCTCCAGGGACATAGATGGCGAAGCCTTCGGCGGTAAGCGATTCGCCGATTTCGCCGAGCTTCGAGTAGGCGCAGATCGAGACCTCGTGGCCGTGGGCTCGCTGGATACGAGCAAGCTGCGCGACGAGGACCTCGGCTCCTCCAACCTCAAGACTGTAAACAACGTGGACGATCTTCATGAAGTGGCGGGAGTGTCAATCAGGCGCGAGAGCTGGATTCGGCTGGTGAATAGAGAGCGTGAGGTCAAGAGCCCGCACACCTATGGTTGTGGGGACGTCCGCCGGATCTGAGCCGTCGGAGCGTGGGCGGTTGGCGTGGGCGACCATATCTTCCACAGAGGGCCGCGGGTGAAGAGAAATGTGTAGAGGCCGGCAACGGCTGCCGCGTTCAGTACGAGCAGGGCAGAGGCGGGAGCGGCAATCCGGTGGAGGACGGGGATCCGGACTCGTAGGGCAAGGGCAGCGATAAACCATACGCCTGTCTGCAGAAGTCCGAAGATCGCGAATCCCACAGAGTGAAGAAGGACGGCCAAGGCCGCGGAGGAGAATAGGAGCGTTACGAACAGATAGGGGACCACGAGGCGGAGGAGCTTGTGTGAGACGAGTTGGAGAAGCAGCCGGTTTTGGGTTGTCAACAGCCAGGGTGCTGCGGAGAGAAGTTGGAAGTTGCCTGCGAGAGTTCGCAACTTGCGATTGAACTCCCCGGAGTGAGTGGCCGGCCAGGTATCAAGCACGAACGCGGTGCGGTCGAGAACGCTGCGGTAACCCTGGCGGATGATGGCCAGGGGTTGGAACATGTCATCCAGAATCAGACCATCGGGATTGCGAGTAGCGAGGCTATGCCGGACGGCATAGAACCCCCCGTAGACCCCCGTGGGCGAATCGAAGGTCGCTTCGCAGTTTCGGATCCACTGCTCATAACGCCAGTAAAGCCCCGAGACGGCAGACGCGGTAGCGTCGTGGCCTGCCGTGCTGAGCAGGAGTTCGCCCGCCACACAGCCGACCGAGGGATCGGCAAAATTGGACAGAAGTGCGTCGAGCGCACCAGGCTGAATGATTGGCCTGATGTCAACAAACAGAAGGATCTCGCCGCTTGCGGCAGCAATGCCGTGGTTGAGAGCCGACGCCTTTCCCACCTGGTGCTCCAAGATGATCGTGCGGAGTCGAGGGTCCAAGGTGTGTTGAAGGACGGCGGCAGTCTGGTCGGTAGAGCCGTCCGAGATCACGAGGATCTCGCTCACCAGTTGGGGGTCAAGGGAGAGCAGGTGTTCCAGCTTAGACGGAAGAACGCGAGCGCCGTTGTGGACAGCCATGATGACGGTGATCGGGGGGGCGGAAGTCCGGGGCCACGGGAAACGAGTCCACGGCCGAGGGCGTAGCCGCGCAGCCAACGCGATCAGTAGTGGATATCCGGCATACGTGTAGAGAATGACGCACAGAGAGATCCAGAAAGCGACGTTGGCAAGAAGGATCACTAGGTCATTATCGCAGCGAGAGCAAATTGGCGGGATAGCACTTGTGTGGTGAGTGTGTCAGCACGTTCGGAAGTGAGAAGTTCGGGGTACGTATGTTGTTTAGCAGGGTGCTCCGGGTAGCCAGGCTATTGCGCCCCGCGGCGCCGGATGATCGTCTTGATGGTCTCGAACATGATCAGCAGGTCCAGCCCGAGAGACATGTGCTTGATGTAATAGAGGTCAAACTCGAGCTTCTGCTTCGTCTCCTCAAGCGTTGCGCCGTAACCGTAGCGCACCTGAGCCCAGCCTGTAAGACCGGGTCGGATGAGATTGCGCAGATAGTAGAAGGGCAGCTCCTCATTCAGCCACGCGGTAAACTCCGGGCGCTCCGGCCGAGGTCCGACGAAGCCCATGTCACCGCGAAGAACATTGAACAGCTGCGGGATTTCGTCGATGCGCGTTTTGCGCATGAACATGCCCACGCGGGTGACTCGCGGGTCGTTCTTGGTGGCCCACTTCGCGCCTCCAGCTTCGGCGTTGGTGAACATGGTCCGAAACTTCAACACCTGAAAGTTGCGTCCGCCCATGCCGACGCGAGTCTGGCGAAAGAAGATGGGTCCTTCTGATGAGACTTTGACCGCGAGGACGACGAAAGGGAAGAAGGGTGCGAAGAGCAGCAGGAGGAATGCGGCGGCAAAAATGGAAAGCAGCTGCCGCAAAAACTGCTGGAAGACTCCCATCCTGAAACCTTCGCTGTAGAGGAAAGAGGACGGACGGAGACCATCGAGTTGGATCTTGCCATAGAGGCGTTCGCTGAGTGTTTGTACCTCTTCGACCGCTACACCCTGGAAGCGCAGTGACAGCAACTCCTGCACGGGGAGTTCGCCTCGACGTCCCTCCATCGCGACTACGATGCGGTGAACGGGCGGTGTTGCCTGCGCAATGCGCTCGAGGTCGGCGATCCACACCTGCTTCCGTTCCGAGGGCTCGAGCTGTACGTCCCTCCAGTCAACTACCTCCATGCCGAGGTCGGGGCGCACGCGGATGGTTTCTACAATCGTTCGAGCGTAGTCGCCTGCGCCGAGAACGTACACTCTCTCGCGGAAGTACTTTTGGGCAACGAGCCACTCGTAGGCACTGCGCAGGAAGATGAGCGCAGGGGTGAGCAGGGTGAACCCCACTACATAGACATAAGGGCCAATGGTGACGTCGGGGTCAAACCAGATAAAAGCGGAGAGCAAAAAGCAGTCGAAACCGAGGACCAGCAGGATACGGAAATAGATCTGCAGCCGAACGGATACGATCTGCGGCTCGTACAGGTCGAAGTAATAGGACAGGATCAGGCTGACGAGCGTGATCAGCGCGATCTTTACGAACCCGTGCTCGAAGGCGAGTGCGATGTACGCGTTTGGATTGCCCATCGTAAGCCACGTGGCTCCGATGAAGCACCCGCTCACGATGGCCGCCTCGCACAGGAGAAGCATGACTGTGCGGGTCGGGTAGTAGACGTTCAGAAACCGGATCATTTAGCGGCTACACCTGCCGGTTCCTCGAGGGGGGTCTTCGGAGGGAGGTACCCGTCGTATCCGTCGTACCCGTCGTATCCGTAGTATCCTCCAGCGACGAGAGGATCATCTACGGCGTTCAGCACGAAGCCCAGGACCTTCGACGCCTTGAGTTCTCCGAGTGCGCGCTGTGCCGTCTCGTACCGGGTCACGGCGCCGCGAGCGACCAGCAGTGCGGCGTCGCACCCGCGCGCAAGGTTGACGGCGTCTGCTACCAGGTTGACTGGCGAGGAATCGACGACGATCCAATCAAAATACGGAGAGACCGATTCGATGAGCCGGTCGAATTTGTGGTTACCGGACAGGTCGGCTGCCTTGTCGTGATCGAAACCGCCGGGGATAAAGGTGAGCGACGCCAGCCCATTGTGCAGCGGATGACCGGGGTCGTGCGCATCGGGCCGCTGCATCACCTCAATAAGAGTGGCCTTACCGGACAGGTACTCGGTGAGGCCAGGTCCTTGGCCTGTGCCGAGCAGCTTGTGAAGAGTGGAGCGCCGCATATCGCCGTCGATGAGGAGCACGCGTGACGCTTTGTGGCGCGCGAATGCGATGGCGAGGTTTGCCGCCACGAAGCTCTTACCCTCCTGGGGAAGTCCCGAGGATACAAGGATCGACTTCAGACTGTTCAGATCCCGAAATTCGTGCATGCGCGAACGCAGGCTGCGGAACTGTTCCACTGCGCTGCCGCGCTCCTGAAGCGCCGGCAGTTGATCGAGGGACGGATTCCAAGAACAGGAGCGTACTCCGGCAAGATCGAGCGATGTCGAGGAAACGTCGGCAGCTGCACGATCGGTGAACTCCCACGGGTCGACCGGGATTGTCTCCCTCGGCGTGTTGGGCGGGGGAAACTCAATGCGCGGGATTGGGGTTATTTCTGGCTGGAGTTGCGATGGCGCATCGATGAGCAGATGCGACTCTTGGTGCGGAATGCTGTGCGTTACAGGGTCCAGAATTGGCTGCCCGGTCGAGTTCTCAGCAACGGGGGCTGCGGCCCCGGCATGCTGGGCTCGGTCGAGCTCTGCCTGACGCAGCGCTTCGTAGATCTTGCTCATCGGTCGTCTCTCCCGAGCTGCTTCTCAAGCGGAAGCGTAGAGTGGGTGCCGGCGAAGCCGGTATGCGTTGCTGACACCATGAACGGTTGTGTGTCCAGGTCGAGATCCCGAGCCACCGCTTGTACGAGCGGCGCGGGAATGAGGCGGACTTGCTCCACATACGCGAGGATGAGTGCGTGCTCGCAGATTAGGTTGATGATGCGCGGAATTCCGCGGCTTGCCCGATGGATGACCTGGATTGCCTCGTCAGAGAAGATCCGTGCCGAGGTGCCTGCGACGAGAAGCCGCTGCGCTATGTACGCACCGGTCTGCTCTGCTGTAATCGCGTGGGTCCGGGCCCAAAGCGCGATGCGCTGGCGCAACTGCCGAACTTCGGGTGCCCGCAGTTTCTCCTCTAACTCCGGCTGGCCTGAGAGCACAATCTGCAGCAGCTTCTCAGAAGAAGTTTCGAGGTTGGTGAGAAGACGGACTTCTTCCAAAAGGTCAAGTGATAGGTTCTGTGCTTCGTCGACGATGATCACGCAAGTTTCGCCACTGCGAAAACGCTCGATCAGCCATCGATTCAGCTGGATGAGCATTCCCGACTTGGTCCGGCTGTGGACCGGCAAACCGAAGTCCGCCAAGATGAACTCGAGGAAGTCGAGTACATCGAGCCTCGGGTTGAAGATGAACGAACTGTAGACCCGGCTCTGGTCCATAGAAGCCAAGGCGCGGCGCAGGAGTGTTGTCTTGCCTGTGCCGACTTCACCGGTCAGAACGATGAAGCCCTTGCGCGCGGAGATCCCGTACTCTAGCGTGGCGAGGGCCTCGCGCGTGTGCGGCATCATGTACATGAACCGAGGGTCCGGGCTGCCCGCGAACGGGTTACTCTGCAGGTTGAAGTAGCTTTTGTACATATCAGGCGTTCGCGTCTACTAGTTGGTCTTTACGCCGCCGTAGGCGGATAAGTCGCTGAATCCGTTGCATGCGAGTGGGCTTTACGTGAGCAACATCTCCGGACCATGCGATGACAGCCAACGTTGGTAATTGGGTAAAGGCCCAGACGTCGCGTTCGCTCCGCAGAGCTGTGTTTTTATATTCGAGAAGTGCGGTGACCAGGGCCCCTATAGCCAACCCTGCGAGCAATCCGCCGATGACGAATATCTCCTTACGCGGGAACGCCGGAGCGTCCGGCAGGTTGGGCTCATCCATGATGCGAAATTGTTCGCCCTGCTGCCGCTTTTCAAGGTCAGTCGCCGTTTTTGCCTGGCTGATCTGCTTCAGCAGAAGCTGATACTGATCGTTCGCCTGGTCATAGTCGCGGGTCAGTTCCTTGTACTGCTCCGCTACCTGGGGAGAGGATTCGACTCGGGAACGATATGCGCCGACCTGCGCGTCTAATTGGGCACGCTGGCGCTGCTGTGACTGGATTGCGAGGTCGATCCCCTTCAGGCGAGCACGTATCTCCTGGACGGCGGCGGAATCCGTGCGGCTGGGTGCCTGGGTCGGCGGTGCGGCTGCGGTCGGCGGTGCGGCCTGCTCCTGAGCAGCCTGCTTCTGCAACTCCTGAATCTTGCGATGGACAGCTTTTACGTCAGGATTTTCCGCAGTGTAGTGGGTGCTTAGGTCTGCTTCCTCTGCGATGAGGTCCTGTAGCTGCTTTTCATGCACTTGGGAGGTACGCGTCGCGATCGCAGCGGCCGGACTCGTTTGCACTTGCTGGGCGAGTAGATTTTCAAGAACAGCCTTGTTCTGCTGCAGGGTTTCTAACTGCTGGTTGGACGCGGTGAGCGAAGAGTTTAACGTCGCTAGGACGCCGACGTTTGTGGTTTCATCTCCGGGAAGCTTTCCAAAAAATTGCCGCTGAAACGCAGCAATCTTTGCGTCCTGTTCATCAAGCTTGCGCTTAGCATCGGCCAGCTGGCTGTTCAGGAAGTCCGTCGTTTCGCCGACCGCGGCAGCCCGGCTCAAGAGACTCTGCTTAACGAACAGTCCGGTGATCTCCCCGCACACATTCTGGGCCATGTGCGCCTCGCTAGCCCGGAAGGCAATGATGAATCCCGGCAGTCCGTTGGACTGTGCGATGTCCGAGTGGATCGCCTTGATATCGATCGCCTTCCGTGTGGCGTCGACCTTGTCGTCCATTGTCATCTTCTTGGTGCTGTAGAGCCCGTATTTCTCGATGATCGGCTGGAGGCTAGTGCGGCTAAGGATCTGCTGCTGCATCGCTGCCAGACGGGTGTCAAGATCCTGGTTCACCACCGGGCGGACGTAGTCGGTGGGGACCTGTTGTCGGTCGATCAACACCAGGGTCTGGGATACATACTGCGGGTCTATGGCAAATGTGATCCCATACGCAATCAGAGGGAAAATCAAGGTTGGAATCAGAAGCAAAGGCCAGCGGCGGCGGACAATCGCCACGTAATCCTCGACATTTAGCGTGCGGTGACCAAGCATAAGTGCTCCTTAGCGGCTGCCCAAGTGAATTGGCGGGTGAGAGTAGGTGAGACCGAAGGCGATCACCTGAAATGAGCCGCTGAATACATTGAATAAGAGGCCAGATCCCGTTCCGTTCTGCTTTTCAACAGTATAACTTCCGTAAACTGACAGACTTCGGGCCAGTGCCCGAGACGCCTGCCCAGAGACGACAAACGTCGTGGGTGAGATAAGGGGCTCACCGACAAGCCCTAAGGTGCTACTTCGGCTGTAGGCGGCGGTAGCGGCAACGTTCCAAACGCGATCAATCGTCTTCGAGCCGGAGAAGTACACGCTGTCGGACCGGGTACCTTCGGTTACCCCGTAACCTGCATTTGCACTCCTCGAATAGCCTAACGAGTAGGCCGCAAAACGGGTCGAATACGAAAGATTCGCTGCGATGAAGGCGTTAAGGGTGGTCGTCGTTGGGGCGGCGGCTGTGAGTTGCGTCGCTACAACCCCCGCGCCGGTGGAGAATGCTCCTGTAGTCCACTGCGGGCCGGCTTGCAGGTTCATGGTGAGTCGACGCGAGAATTTGCGGTTGTAGCCGGCGCTGACGGTCTGTGTTTTGAACCCAGGGAGCCCGCCGAGATATGTGAACCGGGAGTACGAATAGTTGGCGCTGATCGTACTCAGGCCGTTGATTTGGCGAGATAAACCACCGCTTGCGGAGTACGAGTTGCTGTTGAACGACTGTCCGGGAGGGGCATTCAAAAACCGGAAGATGGAATACGATCCAGAGCCCTGAAACGAAGTCTTGCCGTTGATTTGCCGACCCGCGTTCAAAGAAGCCGCATTGCTGACCCGGGTCGAATAATTTGTCAGAATCCCCTGCCCTGGGTCAATACCGAGCTGCACGGGAGGCACGCCAAGATCCCCCGTGCCGGGAACACCGCCCAGCCCGGCGGATGCGGTGGAAGGAAGATATGCCGCGCTGTCGGACAGCACGAAATTCCAGCGTTTCGCGGTGACTACCTGGGACAGCGCAAGATCAAGATACGTGGTGGATGGCTGACTGGAGGTACTCCAAAAGCGCCCTCCGGCAAACACCAAGCTCGTCGGGTAAGAATGGCTGGGAGAAATTAACGCGGCGGTCCCGCTAATGCCAGTTGCGGGTTGCCAGCCCGTCGCGGTCGTGTACCCAGACGTGAGTGTCTCGGACCCACTGACGGAGTACGTCAAGGAGCCGAGTGTAGTCGGCAGCTGAAATCCGGTGGTGATTGGATCCGCTGTAGCGGTCGGGATGGCTTGCGCCCGTGCCAAACTCGCTGCGGTCACCAGACAAACCAAAACGCTTACTGCCTGGTATACGGAACGGGACGCGACCCAACTCGTTCGGCGGAATGGCGAAAGCTCTAACGGCGTCCGGGAGGAAGCTTGAAGGTCTGCCGATACCACTGATGACGTCTTATGTTGAGAAGTAAACGATTCTGTCATGGGACCACAATCGTGTCACCTGGAACCAGTGTCGTGCCGGGAAGATCGCCGAACTTGAGCGCCTTGTTGTAGTCGAACGGGATTTTTTTCTGCTTTCCCGGAGCGCCACGCAGGATATAGATGTGTTTCTTGTTCGCGTACGGAGTCAGCCCTCCCGCTGTAGCGATAGCCTGAAATACAGTCATATCGGGGGTCATTGCGAGGGGGCCAACACGCCCGACCTCGCCCACGAGGTAGACCCGCTTGCTGTTTACAGCAACGACGCTGACGGTGACGGTCGGCTCGATAATAAGTTTCTTGAGCAGCGTTGTGACGTCGGCAGCGAGCTGCATAGGGGTACGACCAGCCGCCTGGATATCCCCGACCGCAGGGATCGAGATCATTCCATCCGGACGCACTAGAACGCCCTGAGTGAAGGTCGGTTCCTTCCATACGTTTATCTGAAGCGAGTCATCCGGCCCAATAATGTAATTGGGGTCCACGGCGATGGGAGGGGTACCTGCCGGGGCCAGTTGAGCCGAAGTCAGTGAGGGCGGAGCCGTGGGAGCGGGAGCAGCGGGTTGTGGAGTAAGGACAGGCTTACCGCCCAGTTGCTGAGCGCGGCCAGCAGGAAGGGACAGGCCTAGGGTAAGCAGAAGAATCGAAATGACTTTCATAGTGTTTGTCGTCTCTGTGGAGCTTGCGACCTGACTGCCCAGCCGCGAACTTTAGAAGCCGTCCAAGACGAAGCCCTGTTTTCGCGTACTGTATCTATTTTTCGCGTACTGTATCTATGATGCCTGTTTGACGGGTGCACGTGGAGCTCGAACCTGCATCTTGTCGCACGATTCTACCGCGGATAGGCATGGTAGAAGCACAAAAGCGGCTGCAGAAATCTTAAGTAAGGCGTGATCGTGGGTCACCGGCGCTTGAACCGCATGCATTTGGTTGAAGCAAGTTTATGCGCGCGGAGACGATCCGTTTCTACCACTTAAGTCCGTATCGTTGACCCGTTTGCCGTGTTTTAAGTGCGCTCCTGCAACCATACTGCGTGCGATAATCTGGAAAGTTTGCGACGAGGCCCGCACTGCACCTCGTCTGCGCAGCAGAATACTATGCCTGAGAGCTATGTCCCTCCTTTGTCCACTTCTGAAGTCTTAACCCGGCCCCTCGAAGCCTCGCCTGTCGTTGCAGCTGAAGCCGCAAACAGTGGAGCACGGTCTCAGGATGAATCGAGGTACGCCCAGGTGCGGCCTCTAACTTCGTTGATGCCGCTGTTGGTGCTTGGTGCGCTGCTACTTGTGCTGTACCACCGGATCGCCCTTAAGCTGGTGCGTGACTGGTACGAGATACCGGACTTCTCCCACGGATTCCTGATTCCATTTTTTGTCGCGTTCCTGCTTTGGGATAAGCGACGCGACATTGCAGAGGCCCCACGAACCCCGAGCTGGGGCGGCATCACTCTGGTGGTGCTCGGTTTGAGCGAACTCCTGATCGGGATCTTCGGCGCGGACCTGTTTCTTCAGCGAACATCGTTTGTCCTGCTGATTGCCGGATTGGTGTGGACGCTGATGGGCCGCCCGACATTGGGAGCCGTAAAGTTCCCGTTACTTGTGCTGCTTCTCGCGATCCCGCTCCCGACGGTGGTGTTCAACCAGATTACCTTTCCGCTCCAGCTGCTCGCGTCACGACTAGCGAGTGATTTACTTCCGATTGCAGGAGTACCGGTGCTTCAGGAAGGAAACGTGATCCAACTGCCGATCATGCAACTCGAGGTGGCGGAGGCGTGCAGCGGCATTCGTTCTTTGATGAGCCTCTTCACGGTTGCAGTGATCTACGGGTACTTTCTTGAACGGGGAACGTTGCGCAGAACCGTCCTGGCCCTTGCAGCGGTCCCCATCGCAGTCGCTGCGAACGTGGTCCGCATCTTCGGCACGGGTCTTTGCGTTCAGTATTGGGACCCGGCGAAAGCTACGGGCTTCTTCCATGAGTTCTCCGGTTGGCTAATGTTTCTCGTTTCCCTGTTTCTGCTGTATCTGGTGCACAATGCGATGGGTTTGCTCGCGCCAGAGAAAAGAGATCTGCGATGATGGTTTCGCTTCGCTTTTGGGCTGTGTCGTTGCTCCTCTGCGCCACTGCGATCCTGCTCCAGGTTCGCGGCGATGTTGACCGCGTACCGCCGAGCCGACCCTTGAGTGAAATGCCGCTACAGATCGATGGTCGTTATGCAACCGAGGTCCCTTTGGACTCCGAAGTACTCCAAGTCTTGGGAAAAGGGGTTTTTCTGGACAGGCTTTACAATGCACCTCGGGAAAGTTCCGTTCCAGGCGCAGTGGCACCAGTCAGCCTGTTTATTGGCTATTTCCCTACGCAACGAACGGGACAGTCTATCCACTCACCGCAAAACTGCTTGCCAGGTGCCGGATGGACATTTGAATCTTCTGGTTTGACGGATCTGACGGACCCGGCTGGCCTCAAGTACACGGTAGGCGAGTATCTCGTCTCGGATGGACGGACCAGCCAGGAGGTTCTGTACTGGTATCGGGTGCATGGCCGCAGCGTGGCGAATGATTACAAAGCAAAGCTATATACGCTGGTGGATTCCGTCCGGTATGCACGCACGGACGCAGCCCTGGTCCGTATCATCACACCGGTTCTCCCTGGAGAAGACAAGCTCGAGGCGCATAACCGAGCTGTAGCATTCGCAAACGAAGTAGTTCCACTCCTTCCCGCCTACATCCCGAACTGAGCTTGAGGGTGTACCTATCGCAATTGCGGGTTTTAAGCGTACGGATTTCCATGTAGAGGAAGGTTAGGCCATGAAAACTCAAGGACTTGTTCGAAACGCACGCATACCAGCCATATCCCTGATCAGCTTGGGACTCGTCTTTGGCGCTGGTTGCAGCCGGGACCCGAACGTTCGCAAACAGAAGTACTTGCAGAGCGGTAAGCAGTATGAGGCTGCCGGCAAATACAAGGAAGCCACGATTCAGTTCTCGAACGCATTACGCGTCGACAAGAACTTTTCGGATGCGAACTATGAACTCGGAAAAACTTATTTGAAGATGGGAAATGGGCAGCAGGCGTATGCACAGATAGCACGTACCGTCGCCCTCAACCCATCCAACCTCGCCGCCAGAATTGATCTCGGAAACATATTTCTCGCCATTCGGCAGTGGGAGAAGGCCAAGGATCAAGCCAACGCCGTCCTTTCTATGAACCCGAACTACGCTGATGCCTATGCCCTTTTGGCTGGCGTCGCGCAGGGCACAGGGAACAATGCGGATGCGGTCAAGAATATAGATCACGCGCTGCAACTTGATCCTAATAAATCCAGCTATCACACGGCTGCGGCGCTGCTGAAGACCACTACCCCGGGCAGCGAGGCGGCAGCGGAAGATGAATTGCGTAAGGCTGCGTCGCTCGACGACAAGAACCCTACGCCCCACATGGTTCTTGCCGGATTGTTAGAGCGGAAAGGGGACTTCGCAGGCGCGGAGCAACAATATCAAGCGGCAATCAGCACCAAGCCTGATGACCTCCAGTTCCGAACAGCGCTCGCCGGCCTTTACTTTAGGCAAGGCAACAAAGATAAGGCTCAGCAGACCCTGCAAGATGCAATGGAACGGCAGCCAGAAAGCGCGCAGGCAGCCCAGGTCCTCAGTGAATTCTGCGTCAGGACAGGCCAGATCGACAAGGCCGTCTCTATCTTTTCGGATCTGACGGCAAAGCACCCCAAGAGTCTTCCAATCAAACTCACGTACGCCCGATTGCTTGCTGACAAGAAGGATTTTGCGAAGGCAACCCAGGTAGGCAATGAGCTGGCCAAGAGCGACGGCGGCAATCCCGATGTGCAGGTGCTGAATGCGGTATTGCTGCTTAACACGGGAAAGATCAACGACGCATTCACGTTGTTGCAGAAGGCGACCAAGGACAACCCGGGGAACATTCAGACGCAGCTGCTATTCGGTCGAGTAGCACAGGCAAAGGGCGATGCGCCGACTGCCGAAACGAGCTTTCGGGCGGCGGCGAAGCTCAACCCTGGGAATCTAGAGGCGCAGAATGGACTCGCAGAGGTCGCTATTCGCCGAAACGATGCCAGCATGCTCCACGACATTGGTGATACGACGATAAAGCTGCATCCGGACGCGGCCCAAGGCTATTTGTGGCGCGGCTCAGCTGAGGCGAGCCGGAAGGAGTACGACAAAGCCGAAGCTGATTTCCAACAGGCCATGAAGGTAACTCCCAACAATGCCAGCGCGTACATGGAGTTGGGTCAGCTTCGCTTCGCCCAAGGAAAGATTCCGGAGGGGAAAGCGCTGCTCGAGAAGGCTTTGCAGATCAATCCAAGTGCAATCCGCGCGCTCGGATTCTTGGTGGAGTATGACATGGAGGCACGGCAGCCCGCAAAGGCTGTCGCGCGGGTGCAGGAAGCTCTAGCCAGGGAACCTAACAACGGTTTGCTTTATGCCGAGCTGGCGAAGATCCAGCTAGCTACCAGGGACTACAAGAGCGCGGCCGAAAGCTCGCAGAAAGCGATGCAGCTAGCACCGCAGTACGTCGATGCTTATCAGACTTACACCAGTGCTCAGGTTGCACTCGGCGCCATTGATCCGGCGATCAGCACGTGGGAGAAGTGGCTGGCGTCGCATCCCAATGACAACCATGCAGATGAGGTGCTGGGAACACTCTCTGAAACGAAAGGAGACACCGGCAAAGCGAAGGAGTACTACAAGAAAGCTCTCCAGATTGACGCGAATGATCCCGTAGCGGCCAACAATCTCGCCTACATCATGGTAGATACAGGAGATAACGTCGACGTAGCACTATCGTTAGCACAAACCGCCCGGCGCGGCATGCCGGAGTCAGCACAGACGGCAGACACCTTAGCTTGGACATACTTCTACAAGGGGAACTACGGGCAGGCGAGAGACCTCCTTGAAGACGCTCTGAAGACAAATCCCAACGACCCATCCATGCATTATCACCTTGGCATGACTTACAGGAAGCTGGATGACAAGCAAGATGCCCTGGTGCATCTGAAGAAAGCGATTTCTATCGACCCGAACGGAAAATCCGGAAAGAATGCCGCCGCTGAGATCGCAAAGATCGGCTGATGGTTGCGCCCGCAGAAATGGTCGCCCCAACTCAGCGCCGATTTCTGTCAGGCGGGTCTAAGGCAGAGCATTCTCTGCGGACGAGCACGCCTACAGTGCCTAGACGGCCGGTACCCAGAAGCATAAGGCGGCTTGGCTCAGGCGTCGTTGCGATCAGGTCCTCCGTAAAGCTGAGTAATTAGTGACGACGGAGGTTGGGTAGAAGGCTGCAAGTGTGCCATTGGCCTGCGGACCGGATACGACGCGGCCAGGCAAGGGTGACTGGGACGCAAAGCAAGTCGTGAGAGATGTCTCCAAATGGAGACATCTGGGCAAAGGTCTACCTGTCCCGTCTCCGAGCAGACTCACCTCAGGTACTGTGGTGGGATGTGAAGTTAGGCATCCGACGAAAAAGGCCGACCGCGTTTGGCGGTCGGCCTTCTCTTCTTCTAATGCTTATCTCTGTGGCTTCACTGCCGAAAATTACGCAACGATCTTACGACGACGGAACATCATGCCGCCAGCGCTAACCAGTCCAGTACCGAGCAGCATGAGGCTGCTGGGCTCAGGGGTGGGTGCACTCACAGTGAGGTCTTCCGTGAAGTTGTTGCCGATACCGTTAGCTGCGATATCCAGTTCGACGCCCTGAGTCGTGGCGAAGGTAGGGCCCACGTCAGAGAGATATCCGAACAGGACCAAGCTGCCTTCGGTGGCAGGCAGGGACGTTGGAATGAAAGGACCCGTAGACGTAGCGAAAAACGACAGTGTATCGGTACCGTTCGCCACAGACAGAATCAAGGTCGGCGTGGCAGTGGAGATGGTGGCGGTAGAGAATGAATAATCGGTAACGGTGGCGGAGGGGTAGAAGGCGATGAGGTTACCGGTCGATGGGGGGCCGGTCACAGAATTTGGCGGGCCGCTGGTAAAACCACTTGTTACCCCTGGGGTAACAAGGTCGAGGGTGGCTGCACCAGTAGAGCTTACCGTGAAAGTTTCAGGCGGGTACGTGAAGAGTGCTGCACCTTGTGTGTTGATCTTGCCAGAAACGAGGGTAGCTGCGGATGCGAACGGAACAGCCGCGACGAACGCGGCACCAAGTACAGCAAGTCTTGCGATCTGCTTCATGATTGGTAAAGCCTCCTGGAGAAAGCCCGCTGGGGAGCGGATTGTATAGTCAGACGCTGAGTTGCCGTTCAGGGATGTATTGGCCTGCAAGGTAAGAGGAGCCTTGTTGATTCAAGGCGATGTCGGGCCGTGGTGCCTAAGCCATTGTCTTATTGGTACTTGTGTGCGTATGTCACTAGCCTGAGTTCGCGGTAACCATTTGGTAACCACCTCCAAATGCCGGAGCGGTTCCCGACAAGTGCAGCTTGTCGTAAAGCCGCCGTGCCCGGCTGGCGAAGCTAGGAGCAGCAGCATCCTTAATTCAAGAGTGGCACATCCTTTGACCCTCAGCCAACGTCTGCGGTGACAATATGGCGATAGGTAAGCAAGTGCCAAGGAGAAGCTAACAATCTCATAGCCGCCAGTGCGCGCTTTCGTTGGAGACGGCGATTTTTATCTCAGGTGGTCGGACCAGAGCGACGATCACTCTTAAGAGTGCTGTAGGAGAGACGATCGTGACCGCCCCGGCGACGGCCAAGGTACAGCACTGATTGCGCAGCACCTTTCCGTGATCCTGAGTGCCGCTTGCTTCGACGACGAAACGCAGGAGGAGTCGACGGACGCAATTCGTCGTCACCGCTTGACGTACCCCGTAGTTCCGGCGAAGCTCTTTGTCATGCGTCTTTACGGTTGGTGCTTCCTCACACGTCTGCTGATCGTAGGGGCTACGGGTGTCTTCCCGGGGGTTTCCCCGTCTCCGGCGCTGCTTGCGCAGCCCGCTTCCGTTGCGTCTGCGCCGGCTCAGGTTCAACCGGCTGAACCAGGTTCGCCTACCGACCCAAAGGTGCGCGAAAGGGTACCGCTTCCTGTTCCGAGGGATTCCAAGCTGCCCAGTTTGATCTTGATAGGGGATTCAACCGTTCGAAACGGGCAGGGAAACGGCGCGAACGGGCAGTGGGGCTGGGGCGAGCCGTTAGTCGATTACTTCGACCCCGCGAAGATCAACGTGGTGAATCGGGCCATCGGCGGACTGAGCAGCCGCACTTACATCAACGGGCCCGACGGGGGACTCTGGGGCAAGACTCTTCCGCTGATTAAGGCAGGTGACGTGGTGCTTATCCAGTTCGGTCACAACGATGGAGGCGATCCGGCCGACCCGAGTCGAGCCCGCGCGACCTTGCCGGGTACGGGGGACGAGACAAAAGAGATAGAAAACCCGATCCTGAAGGTGCACGAAACCGTTCATACGTATGGATGGTACCTGCGCAAGATGGTCGAAGACGTAAAAGCCAAGGGAGCTACACCCATCATCTGTTCTCTGATCCCGCGAAAGACTTGGAAGGACGGCAAGATCAGCCGCAACAAGGACAACTATGCGGGATGGGCCGAAGAGGTCGCACGGCAGGAGCAGGTAGACTTTCTGGATCTGAACGAAGCGATAGCGCGCCGCTATGATGCATTAGGCGAGACTGCTGTGGAACCGCTCTTCGGGGATCCGCATACCCACACCAGCCGGGCCGGTGCGGAGCTTAATGCGGAAGTGGTAGTGTCATGCCTTAAGACGCTGAAGAACGACCCTGTTGCTGGCGATTTCGCCGCAAAAGGAATGGCTGTGCGCCCGTATGCACCGTAGTCTTGTGGGGTGCAGGCCTTCAGAGGGGCTTAAGGAAGGTGTGTAAAAGTAGAGCCTGCCTTGTTTGCAAGAACGGAGTTCTCTTATGCGTATTACCCCGCGTCTCGCGTTATCGTTTCTTGCTGCAGGGGTAATTCTCTCCTCTGCCATTCTCAACGCAGCTGAACCCCAGCCCTATTCGATTGTGGATCGATGGAAGATAGGTGGGGAGGGTGGTTGGGATTATCTCCTTGCCGACCCGGCAACGCACGTGTTGTACATCACCCATGGTACGCAGGTAGAGGTGGTGGATACGCAGTCCGGTAAGAAAGTTGGGGCCATCACAGGATTCAAGGGGACACACGGGATTGCCTTGGACTCATCGGGTAAGGTGGGTTTCATTTCGGCCGGCGCGGACAATCAAATGGTGGCCTTCGACCGGCACAGCTACGCGCGGCTTGGCGCGGTCCCCACGGGACAGAACCCGGACGGCATTTTGTTTGAGCCGGTGACGCAAACGGTATGGACGTTCAATGGCCGATCTTCTGACGCAACGGTGATCGACGCAGCTTCGATGAAGGTGCTCGCAACGGTGAAGCTTCCCGGAAAGCCCGAATTCCCGGTGACCGATGGAAAGGGCACTATCTTCGTAAACATCGAGACCAAGAATTCTGTCGTGCGATTGGATGCCAAGAGCAGGGCCGTGACCGCAGAGTGGCCTCTCGCTGGCTGCGAATCACCTTCGGGGCATGCCATAGATACCGCTCACCACCGCCTGATTGCGGTGTGCGATGGCGGAGTTATGGCGGTAACGGACTCTGAATCCGGTAAGCAGATTGGCAAGGCGAAGATCGGCGAAGGGCCGGATGCAGCTGGTTTCGATGCAACAAAAGAACTCGCCTTCAGTTCGAATGGCGATGGCACCCTCTCGGTGGTGAGTACCAAAGCAGGCGATAACTTCAAAACCGTTCAGTCCCTGCCTACACAGAAGGGTGCGCGAACGATGGCGTTCGACTCCGGTAGCGGCCGGGTGTACCTGGTTGCCGCAGAAAACGGCCCGACACCGGCGCCGACTGCGCAAACTCCTCATCCACGTCCTGCGCCGGTTCCGGGGAGCTTCACCGTTCTGGTGGTGGCGCGGAGATAGCCGCTACTGGCACAGCGATGTGAACGAGTCGTGACAATGTTTGCAGCTGCCCGTCCCGTTTGCTGCCGCCGGTCACCGCAGGGGCTTGCCGAACTCCTCAGAGAAGACGGTGTGTGACGCGTCAAAGCGTCCGCCGTTGTACTTGTCCGGACCTCGGTGGTGCCCCACGGCGAGCAGCGCGACGACCCAGAAGCTCATGGGCAGACGGAGCGCCTCATGAACCTTGGCCTGTTCAAAACCTTCCATTGGAGCGGTGTCGAATCCCATGACTTCGGCCATCAACATCATGTGAGTGAATGCGATCATCACGTGCTTGTTCAGCCATCCGTGCATCTCGTCGGAGTTGAAGCTCGATAGGTAATTCGTGACGGAGGTACGAGCCTGACCGGCATAGGCCTCTGGCATCCCGCCTTCCCGCCCCTGCTGAATCATCAAGTCGAGATCGCGCCTCCAACCGTCACCGTCTCCGCAGGCCACGATCACGGCTGATGCCTCTTCGACCTTTGCCTGATTGTAGGAGGCGCGCGCGCAGCCGGCGCTTTCCTTCAGGTGTCTGCACTACAATGAAGCGCCAAGGCTGCATGTTGTACCCACTGGGCGCGGACAAACCGGCGTCAATGATGGCACGCAGGTCCTCGGCAGCGATGGGAGCCCCGTCAAACGACGGAGCCGCGCGTCTTTCCCGTATCGCCTGAGCGAGTGTCTTTTCGGGATGTGCTGCGTTATCCATAATGAGCTTCTCGTCGTGACTCCCGTTTAGCTGAACCAATCATCCCCAAATAAATGACCGGCCGAGTTCTGGCGCTGCGGCCAACAACTTGTTCGCAGGTCTGACTGCGCCTCTCCTGCACAACAAGTGCAAATTACCGCTCAAAGAGTTTCGGTTCCTAACGACTCTCAAGATACATTGTTTTCTGGCGCCCGGGTTCATGTAATCAACTCGCCAAAGCGGTATAGAAAAGCCGCGCCGGAAGTTCCACCCGCTGCACAGTCAATGTGGGCGCGCGGCCTAGCGGATGTCCGCAATGGCTATATCAGTAGCGAGCGGAGGGTGGCCGGTACTTTCCCCCGTGACTGTGATTGATTGGAAGGGCGTACGGAGTTCAGGATAGGCCGACAGCAGAGCATGGGCGGCCGCAGTATTTCGTGAGCGTGCGCTAGCGGGATCGGCCACAGGCTCTGTCTGGAAGCGGACCACCAGCACGGGTGTGCTTGCGCCTACAGGTGGATCGCCAAGTGCAAGCGCCGTAAATCGCAGGTCTGTTGAAGCTGGGCCGGTAACGGCGCCGGCTTGCGGGGGTTGTCTGGGCGTAGCCGCAGTCGTCCCCATCGCGGAGGGCGACTTGAGAACCAACGGGTTTGCTGGGGAGATCCCTTCGGAGAGGGCCGGCGGCGCGGCGGCGACAGCCTCGGTATGAAGCTTATCTAGGTGGGTAGACAGGACAAAGTCGGCCGGTCGCAGCAGAGCTTCCGCAGCTTGGTAATACAGCCAAGCGTTCCACGATTGCTTGTGCTGGCTGTATTGTCGTGCTTCTGTCCAGTACCAGAGGCCATCATGGCCTGCTATCGTGAGTGGTTTGGGATAGATGCCGGCGAGGAGCCAACGCGCTTGTTGTCCTGAACTGTCCTGCTTGAGAAGCATGGAAAGGTGCCAGGGCGCAGGGCGCGCTGCAACAGTGACGACCGCGAAGGAATACCGGCCAGGGGCAAGGCCGGCTATTGCAAACTGCGCTTCGTTCGGCGACTTGTTGAGATTGCAAAAGAACTGGGCTTCCGGAAGGGAACCGTCGGGGTTAGGCTTCAGGTTTGTTGCGTCCAGAACGTACAGTTGCTCGACCTGGGGAACCCCGCCCGCAAGCTTAGGCGATGTGACCGCGACCAGATACTGCAGGGCACCGAAATTCTTCTGCAGGTCACCTGAGGCGAACGAACGGAGAGTGGGGACGTCGTTTGCCTGCACGGCCAGCGCGAGCGAACGGGCCGTATCCGCCAGTGTGCTACGCTCCACGGGAGATAGAGCCGACTGCGTGATGCACGTCTCGGCTCCAAGCCGCCCGTAGGCTACGAAGACCGCGATCAGTAGAAGCGAAAAGCGATTCATGCAGGCAAGTGATCCTTTGCGCGGGTGCTTTGCCCCTGGAAGTCAGTGTAGTACACGCGCGAGCGGCCGCTCTGGATCGCGGCTCGATGGAAGGTGATGCCCTGGCCTTTCAGTGTGACGTAAACTTTCGGTGGCGAAAGGGCGTCTTACACACATACCGTGCGACTAGCCGGCGTGAGTGCGGAGGGTGCATGACAGTCATGAGGCCGGTAGCCACCTTAGCATTCTCAGTCCTTGCAGCGGCGGGTGTTGCCGCGCAGACAGGCGTTATGCCCCGGACGCCACCTACCAGCGAATCGGTGGCGCACCCGTCGATCGGCCTTCCCGCTGCCACCGGCGTCGCCGGACCACAGAAACATCGGGCGAAGGTCACTGTGACGAACGGCACGCTCCAGATCAGCGCGGACAATTCCAGCCTTAATGCGATCTTGAGAGAGGTGGCGGCTCGGACCGGCATGACTATTACTGGCGGAGTACTCGATCAACGGGTCTTTGGGACGTATGGACCCGGTCCCAGCCCTGAGGTGCTTTCGCAGCTGTTGGAGGACACCGGGGCTAACATGATGCTGCGCATGACGCCGTCGGGCGGACTGGGTGAGCTTTCACTGTCGCCTCGTATGGGCGGTCCAACTCCTCCGGGCCCAAGCACGTTCCGTGACGAGGAGGATGTGCCTGCACCCGCAATGGTTCAACCCGCGTCCCCGGCAGCGTCATCTGCTCCGCCGCCGCAACAGCAACCGCCGCAACTGCCGTTTTCCAGACCGGCAAACCAGCCCGCGGCTACTGATCCCATGCAGACGCCTGTAACCCCGGATCCCGCGGGCTTTGTGAGCGCCCCTACCGTGGCACCGGCGACAGAGCCGGGGACAACTCCTGGTCCTGCGACACAGACGACAGGAAGCACTGATCCTAACTCCGGATCCGGCAATGGAACTCCCCAGTCGCCGAACGGGGTGAAAACCCCGCAACAAATCTACGAACAGCTTCAGAAGCTGATGCAGCAACAGCCGAAGCCGCCTGCCACCCAGTGACCAGGCCAACCCACTCTCGGGTTGGAGCGTGCGGGGATCTAGTGCTTGCCGTTCGCAAAGTCGGGCACGCTGGGAACGAAGCCGCGAAGGACAAACTCGCGAAACAGATTGCCTCCGAGGTTGCCGGCCACGGTAATCCCGAAGGTCTGAAACGTGGGGCGAAGGCCACGGCTGGACTCCGGGTGATACGCGTTGGAGACCGCACCGGCCACAAGGCTGCCGATCAGATGCGAGTAGTTGGGCTGGTTCCGGCCGTTGTCTCCTCGCGTGACGAAGGTGGAGGCCAGTGCATGGACCGTCCGCGACCGCCAGCCACCCGAGCCCTGATAAAAGTACCGCGGATCCTGGTGCAGCACAGCGGGAAGAATGGCGTATCCCACAACACGCGACGTGGTCGAGTCGGCGAGGGCGGCACCAAAGCGCTTCCCGTAACCCTGTATGCCGGGCCCGTACCCCGGAAACGTCCCCTCGTAGTGCTCAGCACCTGCAAGTGCACCGACAAGGACGAACTGCAGTGGGTCAATCATTGTACGAAGGGCAAGCTTGTACTTTTGGCTGGCGGGAAGGGGTTCGGCTTTCCAGATGTAAGAAGTATAAAAGTTTGGAAAGACACCAAAGACGCGCTGTTTCTCTTCTTCGTGAACCTGTGCGACAGCGATCTGCTCCGACGAGGCGACCACATTAACAGAGGTAGTGGTCGCGATCTTGAGCGCGATAGGGGGATGCGCGATGGTACCTCCTGCACGAACGGCGAATTCGCCTGAGGTGTACGGCTCGAGGCCTGCCGCGGAAACAACTAGTCGGTATTCTCCAGGGGGCAATGCTGTGAACCTGAAGGTACCGTCCTGTTGCGAACTCACGCTGCGGTCGCCGAGAATGCCGGCTGCAGATAACGTTACCGTAGCGTTCGGCACTGGGCTGCCCTGTACATCCTGGATCACGCCGTTGAGCTGAGCAGTGCCTTGCGCCGTTGTGGCCTGACCGGACGACGGCAGACTTTGTGGCGTTGGGGCGTCAGGAAGCTCTACTTTCGTCACGAGCGCCTGGCTGAAGCAGGCTAGGGGAGATGTAAGAAGAATGGCGACAAAGAGGCAGTTGTGAATTCGTGCTAGGCAGGCAGATTGCATTGACCAACTCCGGAAAATCGAACTATGTGGTTCGATGCCCGAAATTCCCCTGTAGACACTTGAGCCTTGATTCTCCTGCCGCGTAACGTTCACCCAGTCCGAGGCTCAACTGGAGCCTCGTGCGTGCTTCGCTGCAGCAATTTGGGCGCGAGCACCGACGGCCTGGAGGTGACGCCCAGCCCTACGAAGGACCAAGAACCCGATCGAAGATCGCTTCTACGTTGGTCAACTGGCGGCTGTACTCGAAGGCATGCTCCAGCTGTTGCGGCCCGAGTAGCGAGGTAATTGCCGGATCCCCTGCAATCTCATCCCGAAACACAAGCCCCTCCTTCCAGGAACGCATCGCATGCTTCTGCACCAGGCGGTACGCATGCTCACGGCTCATGCCTGCCGCAGCCAGGTCTAATAGAAGCTGACCCGAGAAGACAAGCCCACCCGTCGACTCGAGGTTCTTCAACATGCGGGCAGGATAGACGAGCAATCTCGAGACCAGACTGTCGGTTTTGGCAAGCAGGTAGTCTGCGAGGATCGTCGAATCCGGCAGGATTACGCGCTCTGCAGACGAGTGGGAGATGTCCCTCTCATGCCAGAGTGCGATGTCCTCGAACGCTACCTGGGCATTCGCACGAACGACCCGGGCAAGCCCCGAAATCTGCTCCGACGTGATCGGGTTCCGCTTGTGGGGCATGGCAGACGAGCCCTTCTGCTTCTCGGAAAAGAACTCCTCCGCCTCGCGGACCTCAGTGCGTTGCAGGTGCCGGATCTCCGTCGCGATTTTGTCCAGCGTAGAGCAGAGGATAGCAAGCGAAGAGACGTACGCCGCGTGGCGATCGCGCTGCAGGACCTGCGTCGAGATGGCTGCGGCCCTGAGTCCCAGATCTGCGCAGATCGCCTCTTCGTGTTCCGGCTTCAGGTGGCCAAAGGTGCCCACTGCGCCTGAAAGTTTACCCACGCGAAGATCTTCTGCCGCGGCGTCGAAGCGGGTCAGATTGCGCTGCATCTCTGAGTACCAAAGCAGCAGCTTCAACCCAAATGTAGAGGGTTCGGCATGCACTCCGTGCGTTCGGCCAATCACAGGGGTGTGTTTGAATTCAATTGCGCGGCGCCGCAGCGTGTCGCGAAAGGGAGACGATTCCCGCACGAATCATCTCGGACGCGGCGTGTAGTTGAAGTGCCTGCGCAGTATCGACGACGTCGGTAGAGGTCAGTCCGAAGTGGAGCCAGCGTGACGACTCCGGGTCATCTATGTGCTCTGCGACCGTGGTGGTGAAGGCGATAACGTCGTGCCGGACCTCGGCTTCGATCTCGTTGATGCGGTCCACGCTGATATCCCCGCGGTCGCGAATCGCGTCTGCGGCCGCCTGCGGCACCAGACCGAAACGGGCCAGGGCATGCGACGCCGCAACCTCTACCTTGAGCCAGCATCGGTACTTGTTGTCATCGGACCAGATCTGGCCCATGGCAGGACGGGTATAACGGGGAATCATGTGTCCATTGTTCCACGCGACTGCAGCGCTGTCATGTAGAGCCGACTGCGGTCCAGAAGCGATGCGCCGGATTGTTGGAGTTTGGTCCGCTCAGTGTCGAGGCACACCGAAGAGCGCAGCCATCTCGTCGTGCAGAAATCCCTGCCCGGGCTTGTAGGGCTGCACCCACTTGCCATCCATCACAAACTGCGGAATGGCACGTTTGCCTACATTATGCAGCACGTCATCGGCCGCACCTGGAGTCACTTCGATGTCGATCTCTTTGAACGGTATACCGTGCCGCGTAAGGAAGCGCTTGGCTTCACGACAATCACGGCACCATGACGCGGAGTAGAGGAGAAGTTCCATCAACCTAGTTTACGGTGTGCTGCAGGCGGACGTCGTCTGCGGGGCAGTCAGACGTCGACACCGCACATACGCCGAGTCGATCCATGCTCTACAGCTATCTCGTTACCAGCCAGACCATTCTTCGTCTCGAACCAATCCGAGCGACGTCCGATTCCGTTCCCAGTGTGTACGCGAACTTATCCCCAGAATTTTGGAAGGTACCCTGTGGACCAGCTGAAGGAACTCAGTACACGACGAAGCCTCAACCGGCGCAAGTTTCTCGGCGCCATCGGGGCCGCGGGCGCGGCAACAGCGCTTGCCGGATGCGGCTCGAACAATACTCAGATCGCGCCTACGCCTACCCCCACGCCTACAGCAGTGACGGATGCGGACATCCTGAACTTCGCGCTGAACCTTGAGTACCTCGAGGCTGAGTTCTACTTGCGTGCGGCTACAGGCTCCGGCCTCGCAAGTGCGGACATCGGGTCCAGCCCGGGCGCAGTCACTGGCGGAGTTCAGATACCCGGGATAAACTCGGCACAGCAGAACATCCTGAACGAGATCGCGTACGACGAACAGCAGCATGTCCGCTTTCTCCGCGCTGCCCTGACCGGTGCCGGCGCAACTCCGGTATCTCGTCCCGCCATCGATCTGACCGCTTCGTTCAATGCGCTTGCCGCCGCGGCTGGAATCGGCCCAAGCTTCAATCCCTTCAAAGACTTCAACTCCTTCCTCGTCGGCGCGTTCGTGTTTGAAGACGTCGGCGTGACAGCCTACAGCGGCGCGGCCCCTTTGATTAGCGACGCTGGTATCAAAGCGGGCTTTCTCGCTGCGGCCGCCGGCATCCTGGCTGTCGAGGCATACCACGCGGCTTATGTTCGTACCACCTTGACAGCGCAGGCTACAGCCCTCGGCACAACCACGTATCCGTATCTCACGTATGCAAACCAAGTAGCTGCGCTACGTGCGACGCTTGGCGGATCGAACGAGACCACCCTGGTGGTGCCTTCAGGTTCGAGCACGGCCACGGCCGTAGTCACCCCGAGTCGCGGTGGTCGCGGCCACCAGCGCGAACGCCATTGCTTATGCCCGAAACACCGATCAGGTGTTGCACATCGTCTATGGCACCCTCTCCAACACTGCGGGCGCTACGGCTCCTGCGGCAGGGGTCGCGAAGGGCGCATTCTTCCCGAACGGGCTCAACGGCAACATCTCCATCACCCAGAGCTAGGGTCAAGCTACCCAAAAGGACAATCTATGCCAAGTCAAGAAACGCAGATATTGGACCGCATCATCGCCAGCCGCCGCGAGCTCCTCATGAGCGGTGGAGCAGCCGCACTCGCATTCGCCCTACCAAAAGCTGCGCACGCAGCAGCTACCGTATCGACGTACACGGATGCTGACATCCTGAACTTCGCGCTCAATCTCGAATACCTGGAGGCGAACTTCTACTATCTCGCCGCCTTCGGCACCAACATCAGCACCACAAATCCGCTCTACCCTAATGGCGCCATGGTGCAGGGAATTACAGGCGTCGGAACACAGGGCACTGTGACCGCAAAGGCGAACCCAAAGGTCAATTTCAGCAATACTGCCATTGCTGGATACGCCATCGAGACCGCGATTGAAGAAGGCAAGCATGTCAACTTCTTGCGAACGGCGCTCGGCGCTGCGGCTGTCGCGCAGCCCCAGATCGATCTCATGACTTCATTCAACCAACTCGCCTTTGGGGCAACGATTACACCTTCCGCAACGACCGTTTTTGATCCTTTTGCGAACGACGCGACCTTCCTAATCGGGGCGTACATCTTTGAGGATGTTGGCGTCACGGCCTATCATGGCGCAGCTCCGCTGCTCACCTCCACTCCAACCGGCAAGACCTACCTGGCAGCGGCCGCTGGCATCCTTGCGGTCGAGGCGTACCACGCCGGCATGGTACGCACTACCATCAGCGCAATCGACAACGGCATCGCATTCCCGACGATTCCGGCTGGAACCCTCACCACGTATACCCAGCTGATCTCCGCATTCCGGGCAAAGCTAGCCGCCGCCGCAGCTTCTGCTACGGCCAACCCGTTCGACGCGAACCCTGATGACTATGGCCTGGCTCCGGTAAACGTATCGCTCGCCGGTGGAACGTCAGTTCCGCGGACACAGCTTGTCGACGCCGATCAGACCAACGTGTATGCCTTCTCACGCACCACGACCCAGGTGCTCAACATCGTCACAGGGAACAATGCCACGACGTTGGGCACTCCGGCCAAAGGTGTGTTCTTTCCCAACGGACTGAACGGGCTCTTTGTATAAGAGTCCGTCGCTCCCGCTTCACTGCTCGTGGTAGTTGCGCATGAGTCCTCCGTCGATGACGTAGGTCGAACCGGTGATGTATGCCGCCTCTTCGGACGCTAGATACGCCACCAGACCTGCGACTTCGGCGGAGGTTCCCATTCGCGCCAGAGGAATGTTCGTAAGCAAGGCATTCAATTGCTCCTTATTGTTGAGGAGGTTGGCGTTAATGGGCGTAACGATTGCACCAGGAGCGACATTATTGACGGTGATGCCCTTAGGCCCGAGTTCGACCGCCAGGTTTCGCATCAGCATTCTCAAAGCCCCTTTCGACGCGGCATAAGTCGTAAAGTGGGGAAAAACCATATCTTCGTGAACGGACGAGATGTTGATAACTCGACCTGGTTGGTCATCGGGCAGCAGTCGCCGCACAAACGCCTGCGTCAGGAAGAACGCGCCCTTTAGATTCACATCTAGAACCGTGTTGTAATCGGCCTCGGCGACGTCCCAGAAATCTGCACCTATCTCGACCCCCGCATTGTTGACAAGGATGTCGCATCGACCTAGCTGCGCGTACGCCTGTTCCACAAGGTTGGTGCAGTCTGCGAGTTTCGATACATCTCCCAATACCGTAATGGCTCGACCGCCAGCTTTCTCAATCACCGCCTGTGTGTCATTGGCACCCTGCGGATTTCCGATGTAGTCGATTACGACCGCCGCACCTTCGGCGGCCAACCGCACCGCGATAGCCTGGCCGATACCGGAAGATGCGCCGGTAATCAGTGCTACTTTTCCGGACAGGCGGTTCGCGACGGCGTACTGGCGCGGGGCGGCCAGATCTGCTGGGTTGTTGGGAAGCTGATTAGGTGACGTGCTGGTAGGAGTTTGCTGATCGCTCATTCGAAGTTTGAGTCCTTTTCGGGTTTCGGGGATGCCGGGCGGCGCTTCGCCCGGAAGAAGTCGGTCAGGATGGCCCCGCATTCATCGGCGAGCAGACCCGATGAGACGTCAACGCGGTGGTTGAGTTGGGGATGGTTCATCACTGTAAGCACAGACCCGCAAGCTCCCGCTTTCGGGTCCGGCGCGGCGTAAACCAGGCGTGCAATTCTTGCGTGAAGAATGGCCCCTGCACACATTGCACACGGTTCCAGGGTGCAAAACAGTGTGCATCCCTCGAGCCTGTAATTGCCGAGGATCTTACCCGCCAAGCGAAGAGCCACGACTTCGGCATGCGCCGTTGGATCGGCATCCGTAACAACCCGGTTGCGCCCGGTGGCGATAACTTCCGCCCCGCGAGTAATCACGGCACCTACAGGGACTTCACCCGCGCGGCGGGCTGACTCGGCCTCGAGGAGTGCTGCTTGCAATCCTGCGAGATCGTCGTGTGAATCGTGTCTCAAATGAGGCCCTCGCGGCGGCGTCTTCTCTCATGCTTGCAACGGCGTAGGTCTGGAGTCAACTGTTTGATGTTCCGGTGGCGCCCGATTTCAATCCTGTATTAGCTTCAGAGCACTTCGATCCTGCCTTAAGACGAGCTTAACTTCCGCGCCGTACATTGCTCATTACAAGGAGATCTTGATGAAGCAGACGTCGGGTATGGTGATCGTGGGGCTGGCCTTGGCGGCCATGTGTTGTGCAGCGGCGCTGGCGCAGAGCAGCGTGAATTACCACGCCACGGGGCAGATTCCAATCGGCCGTGAGGGTGGGCAGGACTACCTGAACATCGATCAGGAAGGCCGCCGACTGTATGTGTCGCACGGGACGACGGTCGAAGTAGTAGATATAGATAAGAAAGCCTGGGTAGGAACAATCTCTGGGCTAAACGGCGTTCACGGGATTGCCGTCGCGCCGAAGTTCGGCCATGGTTTCGCAACCAGCGGCAAAACCTCCACTGTCAGGATGTTCGACCTCAAAACACTGGCGACTCTCGCCGACACCCCTGCCGCCGGTACGCCCGACGGCATCGTGTATGAACCGGCGACAGAGCGCGTGCTGGCCATCGACCATCATAGCGGCGTCGTGACGGCGGTAGACGCGAAGACCGGAACGGTGGCGGGAACCCTTGAGATCGGAGGCATGCCCGAGTTTCCCACCACCGACGGGAAGGGCACCGTGTGGGTCAATCAAGAAGATAAAAGCACTCTCTTCAAGATCGATGCGAAGACGATGAAGGTAGTGGCATCCTGGCCTATCGCGCCGTGTGAAGGGCCTACGGGGATGGACATGGACCGGGAACACCGCCGGTTGTTCATTGGCTGTGGGAACGAGAAGATGGCCGTTGTGAATGCGGACACGGGGGCGGTCATAACAACGCTCCCGATCGGCGTGCACACCGACGCAACGTGGTTCGACCCGCAGACGAAGCTGATCTTCAACGCGAACCGAGGTACCACCACAGTCATCCGACAGGACAGCCCGGACAGCTACACTGTGGTGCAGAACTGGGTTCCATTTGGTCATGCAAACACGCTTGCCATTGACTTCAAGACCCACCGCGTCTTCCAGGCCAGTTCACTGTATCAGTCCGTTCCGGGGGCAGACGGCGCGGCGCCGAAGGTCTCCGTTGTGCCTGACTCCTTTGCGGTTCAGGTGTGGGCCCCGTAGAGATACGCAACTACTCGCGTCTCTGATTGCGCACCTGAGGCTCCGCTGCGGGACCGAAGAACCGGGCCACCTCCTCGGCGAGTCTCTGCAGTGCGGGTCTGCTGGCGGCCAATGCCTCCTGATCATGGGCGAAGCTGTTCTGCCAGATCTTCTCGATGATCGGCTGGAGGTTGCTGCTTGTCAGGTTCCGCGTTGGCAAGTGGGCGATCGCCGCGAAGATGGCTTCTTCTTCCGGGTCGTATTCATCAGGTGGTGCGCCCGAACGGATGTGACCTTCAGGATCTGCTCCGCGGACCAGTTCGCGAATGGAGTCGAGATCCGGCGGTGGCGGCCAGTCGCTCATGCGGGCTCCTGTTGGGATAAGCAGTGAAGTGTCCCGAGACCCCAGACTAGGTCGACCGCGTGGATGCCGACGATCCGGCGGCCTGGGAAGCAGTCCGCGATGATGTTAAGGGCGTGCCGATCGTTAGGGTCATTGAACGTTGGTACAAGCACGAGCCCGTTTGCGATGTAGAAGTTCGCGTAGGAGGCGGGCAGGCGTTGACCTTCGAAGACGACCGGCGCTGGCATGGGCAGCTCGCGGATCTTGAATGGCTCGCCCTTCCTGGCGCTGTGCTCGTTCCGGAAGGTGCGGAGGCGATCCAGGTTCTCTGCGAGCGGAAGGTGATTTTCGTCCGCGGTGTTGGGTTCGACACAGGTGAGGATTGTGTCTTCGGATACGAAGCGTGTGACATCGTCCACGTGGCCGTGCGTGTCGTCGCCGGCGCAGCCACGGTTCAGCCAGAGAGTCTGGTTGATTCCGAGGTGATCGTGGAACGCAGACTCGAGCAGGCCGCGCGTTTCTTCCATGCTTCCGAGACCTGGATTTCGTTGTTGCACCTCAGAGAGGAGGCACTCCTCCGTGGTCAGCAGCACGCCCGCGCCGTTCGTATCTATGGAACCGCCTTCGAGGACCACACGGCGTGTACCGCCCGCCTGCAGGGGTAGCTCAGGACACGTCTCAGGGACTCCGTAGAATTCGGCGACCAGGTGAGGGATCTGGTCGTCGTGGTGGTAGTTCGGATACTTTGCCCAGGCGTTGAAGGACCACTTGGTGACTACGATCTTCGGGTCATCGTGGTGGGGCTGGATGGGCTTTACGAAGATCGGTCCAGAGTCTCGCAGCCAGACTCGGTCGGTGCGCCAGTGGTGGAAGTGCGTTCGCGCGAGGTTTGCGCCGGCGCGGCGGAGGATTGTCGTCGCGCGGCGCTCGGCGGGGAGGCCGTTCACGAGGATGTGAACGTCTTCGACCCGAGAGAGGTGGCGGACGATCTCGGCGTAGACCCAGGGTATGGGTTGGAACTTGTTTGGCCAGTCTTCCGGGTTGTGAGGCCAGGCTATCCAGGTGGCGGCGTGGGGCGCCCACTCTGCGGGCATGCGGTACTTCGGTGTGGTCATCCTCCTGTCAGTTTATCTGGTGGTGTTGGTGGGGGGCCTCAGCGGTCGAGGTGTTTGCCTGCGGTTTGGAGGGCGAGGATGAGGAGGCCGGCGCGGCGGGTGTCGATCTCGTCCGTTGCGATGAGTTGCATGAGGTAGAGGAGGGAGTGGCGGAGCTCGGCCCGAGTGGTGGGGAGGGGAAGCTTGAGGCGCTTACGCGCGAGGCGGCGGGCCCTGGCGGCTTCGAGGTCGTGGCGGGTGCGGGTGGGGGTGCGGGTGGGGTGGTGGTAGTAGCAGAAGGATTCGCCGCGGAGGGCGGGGGAGTTGCAGGGGCGGGCGGGTTGGGAGGTGGTGGGCTGGAAGGTGTGCTGGCAGAGCGTGCGGATGTCTGGGTTAGACAGATGCATGGTGTTGTGCGTGTGGCTTGGACTGTTTGGGTCGTGCATGGTGGTGGGCCCTCCCCCCCGGGTACTTTTTGTGGGTAAAGTCTAGTTGCGGTTGCGCTTAGGTCCGGACTTCGTTCCGGGGAGTTACTCCCTGGTACTGGGTCGGATCTAATCGGCGGGTTAAATGCGAATGCCCGGCGCATGGCCGGGCTTCTTATGACTTCTCCTAAGTTAATGTTACAAGGTGTGTCAAGAAATTGGCTGTGGGAATCGCCGTAAGTCATTGAGCCGGTTGGATGAAACCTGTCCCGCGAAGGTGCACACGCATGGGCACCGCGATTTTTGCAGGTTCCGAGAGGCAGAGCGAGTGCGTGCGGGCGCTCCGCTCGCTCCTAAGTTGTGGTTGGGGTAGACTCTAGACCTCCACGAATGAGGATGGTCCGCCGACGTGAAAAATGTTTTCCTGTTCCCCTTCAGATTTCTGCTCCTTCTGGTTCCGTTCGCACTTCCACCGCTTGCCCATGCGCAAAAGACCTTTGCGGTCGGGCAGAAAGTCGATGCCGGGGGCGGATACAGGCATAAGGCCACCGTGCTGAAGGCGGCGCCGCCGAGCTACTTTTTGCATTACGACGACGGCTCGCTGCCCGATGGCTGGGAGCAGGGCTATTCCATGCGGCCCCGTACCGATGGCGTGGGGCTGCCAACGGACTTTGCCGTGGGCGCCAAGGTGGATGCCGGGGGCGGGTACAAGCATAAAGCGACCGTGCTGAAGGCGGAGCCTCCCAGCTACTTTCTGCACTATGACGATGGCTCGCTGCCAGACGGCTGGGAGCAGGGATACTCCATGCGGCCCCGCACAGGTGGACCGGAGGGTGCAGCAAATGCCGCGGCCTCCGCTGCTGCGGTACAGGCCGGCCCTCGCAATGGCAAATACAGCATTTACGTTTACAGCGCGAACGGGCTGGCCATGTACAACGGATATTTCGTGCTGAACGGCAGTACCTACGAGGTCTTTCTTCCGGGCGGGAAGCCGGGCGGGAGCGGGCAGTATCGGTTTGGCGCGGACACGGGCACGATGCACTGGATCAGCGGCCCCTTCGCCAATCCTGATTGGAACGGCACCCAGAAGTTTGAGGTGGACGGGAACAATCAGAAGATTCGCCTGCGCGCGAACACTGTTGGGTGGAGCACGGGAGGCTAAGCCGGGTTCAGCTCGGGGGCGTGGCTGCCGAGGCATGTTGACGCCGTGAAGTTGGGCAGAAACCCACTGCGGGCTACGGCAAATCTAGAGTGTCGATCATGATTTGAGCATTCGGCTCAGCGCGCGCGACACGTCGGCTTTGAGCTTAGGCAGGTCGTCTTTGACGGTATTCCAGACCAGTTCGTCGTTGACCCTGTGGTAGCTGTGACGGAGGATGTTTCCCATTCCTCGGTACTCAGTCCAGTTGGGGCCGGGGCACAAAGCCTCGTCTTCCGGGGTCAAGCGATAGGCAGCCTCGGTTATGATTTGGAGCTCCCGCTCGACTGCTGCCTTTGTCTTGGCGTCGGCTTGATACGCCGCGAAGTCTATTTCTCCAATGAACTGTTCGACGAGGCCGATAGCCGTCAGCATGTCTCCGAAGTGCATCGACGCGTCTCTAAAAGGCACGGATTGCCTCTTCCAGGGCTTTCTGCCGCACCTGGTCTTTCATCCAGTCGGAGGACGAGAGGTCGACGGGTGCGCCGAGGAGTTCGGTGAGGCGGATTTGGATGCCGCTCAAGGTGAGGAGGGAGATGCGTTTGCCGGGCACGAAGTCGGCGAGAAGATCGATGTCGGACTGGGGAGTGGCTTCGCCCCGGGCGGCTGAGCCGAAGAGGCGCAGGTGGGCGAGGCCGGCGGCTTGAAGTTCCGGGGCGTGGCTGCGGAGGATCGTGAGGATGCGGTCTGTGTCCACTTGGAGAGAAGTTTAGCGCATGGGCGTCCTGCGAACCCACATCTCAGAAGCGATATGTGGGGCACCCGGCCACCCGCCCCCACCCGCCACCCGACAATGTTTGGGTTGGCGTAGAGGGAAGAGATTTACGGGTGGGCCACCCGTCCCTCAGGTCCCTCGTTCCCGCCCTCGTTCCTCGGTGGAAGAAAGGTTCGGGCGGTTGGGGTGGGTGTTATCGCTCGGGGTCCTTCGACTTCGCTGCGCTCCGCTCAGGATGACGGGCTTTGTGGGTGGGGGTGGGGTGAGATGGTGGGATCGGGCCGGACCCCACTCATCACGATAAAGCCGTGATGAATGGGGCACCCATGATGTGGTGGTCAGGAGATGAGTGGGCCACCCGTCCGCCTACGGGCGACATAGGAGCGTCTGGTCAATCATCTGAACGGCGGTATGCGGGGAAGAAGTTGTTGGCTGGTGGGGCAAGGCTGGTGTGGATTTCGCGAAGCTTCACGAGTTGGTGATAGCGAGCTTTGTCCGCGATGAGGGCCAGGTATGAGTAATCGAAGATGGTTGCGCCAAACGATTGCTTGAAGTAGTACAAGGAATCGCCTGGCTGTCTGCCTCCGCCGAGGTGAAACCACCGGCACCCACGCTGGCGCATCCATTGTGCACCTTCGACCAGCAACATGGTCTGTGCCTTGTGTTGTCTTCCTTCGGCTGTGCCGCCGCTCAGGTGGTAGTGCCCAAAATGAGAGTCTGCAAGGAAAATGGCTGCACTTACCGGTCGCCCATAGTAGTACGCCACCGCGACAGCCATGTCACTGCTAAGCCTATCCACGAGCGATATGTAGTACTCGTTGCGGAAGAAGTAGAACGGGGTTGCATCCAAACGAGTCATTGTGTGCTCGTAGAGTAGGCGGAACTGCTGCATCATTTCCGCTGCGTGAAGAGAACTACACGGTGTTAGCTGCACGGTCAGGTGGCGCCTGGAATGGTGCAGATCTGTGCGGCGGCCCTTGGTCATACCTGATGGCGCGGAAAGAGAGTTATCCCACGAGAGCAGATCGATTGCAGCGGTGGGCCCAACGTACTGCAGGGTTCCGCCGGAAAGAGGAAGAACGCCCGCACCGAATGCGCCCTGCTGCTGGAGCAGGGGGTGGAGCCGAACGAGCAAGGTAATTACCTTGCTGCTGATGCACCAGCTTTTCAACTGATGGAGCAGTTCCGCTGCGTCCGCGCCGGTGAATGGGCCGGGATCCAATGGCAGCACGCCGCCATATCCATAGGGCGTGATCGCATCGTGCTCCTGAACGGAAGAGGGAGACGGAAGCGCTGCGAGCGTTCGTAGCAACAGTGGAAGAAGGAACCGGCGCGTGGACGTAGTTACGACCAGGGCAAGTGGAATGGCATCGGGGGCAGCATAAGCTGCTGCGTAGGCAGGACGGAAGTACACGTCCGGTGTAGGGGACTTATTGACAAGGTTCGTCCAGGTCGTGGCGTCGCCGAGGCAAGCTGCCAGAAGTACCTGAGGTCCCACGCCGCCCCCGCGCATGTGCAGCCGAAGTATACGCAAGTGTGTAGGGGCTGAGAAGGGTGAATTTCTAGCTGAAGAGGAATTCTTTGGTGCGGAGCTCTTTTACTGTGTCGCGGAGTTTGGCGGCTTTTTCGAATTCGAATTTTTTGGCGGCTTCGCGCATGTCGGATTCTAGGTTGGTGATGTAGGTGTCCAGTTCCTGCTGGGTGGTGAAGTCGGGCATGCCTTCGGCTTCGTCGGTGAGGTCGGCGTAGTCGGCTTTGAGGATGCCGGCGAGGCCCATCTCGAGTGGGCGGATGATGGACATGGGCGTGATGCCGTTTTCTTCGTTGTAGGCTACCTGCTTTTCGCGGCGGCGGTCGGTTTCGTCGATGGCGCGCTGCATGGAGTCGGTCATCTTGTCGGCGTAGAGGATGGCGCGGCCTTCGAGGTGGCGGGCGGCTCGGCCGATGGTTTGGATGAGGGAGCCCTGGGAGCGGAGGAAGCCTTCCTTGTCGGCGTCGAGGATGGCGACGAGCGAGACCTCGGGGAGGTCGAGGCCTTCGCGGAGGAGGTTGATGCCGATGAGGACGTCGTACTCGCCTTTGCGGAGGTCGCGGAGGAGCTTGATGCGTTCGAGGGTTTCGATCTCGGAGTGCATGTAGCGGCAGCGGACGCCGACCTCGGTGTAGTAGTTGGCGAGGTCTTCTGCCATGCGCTTGGTGAGGGTGGTGACGAGGACGCGCTGGTCGATGGCTGCGCGGTCGCGGATCTCGGCGAGCAGGTCGTCGATCTGGCCCTTAACGGGGCGGATTTCGACGACGGGGTCGATAAGGCCGGTGGGGCGGATGATCTGTTCTACGACTACGCCGGCTGACTTCGTTAGTTCGTACGGGCCG